>DATGVM010000032.1:0-52207 GCA_035300345.1 Steroidobacteraceae bacterium
CGTTGACCTTGAACTGCCGGCCGTATTCGGTCAGGGCTGGGCCATAGGCCGTGGTATGACACTGCTGGCACGGCATCCCGGTTTGCTGTGCGAAGCTGGGCACGGCGTGCGCGGGCATGGTGGCGAGCGATATAGCCAGCAGCGCGAGCAATGCCAGTGCGCGTCGCAGCGGCACCGCACCGTTCCCACAGGCGCGCGACTCAGTCCAGACTGATTGATCCATCTCCCTATCCCCCAACTTCCCAGATTGGTATCAAGCATGCAGTAGCACTAACCAAATTAGCAATAGCGCTGCTGCATTGCGACGGGGAAGTGCGCAACACGAAATCGGAAAGACGGTCAGGCAGTTACTTAATGAATATAAAGAGTACGCATTGACAAATGGAGCGGTGAGTACCCGAAGATCCGTCATACGTTCAAGCGCGAAGCGGGGCCTTTGAGCCTTTGCCTGTGCCTGCAGGACGCCGCGGGCATGCCGGGCCACCCGCATCTTTGTGCAATGGCACAACAGGCCAACACAGCCTCGGGCCCCGCACTTCCCCATCGGCCGCGAGAGTGTCGAATCCCGCAGTGCCGTCGTTGCGTGACGACAGGGTGCGTTGGGTCCGGTGTTGCTGAAAAATCGGTCACCCCAATTCGTATCCGGCCGTTCGGCCGTTGGGCATAAGAGGAGGCAGACCATGAAATCTATATCAGTCACCCTGGCGGCACTGCTGGTGCTGGCGGCCTGCGGAGGCATCGGCTCGTCGGGCAGCACCATGAACGGTTCCCAGTCGGTGGCTACCCTGGGGACCATCACCGCCTTTGGCAGCGTCTACGTGAACGGCGTGCGCTACGACGTCTCTGGCGCGAGTCTCAAGAAAAATGGTCTGATGGTGACGCAGTCGGGCCTGGCGGTAGGCGAAGTTGCGCTGGTACACGGCCAGCAGAACCTGCAGTCCATGCTGGGCGAGGCGTCCAGTGTCGACGTCGAAGATCAGGCGGTCGGGCCAGTTGGCAGCATCGACGTCGGGGCGAGTCAACTCACCGTGCTCGGCCAAACGGTCGACGTCACGGCCAGCACTTCGTTCGGCGAAGGCATAACGCCTGCCGATCTGACCGGGCTCGCGACGGGCGATGCCGTTGAAGTCAGCGGCTTTGCCGGCGCCGGCGGCAATATCGCCGCCACCCGCATCGCGCGTGCCGAAGCCAGCGAGCACCTGCAGGTGCTGGGCACAGTCGCGGGCCTGGACATGAGCGCGCATACCTTCATGATCAATGCCCTCACGGTCGATT
Source organism: Steroidobacteraceae bacterium (assembly GCA_035300345.1). Taxonomy (GTDB): domain Bacteria; phylum Pseudomonadota; class Gammaproteobacteria; order Steroidobacterales; family Steroidobacteraceae; genus FEN-1191. The sequence goes on from DATGVM010000032.1 coordinate 1,276, forward strand.
ATTCGGCGGCGATGCTCAGCGGCTTCACCGCCGGGCAGCCAGCCGATGGCGATCTGGTGGTGGTGCGCGGAACCATGTTTGATGCGACCGCCGTCAAGCTGATGGCCGATTCGGTGCAGCCGGCCGACAACGATCCGCGCGAGGCCGCGGAGGGCGGGCACGTCGAGCAGGAGGGTCTGATCACGCGCTTTGCTTCAGCGATGGATTTTGACGTCGCCGGCGCGAAAGTTACGACCACGATGGACACCCGCTACGAAGGTGGTACGGCCGCCGATCTGGCGCTCAACGTGCAGGTCGAAGTGCGCGGCATGCTCGACGCCAGTGGCGTGCTAGTGGCCGACGAGATCGAGATCCATCACATCGCCGCCATTGAACTGGAATCGACGGTGACCGCGGTCGATGCGATGAACAACACGCTTACCGTCCTGGGCGTGACGATCAACGTGGATTCGAATACCCGTTACGAGGACCAGAGCAGCGCGCAGGTGCAGCTCTTCACCCTGGCAAACGTGAGTGTCGGCGACAACGTCGAGATCCGTGGCTACGAGAATCCGGCGGGGAGCGGCCAGGTGCTGGCGGGCAAGCTGGAGCGCATTCCACCGTCGACCAAAGTGGAAGTGCGCGGGTCATTCATGGCCACGATGCCGCCGCAGTTCATGATTCTCGGCATCACGATCGACGCCTCCAATGCCGACTTCGGCGACGGAGAGGGCGAGGATGAGCACATGCTCACCGCCACGGACTTCTACACGCAGGCGGTAGGGCAGATCGTCGAGGTGGAAGGGACCGCCTCAGGCACGACGGTGCTCGCGACGCGAGTGCGGATCGATCAGGACGAAGACCGGTAGTTCCCCGGAACGCTCCGGCGCAGCCCGCGGGGCTGCGCCGGAGCCAGGCGCGTTTCGTCGACCACAGGAGGAGTTGGCGATGAAACCATCCATTCTGCTGGCGGTTGCTTTAGGGGCGGCTTCCGCGGCCGGCGCGGCGAGCCTGGAGCTGCCGCAATGGCCTCTATCTGGGGCGCATGGGACCTGCAAGGGGTGGTTGTCAGGAGCGGATGATTCCGCCGCCGGGACATGCCGCCGCTGGACGGCGCCGGCCTGCAGTGGCCCGGGTTGCCCGCCTGTGGTGTATCACACGTTTTACAATACCGGCTGGAACAAGGTTGGCAGCCTCAAGACTGCCGTCCGCTGCGCGACGACGCGCGATCACTGGCCACAAGCCGACCAGTGGAGCTATGCGCTGGGGTACAGCGCGGCGTATTGCGCGAACCTCAATCTTGCCACGCCCGCGGCAGATGCGACGATTTACGGCATTTTCTACTACGCGACGGTCCGCAAAAAAGCGCCGGTCTTGCGGGCAGTCCGGCCCGCATTGCCGCCGGCGGCGTACGGCACCGCCGGCGGTTGGAGCTAATGCTGTGTGCAGACGCTCACATCGCCGCTCTTGGTGTCCAGTCGTACCTTTCCGCCGCCCTTGCCGCTGCGGAAATTGAGCCGGCTGCCCGGCCCGTAGTGCTCCTCCGTGGGCTTCGGCCCAAAACAGTTGCTGATGCTGCCGCTGAAGCTCTGTACGTCGATATCGGCATCAGGCTGCGCCGCGAACTTGACGCCCAGATTGCCGCTGATCGAGGAGGCCTCGAACTGCCCTGTCGGCGCGAGCGTGCTGCTCACCTGCACATCACCCGAGACGCTCTCGATGTGGGCGCTGGTGAGGTTGCCGAGCGTGAGCACGGCATCGCCACTGACTGTCTTGACCTGCACGTCGCCGTCCGCGCCGCTCACGGTCATGTCGCCACTGATGGTCTTGATCTGCAGCGCATGATCGTCGTGGGTGCTCATGCGCACGTCGCCGCTGACGGTATTGATCTGCAGGTTGCCGCCGGAACTGCCACTGATGTCGCCGCTCACCGTCTGCAGCTTCTGGCCGCCGTCGATCCCACTGATGGCCAGGTCGGCACTCACCAGCGACACCTCCAGTGAGCTGCCGTGCGGCACCTTTATCTTCAGGTGTGCCGAGCTGTCGCCCATCCAGCTGGTGCCCGTAGGCAGCACCACGCGCACCGTGGTGTGATTGCCGCCGCCGGTGACCTCGACGCGCTCGACTTTGTCTCCCATCGTGCCGCTGACGTCCACCAGCGGCTGGTCCCAGCCGCTGACCTCGACCGAACCGGCGACATTGATGATTTCGACCGTCCCGGTCGGATCAGTAGCCTGCTGGGCCGCCACGGGACGGGTGGAGGCGACGGCCGGAGCGGCGATGCAGGGCAACAAGGCGAGCGCCGCCAGCAACGCCAGGCGCGTCGAGCGCGCGTCGGAACGGAACGGTTTCATGATCAGGTTCTCCTCGTAAGCATGGGTTCGGTGGCCTGGGATACGTCGGTGTAGAGCTCAATCTCCTGCTGCCAGATGCTGAGCAGCAGCTGCTGGAGCAAGGGGCTGGCCGGATCGCGGCTCAGCGCGTCGCGGATGTCCGCGTTGGCCTTGCGGATGATTTCCAGGTCCGCCTGCACGCGCGCCCGCGTCGCCGGAGCGAGCATCGCCACCCGTTCCTTGTAAGTGGTCTCGAGCGCGGCGCGGGCGGAGACAAAGGCGGCAGTACGCGGGGATTCGAAACTCACCGTGGTCTGATTTGCCGGCGCTGATGCGGCCCCATCCTGCGCGAGCCGCGCGCTCGCAGGCGGCTGGCGCAGAACCGACCAGGATAGCGCGGCCACCAGGCTGGCAAGGGCAAGGCTCGCGGCGAGCGCCACCGGCCAGCGTGGCCAGCGCACCAGCGCCGGCCCGGGCCGCGCGCGCGCTGCGCCCGGGTCGATGGCCTGCGCAATGGCGGGCCACAGATCGCGCGCCGGGCCCAGCGCGCGCGGCAGGCGCGCGAGCGCGTCGTCCAGGGATCCGAAATTGTCACTGTTCATGCTGTCTCCAGGCCGATGCCCAGTTGTCTCGCCAGCAGCTGGCGCGCGCGGTGCAGCTGCGCCTTGCTGGTGCCGACGGCGATGCCGAGCATCGCCGCGCTTTCCTCATGGCTGTGTCCATAGATGCCGACCAGGACCAGCACATCGCGCGCACCGGGGGGAAGGCGGCCCAGCGCCCGCTCCACGTCGAGGGTGTCCGCGGCCTCTGCCCCGTTCGGCCGCTGCAAGGCCTCCGCGTCGAGCTCAGCGGCTTCCCGCAGGGGATCGCGCCGGCGCCGCTGCGTGAGCACCGCATTGACCGCGATGCGGTGCAACCAGGTGGAGAACTGGCTGCGCCCCTCAAAGCCGGGCAGGGCGCGCCAGGCCGCAATGAAGCAGTCCTGGGTGCAGTCCTCCGCCAGCGCGGCCTGGCCGGTCAGGCGCAGGCACAGTCCATAGACCTGACCCACATGTGCCCGGTACAGGGCCTCGAAGTCTGCGCCGACCATGTGTACTTGGAGTGCGCGGCCGCGTCGGAGGTTTAGATGACGGCTCGATCTGAGCCGAGCGCACACAGGGCGGAGCCCGCCACCACCGCGCAGGCGCCCAGCACCGCCAGGGAGCCGGGCGCCTCGGTCGCCGCATAGGCGGGCAGCCAGGAGGCTGCGAGGGTGCCACCCAGCAACGTAAAGAGCGGCGAGATGGTGACCGTGGCGCTGACGCGCGCGACCTCTCCGAGCTTCATCGCTTCGGCATAGGCGCCGTAGGCGATGAGGGTATTGAAGCAGCAGAACAGCAGCGCCCAGGCCTGGGCGTGGCTCAATGACTGGAGTCGCGCCGGATGTACCAGCGGGGTGAGCAGCAGGGCACTTCCGACGTATAGCAGCCACAGCGCCTGCGGTGAACTCAGTTCGCGCAGCAAGCGCTTTTGTGCCAGGCCATAGCAGGCCCAGGTCAACGATCCGACCAACAGCAGCAGCACGCCGAAGCCTTCATGGGCGCGAACGCCGAACAGCAGGGGCAGGCGCCTGTTGAAGAACAGCACCAGTCCAGCGAGCAAAATCGCAAAGCCGATCCATTGCCGCCGGTTGAAGCGCTCGCCGAAGACCGCGATGCCGCCGAACAGCAGGAACAGGTTGGCCAGCTGCCCGACCACCTGTGCAATGGCCGGAGAGGTGATGCGGACGCCGACCACAAACAGCACGTAGTTGATGGTCACGCCGACGATCGCGACGAGCAGCAGCAGCCGATGCGGTGCCGCAAGACGCCACGGCCGGGGCAGTGAACCGCTGCGGCCCAGCAGCGCCCCGACGATCACCGCCGCGAACAGGAAGCGGCACCAGGTGATCGTGACGGCATCGAGTACCGGCGTCAGCAGCCACAGGGCCAGGGGCAACAGGCCCCACAGCAGTGCCGCGAGCAGCGCCAGTGCGAAGGCAAGGCGCGCGTGTTGAACCGGGCCGCGCAGTGTCAGGCTCGGCCGGCGGCCCGGCCGCGGCGGCTCACGGGGATCAGGTGCATGGCGGCCGTTATACACTGGTCCCGCTGCGATTTGCGATACGATACGGGCCAGAAGAATCCGTCGGACCGCCAAGGAGCCGCAATGAAACTGATCACCGCTGTCATCAAGCCCTTCAAGCTGGATGAAGTGCGTTCAGCCCTGTCAGAACTCGGTATTTCGGGCATGACGGTCACCGAGGTCAAGGGTTTTGGTCGCCAGCGCGGCCATACCGAGCTGTATCGCGGCGCCGAATACGTCGTCGACTTCGTTCCCAAGACGCGCATTGAGATTGGTGTGCGCTCCGAGCTCGTCGATCAGGTGGTGGACGCGATCGTGAAGGCGGCCAAGACTGGAAAAGTGGGCGACGGCAAGATCTTCGTCACCGGGATCGACCGTGTGGTGCGCATCCGTACCGGCGAGATGGACGACTCCGCGCTTTAATGTTTGCCGGCCGGAGCCGGCGACGCACGCCGGTAGCGGGTTTGCAGTGAGAACCGGCCAAATTCCGGGGCGTTGGCCTCGAAGCTGACGCGCAGCAGCCCGCTCGCGGCCTCCACCTCGTAGCGCCAGCTGCGCGTGGAATTATTCGTGTAGCGGGCGCGCACGACGAAGGCCCGCTGGTCCCAGCCACTGTCGAGAACGGCCGTCCCGCTGCTGTCGATGCGCGACACGTCCTGACCGGGCAGGAAGCGCCGCAGCGGCTCCGTATCGGGGGTGAGCTCCAGCGCCTCTCCGTCGATGGCGATGGTGAGCGCCTCTGGCGGGCGCAACTGATCGCCCAGGCGCGCGCGAACCTTCTCCGGCTCTTCGGGCGGTATGAACAGGGGAAGGATGCCGTCACGCGTGCGATCGCCCGTACCACCTGAATCGCCTTCGCCGCCACGCCGGCTGCCCGCCGCCTCCGCCGCGCCGTGGCGCGGCAGCATGCGGCGGCGTTGGGTCTCGAGCAGGGGCGTCAGCTTGGCCTCGAAATTATCGCTGGCGCCGTTGTCCTGCTGCCATTGGCCTGCAAGCGCGGCGCCCAGAGGGGGCGGGTTCGTGGCCAGCGTCGTGCAGGCGCAGGCCGTCGTCGCGGCCAGGAGCACCACCGCGCAACGCAATGAGCGGCCGACGGACGAGCCACGGCGGCCTGAATGGATCCGGCTGTGCATTCCTGGGCGTACTGACCACGGCATTCCCGAATGGTTCGCCGTGGCTCCGGAGTTCCTGGCCACGGATCAGGTGCCCTTGCCAGCCGGCGCGGTCCCCGGCGCCGTGACGACGAGTGCGCGCAACTCGCGCAATTTGGCGCGGACGATCGTGGCGTTCTCGTTGCCCATGCGCAGCAGCAGCTTCTGGCCGGCAGAACGCGCCTCGAGTTCCGGATCGGCAAATTCCCAAAACACTTTCGGCCGCACGAGCGCCAGCGGAGCGGTGGGCTGTGGCGTGGCGAGCAGATCGTCGATGGTGGCGACGAGGCGATCGTTGAAGTAGGCGTGCGGGTATCCCAGATCCTCGTAGGCGCGCTGGAAGAGCGGGTAGAAATGCTGGTACAGCTTGCTGACCGCACGCATGTCGAGCGCGCGCAGCGCCGCAATGGCCGTTGCGTAGCGCGCCGCGTTATGGTCGTCCAGGGTCGCCTGCTGCTCATCCCCGACCGTGAGCAGCTGGCCCGGCGTGCTGTGCACCGGGCGCATTTCCAAAGCAAGGCGGGCACGCGGCAGGTTGTCGACCGTGGCGACAAGGTGGCGGATCAGCGTCTCCGGCTGCAGCAGGGTACGCAGCGCGTCCCCGCCCGGCAGCTGCTCGATGGCGCCGAGGAACACCGGATCGCTGTTGTTCAGCGGGGGCAGGGCCGGGCCGGGGTCGGTGACGGGCGGCAGCGGATGGGCGATGGCGGGCGGCGTCTCGGGCGCGGGCGGCGCGCTGACCAGCGGCGGTGGCGTCGGGGTCGGCGCGAGACGCGGCCACCAGTACCAGGTCGCGGCGCTGCCCAGGATCAGCACGGCGATCAATGCGGGGATGGCCTTGTTGGGCATGAGGGTCTCCTTAGTCAGCGCTCGGGTCAGGGCGTATGATTTCACCCCGCAGCCTAACTGACAAAGCTGAACGGAGGCGCCATGGCCAGCGAATCGAATGCGACCGGCGACTGGTCTGCGGCGCTACAGAAAGCCCAGGCCGACATGCTGCGCCAGTGGACCGAGATGAGCCAGGCCTGGGCGGCCGCCGGATCGGCGGGGCCCGGTGCGCCGGCCGCGGCGGCCAACGCCGCTGCGCCCGACGGGAGCCCCGAGAGCCTCGGGCGGGCGTTCCTGCAGCAGTGTGAGCAGTTCCTGGGCGTCTCCGGTGCGTTGTGGGAGCTGCTGAACCGTTCCGCGGCAATGCCCGATCCGGATCAGCGGGCGCGGCAGTTCACCGACGGTCTGGCCGGTCTGCAGCAGCAATTTGCCGGCCTGTGGGCCGCGGCGCCCGGAGCGCCACCGGCGATGGCCTTTGGCATGCCGGGCATGGGCGGCGCGCCCGGCATGGGCGGCATACCGGGGATGGGCGGCATACCGGGCATGGGCATGATGTCCGGTCTCGGCGGGCTGCCGGGCATGGGCGGCGCGTTCAACATGCCCGCGCTGGGTCCGGCGCGCGAACAGCAGGAATCCTGGCAGCGGCTGATGCAGCTGGGCGCCCGTTGCGCGCAGGCGCAGCTGCAGCTGAGCGGCCAGTGGAACGACATCATCGGCTGGGCCCTGCGCGAGCTGGGTGAGCGGCTGGCACCCCGGCTCAAGGAGGGCGCCCCGCCCGGCTCGATGAAAGAGGTCTACGACCTGTGGGTTGAGTCCGCGGAGGGGGTCTATGCGCAGGCGGCGCGCGGCGCGGCCTTCGTGCAGGCGCAGGCGGAACTGACCAATGCGCTGAGCCAGCTGCGCAGCGCACAGCGCGAAGCGGTGGAGGAATGGACCCGGCAGTTTGATCTGCCGACGCGCGCCGAACTCAACAGCATCCATCAGCAGCTTCGGGAGCTGAAGGCGGCCCTCGCCGGCACGCGGGGCTGAGGCGTGCCGGGACCCGCCGAGCCGTCGACACCGCTGCAGGAGCTGGGAGAGCTCCCGGGCCGGATCGCGGCCACCTTCCAGTCCCTAAAGGCCGCGTCCGCCGTGAGTTTCGGCGCCTCTGAAAAGGATGCGGTCTATCGCGAAGACAAGCTGACGCTCTATCACTACCGGCCGATCGCACCGAGCGCCAGCCTGCCGCCGGTGCTGATCGTCTACGCGCTGGTGAATCGCCCCTACATGATGGATCTGCAGCCCGATCGATCGCTGATCCGCCGGCTGCTGGAACTGGGACTCGATCTGTATCTCATCGACTGGGGCTATCCGGACGGCGGCGACCGCTTCACCGACCTGAACGACTACATCAATGGCTACCTGCACCGGTGCCTGGGCGTGGTGCTGCGCGAACACCGGCTCGAAGCGACCACGGTGCTGGGCGTGTGCCAGGGCGGCACCTTTAGCCTGTGCTACGCCGCGCTCCATCCCGGGCGCGTGCGCAATCTCATCACCATGGTTACGCCGGTCGATTTCCAGACCAGCGACAACCTGCTGTCCAAGTGGGTGCAGGGCATCGACGTCGATGCGCTGGTCGCAGCGCACGGTATCGTGCCCGGCGAGGTGCTCAACGCCGCCTATGTATCGCTCATGCCGTTTCGCCTGCTGCAGCAGAAGTACGTCAATCTCCTTGATGGCGGCGGCGACCAGGCGCAGATCGACAACTTCATGCGCATGGAAAAATGGATCTTCGACAGCCCGGCCCAGGCGGGCGCCGCATTCGCGCAGTTCGCACGCTGGTTTTTCCAGGAGAACCGCCTGCTCAAGGGCACGCTCGAGATCGGCGGCCGGCGCGTGGACCTCAAGCAGCTGACCCAGCCGCTGCTGAACATCTATGCCAAACAGGATCATCTCGTGCCGCCCACGGCCTCGACCGCACTCGAAGGCCTCGTTGGCAGCAAGGATTATCTGGCGCTCGGCCTGGATGTCGGTCACATTGGCATGTACGTCAGCGGCCGCTCGCAGCGCGAGTTGCCCCAGGCGATCGCATACTGGCTGCAGAGGCGTTGATCATGCTGGCACGGAACGAACGCAGTGATGCACAGCCCGGAAACGCGCGCCTGCGCGAGCTGGACCTCGCCCATCACCTGCCCGCGCAGCAGAATTACCGCCTGATGCAGAAGCTCGGCGGCAGCCGCATCATCGCGCGCGCGGAAGGCTGCTACATCTACGACGCCGACGGCGTCGCGCTGCTCGACGGCATGGCCGGGCTGTGGTGCGTGAACGTGGGCTACGGGCGCGCCGAACTCGCCGAGGTGGCGCAGTCCCAGATGCTGCAGCTGCCCTTCTACAACACGTTCTTCCGCACCGCGACGGCACCGACGGTGATGCTGGCGGCCAGGATCGCCGCGATCTGCGGCGGCGAGCTGCAGCACGTGTTCTTCAGCAACTCGGGATCCGAGGCCAACGACACGGCCTTCCGCCTGGTGCGCCACTACTGGGATCTGCGCGGCCAGCCGCAGCGCAAGGTCTTCATCAGCCGCTGGAACGCCTACCACGGCTCCACCGTCGCGGGAGTGAGTCTGGGCGGGATGAAGCTCATGCACGCGCAGGGTGACCTGCCGATACCCGGCGTCGAGCATGTCATGCAGCCCTACCATTTTGGCGAGGGATTCGGCGAGAGCGAAGCGGTCTTCGCGGCGCGCGCTGCGGACGCGCTCGAGCAGCGCATCCTCAAGCTCGGGCCGGAGCGCGTCGCGGCCTTCATCGGCGAGCCGGTGCAGGGCGCCGGCGGCGTGATCATCCCGCCGGCTGGCTACTGGGAGCGGGTGGGAGCCATCTGCAGCAAGTACGACGTGCTGCTGATCTGCGATGAGGTCATCTGCGGCTTCGGGCGCCTGGGCCGCTGGTTCGGCTACCAGCATTTCGGCCTGCGGCCCGACATCGTGACGATGGCCAAGGGACTGTCTTCCGGGTATCTGCCGATCTCCGCCACGGTCGTCTCGCATCCCATCGTCGAACTGCTGCGCGAAAAGGACAGCGAATTCTTCCATGGCTTCACCTACTCGGGGCACCCGACCTGCGCGGCGGTGGCGCTCCGCAATATCGAGATCATCGAGCGCGAGGGGCTGGTGACGCGAGTCGCCAACGAGATCGGCCCGTATTTCAACCGCGCCCTGCAGCGGCTGCGCGCGCACGCCCTGGTGGGCGAAGTGCGCTCCCTGGGGCTGATCGGCGCGGTGGAGATCGTGCGGCAGGCCGGCACCAACCTGCGTTTTGGCGACAAGGAGGGTACGGCCGGGCCCTTGCTGCGCGATCGCTGCATCGCCAATGGACTCATGGTGCGCGCCGTGCGCGACACGATCGTGATCTGCCCGCCGCTGGTCATCACGACCGCCGAGGTCGATCGCCTGGTGGCGATCCTCGACCAGTCGCTGCGCGAGGCCGCAACGCTCCTCGCCTAGTGTCACTCGCTCTTTCCACGCTCATCTACGAATGGCGCCGCTACCTGGCCGCCGTCGTCGCACTTGCGGTCGCGGGCCTGCTGGTGCTCGCGATGACCGGCATGTTCATGGGGATGAGCAAGTCCTTCACGGCCACCGTCGATCGCTCGCCTGCCCAGGTCATGATCCTGCCGCCCGATTCTGACAGCCTGTTCGGCAACAATTCCGGGCAGCCCCGCCGGAACATTCCGGAGATCTACGAGCATCCGGATGTACTGGAGGTGCAGCCGTTGAACGGTAACTGGGCCTTCTGGTCCAACTTCCCCAAGGAAGGCCAGACCGCCAAGGGCGACGGAGTGCGGGTCATCATCGTCGACCCGGTCAAGGGCGCCGTCACACTGCCCAACGATTTCGGTGACGACATTATTCAGGCGCTGCAGGAGCCCTATGCGGTGGTCGTGGATCGCTCCAGCCTCGGCAAGCTGGGCGTGCAGCTGGGCGATAAGGCCAAGATGGACGGCATTACCGTCTGGGTGCGCGCCCTCACGGCAGGGTATCCCTCGATGTTCAATTCCGCGGTCTTTGTGTCGCGCCAGACGGCCAAGCTGCTCTTCCACAATGATGACGGCCCGCGAGTCGGGGCGCTCCTGGTCAAGATCAAGAATCCGTCACGCGCCAAGCAGGTGGCCGCGGAGCTGAATATCCTCGCCAAGGGCCACTTTAAAGCCTGGTCGCGCGAAGATCTGTCCGTGGCCAACCAGCGATCGATGCTGAAGGAAGGCGGCATTGTCGTCATGATCGGCTTCGCCGTCGTCGTCGGTGCCTTCATCGGGATCGTCATTACCTGGCAGACACTGCAGGGTGCGCTGCTCGCCAACATCAAGGAGTTCGCGAGCCTTCGGGCGCTCGGCGTTTCGATGGGGAGTCTGCGCCTGATCGTGATGGAACTGAGTCTATGGGTCGGCCTGGCGGGGCTCACGCTCACCGCGGCACTGACCGGCATGGTCGGCGTCCTGGCCAGGGCATTCGGTGTGCCGATGGACTTCCCCTTGTTCCTCGATGTACCGGTGGCGGTCACGCTGCTGCTCATCGCCGCATTGTCGGGCGTCCTGTCGCTCGGCGTCCTGAAAAAGAGTCAGCCGGCGGATCTGTTGCGATGAGCAGGCTCGCCATCGACGCCAGGGGTCTGAGCAAGGCCTACAAGATTGGCAAGGTGCGCCAGCAGGTACTGAAGGATGTCGCTTTCACCGCTTACCATGGCCAGGTCACGATGGTCATGGGGCCGTCGGGCTCCGGCAAGTCGACGCTTATCGCGGCATTGTCGGGTCTCATGAAACCGGACGAGGGCGAGGTACTGGCGCTGGGGGAAAGCCTGTGGAAGAAGCGCGCCGGCAGGATCGACAAGTTCCGGCTCGACCATTGCGGCTTCATCTTTCAGGGCTTCAACCTGTTTCCCTCCCTGGACGCCACCGAGCAGGTCGTGCAGGTGCTGAAGTATTGCGGGGTCGGCAAGCGCGAATCACGTGCCCGTGCCAAGGAGGTGCTCGAAACGGTGGGCCTGGGTCAGCGCCTGCACCAGAGGCCGGCGGAACTGTCGGGCGGTGAAAAGCAGCGCGTCGCCATCGCGCGCGCGCTGGCCAAGTCGCCGTCGCTGATCTTTGCCGATGAACCCACTTCGGCGCTGGATTCGGTCAATGGACAGGTGGTGATCAAGCTACTGCACCAGGCGGCCCAGGAACGCGGTGCAGCCATCGTTGTCGTAACCCATGATCCGCGTCTGGAGGCCCATGCCGATCGCATCATTCACATGGAAGATGGCAAGATCATGAGTGACCGAATGATCACTGACCCACCGCCGCTTTAGTACCCAGGTCACACCGGGAATTGCACATGCCTCGCAAGTTCACATTGTTGGCGGCGCTGGTGGCAGGGAGCTTGAGCGCGTTGCAGCTCACGGCATGCCATCCTGGCGGGTCGGCGGACAAGGGTGCCGCCGCCGCACCACCTTCACCCTACGCAACGATTTCCAACGGCAAGATCGATATCGAAGGCGGGATCGTCGAGGTGGCGGCCCGCAGCCCGGGTGTGATCCGGGAAGTGATGGTGCAGGAGGGCGACACGGTCAGGAAGGGGCAGATTCTCGCCCGCCAGGAGGACGATGAGTTCGTGCTGGCGGCCAACAGCGCCAGGGCCGCCGTGGCGCAGGCGCAAAGCCAGCTGGCACTGACCGGGGTGAATGTTGCGACCGCCCAGCGCGAATACACCCGCCTCGAACAGCTGGCGGCCGCCAAGCTCGTGTCACAGCAGCAGCTCGATCAGGCGCGCGATGCCATCGCCGCCTCGCAGGCGCAGCTCGGGGTGCTGCAGGCGACCGTTCAGACGGCGCGCGCGCAGCTGGCGCAAGCCGAGTACCGCCGGGATCTGACGATCATTCGCGCGCCGATGGATGGCAAGATCATCCGGCGCTACGCCAATCCCGGCGCGGGCGCTTCGACACTCAACGTCTCGAACATGTTCGACCTCGAGCCGGCGATTCCGCACATCGTGCGCGCCGAGATCGTTGAAAGCGCGATTCCGGACGTGCACGTCGACCAGGAGGCGGAGATCGTTCCTGAGGCGGACCCCAGCAAGACGGCAGTCGGCCATGTCATTCGCATCGCGGCGACCTTTGGTGCGCGCAAGCTGAAATCCGACAACGCCAACGAAGCGAGCGATGAGCGCGTGGTGGAGGTGGTGGTCTCGGCCGCCAACACGCCGTTCCTGATTGGTCAGCGCGTCCTGGTCAAGTTCATGAAGCCCGGCGAGAAAGCGGGCGCGTTGCGGGCGGCGGTCGCGCCGCCCCGGCCCTGACCACAAACTCAGCCGCGCACGTAGCCGCCGGGGGCGTCGCTCAGCGGCGGGTAACCCGCCGCGGCATTTCCCAGCGGCGACGGCGCGATGCGGTCGGGCGAGGAATGCCTGGCCAGCCATTGCTGCCAGGCCGGCCACCAGGAGCCGGCGCACACTTCGGCCTCGGCCAGGTATTGCTCCGGGCTCGGCGTGGTGGTTTGATCCTGCCATCGGAGCACCCGGTGCCGGCGCTTCGGATTGACCGGGCCGCTGATGATGCCGGCATTGTGGCCGCCGCTCGTCAGCACGAAACTGAAGTCGCTGGAGCGCGTCAGCGCGCGGGTCTTGTAGGCGGAGCGCCAGGGCGCCACGTGATCGGTCTCGGTGCCGACCACGAACATCGGCACGGTGATCTGCTGCAGCTCAACGGGCGTGCCGCCGACGGTGAACTGGCCGGTGGCGAGTTCATTGTTCAGATACAGCCGTGTGAGGTATTCGCTGTGCATGCGGCAGGGCATGCGTGTGCCATCGGCATTCCAGGCCATCAGGTCGTTCATCGAGCCGCGCTCGCCGCGCAGGTACTGGTTGATCGCCGGCGCCCACAGCAGGTCACCGGCACGCAGCAGTGCGAAGGCCGCGCTCATGCGCTCGCTGGCCAGCACGCCGTCGCGCTGCATCAGCAGCTGCAGCAGCTCGAGCTGAGCGGGCGAGATGAACACGGCCAGCTCGCCAGGCTCGCTGAAGTCGGTCTGGCTGGCGAACAGCGTGACCGAAGCGATGCGCCTGTCCCCTTCGCGGGCCAGTGCCGCGGCGCCAATCGACAGCAAGGTGCCGCCGATGCAATAGCCCGCCATGTGTACGCGCGGGGCGCCCACGATGGCGGACACGGCGTCGAGCGCGGCGCGCAGGCCGAGCCGCAGGTAGTCGTCCAGGGCGAGATCGCGGTCCGCCGCGGTGGGATTGCGCCACGAGATCATGAACACCGTGTGGCCCTGCCCGACCAGGTAACGCACCAGCGAATTGTGCGGTGACAGGTCAAGGACGTAGTACTTCATGATCCATGCCGGTGTGATCAGGATCGGTTCGGCATGGACATCCGGGCTCTGCGGGCTGTACTGGATCAGCTCGATGAGCTCGTTGCGCATCACCACCTTGCCCGGGGTGATCGCGACCTGCTCCCCGACCCGGTATTTCAGGGTGCCCGGGGCCGGACTCCCTTCAATGGTGCGTGTCAGGTCCTCGAGCCAGTACTGCGCACCGCGCAGCAGATTGGCGCCCGACTCCGCGCGCGACTGCTGCAGCAGTTCCGGATTGGTCAGCAGGTAGTGCGCCGGTGAACTTGCGTCCAGGAGCTGGCGCTGCAGGAAATTGAGGCGCAAGGCGCTGCCGCTGGATATCCCAGCGGCCGGGGCCAGGGTCTGCGCGCTCCACTGGCTGAAACTGGAGTGATTGTGCGCATAGACGTTGAAGGGCCAATGGTTCCAGGACTCGTCCTGGAACTGCGGGTCGCTGCTGCCGTGCGGCAGCGTCTGGCCCATGGACGCGCCCAGGGCAAAGCGCCAGCTCTCGGTCGTGCGCGCCACGGCATCCTGTGCCAGCGCCTGCGCCAGCTCCGGGCGCGCGTACAGGCTCAGCCACCAGTCCTGCCAGGCGCGCGCAAACTCATCGCTGCTCCCGGATCGGGGCTCGATGGGTGAGTGGACGTGGGTGGTCATGGAGTAGAACCGCCGTGCAGGATCGCTCAAAAAAAAGGCCCCGGGGAGTTTCCTAGCCCCGAGGCCTGATCTGTCAGCTAGTCCGGCAGGCCGTTAGGCTGCCTTCTTGGTCAGTTCGACAACCTTGGCCGACGCGGCGTTGAACATCGCAGTCAGGGTGTTGTGCGACTCGCTGGCGATCGTGGTCAGTTCCTGAACGCGGCCGCGCAGCTGCTCGCTGATCTTCGTGCCGAGTTCGGTCTGCTTGGCAGCCAGCTCAGCGGGGCTCTTCGCAGCAACGATGGCCTGGGCCTGGGTCAGGGTCCACTCCAGGTAGTCGCCGGCAACGGCGTACTGGTAGCGGGCCAGACGCTCGAGGGCCTTGACGCCTTCCTGCTGAGCCTGGAACGCGGGGGCGAGCGCATTGCGGTAGGTTTCCAGCAGCGCATTCGCGTCAAATATACGGTCGGTCATGTCAGTGGCTCCAAATAGTCCGGGTGTGTGGGGTGCTTTCAACTGGGCCTATCCTAACCCAGGTTTGTATGCAGTGCAAGAGGATTTTACTGGAGCCGGGTTCGAGGGGGAACTATCTCAATAACATATTGATATATAACTGTATTATTGGAGTACATGCTCTCGGATGTGGCTCGGATGCTGGAATTTAAGAACGCACCGCATCCTAAATCCTCAAGCCACCATCGAGCTCGATGACCCGGCCATTGAAGAATTCATTCTCGAATATGAAGCGGGCGGCATCCGCAATCTCTTCGGGTCGGCCGAGGCGACCGACGGGCACCGGGGCCACGATCTTCTGCAGCAGCTCCGGCTTCATGGAATCCAGGATCGGGGTGTGCGTGAACCCGGGAGCGATGCCTCCGACCCGGATGCCGTAGCGCGCCAGCTCGCGCGCCCAGACCACCACCAGCGCCGCCACACCCGCCTTGGCCGCGGTGTAGTTCGATTGCCCGATGTTGCCGGCGCGGGAGATGCTGGAGATGTTGATGATTACGCCACCGTTGCCGAGTCTGATCATGCGTTCCGCAGCCTCACGGCCGCACAGGAATACGCCGGTCAGATTGACGTCGATCACGGCCTGCCACTGCGCCAGGCTCATCTTGCCGGTCACGGTCCCGTCCTTCGCCTTCACCAGCAGCGCGTCCTGGAGGATCCCCGCGTTGTTGACGATGCCGTCGAAGCGGCCAAAGTCAGCGACGATGCGATCGAAGGCGTCGATCAGCTGCGACTCGTTCGCGACACTGGCGCCGTAGGCGCGGGCCTGCGCGCCGAGCCCCAGGCACGCACCGCGCGTGTCCTGAAGCGATGCGGCCTCGAGATCGATCAGCGCCAGATTGGCGCCACAGGCCGCAAGCTGTTCCGACAGCGCACGTCCGATGCCGCGTGCCGCGCCGGTGACGGCAACGGTCTTGCCCTTAAGATCCATGAGCGGGAGTCCTTATTCTTAAGGGGATTTGTTCGCAGCGGGTGCGGGGGGCGTGTCGGCAGGATCGTCGCCACCGCCCGGCTCGTCGGCACCCGGCGCGTCGCTCCTGCCGGTCTTGCCCGCCTGGGGCTTGAGCACTGAGAGCATGGAGGCCTGCATCCGGCTCCACATTTCCATGTTCTGGCGGGTCAGCTCGGCGAGCGGCGCCAGCGGGCCCTCCATCGCCTTCGCCATCTGTTCCTGCACGGCGCGCTGTTGCTGCATCACCGTGCCCAGGCCCTGTTCCAGATAACGCGAGAGCATGTCCTGCACTGGATTGCCGTAGAAACGGATGATGCCCTCGAGCAGCTGCACCGTCAGGACCGGCGATCCGAACTGCTCCTGCTCCGAGATGATCTGCAGCAGCACGGCGCGCGTCAGATCCTCGCCGGTGCGATCATCGATGACCTGCACCCGCTCGCCCGCGGCGATCAGGCGGCGCAGGTCCTCCAGCGTGACATGGCGGCTGGCCGTCGCGTCGTACAGCCGGCGATTGGCGTATTTGCGAATGACGCGGGCTTGCGCCGGCGGTGGATTCAGTGGCATGGGCAGGAGTGGTTACGATCGGGCGCGCATGCTAACCCAGGCTCTATGCGATGCACAATTAACCAGCCCGCAGATTCTGCCCGATCCTGACCCAAGGATTAATTAATTCTCAGGATCAATCAGTTGCGTTGGTCCGGGCGGCGGGCCAGCCCGTCCTGAACGGCGGTGGCCCACCTAACGCAACGCATACGAGCCTCCCGGCGGGACAACCGATCCTTAAGCGACCGAGGCTGTGGCAGACTCCGCTCACGATGCAGCACGCCAGCAGAGGCCGGTCCCAGCAGTGCGCGGGCGCAGTGTTCATGATTGAGCCGGCCGGCTTCGCTTTCAATGAGCAGACGGCCGCGTCCAACGCCATGCAGCGCCCGGGCGCGGGCGAGCCTGACGCCGGGGCCGTGCTGGCCGCCGCGCGCGCGGAATCGCAGCAGCTGCGGCGCGCACTGGAATCGGAGGGGGTGCGGGTGCGGATAGGAATGGACACGGCCGTGCCGCGCAAGCCCGACGCCCTGTTTCCCAACAACTGGATCAGCTTTCACGACGACGGCACGATCGTGCTGTATCCGATGCTCGCGCCTAACCGGCGGCTCGAGCGGCGCACGGAGCTCATCGACGAGGTGTGCGCGGCGCTGGATTTCCGTGCGCGCCGCCGGCTCGACTTCAGCGCGCATGAACTCGCCGGGCGATTCCTCGAGGGCACGGGCAGTCTCGTGCTCGATCACGTGGCGCGGGTGGCCTACGCCTGCCGTTCGCCGCGCACGGACGCGGCGCTGGTGCGCGAATGGGCCGGGCAGATGGAGTATGAGGCGATCGTCTTTGATGCCGCCGACGCGCGCGGCCAACCCTACTACCACACCAACGTGCTGATGTGGATCGGCTCGCGCGGCCTGATGTGCTGCACCGAGGCCATTGCGACTGCCGATCGCACGCGGGTGGTGGCGAGTTTCCGGCACAGCGGGCGCGAATTGATCGAGATCGATCGCGCCGCGGTCGACGCCTTCGCCGGCAACATGCTGGAGCTGGCCACCTGGGATGAAGCGCTCGGCGACGCCACGCTGCTGGTGATGTCGGCGACCGCGCGGGCGGCGCTCGCAGACCCGACGATGCGGCAGCTCAGCGGCTGCGTGGACACCGTGCTGGCCGTACCGGTGCCAACCATCGAGCGGATCGGCGGCGGCGGTGTGCGCTGCATGCTGACGGAAGTACCGGAGGTTCGGGCGTGAGCGTGGCGCCGGCTGCTGCCGCGGTATCACTGGCACAGCGGGTCTTTGGCACGCTGGCAGACGGCGCCCTGCATTCGGGTGAGCGCCTCGCCGCCGAGCAGGCCGTGAGCCGCAGCGCGATCTGGAAGGCAATCGGCGCCCTGCAGGCCCTGGGACTGGAAATAGAGGCCGCGCCGCACCTGGGCTACCGCCTGGCGCAGCCCGTCGCGCCGCTCGATGCCACGAGGATCGTCGCCCTGCTGCGGCCCGAGGTGCGGGCGCGATTGCGCCAGGCGGAAGTCGCCTGGACCCTGGATTCCACCAACGCGGTGCTGCTCGCGCGGACTGAGCCGCCCGCGGGGCAGTTTGATTTTCTTGCGGCAGAGTACCAGGCGTCCGGGCGCGGGCGACGCGCGCGACCCTGGTTCGCGCCGCCGGGCGGTGCGCTGTGCCTGTCACTGGTGTGGAGTTTTGATGCGCTGCCGGCCGGCGCCGCGGCCCTGAGTCTCGCGGTCGGCGTCTGCGCGCGCCGCGTGCTCGAGCGCGCGGGCGCCGCGCCGGTGCAGCTGAAGTGGCCCAACGACCTCTACGCCCGTGAGCGCAAGCTGGGCGGCATCCTCATCGAGCTGCGTGCCGAGAGCGCGGGCCCGGCAATGGTCGTGATCGGCATCGGCATCAACTGCGCGCTGGGTGCGGCCCTGACCTGCCGTGTCCAGGCCAGCGGCACCGAGCCGATCGATCTGGCGGCACTCGGCCACCGCACCTGCAATCGCAATCAGCTGGCCGCGCGGCTGCTCGATGAGATCGTGCAAGGCGTGGTGGATTTCGAAGCGCATGGACTCAGCGGCTTTGCCCCAGAGTGGCGCGCCGCCGATGCGCTCGCGGACCGCCGCGTCGCGGTGAGCACGCCGGCCGGCACCTTTGTCGGCGTAGCGCGCGGGATCGATCTGGACGGGGCGTTGCGCGTGGAGGGGCAGGGGGGCCTGCGCCGCTTCAATTCCGGCGAGGTGACGGTGAGGGCGCAGGGATGAATCAGCTGCTGATCGACGCCGGCAATACCCGCCTGAAGTGGGCGACGCTGCGCGGCGGGCGCCTCGGGCGCAGGGAGGTGAGGGAGTGGAACAGCCGTACGCTGGTGCGCGTCGCCCGCAGGGCGTTCGCCGGCCGCGTGGCGCGCGTGCTGGTGTGCAGCGTTGCCGGCACGGCGCTCGAGCGGGCCCTGCGCCAGGCCGCCCGCGCCACCGGCGCCCCGGCGCCGCAGTTCATCCGCAGCACGCGCCGTGCGGCGGGCGTGCGCAATGGTTATGCGGAGCCCTGGCGCCTGGGGGCCGACCGCTGGGTCGCCCTACTGGGCGCACGCGCACGGTATCCCGGCCGGGCGCTGTGCATCGTCGATGTCGGAACCGCACTGACGATCGACCTGCTCGATTCCGCAGGCCAGCACCGCGGCGGACTGATCACGCCGGGACCGGCCCTGATGGTGGAATCCCTGCTGCGTCATACTGCCGGCATACGCCGCCGCGCCGGTGGCCGCTTCGGTGCTGCCGCGCGGAGTGCCGCGACTTTCGGCCGCAGCACGCGCGCCGGACTCCTGTCCGGAAGCGCACTGGCCTGCGCCGCGCTCATCGAGCGATCGCTTCGCGAGGCGCGCGTCGAGCTGGGCGGCAGGCCGCGGCTGCTTCTGGCAGGCGGTGGCGCCGCGCCGGTGGCCCGCTTCCTCCGCGTCGCGCACGATCGTGTCGATGCGCTGGTGATCCAGGGACTGGCCATGCTCGCCGCGCGCAATTCCCGCTAGAATCGCGCCGATGAAGTTTTTCATCTACACGCTCGCGCTGGCCAACGTGCTGTTCTTCGCCTGGGCGCGCTGGGTAGACGTACCGCCGCCCGCCCGCAAGGCGGTCGCTGGCGCTCCGCTGCAGCTGGCGTCGGCGCCTGACGCGGCGGCCTTACCCGCGGCGGAAGTAGCCGCTGAGGCTGATCCGGGCGCGCGCCCCTCGCACTGCGCGTCGCTGGGACCTCTGGCCGACACGGTCGCCACCGCCGCGGTCGCCACGGCCCTGCGGGCGCGCAATCTCAATCCACGCGAGCGGCAGGGGCCCGCTGCGGTGACCGACGGCTACTGGGTTTACATCAATCATCTGGGCAGCGCGAGCGCGCGCTCCCGCGCGCTGCAGCGGCTGAGCAATGGCGGGGTGCGTGACGCCGCGGCGCTGCCCGACACGGGCCAGGTATCGGTGGGTGTCTTCAGCAGCCGCGACGGCGCGGAGCAGCGCGCCAAGACCGTGCGCGCGGCCGGACTGGAACCCATCGTCGAGGCGCGTACCCGCACCATCAGCGCCTACTGGCTCAATGTGCTGCTGGCGATCGATATCCCGCCGCCCGCCGTGCCAGCGCTGGTTGCCGGGCTGAACCTGCCCAGCGAGCCGGCCTGGGGCGATTGTCCGGCCGCCACGAAACCGTAGTTGGTCCGTGACCGCGTGGCGCCGGGCCGCTATGATTTGCCCGGCCCGCGGCCGCAGTAGCTCAGTTGGTAGAGCACCTGATTTGTAACTTAGCTACGGCCACCACCGCATCACGCGAAAGCCTGCATTTTTCGACTCTTCACGCCGCCCGACCAGAGCCGAGATCATCTGACCTCGGCTCAGTCGGGTAGCATTTTGGTAGCGGGCCCCTGGCGCGCGCGGAGCGCCACGCCTTAGAGCGACGCTTGAGCGCAAGACAGCGGCTTGGCGATGCGCGGGAGCTGCTGCCGATCGTTGTGCGTGACCTGGATCCACAGGCCAATGAGGGTCTCGCCACGCTCGTGCGGAGGACTAGTGTCGACCGCGTAGATGCGCAGACTGCTCGCCGGGATACCGGTGCACCGCTCGATCGCGCGGAAGCCAAGGCCGCCTCTAACGCGCAGGTCCTCGATCACATGAAACCAGTCGACGACGACGGTGCGCGCGCTAAATGAAGTGTGAATTGCAGCGTTCCTTCTTGCCGCGCAGTCTGCGATTTGCCAGAGCACGCAGCAAGGCCTTTTTTGGTCCGCGTTCCGGTTTCATCTCCACAGTGGCTTGTCGGGGGCGTAGCCCGCCTTGATGACAAAAGTTCGACCCGGATCGGTCAGATATATAGCGGGCCTTCCGCCGTAGCCGCCGGTGTGGTAACTGATTAGATCATACCGCTCCAGTGCCGCGAGCTCCGCATCGAGGATCAGCGCACCCTTGTTCACAATTCGCTGCAGCACACTTGGATCAACCGATTTGCCGTCAGCTTCGGCCATTACGCGCATGATTTGGGTTTGCAGTTCGTTCAATTCTGGTCCTGGATCACCCGGGGCTGCGAAAGCTCTCGACGACGACGTACTCACAGAAGAGCGCGATGTCGCGATATTTTCTGACCCGCGGCTCTGTGCCCTGGCTGCGCGGAGTCGAAGCAGCATGAGCACAAAGGCGGCCGCAACGATAAGCGACAGCCAGACTGGGATCGATACGGAGCCAGTGAGAAAGGCCCAGACGTGAATCGCGAGACTCACTACAAAGCCCCACAGCTTCGTCCACCATCCGTAGATCCAACCGACGCGCGCCAGGACAACGCTGCATATCAGGGTCGCTGTGACATGCACCCGGACGTCGTGCCAGAAGTCCTTTCTCGACTCGCGTTGAGCGCCGCTCACGAGCCTTGATCGGGCTTGCCGCGCGGCCGACCACGCGGCATTGACCCGGGCCCAGGAGGCAGTGATCCACTGAGATGGCCCGCCTGCGTTCGCACCGTCTGCACATCCGCCGGCCGCTTGATGATGAAATAATTCGCGCAGCTGCTCACTTGCGTGGTGCCGTCTGTACGCAGCCAATCCTCGGCCCGCAAGTCCACTTCAGCGCGCCAGAGCGTCGTGCGCGCAGCTTCCGGGAACGCTTCCTTGGCGATGTCACGAATAGGGCAGAGGGTGCCAGGCCCAGCGCGCCAATCATCGATGGTCACGCCGGCGATCAATTTCACTTCGAACTTGGCAAGCACGCGCTTTAAGCGCTCGGCTGCATCCACGAAAAGGGTCCTGCAACAGCCATGTTGTGGCGCCATTAGTCTACTCCATAGAGCAATGGAGCATAGAACTATGACCGACCCGAGCAGCTATTCCCTGACCACCTCCTTCGTCGCTCGGCAATCTGGATTCTCCGAGGCGACCGTCCGCCTGTATGCCGACCGCGGGATTATTCCGAGCACGCGAAACTCTAACGGCCAGCGGCAGTACCCCCAGAGCGCCGTGGAGATCCTGAACGAACGACTACGCATGCGCGCCGGCCAGCCGGGGCGCTGATGTGGTGCGCGATCGTCGGGCGCGAGCTACCGGCCGCCTCGGCGTCTCCAAAGGTGAGCGCTACGCATTGCTGCCCGATGAACTGCTGCAGTCGGAAGCTGTGCGCGAACTTGAGAACTCGGCCTTCCGCGTGCTCGCAGCGATTTCGGCGCAATACCACGGCAGAAATAACGGCCGGCTCACGCTGCCGCATTCAGCTGCGGTGCGCTACGGCATTCGCTCAAAGGACTCGCTCAATAAAGGCCTCCGCCAATGCGTCGCGCACCAGCTGCTCGAGGTCACGCACCAGGGCGGACTGCCTCCGCTCGGCTGCACGCGATACGCCATCACGTGGAAGCGGGTGGATTCGGACGAAAATCTCAGCCTGGTCGGGACGCTCAATCCGACGAACGCCTGGGCGCATTGGAATCAAAACGCCTCCCCGGCCACCGGACCAGTCTGCCCCGGCCACCGGACCACTGATGGCAATGGCTGGTCCGGTCAGCGGACCACAAACAGCGCTTTGCTGCCCCGGCCACCGGGCTCTTCTAAGACTCAGGGTCAAGGGGGCATGCCGATGACCACTTCCAAAGGGAAGAAACGGCTTCGAACGTCCGCGGAATCCCGGAGCGCGCGCACATGAACCCGAAAACGATCGGCGGCGCACTCGACTACCGCCTGCTGGCCCGATCAGATCAGTCGATCGACCCTGCCCGGCTCACCGAGGAGGTGGTACGCATGAGCAGGCAGGGACTTCTGTCCCGCGACATATCGCAAGCCCTGAATCTCCACCCACTGCAGGTCGAGCAGATCCTGGAGCAACACAATGACTGACTTGGTCGTCGTTGTGCTCGGTCCCATCGGTACCCTGGAACTGCCAGCCGACCTCTACGCGCGCTACCTGCGTAAGCCTGAAGCCCAGAAGGTCGAAGCCCGAGCCGAGCCGATCTACCTGAGTGCGAAGCACGTCGCAGAACGGTTCGACGTCCCCGCATCCTGGGTGTACGAGCGGGCCCGCAGCGGACAGCTGCCGAGTGTTCGCGTGGGTGGTCGCTACGTGCGCTTCCGCGTTGAGGACGTCGATCGGTGCATCGGGCAGAGCGGAGCGCCTGGTAGGCCATCAAGTGGTCATCGGCAAGTTGCTGATCCGCAAGGCAAGAAGAGCCGCTGCTACCAGCGTGCTACCACGCGATCGGGGCCGCAGCTGTGACTGAACTTTCTGGCACAAAGGCCGCGCTGAGAGCGCAGACAGGGCTCGATCCGCGTGCGACGCACGGGCACTACACCCTCGAGCGTCACGTAAAGGCTGTCCGCAGGCGCGCCAAGGGCATCTTCTCGCGGCGCACCCAGGAGGGCCAAGAACTTGAATCGCTGCGCTTGAGCTACGTGGAGATGCTAGGCGGCGCTGAAGCCGTGACCCCAGCACAGTTGGAGGTGGTGCGTGAGATCTGCGTCACGACGCTCCTGCTGGCCAATATCAACGCCTACTTGGCTGAGCTCGGCCCGAGGATCATCAACCGCCGCTACAAGCGCCTGGCACCGATCATCGCGCAGCGACAGGTCCTCATTGACAGCCGCCTACGCCACTTGCAAGCGATCGGGCTTGAACGCCGTGCGCGCAGTGTCACGTCGCTGCGCTCGCTGGTTACGGGAGCAGCCACCGCGTGACGCCGCGCGAATTCTTCAGTCACCTGGTGTGGATTGACGGCCGCCCACTGCTCGCCACCATGGAGGAATATCGCCTCAAGATCTTTGACGCCGCCTTTGCGCAGACGCGCCGCTTCAACACCGTGCTGACCGGGCGTGCAAAGAAGAACTGGAAGACCAGCGATCTCGTGCTCGCCGCACTGTACGCGCTGCTAGTGCCTGAATCACCGCAAGGCAATGGCTGCTTCATCATCGCCAACGACGAGGATCAGGCGAACGATGACTTGTCGCTCGCCAAGAAGATCGTTGCAGCCAACCCACTTCTTTCCGACGAGGTCAATGTGCTGGCCAAGGAAATCGTGCGCAGGGACGGCCGCGGCTCGTTGCGCATCCTTCCCGCCGGCGATGCCATCGGGCTGCACGGCAAAACGTACTTGTTTCTCGGCATCGATGAAATGCACGGGTATCGCGACTATCTTGTGCTGGAGGCGTTGGCGGGCGATCCGACGCGCCCTGATTCGCTGATGTGGGTTACCTCTTACGCTTCCGTTTTCAATTCCCCTGGCGCACCGCTGTTCGATTACTACCAGCGTGGCGTGCGTGGCGCGGATGCGCGGATGCTTTTCTCGTGGTACTCGGCCGACCATTGCACGGACCCGGACTTTGCCGAGCTGCCGCCCGAGCAGCGCGCGAATCCCAGTATGGCGAGCTGGGGAAATGACGAGTACCTGGCCGAGCAGCGCATCCGACTTCCGGCGCACAAGTTTCGCCGCCTGCATCTGAATCTGCCCGGCATGCCTGATGGCGGCGTCTTCGATCCGACCATCGTCATTGACTCAATCCCTGAAAACATCCGGCAGCGCGAACGCCTCCTCGAGATCAACGGTGGCCCGGTAAGTTACCGCGCCTTTGCGGACCACAACCTCGGCGGCGCAGACACGGCAACCATTGCGATCGCGCACTACGACATCCGCACCAATCACGTTGTCCTTGACGCGCTGATTGCGCGCCAGGGCACCGCCTACGATTTGGCCGATGAAGTCACGCGCCGCTTCGTGCCGTTGTGCAAAGCGTATGGGGTATTCGATGTCTGGGGGGATTCCGTCGGGGGCCCGGATTCCAGAAACGCTTACGCCGCGGGCGGCGTT
Organism: Steroidobacteraceae bacterium; assembly: GCA_035300345.1. Classification (GTDB taxonomy): domain Bacteria; phylum Pseudomonadota; class Gammaproteobacteria; order Steroidobacterales; family Steroidobacteraceae; genus FEN-1191. The sequence continues at coordinate 25,956 of DATGVM010000032.1, forward strand.
TCATACACGCTCGCAAGCGAGGCGGGACTTCCAAGCAAGCACGAGCTCTACAGCGAATTTGCACCGCTCCTGAATGCAGGACGCGTCGAGCTGCTCGATATCACGGAACTGCGCGAGCAATTGCTTGGCCTCGTTTATCGCGGCCAAAAAATTGACCACCTTTCCGGCGAGCATGATGATTTTATCAATAGCGGAGCAGGTGCGCTCGTGCGGGCCTCGCGCGATGCAAGTGGGTCGATTCGCCCCGAAAATCTGTACCTGGTCCCCGCTGAAGACCGCAGCCCCATGTTCATCGGCTCGGGCCATCGCAGCGATTTGAACGCGACCGAGCACCAACTGGCCGAGCGCGGCCTCATCACGATTTGACACGCGAAGCACCGCCGCGCTCTTGCGGTGCAGTTTGAAATCGGAGATTAATGGAAATGGAAAAAGTTATCTTGAGCAAAATAGCCGACGATTCGGCCGACGACTTAGCCAAGTTCGCCACCATGACGCGGGCCAACGTCCTGACCTTCAAAGTCGAGAAGGATGTGATCGCGCGTGGCGGCAAGGTGAGTTGCTTCGCGGACCTGGAGACGTCGAACAAGCGCGTGCTGGCGACGGACAAGAACCTGGCTCTGCAGTACTTCGACGATCCATCGAAGCTGTACGAGCCGCCCACTGCTGACAGCGCAGCGTAATTGGAGGCGCGCACGCATGGATACCAATCGATTTGTCGGCAACGAGGAATGGCTCGCGGCGATCAGAAAGCCCTTCGTCACCACGCGCACGCTCAGCGCGGCGGAGGCCGAGGAGGTGGGGCGGCTCAGTCAGTTCATTGCCTACGCGGTCCGCGACGTCCTGGCACGGGTGGAGAACTTCCTCCTTAAGCCGGTGACCTTTGCTGACCTCGTGGCGCAGCAGACGGATCCATCTGCAGCGTGGTCCGGGTGGTTGGCCCCGTTGCGCTCTACGCTGGACAGCATAGTCGCGATGCGCAAGAGCGAACGTCGGTTGCTGGCGCTACTTGGGGAAGGGAGCACCGTGTCTGACAGCAGCTGGCCAGATGGGCACGGAATGGATCAAAAGACCTTGCTCTCGATCGCCGAAGAAATCAGCGCGGCTGAACTGATTGCCGCGCCGCTCATGCAGCTGGAAAGGGTGCTGAAGTCACAAGCCCGGAAGGCCGCGTGAGCGCTCCCGCGCCGGAACTGTTCGTCGACTTCCTCGAGGAAACTCTGCGCTTCGCCCTCGAGCAGCGGCTCACACCGGAACAGATTGTGTGGGAAGCGCAGCTCGCCCAGGCCGATGCCATCGCGCAGATCCTGATTGAGCGGGACCCGAATAACCGGCCGGCCCGCGCCTGGCGGGCGGATCGCCGAGCGCAACTGGCCAAGGAGCGCGTACGGTTCTTCTCCTTGGGGCGCACACCGGATACATCGCTTCGAGTGGTTTCAAAGATTGGAGGCCATGAAGCCTAGTGAGCACCAATAACGTCGTCGAGCTGACCGTCAAAATGACGGACGCCTTCACGGGTCCGCTGCAGAACATCCACAACGCGCTCGATCGCCTGGCGCGCCGGTTCACGGGCCTGGGCATCGATGCGGTGGCCAGCTTTGCGGCGATCGGCAAAGCGTTCGAGACCATCTTCCAGCAATCCACGCAGGCCGAGGTCGCGGCGGTCAAGTTCGGCGCGGCCTTCGATGCCATGGGCGCGCACATCGGCATCGCGCGCGAGGAGATGGAGAAGTTCGCGAAGACGGCTGAGGAGAATACGCGCTTCAGCCGCGAGCAGGTGCAGGGCGCGCAGACCGTGCTATTGCGCTTCGTCGACGTGCAGGGCGTCGTGTTCGAGCGCGCGCAGAAGCTCTCCCTCGATCTCGCCGAGGCCATGGGTGGGGATGCCGCCGGCGCCGCGCAGTTGCTCGGCCGCGCCATGGAGAGCCCGATCCTCTCCGCGCGCCTGCTGCGGCAGGTCGGCATCTACCTCACCGAGCAGCAGAAGGAGCAGGTCAAGGCGTTCACGGAGTCTGGGCACCAGATGGAGGCCCAGAAGATCGTCCTCGATGAGCTGCAGAAGCGCTACGGCGGCTTGGCTGACAAGATCGGCAACACGACGGCCGGGAAGGTCGCCGAGCTCACCCACGCGTTCGATGACCTGTTCAAGGTGCAGGATCAGTTCGGCCCGCTGAATGAGGCCGTCGATGGCCTCACGAAGTCGCTGAAGGATCCGGATGTCAAGCAGAACATCCAGAGCACCTTCGGGCTGCTGATCTCGCTCGCCAGCACGGCGCTCGGCATCATCAACAAGATCGCGGAAGGGTGGCGCCTGATCTGGTCGACGGCCGTCCACCCGCCAGGTGCGAACAGCTGGTTAGGGATCGACTTCGGTAACAAGGCGTTCACAGACGCGAGGGCCCAGTCGCAGGCTGCGACGGGTTCGACCGGGCAGCCGGATTGGTGGCTACAGAACGGCGGCGATGCCGCCTCGAGCGTCGATCTGAGCAAGGTGCGCGGCGGTGGGCAGCCGTTCTCAGGCAGCTATAGCCAGAAGACGCAGAGCGACGCAGCCGCCGACGCCACGCGCGCGAAGCAGGCGAGTGATGAGGCGTTCGACGCCTGGGTGCGCCACCTCCAGGACGTGCAGGAACTGCAGGACAGCGTCGACAAGCAGATGCAGAAGATCACCGAGGACGTACAGAACTCCGAGGGCCCAGTGGGCAGTGTGGCGAAGCAGATCCAGCTGGCGCTCGATGGGATCCAGGGCACCTACAAGGGGCTGGGCGAGTACACCACCGCGCAGCTGCAGGCGATCGCCGGCATCCAGAACGCCTTCGCGGCGGCATTCAACAGCATCGGCGCCGGCATCAAGGGCATGCTGCGCGCGTTCCTCGAGGCCATCCGGCAGGTCGTGACGCAGGCGGCGGCGGCCAACCTCACGGATGCCATCTTCGGCAAGGTCGACCCGCTGACCCATCACCGCACCGGCGGCGGTGGCGGGCTCAGCGGCACGCTCCTCAATGCGCTGGGCGGCAGCTGGAGCGGTGGCAGTGGCGGCGCCAGCACGGGCGGCTTTTTCTCAGATTTGATCCACGGGCTCTTCTCGCTGTTCAGCGGCGGCGGCACTCCAGCGGGCGGCACCGGCGCGGACTTTGCCTCTGCCGGGACGCAGTTCGCGGCCAGTGGCGGCGACATCTCAGCAGGCCTGACGCTCGTGGGCGAGAACGGGCCGGAACTCATCGGCACCGGCGGCCCGGCTCGCGTGTGGAACAACCAGCAGCTTGCCTTCGCGATGGGTAACGGCGGCGGCGTCAATTATTCGCATCAGACCGTGTTCAACATCACTGGAAGTGTCGATTCAAGGGTAAAGGCGGATCTCATTCGCTACGTCGAGGCGGCGCGCGCGCACGACAAGCGCGAGGTGGTGCGGGTGCTGAACGAGCGGAAAGGGTTGAGGAGATAGCGATGACCGAGACTGTGCCCACGCTGACGAATGTTGAGACTGCCTACGTCACCGCACTCACATACCTACGCGAGACTTTCTTGCTCGGACACATCCGGGCCTTCGCTGTGGCAATCGCGGCTGGGAAAAAGTTGAAGCCCGACTGGCCCCTGGAAATCATCGCATGCGCCCTGCTGCGCGATCTTGGCGTCACGGATAAGGAGATTGCGGCCGCGGACGCGCCAATCGAGGAAAGAGCCTGGAATCCGGAGACACCGAAGCCGAGACCACAACTGACAATTGTTCCCAACACTGGAGGCGAGACCTGAATGCCGACTGAAAACGTAACTCAATACGTGCTGAAACAAGTGGAGTTGATGCAAAGCGGCGTTGCCGCCAACGGCACCACATTTGACAACGAGGCCCTACAGGGCATTGCCGACGCGTTCAAAGTGCTTGGTCTTGATGGCCGAGTTCCACTGAAGTTGGGCCACGACGACAAGCAGCCCTTGACCAGCGGCCAGCCGGCGCTCGGTTGGTGCAAAAACTTGCGCGTCGTCGGTGACAAGCTGCTCGGTGACTTCGTTGATATGCCCAAGGTCATCTACGACGCATTCAAGACCGGACGCTATAAGCAGGTCAGTGTCGAGCTGTTGAAAAACGTCCAGGCGGGCACTCGCATCATCCCCTGGGTGATCGACGCGGTGGCACTTTTGGGCGCAACTCAGCCCGCGTTCGGCTCGCTGAAGGACCTGCAATCGCTGACGATGGCTCGAGGTAATCCACCGAAGCATGAGAGCCGTGCCACGTTCACTATGAACCGCGCCGATGATGGCATCTCCGCCGAGATTCAGCTGCGCGACCTGCGTCTCCAGAACAAGGCGCTGCAGAACCAGCTGCGTGAGTCAAAATTCAAGACTGCGACTGAGGAGGCCATCAAATTGGGCCGCGTAACACGGGCCGATGTGGCCCGTTTCTCCTCCGTTGTGCCGCTCGAGGGGCAGACGGCTGAGGCGTGGTCGACGTACGCCAAGGGGATTGAACCAACGAGGCTCGGCCCTGCCCGCCGGTCCGCTGGCGATATCGTCAACGGCGACGACACCGGCCAATTCATGACCATGAGGCGGGCCGAGGTCGTCACGTTTCTGACCGAGAAGGACTGTCTCGCGCACGGCGGCAAAGTCACTTGCTTCTCTGACCTTGCCGCGGCGAGCAGCCGAGTGCTGAGGGCGAACAAAAACCTGGCCTTGCAGTATTTCGAGAATCCGTCAGCGTTGTACGAACCTTAGGCCGCCCCCTTGGGCTGGCCACATAGGCAAAAGCTATGGTTTTCCTGCAGATTTGACAGCATGGCGCATATAGGGTTATATAACTATGCATGACAACCAAACGCACCGCTCTGTTGGCTCACGTGGACGGCAGCGAGTTCAAACTGCTGACGAAATTGGCCGCCGATACGCGCATCCCGCGCTCAGCGTTGGTGCGCGAGGCTGTCCATGATTTGTTGAAGAAACACGGGGTGCTGAAGCCGCCGCGGCGCAAGGTTTGAGAAGCGGCGCCCGGCGGTGCGTAAACACCGACGGACGCCTGACCACGATCCACTAACTGGAGTGAACCATGGCTAAATCGAAGTCTACCGCAGCGCCCAAGGCTGCTGAATATGTCCGCAACCCCATCGATGAGCTGGTAGATGCTTGGAATCTCACTGGCGACCTGGTGCTCGATGCGATCAACACCGCGCTCCCCTTGATCGACGGCGAACGGCATGAGCGCGAGCGGGCGGTCTCCATTTTGATCCTGGCGAGAAATCGGCTCGATGAGGAGCTGAATCGTAAGGTGAAGTCATGAGCGCCCTCACGCAGCTCGAGGAGTAATGCACCATGGCCAGCATCATTCGTCGAGGCGAGGCGTACTGCCTCAAGTACCGCGACCCTGAGCGCCGTCAGCGTTGGGAATCCTTCAAGACGCGCAAGGCCGCGGAGCGCCGCAAGGTGGAGATCGACCACCAACTGCAGAACGAATCCTACGTGGATCCGCAGAACCTGCGCCGCACGGTCGCCGAGGTCTGGCAGTCCTACCAGACGAACCACTGGGGCAAGCTCCGATTGAGCACGCAGGCGATCTACGAGCTCACCTGGCGCCTGCACGTGGCGCCGCTGTGGGCCCACCGCAGGCTCCGCTCGATCGGCACGGAGGAGATCGAGACCTGGCAGACGGGCCTCCTGGCGAAGGGGACAGGGACGCGCACGGTCGAGAATGCGATGTTCCTGCTGGGCCAGCTCTTCCGCCAGGCGCTGCGCTACAGCTGGGTGGCCGCGAGCCCCGTTGCCGTGGCCACCAAGACGCGCTCGCACGTCATCCGGGCAGCCTTCACCCCTGAGCAGGTCGCCGCCCTGATCGAGGCTGCGGACGTTGACACGTCGCTGATCATTCGCTTCACGGCCGTGACGGGGCTGCGCTATGGCGAAGTGATGGGCCTGCGCTGGTCAGACGTCGATTTCGAGTCCAAGCGCATCAACGTCGCCCGTCAGTTCACGGACGGCCGGTTCTGCGAGCCGAAGAGCAAGAAGGGTACGCGCCAGGTGCCGCTGTCGATCGACCTGGTGCGCGAGCTGCGGGTGTGGAAGCTACGCTGCCCGCACAGTGAGCACGGCCTGGTCTTCCCCCTGGCCAACGGCTCGCCGCGGGCGAAGAACAACTTCCGCAACCGGATCTGGGTGCCCTTGCTCAAGCGCGCCGGCGTGAAGGGGGTCTTCCACCAGTTGCGCCATTCCTGCGGCACGGCGTTGAACCACAACGGCGTAAACATGAAGACCATCCAGCAGATCATGGGCCACGCCACGATCAAGACCACGGCCGACCGCTACGTCGATGTGTTGCCCGAGGCGCTCGAGGGCGTGGCGGACCGAGCCGCGGCTACCCTTTTCGCCGGGGTTGGTAGCAAAATGGTAGCAGTGGCCCCGGTTCCAGCCGCGACAGGTGAGGGAACGGGCGCACAGGTTGTTGATTTTCCGGAAAAACGCCGCAGTAGCTCAGTTGGTAGAGCACCTGATTTGTAATCAGGGGGTCGGGAGTTCGAGCCTCTCCTGCGGCATCACGGTATTCGCCTGGAGTCGATCATGGTATTAACCCGGACGCTGCCATGCCCGCGGCGCAATCCTGGAAGGATCGATCGACGGTGATCGATCGGTCAGATCGAGGATTTGGCAACCATTAGGACGATGCCGCTCATGGCTGACGCTGAGGGGGCGCGTAGAAATGGCCTGGATGCCCGCATTCGCTGGCTGAGACTGGACTGGCCTGCCCTGACGACCATGCTCGAGATACCGGTCTTCCTGATCGTCCTGTGGGTCATGATCGAGGCTGCATTACAGGGCCTCGTGCATGTGCGGAAGAGCCTGGCCGCGTTGGGCGGGGAATCGGTTGCGTCGGGTGCAAGAGCGGCGATGATGGAATATCGAGCGGTGACGGGGGAGTGGCCGCGATCCGATCGTGAAGCTGGTTTTCAAGACACCCAGGATCAGTCATCCCGGTTCAGTGCGGTGACCATTCGATCCGGCGGCGCCGTGGATGTAACGTATTCGAGCTCAGACGCTGGGTTGGCGGGTAAGGTGCTCTCCATACAGGCCTGGCAGGTTGACGGGAGTGAGCGGCCGGTGGCCTGGCTGTGTGGGCACGCGCGAAGGGCGCCGCTCGCGGCCACGAGTGAGGATCGAACTACGTTCACGGATGATGAACTCCCTTCCACCTGCCGAGCACGTTAATTGCCAAGACTAAAACCCACGCCCGCCGAATCTCTCGCGAGTGCTGCGCGGGCACTGCAATATGCGCTGAGCGATTCCGCCTCTGTTGATGAGGCCTTCAAGAAGTTGTATGCGGCCGCAGATCCGCAGCAACTTGAGACCCTCCGATCGCTCGAAATCCTGCTGCGGTCTCCTGATTCGGAGCCCGCCGCGCCGCAGAAATTGCGACTCACCTCTTTCCCAACGCTGGCCTGGTTGTTGCGACAGACCTCAGCTCCGGAACGGTCTGCGGCGGCATTGTTTGGTGAATATCGCCGATACCAGTCTTTCAGTGCGACCGCGATGTTTGCGGTCTGGAGCGAATTTGCCGGATTTCTGACCTATCTTTGCGCTGTGTTAGCCGTGCTGGTCGTGCTCGTGATCATGTACGGGCTGTTTGTTCTGCCTCATTTCCGAGGACTCTATAGCCAATTCGGTACTTCGCTTCCGAGGTTTACTTCGGTGATGTTCGGAGGGGGCGCTCCGCTGTTTACACTCCTGTTGTTGTCGGCCGCCGGTTTGCTCGCGTTCCTGTGCTGGTTCGTCTTTCACCTGCGCCGAAAGCTGCGCCAATACGCACCGATGCCGGCCGGCTACTCCAAGCTGCCACTCGTCGGCCCCGTGGCGCTGGCCTATAACCAGTATCTCTGGCTCTCGTACGCGGCGCTCCTGCGAGCCACGGGCATGAGCGCTGCGGAAGCATTGCGGATTGCAGGCGGACGTTTGCCCTTGATTGGGGTGGATCGGTGGGAAGCTATGCCGAAATCAAGTGAACCGGGTCTGTTGAATGACCTTTCATTGGCATTCCGGCTGGGCAGGCTCGATGACGAGGCTCAGTTCCAGCAGGAAGCGACGGTGGATTCTTTTCTGGCAGCCCTGCACCGATGCCGGAGACGCTCGCGGCTGGTATTGACGATCTGTGTCTACTATCTCGTTGCCAGCTATGTCGCCGCGATGTACTTGCCCATCTTTTCCCTTGGTTCGGCCTTGTAGAGGAGCGCGTCATGCGTCCATCAGGCTTTACGCTTATTGAACTCATGATTGTCGTTGCAATCATCGGTATCCTCGCCAGCATTGCCATCCCGGCCTATCAGACCTATACGATTCGGGCCCAGGTGAGTGAAGCGTTCAGCCTGGCCTCAGAACTGAAGGGGGCCATCCAGGAATACCGCAAGGAGCGCGGAATGCTGCCGGCGGACAATGCGGCGGCGGGAGTGCCACAGCCGGACAAGCTCATTGGTAACTATGTCACGCGGGTAGAGGTGAATCAGGGCAGCATCAACGTCACTTTCGGCAATTTCGTCAACAAGAACATCGCCGGCCACATCGTGACCCTGCAACCCATCGTGGTGAAGGGCAGTCCCGCCAGCCCGATGTCCTGGCGATGTGGCTATCGGGGCGTGCCCAGCGGCATGGAAGCCGTGGGGGAGAACCGCACCGACCTTGACGCCAAATATCTGCCGTCTTCCTGTCGGAATTGAACGCAAGAGCCTGACGCCCGAATAGCCCAGCTGTAGAGGGTGACGCCGATCGCCGCTCGTTTGGCGCCTAGAGTCCCGCTTCCCTCATTGTTCCCGATTCGGGTTGGGCGCTGAGTCGCGGATTGCACGGGCGTGCGCTATAACGAACGCAGAAAATCGATCAGGTCCTGCTTCGATTCCGCCGGCATCCTCTCGTACAGCTTCACGACCGCGTTCGCCTCCGAGCCAGGCCCCTTGTGGGCGAGAATCGCGCTGGGCAGATCGTGCGCACGCCCGTCGTGCAGGAAGAACAGCCGCTGGCCCACGCCCCACAGCGGCGCCGTGCGAAATTCGTCGCCCCGTGCATCGCCCTGTGCGATGCCGTCCGCCAGGCACCTGGCTGTGTGATCGGCATTGGCCGGACAGCTGCCCATTCTGTGCAGCAGCAGGTCCGAATAGAGACCGGCGTAGCGCTGCGCGCTGATCGCTTCGATCGAGGATGGCCCGAGCGGCAACTGCCGCACGTGACAGGCCGAGCAGTAGATGTGATCGAATACCGCGCTGCCGCGCAGGATATTCTCGGCGCAATCGCCGGCCTTGCCGACATCGCAGGCGGGCTTGGGCGGCGCGAGCATGCGCATGAACAGCTCGAATTTGACGAGATCGCCGGAGACCGCTGCAAACTGTTCGCTTGGCGTGCGGGCGGCCGCCGGTGCTGGTTTGCCGAGCTGCTGGAAATCGACATCATCCTCCGGAGTGGCATTCAGTTTGCAGGCGGGCGGCAAGGGTGTTGCTTCTTCATCGCGTTCGTTTGGAAATAGTTCGTTGGTCACGCCTTGCTCGACGTTGTAGGCCTCCCCGGCAAACATCAGCAGCGATTTGTTCTGTGCCTTCCAGCCAAAACGCGTGATCGTACTGTCATTGCCGGAGCGGTTTTCACGCCCGCGGCCGGGTCGCCCCACGATGCCGAGCTGCTCGTACATCTTCACCCGATCGCCGATCCGCGCAGCACCGGGGCGCTGTGGGTCGTAAGCGTTGGGTGTCTGGGACATCTTCTTCATTTGCTCGAGACTGTTCTCCGCGATGGTCGAATCACTGATCGCCTCTATCAGCCCCAGGCCGAACAGCGGCGTCGGTATGCGCTGGCTGACATTGTCCTTGTTCCAGGCTGCTGCGAAGGGCGGCTGCCTGATCTCGCAGCCACGGGCGTCGGTGCGACCGGTGATCGTGAACAGGGGATGCACGCCACCATCCGGGCGACGCCCGTCGGTGCCGTCCGCATCGGCGCCGCCGCGGAAGTTTCCGTCCGCGTCCATCAACCACTTGAATCGGGCCTCGACCACCGGGCCATCCGCGTGGAGAAAAGGAATCTCTGCATCGTTCTTGGCGCCGGCGCGGTGCGCGGCGAAGGGCTCGGGATTGACGAAGCCGCTCGAACCGCCGGGTGCCGGGAAGCCATGGCAGCCCGCGCAGCTGTCAAGATTGAAGCGCGGGCCGAGCCCTTTGCCGGAGTCCGCACCGCCCGCGACGGAACTGAGTTCCTTGAAGGTATCCAGACTGGCGCTGAACATCGCCAGCTGTGCTTCGCTCAAGCCCGGCAGCGGGCCGCCGGCGCGCGCGGGCGGATTCGGCCCGGGTGGATGATCGACTACGTTTCCGGCGGGCGGCGGCTGCCCATCGCAGGAGGCAATCAAGGCCGCAATGGCGGCAATCAATGCTGGAATCGCTGACCACGGAGCTCGACGGCGAGGCGCGGGCCATTGCGATCCATTGAATCTGCTCTGCGAGTGCATGTGGGTCATGTGCAGAACTCCACAAGTCAGGGCGCATGAGTGGCGCGCCACGCGAGACGCTACGCCTAGCCCGTTCGGCGCTGCAAGTAAAAAATCGCCACTGGCTGTCGCCCGGTAGCGACGCAGCGGGGCCTGCGGGCGGAATGCAAGGATCCGGAGTCGCGCTGCCGATGGGCGGTGAGCAGTCGTGGACGAACGGTTGCGGGCCCGATGAACGGGGCAGCGCGGCCGATCGGTGGACTGGTGCAGGTCGCGGACCCGGATCTAGCATGGTGGTACCTCCTGGGAGTGGCCCATGTCAAAAGCCAAACGCGACAACGACCTCTTTCGTCTTGCGAAGACAGCGGGCGATGCGGCGCCGTGTCCGGTGCCGCGCGACCGCGTGTCGCGCCCGGAGCGAGCCGTGCAGACCCTGGCTGTGCAGGGCTCGTGGAGCGCGGGCACGATACAGGGCAGCGATCCCTACAACAGCGCCGGGGCAGGCCGGCGCAGCTGAGGAGCTGCGCCGCTACTTCAGCAGGCGCCGCCTGATCAGTCGCACCGCCACCAGCAGGCTCAGCCCGGCGTAGGCCGCGAGCACCAGCACATCGGTCCACGGCTGCCTCATCGGCAGCCCGAGCGTGAGCCCGCGCGCCAGGTCCGCGCCATGGGCGAGCGGCAGGAGCTCCGCGGCCCACTGCACCAGGGAGGGCAGCGCGGTGCGTGGGTAGAACACGCCCGAAACGAACATCATTGGCGTGATCAACAGGGTGAAGTAGAAGACGAAGAAATCGAAGCTCTTCGCCACCGCGGTCATGATCAGCCCGAGCCCGGCGAAGGCGAGGCCGATCAGCACGACCACCGGCATCACGGCCAATGGCCGCAGGCCGTGCACCAGACCCAGCAGATACATCGCCAGCAGCATGGCGGCCCCTGAAAAGGTGCTCTTGAGCGCCGCCCACAGCCACTCGCCGACGACGACGTCGATGGGAGTCATCGGCGCGTGCAGGATCCCCTCCCAGGTGCGCTGCACCTTCAGGCGCGAGAACGCCGAATACAGGGCCTCGAAGGTGGCGCTGTTCATTGCGCTGTAGCAGACCATGCCGGCGGCCAGGAAACTGATGTAGGGCATGCCGGCAATCGGCGGCATGAAGGCGCCGAGCCCGAACCCTAAGCCCACCAGATAAATGACCGGGTCGGCCAGGTTGCCGACGAGCGAGGCGTACATGAGCTTGCGCCACACCAGGAAATTGCGGCTGACGATGTGCAGACAGCGTAACTGCAGACGCTCAATCACGGATATCCCGCCCGGTGAGCTTGATGAACACATCCTCGAGATTGGCGGCGCGTGAGAGCGCACGCAGCTGCGGGTGGTCCTGCATGGCCTGGAGCAGGGCGGCCGGCTCCTGGCAATAGCAGAACGCCGTCCCGCCGGTCAGTTCGACGCGCTCGGCGTGACGCGGCGCGACCTCCCGGGCCCAGTCCTGCACGCCTTCGCCGTAGACCTCGACCACATGCGGCTCGATCTGCGAGCCGATCAGCCGGCGCGGCGAGTCCTCCGCGATCATGGCACCGTGATCGAGGATGCCGACCCGATCGCAGAGGCGCTCGGCCTCGTCCATGAAGTGCGTGGTGAGGATCAGGGTGCGGCCCGAGGCCGCCAGGCTCTTGAGCCGGTCCCAGATCACGTGCCGGGCCTGCGGATCCAGGCCGGTGGTCGGCTCGTCCAGAAAGATGATCTGCGGATCGTTGACCAGTGCGCGTGCCAGCGTCAGCCGCCGTTTCATTCCGCCCGACAGCGTGTCGAGGCGCGAGGACGCCTTGTCCTCGAGGCCGGCAAATTCCAGCAGCCGCGACAGCTTCCCCAGCATCGTGCGGCGCGCGATGCCGAAGTAGCGGCCGTAGACGATCAGGTTCTCGGCGACCGTGAAATCAGGGTCAAGATTGTCGAACTGCGGGCAGACGCCGGTGCGGGCGCGCGCGGCCCGTGCCGCGGCCGGCACCGGGAGCCCGGCCAGGGTGACGCTGCCGGCATCGCTCGCCGTGAGGCCCAGGCAGCAGCGCAGCGTAGTGGTCTTGCCGGCCCCGTTGGGCCCAAGCAGACCGTAGCATTCGCCGGCGGCGACGCTGATGTTCACGCCGCACAGGACTTCAGTTCCGGAATAGGATTTGCGGAGCGCGCGCACCTGCAGCATGCGCTAGTCTCGCACGATTGATCGGAGCGCGGTCAGCGGGCGGCGTAGGCGTCCATCATCAGGCCGGTGCCGCCGCCAGAAATATGCGCTACGACGGCGGTGCGGCGATGTACCTTGGTGACCGCGCCCAGGTCGATGGCGAAGGCGAGCTCCACCTGCTGTCCCTTGCGCAGGCCGAGCGAAGCGGTGCGGATGAACACACCGTTGGCGCTCAGATTGATCGCGCGGCAGAGGCGGCGCTTGCCCGCCGGCATCATGATGTATACCGTGGTGCGCGCCCGATGGCGTGTGTGCAGACGTCGTTCCATGAACTTGCGAGATCCCCTGGTTCCGGAAGCCCGCTGCAGCGGGTTGTTTACTGGCTGCCTGCAATTATGCCTAGCTCGCCGGTAATTCCAACCCCAAGCTAACTTAATCAAGAGGCAAGTTTTTTGCCGCGGGACAATGATCGGCGAGCCCGCGACTGCAGCTCTGTGCCGTGCAATAAGTCAGGCGCTTGCATCACCCGCCGGCCAGCGTGTGCGTCGGCCTCGCGCCCGGCAGTAGGCACTCGCTGCAGCGGGTGTATCGCCGTGCCAGCGGGCCCGCATCGCCGTCGTGGAACCGCCGTTGGGCCCCGCGCGGCTGCCAGGATGCGGCGCGACGCCGCCAAGTGCGTTCCTGATTCCAGCTGACGGAACCAAGAGCCGGGGACGCCGCCCGGCCGGGCCACGCCGAGGCGCGGCCGTACTGCGTTATGGAAAGTTGCAGTGCGGTCGGGAGGGCGCGCAATCGCCCTCGCGGTTGCCGGCGTGCGCCCTTAAGACAAGCGGCCGAGGCACGCGGCGCCGTTCATCTCCCGGAAACGCCCGCTAATCGGCAATCCGCGCGGCCCAGGTCTGGCGCACCTAGGATGGGCCCATGGACAAGTCCCGCCGCGCCGGCTTCACACTGATCGAGCTGATGGTCACCCTGTCGGTGGCCGCCATCCTGATGGCCATCGCGATCCCGAACATCCGCAATTTCCTGAGCAACAACCGCCTCACGAGCGGCGTGAACGATCTGCTGCACTCGATCCAGGTGGCGCGCACCGAGGCCATCAAGCGCCAGCGGGGCAGTGTCGTCGTCTGCGGCACCACCGACCCGGGCGCCGCCACCGCCGCGCTCACGTGCACCTACAACACCTTCAGGGGCTGGTTCGTATTCCAGGACACGAACGGCAACTGGCAGCGCGATCTCGACGGCACCGAACCCGTGATCGAGACCCATACCCTGATCGATGCAAGCGTTACGGTGAAAACGGACGCCAACAGCGATATCGTCAGCTTTGGACCCAGCGGCTTCGCCAATCCGGCCGGCGCCCAGGTACCCACGGCCACGCTGGTCATGTGCGACGTACGCGGCGTGACGGCGGTGGGCAACAATTCCACCGGGCGCGCGCTGTTCATTACCGCCACCGGGCGCGCCCGCGCCTCGGCGAGCTATGCCGACGTGCACAACACGGCACTGCCCCTGGTGATCGGCGGGAGCTGCCCGTGAAGAGCGCCACGCTCCAGCCGCGGCGTCGAGCGCGGGGCTTCACGCTGGTGGAGGCCATGGTCGCGCTGGTGGTGCTCGCCGTCGGCATGCTCGGCATCGCCGGACTGTACGTGACCACGCTCCGTTCCGGCGGCGGAGCCATCTATCGCATGCAGGCGGTCAATCTCGCCGCCGACCTGGCCGATCGGATCCGCGCCAACCGGGGTGCCAACGTCGCCTACAACGGCGCGGCGGCCAATAACAACTGCTACGGCACCGGCTCCGTGGACTGTGCCCCGGCCCTGATGGCCGCCAATGACCTGCTAGTCTGGAAGCAGCAGATCGCGGCAATCCTGCCAGGCGGCAACGGCGTGGTGGCGGTCGCGGGCGCCGCGACGCCTTTCACCTACACGATCACGATCAACTGGACGGAGAGCGGCGGCGTAGCGACAAGCTACGTGCTGACGCTGCAGATATGAGCACACGAATCAATACGCAGCGGGGCCTGAGCCTGATCGAGCTGCTGGTCGCGATGACCATCGGCGCGGTGCTGATCTTTGGCGCCACGCAGGTGTACGTCAACAGCCGCACGGCCTACGGCGTCAACGAGACCGTCGCCCGCCTGCAGGAAACCGCGCGCTACGCCATGGCCGTGATCGAACCGGACGTGCGCATGTCCAACTTCTGGGGGCTGCTCAAGGGCGCCGGCGCCATCAGCCAGCAGGCGCTGCAGACCCAGGCCGCCGCGGCGGTGGCTTCCGGCGCGCCGGCCAATGTCTGCGGCACCAATTTTGCCGTCGACGTGAGCACCAATCTGCAGGGCGACAACAACGGCTACGTTCTCAGTGCCACCCGGCAGGCGGGGTGCGATGCGCTTACCGACATCAACACCGGCGCGGTGTGGAACACGAGCGCGGTCGTCACCGCCGACACGCTCACCGTGCGGCGCGCTTCTGTATTCACCAGTCCAGCGACCGCCGGCATGCTGCAGGTGTGCACCTCGCGCATCGCCGGTCGGCTGCAAAGTGACGGTAGCGTCTGCACGAGCGCCGTGGCAGGTGCCAGCCAGCTCGACAACCTGATAGTCGATACCTATTACGTCGACCGCAATTCTGGGCAGCAGGCCGGCCTGCCCTCGCTCCGACGCAAGACGCTCACCTCGGCGGGCGGCGTGGTGCAGTTTCGCGACCAGGAAATCATTCCAGGCGTGGAAGACCTGCAGGTGCAGTTCGGAATCGATCCGCCCGGCAACACGGGCGTTGCGACCCGCTACGTCAATCCGAATGGCGTGCCCGCCGGTGCGCAGATCGTCGCGGTGCGCCTCTGGCTGCTGGTGCGCTCAGATACGGGCGAAAACGGCTTCACCGACAGCCGCATCTACCAGTACGGCGATCGGCTGCAGGCCAACGGCGTTACCGGCGATCTGAACGCGGCGGCTGGGGCGGGTCTGGCCTACCAGCCTTCGGCCAGCACCGATGCTTCCTTTACGGGCCCGCAGCACGCGCGGCGGCTGCTGATCTCACGCACCATCCAGGTGCGTAATGCGCTGGGGACCTGAAATGACTCGCCGCCGTCCAATTTCAGCCCTGCCTTATCGTCCGCACGAGCGCGGCGCGGCGCTCGTCATCGGGCTGATCCTGCTGCTGCTGCTCACGCTGCTCGCGGTATCCGGCATGAACTCGGCGAGCCTCGAGTTCATCATGGCGGGCAACGAGCAGTACCGCGCCAACGCCTTCCAGGCGGCGGAGGCGGGCATCGAACAGAGCATGGCGCTCGGGTTGTTCAACCCCGCCGCCCCGCAGACGCTCAATGGCGCGCCCACCGCTGCGGATACGTGGACGACATCGATCCAGCCCCAGCTCGGCGGCACACCGCAGCCGGCCATGTGGGGCAATTCCTGGAACAGCTTTTCGACCTATCACTTCGAGATCCAGAGCATCGGCACAGGGGTGCGGACCTCGCGGGCGATCAACACGCAGGGTGTGGCGATAATTTCGCCCTGGGATCCGACCGTACAGAACGACCCGAATCTGCCTTCATCGGCGCTGACGCCCTGAGCGGCCGCGCTTCAACGGAGCAACGACATGAGACATCCAGCCAAGGTACTCCTGATGGCGCTGGCACTGGCGGGCGCCTGCGGTGGCGCCGGAGCGCAGCGGCCACCGGCGACGCCCATCGAGGGCTCGGTAGAGACCACGACGGATGCCGTGATACTGCCCGCAGACCTCACGGGACGCGTCACGGTGCGCAGCTGCGATGGCTGCCAGCACCCGACGCTGCAACTTGACGCCAACACGCAGATTAATCTCGGGGGGCGCAGGGTCACCTTGGGCGAACTGGCGAGCTATGCGCAGCAGCATGCCGGCCGGGCCCTGACCATTCACTACCGGCTGCGCGATTTCATCGTCAGCTACATGTCCGTCATCGTGCAATAGCAGCGCCACGGCGCTACAAGGATCAGGCCATGCGATTTTCAATGGCAAGGATTGCGGCGATGACCAGCGGTGCTCTGCTGGTCCTGGCCGCCGGTTCCGCGGCTTTCGCCGACGACACCGAAATCTTTTTCAATCAGAGCAGCGCCAGCGTGCCGGCGAACATCATGTTCGTACTCGACACTTCGGGGAGCATGGATGATCTGGTAACGACGCAGCTCGACTACGTTCCGGCGGTGACTTACACGGCGAACACCTGCGCCAGCTTCGACAGCAACTACTATTACTACAGCACCAGTGGCACGCCGCCCTGCGCCAGCGCGAACAAGATCCGCACCAACCTGTTCAAGTGCGCGGCAATGCTGCCATCGCTCAACGTGAGTGGATACTCGACCGATGCCTTCACGCAGTGGGGCGCTACCTCGACCTCGACGTCGACTGGCAAAGGCAACGCGGCCAAGCCCAAGGTGGTCACGGCAACGCAAACCTACGGCTGGCAAAATGCCATCAGCAGCGCCAACACCACCGGCTATGTTGAATGCAAGAGCGATGCCGGTGTCAATGGCGATGGCGTGGATCTGACCAAGCTCTACGCGTCGACGGACACGTTCTCAACGGTTACGGTCACGACCACGCCGCCCGGCACCGTCGTCATCTCGGGTGTCCTCACCGCCGCCCAGCAGCTTGGCGTCTGGGATGCGAGTTCCGCCAAGAACTATTTCAAGGCCAGTGCCGGCAATTCCTACACAATCTACAACGCCAACTATCTGAACTATCTGTTCGATTCCACGCAGACGACGACCAAGTCGAAGATCTGGATCATGCGCAGCGCCGCCACCGCGCTGCTTGGCAGCCTCAACGGCGTAAACGTGGGTGTGATGCGCTACAACTATGGCGGTTCGGGCGGCATGGTGCTGGAGCCGGTGGCCGATATTAGCGCTGGCACCAACAAGTCGGACCGCATTACTTTGATCAACGGCTGGGCGGCGGCCGGCATCACACCGCTGTCGGAGACGCTCTACGAAGCCTACCTGTATTTTTCCGGTGGGGCAGTGCGCTTCGGTAACGGTTCGAGCACGACGAAGTGCACGGCCTGGAATACCAATGGCCAGTGCACCGCGGCAACCAGCGTGTCCGCGCCCAGCGTGGCGTCCTCGCGCAGCAGCGGCACCATCACCGGAACGAACTACGATAGCCCGGCGGACGATTCCTGCCGCAAGAATTTCATCGTCTATCTGACCGACGGCCTGCCCAACGAGGCCAGCCTCGCGGACCCCGCCATCCTGGCGCTGCCCAACGAAGCGACGCTCGGCGGCAGTTGCGACGCGACGGTATTTCCCGGTGCGGCGGGCGGCAAGTGCCTGGGCGCGCTGGCGCAGTACATGTTCAACGCCGATCTGCGGCCCGACGTCGGCAAGGTGCAGAACGTCACCAGCTACTTCATCGGGTTCGGTGCGGATTTCAGCAGCGGCGGCGCGCCGACCGCGGCGTTCAATTACCTGAATGCCGCGGCCACTCGCGGTGGCGGCGCGGCCTTCACGGCCACAAACCTCACGGAACTCACCGGCGCCTTCAACAGCATTTTGGCCCAAGTGATCAAGACCAACACGACCTTCTCGGCGCCGGCGGTGGCGGTCAACGCCTTTAATCGCACCCAGACGCTCAATGACCTGTACGTCTCGGTGTTCAGCCCCAAGACCACGTTTCACTGGCCGGGCAACGTGAAGAAATACAAGATAGTCAACGGCGCCGTCGTTGATTCGAGCGGAGCGGCGGCGGTTGACCCGAACACGGGATTCTTCAAAGACACCGCGCAGAGTTACTGGAGCAGCGCGGCGGACGGTCCTGATGTCACGCTCGGCGGTGCGGCCAGCAAGCTGCCGGACGCCGCCGTGCGCACGGTGTACACGTTCTTGGGCGCTAACCCGGCGGCCGGGTCACCGGCCGCCCTCACGCCGCTGACCGATACCGCGGTGACGGCCACGGACCTGCACTTGGGCGCCACGGATCCCGACGTCACCGAACTCGTGGACTGGGCCAAGGGACTGGACACACAGGACGTGGTGCCGCCGGTCGGAACGACGGATTCACGCCACGAGATGGGCGATCCGATCCACACGCAACCGATTGCCATGATCTATGGCAAGAACGCGGACGGGACCGACAACGCGGTGGTCTTTGTGACCACCAATGACGGCTACTTCCACGCCATCGATGCCAGCGCCTCGACGACGGGCGCGGACACGACGACCAGCGGCAAGGAACTCTGGGCCTTCATTCCCCAGGAGATGCTGCCGCATCTGAAGGATCTCTACAACAATGATCCCACGTCGGCAAAGCACTACGGGCTGGACGGGGCCATCGCGGTGCTCAAGTATGACGTCAATGGTGACGGTACCATCAACGGTAACGACAAGGTGATTCTGATCTTCGGCACGGGCCGGAACGCCGACACCAGCGATTACTACGCGCTCGACGTGACCGACAAGCTGAATCCGAAATTCATGTGGAAGATCAACGCCGGTGCGGCGCCGAGCCTGCCGGACCTGGGCCAGGCCTGGTCCCAGCCCACCATCACGCGCGTCAATATCAGCGGGGCCGCCCAGAACAGCCAGAAACTCGTGGCCGTCATCGGTGGAGGTTACGACGCCAGCGAAGACAACAAGACATATAACGCGGCCGACGCCGTGGGCAACCACGTCTATATGGTCGATGTCATCAGCGGTGCCTTGCTGTGGTCGGCTGGATCGAGCGGGTCCACTCTAAACTTGGCGATCCCGGGCCGCGCGATGGATCATGCGATCCCGGGCAAGGTATCGGTGCTCGACATCGATGGCGATGGCTACGCGGACCGCATGTATGCGGGCGACATGGCGGGCCAGCTGTTCCGTTTCGACATCAGCAATGGCCAGCCGGCCGCCACGCTGGTCACCGGCGGCGCCATTGCCTCGCTCGGTACCACGCTGGATTCACCGCACATTGTCATTGATACGCGCCGCTTCTACAACGCGCCGGACGTTTCGGCCGAACAGAAGGCCGGAAACCCGCCCTTCCTGAACATCGCCCTCGGTTCCGGTTACCGCGGCCATCCGCTGGATAATTCGGCACACGACCGCTTCTACTCGATTCGCGATTACGACACCTTCAGTGTACGGCCGCAGTCTTATTTCGATGGCCTGACGCTGGTTCGCGATGCCCTCAGCAGCGGAGCCGCGACGTCCAAGCTCATCGACATTACGGCCTTGGCGCAGCCCACGATACCCGTCGGTGCGCCCGGCTGGCAGCTGGACTTGAACACGCACCCGGACTGGACGGCCGGTGAGAAAGTGCTGGTGCCCTCGCGCACCTTCAACGACCAGGTGATCTTCACCACCTACACGCCGAATGCCACGCCGCCGGTGGATCCCTGCTCTGGCATCGGCACCGGCACCAACCGTGTCTACGTCGTGAGCGTTTTCAACGGTGCGCCGACGCTTGACCGCAACAAGGACGGCTCGCTGACCACGGACGAACGGAGCCAGGATCTGCGGCAGGGCGGCATCGCCCCCGACACCGCGTTCCTGTTTCCGGCGGCAACCAGCGGTGGTAGCGGCAGCGGCGGCAGCGGCAGCGGCACCGGCGGCGGCGTCACCTGTCTCTCCGGCGTCGAGGTGCTGAGTGTGTGCACGAATTTCAACCAGCGCCGCAAGACCTACTGGCGTGAAGGCATGGCGAATTGACCTGCCGCAAGGAATGACCATGAAGCTGCCGAACTGCAACACCCTGGCGCGCCGTGCGGCGCGCGGCTTTACGCTGATCGAACTCATGATCGTGATCAGCGTGGTGGCCATCCTGACCACCATCGCGGTGACCAGCTACCGTGCCTACGTGCTGCGCGCCACCCGCACGGAAGCACGCATGGCGCTGCTGTCAATCCAGGTCGCGCAGGAGAAATTCTTCCTGCAGAACAACCAGTACGCCCAGAACCTGGCGACAGCCCTTGCCGCCCCGCCGGCTGGACTGGGGGTCGCACTTGCCGCCGGTGGCGTGACGAACGGCGGGCATTACACGATCAGCTTCACCGCGGCGACGGCGAACACCTATACGGTGCAAGCAGTCGCGACCGGCACGCAGACCTCGGATAAGGCCGCGTGCCTGACCTACACGATCAATGACCAGGGTGTACGCACGCCCGCCGATTCCAGCGGCTGCTGGCGCTAGTTTCTATGCGCCGGCCTCAGTAGACGCGGAACAGCCGGAAACCCTTATCCTCGAACCTGAAGCGCGCCGCGTGCAGGCGGCGGCGGCGCTGCAGCGCAGAGACGATGCCGCGCGGGTTGATCAGGGTCGTGCCAGGAGCGGTGCGGTTCGCCACAATCGCCGTCCGCTCGGCGCCCTGGCCGGTGGTGGTGGCCGGTTTGAGATTCAGTTCGTTCATGACAGTGCTCCTTGCGATACGCCCATACAGGGACATACATATCGTTTGTCTTACGAACAATATGGTACTCCTATCTGTATGCAGTGCAAGAGGCGGTTTATTGGCGCGAGGTGAATATGTTCGTACTGTGAACTAATTCACGTCGCTGCGATCGCAGGGCGGCTGCGCACCGCCACTGTGCGCCGCAGGGAGCCCCCCGCTCACGCCAGGAAGGCGCGGATCTCGGCGTCGAAACGCGGGATGTCGACCAGGAAAGCGTCGTGTCCCTCGAGCGATGGGAGCCGCGCCAGGCGCGTGGCGACGCCGGCCTGCTCGAGGGCCTCGGCGATCGCCGCCTGCTCGTGCAGTGGGTACAGCATGTCGCTCTGCACTCCGATGACCAGCGCCTGTTGCACCCCGCTGCGGGCCAGGGCGGCGTGGTAGGAGCCGCCATGTTCCGCCAGGTCGAAGCGGTCCATCGCCCGCGACAAGTACAGATAGCAGTTGGGGTCGTAGACGCGCGTGAAGCGCTCGGCCTGCGCCTCCAGATAGCCCTCGACGGCGAAGCGCGGCGCGAACGGGCTGGCGCGCAGGGCATTGCCGTCGATCGGATTGCGTCCGAAGCGCTGCCGCCATTCGGTCGCCGAGCGGTAGGTGATTGTGCCGAGCTTGCGTGCCAGGCGCATGCCATTGCGCGGCGGATGCTCGGGCGGATAGTTGCCTCCCTGCCAGTCCGGATCACGCAGGATCGCCTCGCGCTGCACGGAACGCAGCGCGATGGCGAACGGGGAGGCGGCCGCCGATCCTGAAATGCTGATCAGGCGCCGCGCGCCCAGCGGAACCAGTGCCGCAAAGGCAATCGCCAGGGAGCCACCGAGCGAGGCGCCCATCACCACGTCGAGCTTTTCGATGCCCAGTGCACGCGCCGTGGCGTAGCCGGCGCGCGCGATATCCTCCAGGGCGACTTCCGGAAACCCGAGCCGATAGCGCTGCCCGGTGGCCGGATCGATGGAAGCGGGCCCCGTCGAGCCAAAGCAGCTGCCCAGCGAATTGACGCACACCACGAAGTAGCGGCTGGTGTCGATGGCCAGGCCGGGCCCGATCATGCGCTGCCACCAGCCCGGGCTCGGATCGGCTTCGGTGGACGCTGCGTGCGCGGAAGGCGACAGGCCGGTGAACAGCAGGATGGCGTTGTCACGCGCCTCGTTCAGCTGGCCCCAGGTCTCGTACGCGATCTGCGCGCCGTGCAGCTGGCCGCCGCGATACAGGGGGAACGGGTCGGGGAGCGGGATCACGGCCGGTGCCGTGGCCGCCTTCAGGGCCGGCGCCGTCTCCCGGCCTTTTACCTCGCGGGAACGCGGCGTGTCAGCCACGCGCAGCTCAGCTTTCGGGATCGGAGCCATCGGGAATGCCTTCGAACAGCGCGGTCGAGAGGTAGCGCTCGCCGGTGTCCGGCAGCATGGCGAGAATCACCGCGCCGGGGCCTGATTCGGCGCTGGCCTGGGCCGCTACCTTGAGTGCCGCGGCAAAGGTGGCGCCGCTCGAAATGCCCACGAACAGGCCCTCGCGGCGCGCCAGCTGCCGGGCGGTGTCGATGGCTTCCGCGTCCGCGACCGTCACGATGCGGTCGGCCACGTTGCGATTGAGCACCGCCGGCACGAAGTCCGGCGTCCAGCCCTGGATCTTGTGCGGCGCGAAGGGCTTGCCCGACAGGAGCGCCGCGCCCTCCGGCTCGCAGACGATGATGCGGGTGTCCGGCCGCGCCAGGCGGATGATCTCGCCCGCGCCGGTCAGAGTGCCGCCGGTGCCCCAGCCGGTGACGAAGAAGTCGAGGCGGCTGCCGACAAAATCGGCGACGATTTCAGGACCGGTGGTGCTGCGGTGATAGGCAGGATTCGCGGGATTTTCGAACTGCCGCGCCAGGAACCAGCCATTTTTCTCGGCCAGCTCGGCGGCCTTGCGCACCATGCCGGTGCCGCGCTCCGCCGCCGGCGTCAGGATCACCTTCGCGCCCAGCATGCGCATGATCCGCCGCCGCTCCACCGAGAAGGTTTCGACCATCACGGCCACGAAAGGATAGCCCTTCGCGGCGCAAACCATGGCCAGCGAGATCCCGGTATTCCCGGAGGTGGCTTCCACCACCGTCTGCCCGGGCTTGAGCTGGCCCCGGCGCTCGGCATCCTCGATGATGCCGATCGCGAGGCGATCCTTCACCGAACCGAGCGGGTTGAAGAACTCGCACTTCACGTACATCGTCACGCCCTGGGGCGCGAGACGCTGGATGCGCACGATCGGGGTACGGCCGATGGTGCCGAGAATGTTGTCGTAAATCATCGCCCCACTTTAATCGCGCGGTAGTGGCCGATCGATAAAGAAAAAGCCATTCTCTGATAACACGTTGTTATAGTGGCGGCGGACTGGCTAACGGGTTCACCATGAATTTCCATCAGCTGCAGTACGCGGTGGCGATCGCCCGGCACGGACTTTCGGTCACGCAGGCGGCCACCGCACTGGGCACTTCCCAGCCGGCGATCAGCCGCGCCCTCAAGGCCCTGGAACGCGAGCTCGGTTTCGACCTGTTCGTGCGCGAGGGGCGCGCCTTTGCCCGCATCACCCCGCAGGGCACGCGGGTGCTCGAGTACGCCACGCGCGCACTGGCCGAAATCGAGAGCCTCAAGGCGGTGGCCGCAGATCTGAACCAGGACAACCGCGGCACGCTGGCCATTGCGACCACGCACACCCAGGCGCGTTATGTACTGCCGCCGGTCGTGCAGGCGTTTCGCGAGCGCTACCCCGAGGTCGAATTGCACCTGCACCAGGGCACCTCCGAGCAGATCGCCGAAATGGTGGCGACTGATCGGGTGCAGCTCGCCATCGCAACCGGATCGGACGGCCTGTTCCCGGGCCTGGTGCTGCTGCCCGTGTACCGCTGGCACCGGCAGGTCATCGTGCCGCGTCATCACCCGCTGGCGAACGTGCAGAAACTGACGCTGCAGGAACTGGCGAAATACCCGCTGATCACCTACGTCTTCAGCTTCTCCGGTGCCTCCTCGCTGCACACCGTGTTTGCGCGCGAACACCTGACGCCCAGCGTCGCCCTGACGGCGCGCGATTCGGACGTGATCAAGACCTACGTGCGCCTGGGGCTGGGCGTGGGCATCGTCGCCAGCGTCGCGATCGAGGCGCAGCATGACGCGGACCTGGTGGTGATCGAGGCCTCGCACCTGTTCCCGATCCACACCACCTGGATCGGCTTCCGGCGCGGCACGCTGCTGCGCAATTTCGCCTACGAGTTCATGCAGCTGTTCGGCCCGCACCTCACGCGCCGCCTGATCGATCGGGCCATCGAGGCGCGCGATGGGGACGGACAGGCCGAGTTGTTCCGGAAGATCAGCCTGCCGACGCGCTAGCGACGGGATCCGCGTGCCGGAAAGAGTGCAGAAACTGCTCGCGACGGCGGGCCACGGTTCACGCCGTGAAATCGAGCAGTGGATCCGCGACGGGCGCGTGACGCTCGCGGGACACGTCGTGCAGCTGGGCGAGCGCGCCGAGCCGGGCGCCGACATCCGCCTGGACGGCCAGCCCTTGCCGACCGCACCGCTCGGGGAGCACGCCGTGCTCATGTATCACAAGCCCATGGGAGAGGTGACCACGCGGCGTGACCCGGCCGGGCGGCCGACGGTATTCGACCGGCTCCCGCCGCCGCCCGCAGGGCGCTGGGTGGTGATCGGCCGGCTGGACGTCAATACCACCGGCCTGCTGCTGTTCACAACCGACGGGGCGCTGGCGCATCGGCTCATGCACCCTTCGGCTGAAGTCGAGCGGGAATACCTGGTGCGGGTCCACGGCCATCCCACCCCAGAGCTGGTCGAACGGCTCCGGACCGGGGTGGTGCTGGAGGACGGTCCGGCACGCTTCGATCGCATCGAGCCCAAGGGCCGGAGCGAGAGTCACAGCTGGTTCAGGGTCACCCTGCGCGAAGGCCGCAACCGCGAGGTCCGGCGGCTTTGGGAGCAGGTCGGGCTGGAGGTCAGCCGGTTGGCCCGGCTCCGCTATGGTCCGGCGGTGCTCCCGGAGGACCTGCGGCCGGGTCAATGGCGTCTGATGCCGGTGGGGGAGGCCCGGCTGCTATAATAGAGAGTATGGAAGGCGCTCTCCGGCGTGAAAATCGTCGAAACCACACCGTAATGCCTTTAACAGCATTGATTGTGGCTCTATCTTTCACGATCTCCGGCCATCTTTCACGGGCGGCCGAGGCCGAGCGGGTCACGACGAGCTTTGATGTGCGGTTTTCCTCCGCGGTCCTGCACCAGGTGGCGCACCTGTTCGCGGGGGGATTTGGCCGTGCGGAGGCGGACCGGCTCAGCCAGGAGATCGATGGGCTGAAGGCGGATCAGCCCCGGGCCTGGCACTTCGAGGTCCAGTACCAGGGCAGGGCGGAGTCCCTGGAGATACGGGCCCTGATGGACGACCTGGGGATGATCGACCTGGATTTCGCGGCCAGCCCGGACGCGGCCCACGCGGTCCGCGCCGCGGTCGATACCTACCTCAACGGACGTGGTCGCTGAGCGGCCCTCGAAGGCCAGACCCGCGACCTAAGTCCCCGGACCTCCAGAAATTTAGGGTCACTTGGCCCGAAAACTGCATTGACACCCGGCAGCCGCGAAATCAGAATACGCGGCTCGTTTTTTCTTGGGGAGGGGTACCCAAGCGGCCAACGGGAGCAGACTGTAAATCTGCCGGCTTACGCCTTCGTAGGTTCGAATCCTACCCCCTCCACCATGGATGAGGATGGCGACAAGCGGGCAGGTTGAAGTCGGTGAGTCGGGAACGGCCATTGGCGGGTGTAGTTCAATGGTAGAACCTCAGCCTTCCAAGCTGATGGTGTGGGTTCGATTCCCATCACCCGCTCCAGATCGGTGGCGGTGAGGTGGGAGCGCACTTCGCCATGGGCACGTCGACGTTGCCCACGTAGCTCAGTCGGTAGAGCACGTCCTTGGTAAGGACGAGGTCACCGGTTCGATTCCGGTCGTGGGCTCCACTGTAGACCGGAGTTTTGGTTTATCTGGGTTTTGAGTTTTTAAATGTGCGCGCTTCGCTCGCAGAGCGAAGCGCGTTAATTGTCGGGCGCCAGCCCGTGATAAGGCAGCCATGAGCAAAGAGAAATTCGAGCGCACCAAGCCGCACGTGAACGTAGGGACGATTGGCCATGTTGACCATGGCAAGACGACCTTGACGGCGGCGTTGACGAAGGTGATGGCCGAGACCTACGGCGGGCAGTTCATGGCCTATGACCA
>DATGVM010000033.1:0-50081 GCA_035300345.1 Steroidobacteraceae bacterium
TCCGAGCAGCGCACCCAAGCCCTCAAGACTTGGCTCCACCACTACAACTGGCATCGCCCTCACTCGGCGCTACAATCTAAACCGCCCATCAGTAAACTCAATCTGGGTGGGAACAACCTGTTGAGGCTCCACAGCTAGACCTGGTCAAGAAGATGTGGGACGCGGGCGGGAGCGCGCACCCATCGTTAAGTTTCGCGGACGAATCAGACGATTCAACAGCGCACGTGAAAAAGTCCGTTCCGGTCACTCTCTTGCTCGGACGTCGATTCAGGAGAGGACCCTGGGACGGCCTTGAGATTGCGAAATGGCTCATCGCCAAGGGGTGCGACATGCGCGCGCACGCGGCGAATGGCGAGACCCTGTTGCACATTGCAACCGATGCCTCGGACTTGGAGTTTATTCGCTACCTGCTCGATCAGGGGATGCCCGCGAACACGCCGGGGCGGTATGCGCTGCCCGCGCTTGGAAGCGCACGAGAGGAGGACATCGCACTCGTGCTGCTGCAGGCTGATACCACGACTGCCAGGATGGATGACGGTGGTGTGGGTTTTAAACGCTACGCCATCGAGCACCACTGGGGCAGGGTCGTGGACTGGCTCGATGCGCACTAGGGCCCGCTCACCCTTGGCCGCTCAGGATTGTCCCGCCGCGCCGGCAGCGGAGACCGCCGCGCGCAGCGCCAGCAGATAGCTGTCGACACCAAAGCCGCTGATCTGACCCTTGACTATCGCGGCGAACACCGAATGGTGACGGAAGGGCTCGCGCGCCTGCACGTTGGACATATGCAGCTCAACCACCGGCACCGTGAGCATCGCCAGGGCATCGCGGATCGCATAGCTGTAATGCGACCAGGCACCGGCGTTGATCAGCACCGCATCGACACCCTCGAGCTTGCCCTGGTGGATGCGCTCGCACATCGCGCCCTCATCGTTGGTCTGGAATCTCTCCAGCTGCGCGCCCAGCTCCTTGCCCAGCGCCTCGAGCTGGGCGTCGATCTCGGCCAGCGTCGTCGTGCCATAGAGCGCCGGCTCGCGCTTGCCGAACATGTCCAGATTGATGCCGTGGAGCACGAGGATCTTCATCAGCAGCCCTTGTACAGCCTGATCCCAGTGTACTAGGGCGGCAGCCTGGCGGTCGATGAATCAGCCCGAATAGCCCAGCCACCAGCCCGGAGTTGAAGTATCAGCCACGTCCGGCGCAAAGCTGAAAGCCACGCCAGCGGCCTCCTCGAACCACAGCAGGCAGCGCGCGGGCACCGGCTCGCTCCAGCCGGGCGGACTGATCAGCGAGCCCGCCACCCGCGCAAACAGGCCGCGCTGGTTCAGGGGGGAAATCCACGGGATACCCGGCGCAGCGCGCAGCATTTCGCCCTCGCCGCGAGTGGTGATGAGATTCAGGTCGCTCGTGGGACCGTCGATCGGGGTGCAATGGACCGACGCGCCCCCATCGAAACTAAGCGGCTCGGTGTCGGTGGAAAGCCGGTGAATCTCACCGTTGACCGCGAGCAGGACACCGGGCCCGTCGACGATGGCGATCCGGCGCCGCGTGCCCGCGAAGTCGGAGAAAGGGCCGGCGGACTCGATGGTGGCGAGGCTGACGCGCAGCTGCCAGTGGCGTGAATCGGGCCAGGTGAGCAGCTCACGCGTCCAGCCGCCCCCGTTGCGCCAGCGTTGCGGTGTGACGGCGCGGGCGCCAATCGTGGCGATGAGCTTCATCGCGGGAATCGATTCATGCGCTCTCGGCCTGGTCCGAGCAGTAGGGCGTGATGGCCTCCGCCTTCAGCGTCGGCAGCGTCTTTACGCGCCGAATTACGGGAATGTGCCAGCCGATGAGCCCCAACAGCAGCGATGAGCCACCCGCGAAACCCAGCGTCACGCGCAGACCGAAATGCTCTCCGAGCCAGCCACCGATCAGGGCGCCGGGCACCGCCGGCAGCAGGATCAGCCAGCGCATCGTGCTGGTCATGCGACCCAGCATGCGGCCGGGCGTGACGGACTGGCGCAGCGACAGGAAGTTGATAAAGATGAATACGGCGCCGACGCCGAACAGCAGCAGCATCAGCGCATAGGCGGCGATGCCTAAGGGGCCGACCGGTGCCAGCGCCAGCCCCAGCCAGCCCACGCCACAGATGCCAAAGCCCAGCACCAGAGTGGGGCCTGGGCCCAGGCGGCGCGCGAGCCGGCTGCCGATCGCGCTCGCGGCGACCGTGCCGACGCCCAGAGCCACATAGCTCAGGCCCACTCCGCGCTCGCTGAGCCCGAGCTGGCGCGTCGCGAACAGGATCTGCACCACGGTGGCCGCCTGATTGCACAGCTGCCAGGCACCGACACAGCAGGCCATCGTCACCAGCAGCCGGTGGCCACGGACGAAAAGCAGGCCGTCCCGCAGCGCCGGCCAGAAGGGGGCGTTGCTGGCACTGGGCGTCTCGCGAACGCCCACGCCGCGCAGAATCCAGGCCGAGGTCAGCAGCAGCGCCGCATTCGCCAGTAGCGCCAGCGGTGCCCCGGTGAGCTTGATCAGCGCTCCGGCGGCCCCCGGTCCAGAGACCTCGGCGGTCGACTGCGCCAGCGCATTCTTCGCGTGGGCCTCGATCAGGCGGTCGCGGGGCACGATCTGCGTCAGCACGATCTGGGCGGCACTACCCGCCGTGGTGTTGACAGCGCCGATGGCAAAGCCCACGACGTAGAGCCAGGTCATGGACAGCCAGCCCAGCCACCAGGCGAGCGGGACACTGGTCACCGCGCAGGCGACCGACAGCTCGCCCATGACGTACACCGGCAGTTTACGCAGGCGATCGAGCCAGACGCCGGTCGGCAGGGAAAACAGTACGAAGGGCACGATTTCCATCGCAGTGAGCGCGCCCATCTGCGTCGGGGAGGCGTGCATCAGCACGGCGGCGGTCAGGGGCAGGGCCAGGATGGTGACCTGGCCGCCGAAGGATGAGATCAGGATCGAGATCCACAGGCGCCGATAGACGGCATCGCGCAGCAGATCGGTGGGGGAGAGGACCAAGCGAGACCGAGGGCGGGCGTTAGTTGATGGTGACGCTCTGACCTGGCACCGGACCCGGCGCGGCATCGAGCAATTCATCGAGCAGACGCGGGTGGGCGGCGCGCACCAGGCGCAGAAAATTCAGGGTGTTGTTGGCCGGCCCGCCGAGACCGAAGCGCACGTTGGTCAGCGTGGTGCGCAGCAGCGTGAAGTCCCCGCCATGGAACATGACGAGGCAGTTGCTGATCTCGCAGTCGATGAACTCGTTGTAATCGAGCGTGACGCCGTCCGTGAAGACCTGCTTGACGAAGCGCATGGGGTAATTCCGGCGAAAGAACCGAGGAAACCAGCTGTGCAGTGCTGCAGCCAGTTTACTTCACCGGCGCATCCTGCACAGCCCATCCCGCGCAGGCTCAGTGCAGGTAAGCGTCCGCCTGGCGCACCAGGGCGGACTTTTCCGCCAGCCTGAAGCGCGCCGCCTCCAGTCCCCGCTCAATGTCCAGGGACATCTCTTCCGGCACATGGGCTCGCACCCAGGTTTCGAGTTCGGCCAGCGGCACACCGCTCCAGAAGCTCTTGGGCATGTCCTGCGCAGCGATCAATGACCCGTACAGTCCTTCCGGCTGCAGCAGGGTCGCGGCGTTCTCGGTGAAAGTCTTCCAGGCCAATTGCTGATGCTCCGGGGCCAGCTGGAATACGAGTCTCAGGCGCATGGAATCAAACTGCGGCGGAATATCGGTGGACAGTGCGACCTGCGCGGCCTGCACCGCCAGCCCCGGATCACCGACCTGCATCAGGGCGGAGTAGAAGCGGGCCCGCTCGGACGGGTCCGCCGTCGCCCGGGCCAGCGCGCGCAGCTGCCGGAACATCGCCTCATCCGCGTATCGCGCCGCCACGGCGAGCATGACCGGCTGGTCGTCCGGCGCGATGGCCCGGTGATCGGTCAGAAAGGCAGTGACGCGCCGGCGGGCTTCGTCGATAACGCCCTGCTCACCCCAGTTCCCCAAATCGCCGATGAGCGTGCGGCGCAACTGTTGCACGTCGGCGGCTTCAACCGCTCGGCTGTGCCAGCCCAGGCGTTCGAACTCCGGCCTGAGCACGGAGCGCGCGTAGGCCTTGAACGCCTCGTGCCCTTCTGTGCCTCGTTCCGCGTACTCGATCGTTTGGAGCGCCGTGCTGACCTGCTCCCAGGCGCGAGGCACCAGATCCGTGCCCATGGCCGCCACCAGGGCCAGGTAGCTCGGCAACGGGGCCGCGCCGGATTCGACGAGCGCCCATTGATCGTCCAGCAGGGCAATGCGATCACCGCCGGCCAGTTGCGCAAACAGGGAAGCATTGACCGCGAGAGTCTGCGGATCGTACTTCACGCGGTAGTAACCGATCGCGTCGGCATTGAGGCTCAGCGGCTCGCTGCAGCGACCCGCCGCAATCTCCTGCCCGTCCCGGTCGAAGAACACCGAATGCGCCGCGCCCTGCGTTCCAGAGCGGACCCGGAGGGGAACCGTCCATTGCCGGTTCTGGGCGGTGCTCTCCCCGAGCATGAAGCGCTGCTGGGCCAGCCTCAGGGAGCGCGCTCCGGAGGCATCGCAGTTCGCCTGCACGCTGACGAGCGGAAAGCCCGGCTGCTCGGTCCACTCGGCCGCCAGCGCGCCAACGTCGCGTCCGCTTGCCTGGCTGAGTGCATTCCACAGATCCGCGGTGGTGGCGTTCGAGTAGGCGTGCAGCCTCATATAGCGGCGCATGGCGCTGCGAAACACTTCCTCTCCGAGGCTGGCCTCCAGCATGCGCAGGAAGGCCTGGCCCTTGCGGTAGGTGATGTCGCTGTCGAAGGCATTGTTGGCCTGCACCTCATCGGTCACGTGCTGCTGGATCGCATGCGAGGTGGCGCGGCTGTCGGCCGCCATCGCGCTTTCCTTGCTGACATCCTGCCCCAGCCACCAGTGCCAGTCCGGATGGCGCCGGGCCGTTTCCTTGGCCCCCATCCAGGAGGCAAAACTCTCGTTGAGCCAGATGTCATCCCACCAACCCATCGTCACCAGATCGCCAAACCACTGATGGGCGATTTCGTGGGCCTGGATGCTGAACACTTCCTGCCTGTCTGCGAGCGTGCTGGCCGATGTCAGCAACACCGTCCGCTCGTCATAGGTGATCGCACCCCAGTTCTCCATCCCGCCGGAAAATCCGCCCGGGAGCGCGATCGCATCGAGTTTCGGCAGCGGATAGACATGGTCGAAGTAGCGGTTGTAGTCGGACAGGATCTGCCGGGCGTCGGCCAGAGCTGTCTTTCCACCGCCCTCGTGCCCGCGGACGGCCCACAGTCCCAGGCGCTTGCCCCGGACGGCGGCACCCAGCGGCCTGAGATGGCCCGCTGAATATTCCACCAGGTAGGAGGGCATTTTCGGCGAGCGCTGGAAGGTCGTGGTGGCAAGGCCGCCGTGCACGATGCGCCGCTCAACCGGCATGTTGGACACCGAGGCCCAGCTCTCTGGAATCGTGGCGCGCAGCTTGAAGGTGGCGCGAAAGGCCGGCTCATCCCAGCAGGGAAACAGTCGCCTCGCATCCGTCGGTTCCATCAGCGTGGACAACAGCACCTCGTGCTGACCCTGCGATTCCAGGTAGTCCTGGGCAAACAGCCCCATGGGCGCCTTCTCGATCTTTCCGCGGTAGGCAAACCGCAGGGTATGCCGGCCGGCGGCGGCCGGGGCTGGCAGCGTCACGGTAGTCAGCTGCTGCTCGTTGTCGGTGACGACGTTTTCCACGGCCCGCCCGTCGAAGCGCACGTCGCGCACCGTTTCGTTCAGTGAGTTGAACTGGATCGTCGCCGTGGCGGCGCGGAACTCCAGCAGGACCCCTTCGGTGCCCTCGAGGCTCAGGGCCTGGATATCGGGCACGATGGCGACCTGGTAATCAACAGGCACGACGTCCTTGGGCAGTCGACCGGGCGCCCCGTCGAACGAAAACGGCGCCACGGCCATGGCCGGCGGGCCCAATGCCAGGCCCGCAGCGACTGCCGGCAGCCACCGCGAGGCGCGGTTCATGCGCGCCTCACGCGCTCGTGGCGCAGCAGGAGCGCGGAGAACAGGAATCCTGCCAGGCTCAGGAGCCCGAAAAACCACAGCATGGCGGCATACCCTTGCGCGTGGTCCGCGCTGGCACCGCCCCGGTCATTGAGGTAGCCGACAAAGACATTGGCGACCGTGAGCCCGGCGTTCTGCAGCATGGTCATCAGTCCGTAGGCGGTTCCCAGCTGATCGCCCTTCACATGGCGAGCCACCGAGGGCCACAATACCGCGGGGACCAGCGAGAAGCTTACGCCCAGCAGTACGGTCGAGACCCACAGGCTGGAGTTGCCGCTTGCCAGGAACAAAAAGCTCAACGGCAGCAGCACGGATCCGCTGGCCAGGAGCAGGGCGTGGCGGCCGAAACGATCCACGATCAGGCCAAACAGCGGGGTTGCGAACACGGCCGCCGCGAACACGTAGCTGTTGATGGTGCTCGCATCCTCCCTGGACAGACCGTGAGCCTGCTGGAAGTACTTGATCGCGAATGTGCTGCGGAAGGGAAATATGACGGCATAAAAAGTCACGCACACCGCGACGATGTACCAGTAGGCGGCACGAAAGCGCAGCAGGTTGTGCCAGTCAATGCGTTCGCTCGGCGGCGCAATGGCGAGCGTGCCGCGCCGCTCTTCGCGGCGATCGTAATACCAGTATACGGCGGCGCCCACCAGGCTCAGCATGGCAAAGGCCGTGGCCAGTTCGAGCGCCGGCTGCCAACCCTGTTCATACAGGGAGCGGGCAAAGGAGGGGGAACGGTCAGCCAGGTAGGAACCCAGGCGGCTCACGCTGATGTTCAGCGCCATGAAGAGCGCGAACCAGCGCCCCAGGAACCATTGTGCGAGCGCGACCAGGATGGCCACCGACAGGGTTTCCGATCCCACGCCGAACAGGAAGCGGCCCAGCAGCATCACCGGAAACTGGCTGCCGAACTGCGTAATCACGGCTCCCGCCAGGCAAATCGCCGTGGTCCAGAACACCACGAGGCGG
Source organism: Steroidobacteraceae bacterium (assembly GCA_035300345.1). GTDB lineage: Bacteria > Pseudomonadota > Gammaproteobacteria > Steroidobacterales > Steroidobacteraceae > FEN-1191. The sequence goes on from DATGVM010000033.1 coordinate 7,038, forward strand.
GCGCCAAAGTGGTCCACGAGCATGCCACCGACCAGCACCAGGAAAACGTTGGGCAGGCTGTAGATCGCGTTCAGGGATCCGAGCTGTGTGTCGGAGAAGCCCAGCTGACGCGTCAGCAGTTCCGCCACCGGGGCAATGCAGTCGTAGACGTAGTAGTTGCCCAGCATCGCGAGCCCGGTCGCGATGAACATGAGCGTCTGGGCGCCAGTGGTCGGTACGCGCCGGCTCTCGTTTGGCATTCGATAGTATAGGAGCATTGACGGGGATCGTGCTGGAGGCCGACCCATGGAGGTCCAGCGATGCGAACACTGATCGGATGGCTGAGCGCGTGGATCTGCGGTGCGATCGGCTGGTGGCTCGGAGGGCGGGTGGGGCTGGTCAGCGCCGTCATTGTGAGTGCGGTGGCGGGCGCGGCGGGGTTGTATGCTGGTTTTCGCTGGTTTGATCGAAATCTGCGATGAGAGGAGTGGGCCGGTGGATCTGAGCGTGCCTTCACCCTGCACGGGAGTCTGCCGCCTCGATGCCAACAACATCTGCATCGGATGCGGACGACTGCTGGCCGAGATAGCGGCCTGGAGTTCGGCCTCCGAGGCCGAACGCCGGGAGATTTGCCGCCTGGCCGAGCTGCGCCAGAAAGTCCAGAACACCCAGAACACCCAGAACACGAGGACACCTTGAGGCCCGCCAATGTTTGAAACCCTGTTGATGATCGACAATCGTGACCTCCAGGCCGGAGGCGGCGCGACTTTCGAGCGCCACAATCCAATGGACGGAACGGTCGCAACCCGCGCCGCCGCGGGCACGGTCAGCGATGCCAACGCCGCTATCGATGCGGCCCGCGCCGCGCTGCCGGCGTGGGCGGCGCTCGGTCCGACCGCGCGCCGCACCCTGCTGCTCAAGGCGGGCGACACGCTCGTCGCGCGTAGCGGTGATTTCGTCGCCGCGATGGCCAAGGAAACCGGTTCGGCCCGGGCGTGGGCCGGATTCAATGTACAGCTGGCGGCCGGCATGCTGCTGGAAGCGGCCGCGCTCACGACCCAGGTCGCGGGCGAGGTGATTCCCTCCGATCAACCCGGCTGCGTGGCGATGGCGGTGCGCCGGCCGGCCGGCGTGGTGGTCGGGATCGCGCCGTGGAATGCCCCGGTGATCCTGGGCGTCCGCGCCATTGCGACGCCGCTGGCCTGCGGCAACACCGTCGTGCTCAAGGCCTCGGAGACCTGTCCGGCGACGCATCGGCTCATCGGCGAAGTCATGCGCGAGGCGGGGCTCCCGCCCGGCGTCCTCAACGTCCTCACCCATGCCCCCAAGGACGCGGCCGCGATCGTCGCCGCGCTCATTGCCCACCCGGCAGTCCGGCGCATCAATTTCACCGGATCCACGCGGGTCGGACGGCTGGTCGCGAGACTGGCGGCCGAACACCTGAAGCCCGTCCTCCTGGAACTCGGGGGCAAGGCGCCTCTGATCGTACTCGACGATGCCGATCTCGACGCCGCCGTTGCCGCCGCGGCCTTTGGCGCTTACATGAATTCCGGGCAGATCTGCATGTCGACCGAACGGATCATCGTTGAAGAGAGTATTGCCGATGCCTTCATGGCCAGGTTCAAGCAGAAGGTCTCGGCCCTGGTGGCGGGCGATCCGTCCCTCGGGCAGGCTCCGCTCGGCTCCGTCATCGATCCGAAGGCCGCGGCACGGATTCGCGAGCTCATGGACGATGCCGTCTCCCGGGGCGCACGACTCCATCAGGCCGCCCCCGCCAACGGTACGCTGCTGTCGGCGACCGTCCTGGATGGCGTGACGCCGGCAATGAAAATCTACGCCGAGGAATCTTTTGGGCCCGTGACGACAATCGTGCATGCGGCTGACGAGGCCGACGCGATACGCCTGGCCAACGACACCGAATACGGCCTGAGCTCCGCCGTGTTCAGCCGCGATATCGCACGGGCCCTGCGTGTCGCAGAGCAGCTCGAGACCGGAATGTGCCACATCAACGGCGCCACGGTGCATGACGAGGCGCAGATGCCGTTCGGGGGTATGAAAGCGTCGGGGTACGGACGCTTTGGCGGCCGCGCCGGGATCGCAGAATTCACCGAGCTGCGCTGGATTACGATTGCGACCCAGGCCCAGCACTATCCGATCTAGGCATCGGTGCGCGAGAGATGAACTGAGGGAGTCACGACCATGACCGTGAGAGTCGTTCGGGATCAGACAGGGAAGATGCGCCATGAGATCCGCGTAGGCCGGATCACTATTGCGGCGGACGAGAGCGTCGAGGCGGGTGGTGAGGGTTCAGGGCTGAGCCCGCACGATCTTTACGACGCCGCCCTGGGAGCCTGCAAAGCCCTCACCGTGCTGTGGTATGCGAAGCGCAAGGGCATCGCCGTGGAGGGAATCGAGGTGTCCGTGGAGCGCGATGCGAGCCAGGAGCGCGAGGGCCTCTATCGGCTGAGTACGACGCTCGCATTGACCGGGGGTCTCGATGCCGCGCAACGCGAGGAACTCCTGCAGGTGGCACAGAAGTGCCCCGTGCACAAGCTCATGACCAAGGTCACCACTGAAATTTCAACCGCGTTGCTGCCCTGAACCCCGCAAGGTCGCCACTTCAATCCGGAGCTGGAACGTCATGACGGTCGCCCACATTCTGAAACCCCGCTGGCACGATCTGGGCGGCGGCATGATGGTGCGGCGTCTGCTGCCCGCGGCCGCCCCGCAGGGCGTCGGGCCGTTTGTGTTCTTCGATCACTTCGGGCCAATCGACATTCGCCCCGGCAGCAGCATCGATGTGCGCCCGCATCCACACATCGGTCTGGCCACGGTCACTTATCTGTTCGAAGGTGCCATGGTGCATCGGGACAGCCTGGGCATGTCACAGCGGATCGAACCGGGCGCGATCAACTGGATGACAGCCGGGCGCGGGATCGTGCATTCCGAGCGCCAGCCCAACGATCTGCGTGGACAGGACTACCGGCTCCACGGAGTGCAGCTGTGGGCAGCCCTCCCGGTCGAACGCGAGGAGGCCGATCCCGCATTCATCCACACTCCCGCAACGCAGCTGCCGACGTTGGAAAGCGGCGGCGCCCGCGTGCGAGTGTTGATCGGTGAGTCTTACGGACTGAGTTCCCCGGTAGCCACGCTCGTGGAAACGCTCTACCTGGACGTGAACGCTCCGCCCCAGGGGAGACTTGAGCTGGAGCCGACCGAGATGGAACGTGCCGTCTATAGCGTGAGCCAGCGGCTCGTCATCGACGGGCTCGCCGTTGAGGGCGGGAACCTGGCATTGCTCAAGCCCGGAGTTCACACGAGCGTGACGGCGCCGGAGGGCGCGCGCTTTATTGTGATCGGCGGCGCACCGCTCGATGGTCACCGCCACATCTGGTGGAACTTCGTATCTTCACGCCGGGAACGCCTGCTGCAAGCCAAGGAAGACTGGGCCGCTCAGCGGATGGGCACCATACCCGGTGAGCAGGAATGGATGCCGCTTCCGCAGTAATTTGAGCAAGCGGATCTGGCCCCCCGCGTCCAGGCGCCGCCTGGCTCGAAGCTGAACAGCAGCCGGCGCCATTTAACACAACGTCCCGTGCGCGCCCGCACTGCAACTCAAATCCGGGGCGTCTGCCTGGCTCCAGAAGCGTTGCGATGCGGCGAGATCAAGTCGCGCATTCAAGACAACTGTCGCATTCAGTCGTGTTGGTTCTAAATGAGCTCAGCGAATTTCCGCTGCATGTTCCGTGGGGGAACATAGCATGAGAATTTTTACGAACAGGATTCTGTTGGTCCTCTTCTTTGGTTTGGCGCTCGCAGCCTGCAGTAGCTCAGGAGACATTGCCGGGACGAACGGCACCCCTGGGCCCGTCACGAGTGGGGCACTCAAGCTGATTGCCGCGGCCTTCCAGACAACGGTCCAGGCGGGCACGGTGAACGTGAGCGTGCTGCGAACCGGTGGTACCACGGGCGCTGTAGGCGTGACGTATACCACCTCAGATGGCACCGCTTCGGCCGGAACAGACTATACGGCGGCGAGCGGTACGCTGAGCTGGGCCGACGGCGATGGAGCGGCGAAGTCCATCGCGATCCACCTCAGCAGCGCCACCGCAAGCACGGCCGACAAGACCTTTGATGTGCAACTGGCGCAGCCCACCGGCGGGGCAACGCTGACGACGCCCGATACGGCGGTGGTGACGATTGCGCATGCGACGAGCACCCCGGGGCCCGTCACGAGTGGGGCACTCAAGCTGATTGCCGCAACCTTCCAGACGACAGTGCAGGCGGGCACGGTGAACGTGAGCGTGCTGCGAACCGGTGGCACCACGGGCGCTGTAGGCGTGACGTACAGCACCTCAGATGGCACGGGTGCGGCCGGAACGGACTATACGGCCGTGAGCGGTACGCTGAGCTGGGCCGACGGCGATGGAGCGGCGAAGTCCATCGCAATACACCTCAGCAGCGCGGGCGCAAGCACAGCCGACAAGACCTTCGATGTCCAACTGGCGCAGCCCACCGGCGGAGCGACGCTGACGACGCCCACCACGGCGGTGGTCACGATTGCGCACGCGACGAGCGCGGCGGGCCTGTCCATCAGCGTCCAGGGCAATCACTTCGTGGACGGTGGGGGCCAGACCGTGCAGTTGCGTGGCGTGAATATCGGCGGCCTGGAAAGTACGGCCATTCAGGGGTGGACGACGGACCCCTGGGGTGATGCGGGGTTCGGCGGCGAGCCGAACTGGCAAAGCCTGCACGCCTGGCAGGTGAACGTTGTGCGACTGCCCCTGAACGAAGCCTCGTGGCTGGGCCTGACCACCTACGACCAGAACGGCACGGCGCGCCAGGCGGATCCCGGATCGAACTACCAGGCGACGGTGATCAAATCGGTGGCCGACGCCACGGCCGCCGGACTGTACGTCATCCTTGATCTGCACTGGAGTGGGCCGAAGGTCCCGGTGCCAGGTCAGGCCGGAGCGGTACCGCAAACTCCCTTTGAAGGGGGCGGAGGCCAGAATCCGATGGCTGATAAAGACCACTCGTTGCAATTCTGGACTTCGATCGCGCAACACTTTGGGCAGAATCACGCGGTGATGTTCGAATTGTTCAATGAGCCTTATTTCTGGTGGATCACCGCGGCGGAGCAGGAGTGGGCCGTTTGGCGCAACGGCGGAGTCATTGCCCAGTATGTCACCGGCGGTAATCCCTACCAGGTGGTCTACAACTGGCAGAGCGCGGGGATGCAGCAGATGCTCGATGCGGTGCGAGCCACCGGTTCAGACAACGTCGTGATTGCCGGAGGCGTGGGCTGGTCCAGTGACATGAGTGGCTGGATGGCCAATAAGCCCTCCGATCCGCTGCAGCAGCTCGCGGCGGCCTGGCACGCCTACCCCAATCCCAACGCCAAGAATGAGCCTTCTGCGGGCCTGGCCCAATACAGCTACGTGCAAAACATCCTCGCGGCGCAGGTTCCGGTCATCATTTCAGAGACGGGCGATCACAACTCGGCAGGAACGGTCGGATCTCCACTGGTGTCAGCGGTTCTGCCCTGGGCGGATCTGAATGGCGTTTCCTATCTGGGTTGGAGTTGGAACCTGTGGGCGAACTCCGACAACGTGCTGATCAAGGATGCGCTCGGTACCCCGACCGATGGATACGGCGTGTACTTCCGTCAGCACTTGCTGTGTCGCGGAGCGGGCACGATGATCTGCCTCTGAGTGCTCCCGGGAAAGCTCACTGATCGACGTTCCTCTCACGCCCGACTGCAGGGACGGTCCTGAGAAGGATCCTGGTATAGCGCACACGCCAATGAGGGAAGTGACACACGAATCGATTTAGATCATATTGCTTTTCAAGACCGGCTCTGGGAAACGGTTCGCTTGAATTAATTGCGCCGGGCAGAGTATGAGCGCGCGGGGAATGCGGCATTTAGGGAGCGGCGCTGGATCACCATAGCGACGCAGGAACAGCCATTTCCAATCGGTGCGGGCGCCAGACCGTACCGTGGTAACGCATGAAGAATATCGTATAACATATTGATACTAAATAGAATAATATAGACCGTGGCAGGGCGACCCAACTTCCTGATCCTGATGGCCGACCAGCTGGCCGCCTCCGCCCTTCCCGCGTACGGCGGCCTGGCGAAGACCCCGCACCTGGACGCGCTGGCGCGAGGGGCGGTGGTGTTCGATTCCTGCTATTGCAACAGCCCGCTGTGCGCGCCTTCGCGCTTCTCCTTTCTTTCTGGACAGCTGCCCTCGAGGATCGGCGCTTACGACAATGCCGCCGAATTTCCCGCCGCGGTGCCCACCTTCGCGCATTACCTGCGCCAGGCCGGGTACCAGACGGCCCTTAGCGGCAAGATGCACTTCTGCGGGCCCGATCAGCTGCATGGTTTTGAGGAGCGGCTGACGACCGACATTTACCCGTCCGATTTTGGCTGGACGCCCGACTGGGAACGCTTCGAGGAACGTCCGGCCTGGTATCACACCATGGACTCGGTGATGCAGGCGGGCCCCTGCGTGCGCACCAACCAGATCGACTTCGACGATGAAGTCACGTACGCGTCGCGGCAGAAACTCTTTGACATCGCTCGTAGCAGGGATCATCGCCCCTTCTGCCTGGTGGTCTCGATGACGCATCCGCACGACCCTTACGCGGTGCCGCAACGCTACTGGGACCGCTATCGCGACGGTGAGATTCCGGCCCCGCGGCTCGGCCGGGCGGAGGTGCCCGACGATCCGCATTCGCGCCGCCTGTGCCACGTCATCGGACTGGACCTCCAGACACCCACTGATGCGCAGGTGCACGCGGCCCGCCGCGCCTACTTCGGTGCCGTGTCCTACGTCGATGAGCAGATGGGCGTGGTGCTCGATGCGTTGCGCGACTCCGCCCTCGATCGCGATACCATCGTGCTGGTCCTTGCCGATCACGGCGACATGCTGGGTGAGCGCGGCCTGTGGTACAAGATGAACTTCTTCGAGCCTGCCTGCCGCATCCCGCTCGTCATTGCCGCGCCCGGGCGCTTCGCTCCGCGCCGGTCCGCGGCGCTCGTTTCGCTGCTCGACGTGCTGCCGACGCTGCGCGAGCTGGGCGGAGGTGAAGGAGCGGCGAGCGAGGCGGCCCCGATCGACGGGCGCAGCCTGGTGCCTGAATTGAACGGCCGCGACGCGCCGGGAGAGGTCATCGGCGAGTATCTGGCCGAGGCGGCGATCGCTCCGCTGGTGATGATTCGCCGCGGACGCTACAAGTTCATCCATTCACCGGCCGATCCGGACCAGCTCTACGATCTTGAGTCCGACCCGGACGAGCGGCGCAACCTGGCGAACGACCCGGCGCATGAGTCGGCACTGGCGAGTTTCCGGGCAGAAACCGCGAGGCGCTGGTCGCTGCCCGAATTGCACCAGCAGGTCCTGGCGAGTCAGCGGCGCCGCCATCTGGTCTACGCGGCCCTGCGCCAGGGGCACTACACGCCCTGGGATTTTCAGCCGCGGCGCGACGCGGCCCGCCTCTATGTGCGCAACGACCAGGAGCTGAACGACACCGAGGCGATGGCTCGTTTTCCGCCGCCCGGTCCAGGTTCCTGACGATGCCCTGGAGGCGGCTGCTGGCCAGCGCCTGCATGGCGAGCCTGGCTCTCGGCACTGCGCCGGCGCCCGCCGCCAGCGACGCACCCGTGTGCCGGCAAGTGCGGCTCGCCGATGTGGGCTGGACCGACGTCACCGCGACGACCGCCGTGTTCAGCCGCCTGCTGGCGGATCTGGGCTACCGGCCGGACACGACGCTGCTGGCGGTGCCGGTGACCTTCGCCGAGATGAAGGCCGGCAACATCGACGTGTTTCTCGGCAACTGGATGCCGGCGCAGGCCAGTGGGCTCAAGCCCTACGTGGACGATCACTCCATCGAAGTCGTGCGCAGCAATCTGCGCGGCGCCAAGTACACGCTGGCCGTGCCGGCCTACGCCTATGCCGAAGGACTCAGGGATTTTGGCGATATCCAGCGCTTTGGGCCGCGGCTGCACCATACGATCTTTGGGATCGAAGCCGGCAACGACGGGAATCGTCACGTGCTCGACATGATTCGCCGCGACGAGTACGGCCTGGGATCATTCCGGCTGGTCGAATCGAGCGAGCAGGGCATGCTCGCCCAGGTCGCGCGGGCCTACGAGGCGCGTGACCCGGTCGTGTTCCTGGCCTGGGAACCGCACCCCATGAACATGCGCTTTGAGCTGCGCTACCTGACGGGGGGCGATGCCAGCTTTGGCCCGAACTTCGGCAGTGCGACGGTGTATAGCCTCACGCGCGCCGGCTATCTGGGGCGCTGCCCGAATATTGCGCAGCTGCTGCGAAACCTCGAATTCACGACGCGGGGCGAGAGCGAAGTCATGCAGGCGATCACGGAGCGCCGGCTCTCGCCGGAGCGCGCCGCGAGCGAGTGGCTCGCGGCCCATGCGGCCATCCGCGAGCAGTGGTTGAGCGGGGTGGAACGCCTGAGCCCCCTCGTTACCCGCGGTCCCGGAGCGGGCGGCGCACTGCAGCGCGCTGAGCAGTGGATCACGGGACACAAACTGCCGGTCGGTGAAACCATCCGGCGCCTGACCGAGCGGCTGACTTCCGGACAGCACGGCGCGCTGGCCTGGATATCCGGCGCGGGCGGCGCCCTGGTGGCGGGCGTCAACTCTGCGCTGTACGCCATACCGATACCGGTCTTCATCGCAGGGATCGTGGTGCTCGCCTGGCTGCTGCAGCGATCGTGGCGGCTCGCCCTGTTCGTGGCGGCCGCGTTGCTGTTCATCGTGAGTCTGGGCTACTGGCAGCTGACGCTGGAGACCCTGTCGCTGGTTGCTGTCTCCGCCTGCGTTGCGGTGGGCCTCGGAGTGCCGCTCGGTATTGCCGCCGCGCATCGCCCGGGACTGTACCGGGCGATGCGCCCCGTGCTTGATCTGATGCAGACCTTGCCGACCTTCGTTTACCTGATCCCGACCCTGATGCTCTTTGGGCTCGGCGCGGTGCCGGCCGTGATCGCGACGGTGCTGTTTGCCCTGCCCGCGTCGATACATCTGACGCAGCTCGGTATCAGCGCGGTGCCCCAACCGATGCTGGAGGCGGGGCAGGCCTTTGGCGCGACGCCCTGGCAGCTGTTGTGGAAGGTCGAGATCCCCAGTGCAGCGCCGCAGATCCTCGCCGCGGTCACCCAGACCATCATGCTGAGCCTGTCCATGGTGGTCATTTGCGCGCTGGTCGGGGCCGGTGGGCTCGGAGTGCCCGTGGTGCGCGCGCTGAACACGGTGCAGGTCGGCGTCGGATTCGAGGCCGGGCTCGCCATCGTGCTGCTCGCGATCATTCTTGATCGAATGACACGGCGGCGCGCGTCGCACTGAGGGTTGGGGCGCTGGCGTGGCGCGGTCGAAGAGGGGCCTCAGTGCCGGGGCCTGGCAAGCGCCTGGCGGATTGCCGCCGCGGCAAGCGGGCGCATCGCGGCGTAGCCCGCGGCATTCGGGTGCACACCATCCTCCGATAGCTCGCGCTTGAGTCCACCCTGGGCGTCGCTCAGCACGGCGGTGTAGTCGACGTAGACGAGGTGTTCGCGCGCGGCGTAGCGGCGCAGCCAGTCGTTCATGGCCACGACGGAGGGCAGCGGGGTCACTTCCGGCCGCCACGGAATTTTAAGCGCGGGCGGTACGGAGGCGAGGATGACGCGTGCGCCGCGCGCTCGAATCTGTTCGACCATCGAGCGGATGTTGCCCTGGATATCCGCGAGTGAGGTGGGCCCGCTGTTGCCCGCAATGTCGTTGGTGCCCGCCAGGATGTGAACCGCCGCGGGATGCAGGTCCAGCACGTCGGCGCGCAGCCGCACCAGCATCTGCGCCGTGGTCTGCCCACTGATGCCACGGTCCAGCGCATCGGGGCCAAAAAAATCCGGCTCAAAAGTGGCCCATGCCTCCGTGATCGAATCTCCAAGAAACACCACACGGGACGGCGAGGCGGGCGGCAGCGCGGCATTCTCGCGCTGGTAACGGCACTTCTGGCCCCAGTCCAGTGCGAGCCAGTCGTGCATCCAGTTCAGGTAGGGGTCGGCTGACGCCTGATGCGCTGCGGTGGGCACAACGGGCACGCCGGCACAGGGACTGGCGATCACGCCAACGGTCGGGATCGGGGGCGGGGCAGCCGGGGCGTCCGCGAATCCCGCCGTCGCGGCGCCGAGTGAGGCGATCAGGCTGAAGGCTTTCATCGGGACCTCACACGCAGGTTCCGGGAGTGACACACGCGGGAATTTATATCATATTGCTTCGCAGGAGCTGCTCCGGAAAACGATGGCGTCCATATTAGAAGCGGGCAGGGCCTGGGTGCGCGGACACGTGCGCCTGCTCGGCACAGTGGCCGCGCTGTTGATCCTGTATGCGCTGGCGGGCTTCCTGCTGGTTCCACGTCTCGCGCGCAGCGGCATCGACGGCTACGTGCGGGACACGCTGCACCGACAGGTCTCGATAGCAGCCCTGCGCTTCAATCCCTTCACCCTCACCGCGGAATTGCGCGGCGTGGCGCTCAGCGAAGCGGACGGTGCGCCCATCGCGGGCTTCGAGCGGCTCGTGATCAACGCTGAGCTGAGTTCCATTTTTCATTGGGCCTGGACGTTCAAGGAAATCCGCATTGACAATCCGAGCGTCAGTGCCGTGATCAACGCCGACGGTTCGCTGAATCTCGATCGGCTCAAGCCGCCCACTCCAGCCGGCAGGCCCCCTCCGGCACCGTCGGTCAGCATACCTGCGATCCGTATCGGCCTGTTCGCGGTACGCGCGGGGCGCGTGCGCTTCGAGGATCGCAGCCGTGGCAAGCCGTTCACCGCCACGCTGCAGCCGATCGAATTCACGCTCGAGGATTTTCGTACCACGCCGCAATACCAGAACAGCTACCAATTCAAGGGCGCCACGCTCTCCGGCGAGCGGCTGACCTGGGCCGGCGAGTTTACGGTGCAGCCGCTGGGATCACGCGGCAGTTTTGCGGTCCGTGGACTGAAGGCCGCGACGATCGCGGCCTATCTGCAGGACTCGCTCCCCTTTGACCTGCCCTCTGGCGTGCTGGACATACAGGGTGAATATCGCATCGCCCTGGGCGCCAATCTGGGGCTTTCGATTCAGCTGCCGGCGCTGCAGCTCCACGACGTCGGCATCGCGCCGAAGGAGGGCGATGAGGCACTGCCATGGATACGGGTGCCCGTCCTCTCGGTTTCCGACGCAAGGATCATGCTGGGTGAGCGCCAGGTATCGGTCGGCAAACTGGAGGCCGTCGGCGCACAACTCACCGTCTGGCGTGACGCTGACGGGCAGCTGAACCTGCAGCGGCTGTTTCCGGAGCGAACACCGCTGCACGCCCCCGAGGCGGGAGTCGCCTCGGCCCGGGGAGACGTCACAGCCGCGGCCTCCGGGGAACCTCCGGCCCGCTGGACGGTGAGTGTGACCCAGGCCCAGCTGCGCGATGCGAGCGTTCACGCCGAGGATCGCAGCACCCGACCCACGGTGGCGACGACGCTCGCTCCGATCTCCCTGACCGTCAACGGCTACTCCTCGGCACCGGGCAGCCAGGCGAGTGTCGAAGCCACGATCGGCATCGCCCAGGCGAGTTTTGGGGCCCGCGGCAACCTGACCGCAGACCCGCTGAGCGCCGACCTCGGCTTCGATCTCAAGGACTTCGACCTGACGATGCTGCAACCCTACATCGCGCAGCAGGCCGATCTGTCGCTCGGCCGCGGACGTCTTGCCGCGAAGTGCAGGCTGGTGCTCGCCAGCGTGCCGGCGCGGCACCAGCCAAAGCTCCAGCTGAGTGGCGATTTCGAGGTTGCCGACCTTCAGACCCGCGACGGATCGACACGGAGCGATTTCATCAGCTGGGATTCACTCCGGGTTTCCGGTCTTCATTACCAGCAAACCCCTGACCGCCTCAGCATTGAGCGTATCGTGGCACGCAAGCCCTATGGGCGCCTTGTCGTCGCGGCCGATGGCAAGCTGAATGTCGCAACGGTGCTGGGTACGAAACCCACGGCGGCCGGCTCGAGCAGCGCCGCGTCCGGCGCGCACGGGGTGGCGCCGCCCGCCACCGCCGCGCCGCCGCCCGTAGGCATCGGCACCGTGCTGATTGAAGACGGCACCGCGGATTTTGCCGATCACTCAATCCAGCCCAACTTCGCCACGCAGATGCTGGGCCTGAACGGCCGGGTGGTGGGACTGTCCTCCGATCCCAAATCGCGGGCTGAGGTCACCTTGACAGGGAACGTGGATCGCTATGCCCCGGTGTCGATCACCGGCCAGGTGAATCTCCTGTCGGCCACGGCCTATACCGACCTGGCGATGACCTTCCGCAACATGGAGCTGACCACCTTCAATCCGTACTCGGGCAAGTTTGCCGGTTACAGCATCACGCAGGGCAAGCTCACCACGGAGCTGCGCTACCACGTCGAGAACCGGACGCTCATCGCTCAGCATCACATCGTGCTTGACCAACTCGAGTTCGGCGCCGCCACCGAAAGCAAACAGGCGGTACCCCTGCCGATCAAGCTGGCCGCGGCGCTCCTGAAGGATCGCAATGGCGTGATCGATATCAATTTGCCGGTCACGGGCAGCCTGGATGACCCGAATTTCCGCGTCGGCCCGATTGTCTGGAAACTCTTTACGGGTCTGCTGCGGAAGATCGTGACCGCGCCATTTGCACTGCTCGGGTCGCTGTTCGGCGGTGGCCCCGAACTCGCCCATGTCGATTTTGCACCCGCGTCGGCTGAGCTGGCGCCGGAGCAGCTGCAGAAACTCACGCAACTGGCGAAGGCGCTGGCGGAACGGCCCCAGCTGAAGCTTGACATCCCGCTGCATACAGGCAGCGCGGCCGATGATGCGGCGCTTGCCGGGAACGCGCTGGAGGAGGCACTCAAAGCGCGGTTGCCGGCGGCGGCCAGCGGGGCCAGGAACAGCGCCAAGTCCAGCTCAACGGCCACCGCGTCGCCTCGAACCCAGGCCCTGGCCGGGCTCTATGCGGCGACCTTCGGCACGCCACCCGTGTATCCTCCGCCCGGGCCCGCCGACAGCGATCCGGATGCGGCGCACGCCGCCTGGCTCCAGCAGCAGCTGCTGCCAAAGTTCGCCGCGACCCAGGAGCAGCGCGAGGCGCTCGAACGCAGCCGCGCCGAGGCGGTGCAGGCGGCGATTCTGGCGAATCCGGGAGTAGCGCCCGAGCGCAGCTTCCTCACGGAGCGCGCTTCCGGCGCAGGCCTGCCGGGGACGGTGCGGATGGAGTTGAAACTGCAGTGACGGGAGTCCAATGACCATACCCATCGAAGTCGGCAGCGTGGCCGATCACGCCCTCAGCCGCGCCCTGCGCCCGCGCCACGTGTTCATGATCACGATCGGCGGCATCATCGGTGCCGGCCTGTTCGTCGGCAGCAGCGCGGCCATCAGCGCCGCAGGGCCGGCAGTCATCATCAGCTACATGCTCACCGGCCTGCTGATCTTTCTGATCATGCGCATGCTGGGCGAGATGGCCGTGGGGATGCCCAGAGTGCGTTCATTCACGGAATTCGCGCGGGCCGGCCTCGGCAACTGGGCCGGCTTCACGGTGGGCTGGTTGTACTGGTACTTCTGGGTCATCGTCGTCCCGGTGGAGGCCATCGCCGGCGCAACGATCCTGCAGCACTGGTTCCACCTGGAAAACTGGAAGATCGGCGGTGCGCTGATGGTGCTGATGACGGCGGTCAACCTGCTGTCGGCACGTTCCTTCGGCGAGTTCGAATTCTGGTTTTCCTCCATCAAGGTCTCCGCCATCATCGCCTTTATCCTCCTGGCCGCCTCTTACGCCTTCGGCCTGACTTCCGGCATCGGCCCGACGGTGTCCAACCTGTACATCCACAATGGCTTCGCGCCGCTGGGGTACCGGGCGGTCCTGGCGGCGGTGACCACCGTCATTTTCTCCATGATGGGCGCCGAGATCGTGACCATCGCCGCGGCCGAATCGGCTGAGCCCGCGCGCGCGGTGGCACGCATGACCTCGACGGTCATCAGCCGCATCATGCTGTTCTACGTCGGCTCGATCCTGATGATCGTCTGCGTCTTGCCCTGGAACCTGGTCAAGTCGGGCCAGTCGCCCTTCACCGATGCACTCGCCGTCATGCACGTGCCCTGGGCGTGGACCATCATGAGCCTCATCATCCTGACGGCGGTGCTCTCCTGCCTCAACTCCTCGTTCTATATCGCATCGCGGGTCCTGTTCGTGCTGGCGGAGCGCGGCGATGCGCCGCGCTGGCTGGTCAAGACCAACCCGCGACTGGTGCCGGCCCGATCAGTGCTGCTCGCGAGCGCAGCCGGGTTTGCCGGCGTGCTGGCCGCGGTCGTCTCACCGGGCGGTGTGTTCGCCTTTCTCGTGAACGCCTCGGGCGCGCTGATTCTGTTTATCTACCTGGCGATCGCGGTATCGCAAGTGCGGCTGCGGCGCCTGGCGCTGCGCCAGGGTGCGCCACCGCCGGCACTGCCGATGTGGTGGTTTCCCTGGCTGAGTTACTTCGCCATCGCCGCGATGAGCGCGGTGCTCGTCGCCATGGCCTTCACGCCCGCCATGGCCAGTCAACTGTGGATCAGCGTGCTGTCGGTCGCCGTGGCGCTGCTTGCCTACCTCTGGGTCCGCCAACGCCGCCTCTCCAGCTCACCTCCGTACGCCAAGTGAGGCGGGGGCACGCCTAAACGCCGTCCGCGCCCAGGCGGTAGGCGGCCAGCACTTCATAGTGCGGCCGCGCCTGGTCGGCAATCCGCAACAGCGGATCGGGCAGGGCGATGGGCGTTGGCGCCGACGGTGCCGCAAAACCCGTCGAGCGTTCGACCGATTCGTACCACGCCGGCGCCCAGACGCCGTCGGTGTCCCGCCGCCCACTGGGCCAGCTCAACATCGACTCGGAATACGGGATCTTCAGCGCGCTGCAGAGCTGCGTAAGCAGGCGCGGCGGGTTGGCCAGCACATCGGCTCCCTCGACCACGGGTGGGGGGCTGCCCAGCCGATTCGCTTCGCGCTCAAACAGTTCCCGCTGTTGCACGAAGCCGAGATCGGTCAAGGTCACCTCATTGCGCTTGAGCAGGTATGAGCTCAATACCGCTCGCGGGTCGCGGATCAGAAAACAGTTGCGCAGGCGTCCGATCCAGTCGCGACCGAAGCTGTCCAGCATGTGGTGGGTCATGTGCTTCTGGTAGTAGATCGCCTTGCCACCTGGCACGGGCCCAAGCAGGTTTGTGACCACCTCGCGCCAGCTGTTGGGCTGGGACGCCAGAACCTCGGCACGCATCGGATGCATCGAGCCGGAACCCGCCAGGTAGGCGGCATACAGGGGCTCGTCGATTACCGCGGTGTCCGGCCGTGTGCCGAACGAGCGCATCAGAGCCGTGGAGATATTCCGTGGCCCCGACCACATCGCAATGCGGATTGGATCGGGGGTCTTCATGTCCTCTCAGTGGCGGGCGCATCCTTCAGGGCCTGGTAGCAATCATGCATCCGCCGGGTCAGCGGCCCTGGCAGTCTCGCTGGCAGGACGTGGCCGTCGATCGCGCGCACCGGCGTAATGCCGCCGAAGGTGCCGGTAACGAAGGCTTCATCGGCGAGCCGGGCCTCGGCCGGGCTAAAGTCCCCCACCTTGATGGGCAGCCCCGCTTGCTCGCACAGCCGGATGACATTGCCGCGCGTGATGCCGTTAAAACAGAATTCGCCCGTTGATGTCATGAGCACGCCATGGCGTACGAAGAAGAAGTTGGTGGCATTGCAACTGGACACAAATCCACTTGGATCGAGCATCAGCGCTTCGTCCGCGCCGGCCTCGATGGCCTGCAGCAGTGCCGTGATCAGATTCAATCGGCTGTGTGAGTTGAGCCGCATGTCAAACATCGTCGCCGGCGTGCAGCGTATGGAAGAGGTGAAAAGACTCAGGCCTTCGGCCAGCAGCTTTGGGCTTGGCAGTTTGTGTTCGGCGACAATGGCGATGGTGGGTCTGCCGAGGGCGTTGCGCGGATCCTGGTTCGGGGCAGATTTTTCGCCCCGGGTCACCATCATGCGGATATGCACACCATCGCGCATGTCATTGGCGACGAGCGTGCGCTTTAACTCGCCGATAAGGGTCTGACGGTCCAGGCCGATGTCGAGGCGGATCTGACTCGCACCCCAATACAGGCGATCGAGATGCTCATCAAGAAACAGCACCTTTCCCTGGTGCAATCGGATGCCTTCCCAGATGCCGTCGCCGACGACGAAGCCGCCGTCGAACAGTGACACTTTGGCTTCGCCGCGCGGCAGCAGTTGGCCGTTGAGGTAGACCAGGGCGTGGGCGTTGCGCGAGTCGGGGATGTAGTCCTGGCTGCGTGCCATGCAGTTCTCGCCCTCGGAAGCGGCGGCTATCGTAGCCCATTGGAACGGTGGACGTATGGCACCAGGCCGAGCGGCGCCGCAGACGCCGCGCTGGAACCGCGCGACACAGACCGCCTCAGGCCATTGCGTCCCAGAACTTCTCCATCCTGCCACGCATGGCCTCATCCGGCAGGCGGCCGCGTGCCGCGCGCTGGTTGTCTTCGAGATGAGTCAACTGGGTGGACCCGGGGATTGCGCAGGTCACGGCCGGATGCGAAATCACGTACTTGAGCAGAAACTGACCCCAGCTGCCCGCATCGATGTCGGCTGCCCATTCGGGTAATGCGCGCGTCTGCAGGCGCGCAAACAGCGCACCAAACCCGAAGGGTATATTGGCAAGCACGCCAATCTTGCGCTCCAGCGCGAGGGGCAATAGGGTCGTCGCCGCGTCGCGATTGGCGAGTGAATAATCGACCTGAATAAAATCGAGCGGGTACTTGCGCATGTAGTCCGCCATCTTGGCATGCTGGGCCACGCGCGAAGTGGTGATGCCGATATAGCGGATTCGGTCCGAACGCTTCCATTGCTGCAGGGTCGGCATGAGTTCATCGACCCCGTCCAGGTTGTGGACCTGCAGCAGGTCGACCCGCTGTGTTCTCAGGCGATCCAGCGAACGCTGGAAGCTCGCCGCGCCGCCGGCGAACAAGCCGCCCGCCGTGAGTTTAGTGGCGAGAAACAGGTCCGCTCGAACTCCAAGCTCCGCGAGGGTGTCGCCAATGAGCGCTTCGCTGTCACCATAGGCCGCAGCCGTGTCGATCACGGTGCCGCCCAGCTCACGCATCCGCTTGATTTCAGATTGAATGGCGTCACGAGCACTGGTGCGGAACTTATCCGTGCCCAGGCCTACGGCCGGCAAAGGCTCGCCGGTACCGGGAATGGGTTTAGTCAGCGGCGGCGAAGGCGAGCCAGTGTCCCCCAAGGCGCCACGGTTCAGTGCCATGATCGTGCCCGCCGCCAGGCCCGCCTGAAGGACTTGTCGTCTTGATCCACGAAACTGATGGTAGCTCCTCATGGCTTGCGCTCTCCTTATGGGATTTGGAACGACGGCAATGCCGAGACTCCGGCGATTGATTATATTGGGTGCGCGGGCCCGGCTCGAATTCTCAGGCAGGCAGGCCTTGTCCGCCGCGCCAAAGGGCGAGTCGTAGAGGCGGGCCTGTCGAGTGACTACCGTGGCCGTGGAGTCCGACTGGCAGATGATCGCGAACAGGGACGGAGCCGCGGCGCGCGTCGCACTGGGCCGCAGCGGCATCGAGGTGGCGCCGCTGGGCTGGGGTATGTGGCGCTTTGCCGGGGCGGATGTGGCAACGGCGCTGCGTCGCATCGAGGCCGCGCTGGAGATTGGCTGCACGCTGTTCGACACCGCCGACATCTATGGCTACGGCACGGCGGAGGGGTTCGGTGGGGCAGAGCGGCTGCTGGGCCTCGTATTGCGCTCGACGCCCGGTCTGCGGCAGCGCATGGTGCTGGCGACCAAGGCGGGCATTTTCCCGCCGCTGCCGTACAACTCCAGCGCGGCCTACCTGGTGCAGGCCTGTGAGAAATCCCTGCAGCGTTTGGGGGTCGAATGCATCGACCTGTTCCAGATTCACCGGCCGGACCTGCTTGCCCATCCGGCGGAGGTGGCGGCGGCGCTGGCGCAGTTGCGGCAGTCCGGCAAGATACGGGCAGCGGGGGTGTCCAACTATTCGGCCGCGCAGCTTGACGCGCTCTGCCAGCACCTGCCGTTTCCGCTGGCGTCGATACAACCGGAATTCTCGCCTCTCGCCATTGAACCCTTGACGGATGGCGTACTCGACGCCGCCATGCGCCTCGGTGTTGCCGTACTCGCCTGGTCACCGCTAGGGCAGGGAAGGCTCGGCGCAGCCAGCTCCGATCAGGCCGGCGACGTGCGCGCGGCCGCGGTCATCGGGGCGCTGGAACGCGTTGCGCTGCGCGCTGGTGTGCCACGCTCGGCGGTGGCCTACGCGTGGGTCATGGCTCACCCGTCCCGTCCCATCCCCTTGATCGGCAGCCAGAATCCTTCCCGGATCCGCGAGGCCGCCGCGGCCTATGAAGTGCAGTTGCAGCGCGAAGAGTGGTACCAGATTCTGGAAGCCGCGCGGGGCGAACCGCTGCCATGAGGAGCGCCATGCGCTGGTGTGCGTGATCCGCTCACATCAGATGTCGCTGTGGGGAGCGCCGGTTTGGCGCTTGCGTCAACAGATTGGAAGCGCTTAACTACGTGACATGCCGTTTGTATCGGCCCTAACCCAGAAGAGCAGCTACGATGTCATCGTAGTCGGATCCGGCGCCGCTGGCGGGCAGTCTGCCTATGCGCTGTGCATGGACGGCGCCAAGGTCCTGATGCTCGAGGCCGGGCGCAAGTACGACCCTACCGTTGAAACACCCATGTTTCAGACGCCGGATGCTGCGCCGCTTGCGGGTGCGGGGACTCCGGAGAAGCCCTTCGGCTTCTACGACGCGACGGTAGATGGGGGTTGGGAGGTTCCGGGCGAGCCCTACGCCCGCGCCAGCGAGACGGACGCGGGTCGCTTCGAGTGGTGGCGGGCGCGCATGCTGGGGGGGCGCACGAATCACTGGGGGCGCATTTCTCTTCGCAACGGACCCTACGATTTCAAGCCGCGGAGCCGGGATGGGCTCGGCCTGGACTGGCCCATTGGTTATTCCGACCTCGCGCCGTATTACGACAAGGTCGAATTGCTGATCGGCGTCTACGGGACCAATGAGGGTCTGGAAAACACGCCGAATTCCTCTGCCGGCTGCCTCCTGCCGCCACCGAAACCCCTGGTCAGTGACCTGCTGGTCGCGCAACGGGCCAAGCGCTTAGGCATTCCGGTGATACCGGGCCATCGTGCGGTGCTTACCCAGCCGCTCGATTTCGCAGGATCGCCGGCTCGATTGCATCCGGGCAATGCCACGGCGCAAAAGATCCTCGCCGAGGACATGCGCAAGCGCTCGGCCTGCATCTGGGCGACACCGTGCGGACGGGGTTGCTCCATCCGCGCAAATTATCAGTCGACCACCGTGCACCTGCCACCGGCGCTCGCGAGCGGCAATCTTGATATCAGAACCGACGCAATGGTCTACGAGGTGAGCGTAGGGCGCGACGGACGTGCCAGCGGCGTGAGTTTCGTGGACCGGACCACCGGAAAGCATCAGCACGTCACCGCAAGGGCGGTGATACTGGCCGCGAGCGCCTGCGAATCGGTGCGGATTCTGCTCAACTCCAGGAGTGCGTCGTTTCCAAATGGACTCGCGAACTCCAGCGGCAAGCTGGGGCGCTACCTGATGGACACGGTCGGCAGCAGCCTGGGCGGGCAGATTCCGCTGCTTGAGAGCCTGCCTCCGCTCAATGAGGATGCCGCGGATGGGCATCAACTGTATGTTCCCTGGTGGCTCTATCAGGAACAGCATGCCGGCAAGCTTGGCTTTGCGCGCGGCTACCACATCGAATTCGGCGGTGGCAGGCGAATGCCCGGACTCGGAACCGGTGCCGGAATGGAGTGGCTGACCGGCGGCAGTTATGGGCTGAAGTTCAAGCAGGACGTCCGCCGTTATTACGGATCATTTGTCAACTTCGACGGACGCGGGGAAATGATCCCCAACGAGCAGTCATTCTGCGAGATTGATCCGGATGTCAAGGACAAGTGGGGCATCCCGGTCTTGCGATTTCATTGGGGCTGGTCGGAACACGAGCGGCGGCAGGCGGCGCATATGCAGAAGACCTTTGCCGACATCATAACGGCCATGGGCGGTCGCACGAATGGGGCGCCGCAGGCCGACGGCGCCAAGGCGATCGCACCGGGCGGTTCGATCATTCACGAAGTGGGCGGAGCGGTCATGGGCGCCAACTCGAAAACCTCGGTCACCAACCAGTGGTGCCAGACCTGGGATGTCGGGAATCTGTTCGTGACCGATGGCGCTGTGTTTGCGTCGAACGCGGATAAGAATCCCACGCTGACCATTATGGCCCTGGCGTGGCGCGCGGCAGACCATATTCTCGAGCGCATGCGGCGCAGGGAACTGTGATGGACCGGCGTACCACAATCCAGTGGATGCTGGCGGCCAGCGCGGTCTGGTCGTTCCCCGAGGCGCGCGGCGCGCAAGCCGGCCCCGCTAACCCGGCGCGAGGTTACGGGACGGACCCGAAGCTGCTGAAGGCCTACCGCCGTGGCGACTTTTGGCCGCTGACGCTGTCGGCGCAACAGCGGCGCCTGGCGGGTGTTCTGGCGGACATCATTATTCCGGCCGACGCGCACTCCCCGAGCGCCTCGGCTGTAGGAGTCGTTGAGTTCATCGACGAGTGGATCAGTGCGCCCTATCCGTTGCATCTGAAGGATCGAACAATCGTACTGAACGGTTTCAACTGGCTGGACGCCGAAGGCGCGCGACGCTTTGGCAAGGGCTTTTCGGATCTCGACGATTCCGGGCGACACGGGATTTGTGACGCCATCTGCAACGAATCGCAGGCCGCAGCTGAACACCGCGGCGCGGCGCGCTTCTTCGCGGTCTATCGCGACTTGACCGCGGGCGGGTTCTACTCTACCCCCGTCGGTCGCAAGGACCTCAATTTCATAGGCAATGTGCCGCTCGTGCGCTTTGACGGGCCACCGCCGGCGTTGCTGAAGCGACTGGGCCTATCCTGAATTCGCTCCCGATGTGAGGTGCGTCATGAAGAAGACTTCCTGGTACAAAGCGATGGCGGCGTCCGTTTTCGGCCTGGTGATGATTGCACCTCAGGTACCGGCCGCGGCGGTGACGCCGGGATGGCATGCGCTGCTGGAAGATCACAGTGCCTCGGCGTGGCGCGGCTGGAAGGAACAGGGCCTGCCCGCAGGCTGGCACATTGCTGGCGGGGTGCTGTCCAAGGACGGTCCGGTAGACGATCTGATCACGAACCAGAGCTTTGGAAATTTCGAACTCGAGCTGGAATGGAAGATGGGCAGGGGCGGCAATAGCGGCCTTTTTTACCGCGGTACCCGCGAATATGACCACATCTACTGGAGCGCCGCCGAATACCAACTGCTCGATGACGCAAATGCTCCGGACGGCAAGAATCGCCTCACCGCAGCCGCAGCGGCCTACGCGCTATACGGCGCGCCGGCCGGGATTGTGCGGCCGTTCGACCATTGGAACCGCACGCGGCTGGTCGTGAAGGGTGCGCACGTGGAGCATTGGCTCAATGGGCGCAAGGTCGTTGAATATGAGCTCTGGAGCGCGGATTGGAAGGCGAAAGTGGCGTCGAGCAAATTTGCGGCGTATGCGAACTATGGGTTGTCGACGACGGGCCTGATCGGTCTCCAGGGCGATCATCCTGGGGCGCTGTCGATTCGCCGTATCCGCGTGAGAGAGCTGCCGTGACACGCGCGGGAGCTTAGCCGGACCGCCATGGTGCCGGTGGCAGAAGAGATCTGCGCTTGAGCAGCGCGCTGCGATTCCGCCTTGGGGCGATGATGCTGCTGCAGTTTTTCATCTGGGGCGGCTGGTTTGTCACGATGGGCAGCTACCTGGCGGCCAATCTGGGCGCCACGGGGTCCCAGACTGCGCTGGCCTACTCGACCCAATCCTGGGGCGCCATCATTGCGCCGTTCGTGATCGGGTTGATCGCAGACAAGTACTTCAATGCCGAGCGCCTGCTGGGGATTATTCACCTCATTGGCGCGGCGCTGCTGTACCTGCTGTCGATGGCGCAGAGCTTCGCGGATTTCTACCCCTATCTGCTCGCCTACATGATTCTCTATATGCCGACGCTGGCGCTGGTCAACGCGATCTGCTTCCGGCAGATGGATGACCCGTCCAGGCACTTTTCGAAGATACGGCTATGGGGGACGGTGGGCTGGATCATCGCGGGATTGATCATCAGCTACCTGTTCTCCTGGGATGCCCCTGCGGCGCTCGCTCGGGGAATGCTCAGGTACACCTTCACGATGTGTGCCGCGGCCTCCCTGGTGCTTGGCCTTTTCAGCTTCACGCTGCCGAAAACGCCACCACGAGTGCGGCCCGGAGAGCGCGTTACACTGCGGGACATGCTGGGGCTGGATGCTCTGGCATTGCTGACGGATCGGAACTTCCTGGTGTTCTTCATCGCCTCGATCCTGATCTGCGTGCCGCTGGCTTTCTATTACCAGTACGCCAATCTGTTCCTGACGGAGATTCATCTGGCCAACGCGACCGGGAAGCAGACCCTTGGCCAGATGTCCGAGGTGCTGTTCATGCTGCTGATTCCCCTGTTCCTGTTGCGCGTCGGCATGAAGGGCACCTTGCTGGTGGGCATGCTGGCCTGGGCGCTGCGCTATGTCCTGTTCGCGTATGGCAATCCAGGCAATCTGGTGTGGATGTTGCTCCTCGGCATCGCCCTGCACGGCGTGTGCTATGACTTTTTCTTTGTGTCCGGACAGATCTACACCGACTCCAAGGCCGGTGAACGCTGCAAGAGCGCCGCGCAGGGCATGATCACCTTGGCGACCTACGGTGTGGGAATGCTGGTCGGCTTCTGGGCCGCAGGCCAGATCGCCAGCCATTACGGCGGCCCTGGCGCGCGCGACTGGACCGCGATTTGGCTGTTCCCGGCCCTGTTCGCGATCGTCGTGTTCCTGCTGTTCACGGCAATGTTCCGGAATGAAAAGGCAGCCTATCGCGGTACGGCGCCGAACCTGTCGTAAAGCCTGATCTTTTAGGAGCGTAAATGGGCATCCGGCAGTTCACTCCGAAGGCAATGCGACTCAGCCTGCTTACGGCGGCGTTGCAGGAGTTGACTCCGCGGGCACGCCGCGATGCCGATCCCGATCTGGCCATCGAAGAGTGGCTGGACTTCGCCCGGCAGGTCGGCAGTCCCAACATCCAGCTCTCGGCGGCTCTGCATCCGAGCCGGAGCGACGTGCCGGCGGCGGCGTTGCTCGATCCGGTTGCCAATACGCTCGATCTGCGCGAGCCGTTTACGCCGCAACGGGCCACCCGGGTGCTTGCGGCCATGCGTGACAGCGGGGTAGGGCTCTCCGATCTCGCCTACTTCGACAACATGCTGGTTGCTGACGATTCGATCCGGCGCAGCAAACATGAGTTCATGCTGCGCGTATTCGATGCCGCCGTATTGCTCGGCGTGGATGCGGTGTGCGGCTTTGTCGGGCGCAATGTGCAGCTGGAGATGGACGCCAATCTCGTGATGTTCTGGGAGGCGTTTATCCCGCTCCTGCAGGAAGCGAAGGCGCGGGGCCTGACGTACCGCGTCGAACAATGCCCCATGCCTGGCTGGAACGTCACCGATCGGTGGCACAACAATATTGCCTACGCGCCCGGTCCGTGGATCGCCTTGCACCGAATCTGCGAGCGGCATGGCGTAGGCGACCAATTTCGCATTCACTATGATCCGTCGCATGCCATCCTGATGGGCCAGGATTCGCGCTCGCTGTTCCAGTACCTGAAGGACAGCGGTTACAACTTCCTGATTGGCGGTTTTCACGTCAAGGGGCAGGTGATCGATGCGCGCGGCGTCTCCGCGTGGGGGTATGGCGGGCAGACGCTGGAGCGGGGTGATTGGCGGGGCGGCGAACCCGCCAAGGCACCGGGCGATCAGTTGCAGGCCTGGAAAAAGCAGACGGTCCTGGCCGAACACGAACTGCCGGGCACGGCGCGTCACGATCCGCTCGCCTACCTGCAGAACCGCACCGTCGATTGGCTCGATCATCAACTGGCGGCGCGGGAGTTGCTGAGCATCGATCCGGCCAGGACCTGCCTGGTCGTCGAGCACGAATATCCGAAGGCCAGAATTCAGGACAAGGCCAGGTTGGCGCCCATATTGGCCGGGTCGCTCGCATTTACGCGCGCCATCGATGAGGCGGCGGCCGCGATGTACGCGCTACAGCATGAAGTGCTGGCGGGGCAGGGCATCCCAGTCCAGGGTGTAGGTCGCGAGGCTTATCGCTCCTGAAGGCCCAGGAAGGAGCGGGGCCGGGCTCGCACGGCCTTCGTCGCGACGCTCCGCCGTGATGGCCGCGAGCCGGCGTAGGGTATTGCCAAGCGCGTCAGGGAGACTTGCCCTCTGGCGCAGCCAGCGCAGGTCCGTTGAACTCCGCTTCAATCGCGAAGTCGATCAAGTCGCTGACGCCCACGGTGCTGCCCGGAGCGGGTATCCCAAAGACCATGCCAAAATCAGAGCGCTTGAAGGAACCGTGCGCAGAGAATCCCACGCGGGCATGCGGGTCCATTCCGGGCATGCCGGAATAGCCTCCGTTGTAGGTCGCGCTCAGAACCACCGGTCGAGCGACACCGAGCAGGGTCAGGGTCCCCGAGATTTCCATGGACTTCGTCCCTGTCATGCGGACCTGCTCGGACTTGAAGACAATCTGCGGAAACTTCGCGGTGTCGAGCATTTTCGAGCCCTGCAGAATGTCGATACATCCCTGTGGCCAATTGTCCATCGCGATCGATGCGGCCTCGATAGTCGCGACCACCTGCGAGGCGGAAGGATTCTTAGGATCGAATGTGAGCTCCGAGTCAAAACGCGTGAACCGGGTGGTGTAGGTCGAAAATCCAAGATGGCTCACGCGCATCAGCACGCTCGAGTGAGCCTTGTCGACCTCATACAGACCGGCGGGAGGCTCCGCCAGGCCGGGCGTGGGGGCAGGTGCAGTGGTCCCAGCGGCGCGAGCCAATACAGCGCAGAGACCAAAGACCACCACGATGCCGGCGGCACCGATGCCTCGTGAATTAGGTCGCAATTCCATCGTCATAGCAGGTTTCTCCCGTTCCTTGATTGATCCCAGGTCGTCGTAGGAGCTGGCTCCAGGCACAAATTCGCCGACACCAGCGCGGTCTCCAAAGCAATACTTGATTGGCCTATTAGGCACGATCTACGCATACGTGCCGGGCAAGTCAAGGCCAAATCCGTCGACCTGGACCACCATGCGTGTGGTGCAGGCACTCCAGACTTCGGCGAAGGGTGCATTGACGAAGGATTCAACGGCGACTTCCATGGCGTTGCGCCCGGCACATGTCTCTTGGAAACATCAGGCGCAAAGTGGTTCCCCAGGTTGGGCTCCAAATCGAGCGCAAGGCGCCGATCCGTAGGGCGAACTCCATTGGGCGTGTCCAGGTACCCCCAAGTATACCCTCGCGGCTAGTGCCCTTTGGTGGCGGGCGCTGAGACGCGGGGTTACTGGGTGGGACTTTTACCTCGTTCAGGTGTATTCCTGAATTCACTTTAAGGAATTTACTGGCTTGAAGGTTGCCAGAGATACCCGTATTTAAGGTTGCCAGAGTCACCACTATTTTCTCGCACACTAGCCTAACCGGGTTTTCGCAGCCCAATACCGGGGTCTGATTCTGGATCCCGGGGCACTCCTTGGGCACATTGGAAGCTCGGGCGGGCTGTGGGGTTGCGATGGGGTGGAGGCCGCGATCAGGCGGTCTTTACCAAGAAGGAAATCACAAATGCGCACCCATTCCGATAAGCCGGTTTCCAGTTTGCACCTCGTCGTTGCTTTGCTGTTTGCATTAGCGACCGCTGCCGCCGATGCGCAGTCGCCGAGCAATCCGAAGCACTACTTCTGGGCGCCCAGTCAGCCCAACACGCCGGGCCCGTCGTCGCTGGCCAATGACCTCATTTACCACGGCGGCAATGCAGGTCCGGGCGCGATAGGGGTGGAAACCGTGCCGGCTATCTACCTGATCTTCTGGGGACCCGATTGGACGAATGGCTTCACCACGACCGACGCCAACGGGAGTGCGTATACGAGCCAGCAACTGCGAAACTATGTGACTTCGTTCCTGAGTAATCTCGGCGGTACGTCCTGGGCCGCCATTCAGAACGAGTACTGCGACAACGTGCCGGTGGGGACCACCAGCTGCGCCGCGGTGGGTGGGGGCAACTACATTACAAATCCACGCAAGCAACTCAAGGGTGTATGGGCCGATCCGACGCCCGTGCCGAGCGACATCGTGACCTTGGGCCTGGCGGAGAACCTGGCGAATGATCCGCTCGCTGCGGAGGCCGTGCGCGCCTCAGCGCACTTCGGATATAGCCCGCACGCGACATACATTATCTTGACGCCGCCCACAACGATCGGCACCGGGCAGCCGGTTTACTGCGGGTATCACACACAGACCACCAGCGTCGATGGTTTTGGCAATCCATATCGTCTGCAATACGCATTCATACCGTTCCTCAACGCGAACTGGCCCGCGCTTGGCACCGGCGGTTGCGGAATGAATTCGGTCAACGTGATCAGCGACAGCTTCGGCCACGGCGTCTTCGACGGCTACAGCATTGTGGTCGGCCACGAGTACGCTGAGGCAGTTACCGATCCCGATAACTTCGCGAGCGTTCAGGACGGGTGGAACGACATCCAGGGCAGCGAGAACGGCGACAAGTGCGCCTGGACAGCTCTGGCCAACGTCTCCATGAACAATCACACGAAGTTCGCCGTGCAGCCGTTGTGGAGCAACAGGGCATTCGAAATCGCCGGTCAAGGCTGCGTGCGTTCTGCGCCGACCAACCCGCATGCCATGCCGGCGGTTGGAATCATGCCGCCGACCGTGGATATCTGCATGACTACAGGAATCTGCCCGCCCGGCGTTGCCGCCGGGCAGCCGATGCCGGTCAATATGGCCTATTTCGGCGGTACCGTGCAGACAAGCCCAAAGGTTTACCTAGTACTCTGGGGCTGGGGCGAGCCTGGCGCGTTCGATCACGCGTCACCCGATAACCCTGCCGGCGATCCCGACGGCGTGGGCGCACTGATGGGGCGTTTTATCGCGGCCATCGGCGGAACGTCCTGGGGCAAGGTTTCCGCCCAGTACTATCAGGACAATTACAATGGAACCTTTTCCACTGTCGGTAATCCTGCGCACGAGCTCGCGGGCGTCTGGCACGACAACACCAGTCCCATACACGACAATCTAAGCCCGCTCGAGCTTGCCCAGGAGGCTGCCCGCGGTGCGCAGTACTTCGGTATCCAGGAATTCGCCAATGCGCAGGTCGTGGTCGCGACGCCGCAGAAGTTCAATGATGCCGGCTTCAATCAGAACTCCTACTGCGCCTGGCACGACTTCACGACGCCATTGTCTTATCCGGGGGTGACTGCGGGACTGGCGTTCGTCAACATGCCCTACGTGCTCAACGCCGGCGGCGGGTGCGGCAAGGATTTCGTCAATCCCGCGCCGAGCGGCGATCTTGACGGTGTCACAATCGTGCTCGGTCATGAGATCGCCGAAACGCTCACTGATCCCGGTGCAGAGTCGCGAGCAGGGCAGGTCCAGTACGGTGCCTGGTTCGACTACCAGGGTTGGGAGAACGGTGACAAGTGCGCGTGGGTGGGAGATGGGCTGCAGGTCCCGGGTGCGCCGTTCAACATGATCGGGAACGACGGCGCTGCCTACCCAGTACAGACGCTATGGAGCAACACGAGCCTCAACGGAATTGGCTACTGTTCGGGAGGTCTGTGAAGCACACCACGTAGGAAATGGCCTGCGGCCGCTTTCGTTATGGCGGGCGATGTCTCAGCAGCCGCGAAGCAGCTCTCGCCCACATTTACTGATGACGAATCGCTCCGGGTAGTTGCTGCCGGCCCCAAAGGAATTGGCGTGATTGTCGTCGGCAGACCAAAAAGAACCGGCCCCGCACAGACTCGCCTGGACGGGTCCGTGCAGGTGACAGAGGGGCTTCAGTTTGAACAGGTCAGGGCCATTGGCTCAATCGCGGCAAAGCGGTGGAATATGAGCTGCAGAGGGCTGCGTGGAAAGGCAAGGTCGCCTCCAGCTGCAGGGCGATCACCCTGGAGCGCTGGCCCTATCTGTCAGGCACGACGTCGAACGCGACGGTAAGGCGGGCCTGGTCGCTGGCAAAGGGCACGGTTCCGTGCCAGAAATACGACGGAAATAACACCAGCATGCCGACCTCGGGTCGCACAGCGTACTGAGCGTGCAGCGGCGGGGTCGTTGCAATACCCGGCTCGCCAAAGCTGAGACTGCCCTCCTTGTTCCCGGCATCGCTCATGCTGTCGGGCAACTGGATATAAAAGGCCGAAGATATCCAGCCTCGCGGATGAACATGGTTCGCGTGATAGCCGGAACGGCGCAGCCGCACGGACCAGCTGCCATTGAAGCGCCACTTGCCGTCATTGCGACGACGCAGCGGATCGGGGCCGCGGCCTGCACGGTCGAGATAGCGGCCGATCGGCGCGGCAAAGCTGCGGAACAGTGCCTGGATAACCGGGTCGGCACTACGCAGAAGATCCTGCGAAGTCTCCGTGCCATGGCGCAGGGATTGAAACAGCAGCGGATGGCCGTGCGGATCGTGCAGCCGGTCGAGACTGAACTTCAGGTCGATGAGGAAGCTGGCCAGGTCAGGCCACGGCTCAGGCGCCTCGAGCAGCTCGGCCACCACCAGGTGCCGGTAGTCGCACAGCTGCGCGTAACGTTCATCCTGCAGCAGGCGCCACGCGGTGGTCTGTAGCGCAATCAGGTATTGATCGTCCGGTGCATGGGCGAGCAGCGCCTCGCAGTGGGGGATTGTCCCACGGGCATCGCCGACACCGAGCTGCGCGGCCACCAGCAGGGTCCTGGCGGGGACGCTGGACGGCATCGTGTTCACCGCGCGTTCCGCCAGCGCCAGGGCAGCGGCGGAGTCGAACTCCAGCGCCGCAAGGCCTGCGCGCACCAGCAGGTTGGTGGGTGCCCGCGGACGCGCGGCCTGCTGGGCCAGGCAGGCATATGCGGCGCGCGCATCACCTGCAGCCTGGAGGATGGCCGCCTTGGCCGCCCACAGGGCATCCTCGGCGGCAAAACGCTGCAGTGCCTGGTCCAGTACCGCGGTCGCCTGGGTGACATCACCCGTCCGCAGCCAGATCAATTCCGCGAGATTGCTGTGTGCCTCGACCAGACGTGGCTCCATCGCCACGCAGTCGCGCAACGCCGCTTCGGCACGCTCAGGCGCGCCCAGTGCGCGCTGGCTGCGGGCGTAGGTGTTGTACAGCGCTGCCGTCCTGTGCCCTTGCCTCAGAGTCTGTAGGGCGACACGCGCCGCCTCCTCAGGCTGATCCGCACCATCAAGTGCCATGGCGAGCGCCTGAGCCGCAGCGGGGTCGCCTGGGGAGGCCGCGGCCATGCGCCGGTATAGCGCTACGGCGTCGTCCCGGCGGCCCAGTGCGGCGAGCACGGCGATATGCAGGGCGACCAGGTCGCTATTCGCCTCGCCTGCGGCGCACAGGGGCTCCAACAGCGCGAGGGCAAGCGCGGGGCGGAGTGTGTCGTTGTAGTGTCGCGCGAGCACGAGCGCCGCGCGCGCGTTGGCCGGCGAAGCGGTGGCGGCGCGCTGCAGGAACGGTTCAGCCTCGGGAACGCGGCCGCTGCTGAGCAGGATCTCCCCCAGCATCGCCATCGCGGGCGACCAGCCCGGCTCGAGCGCGAGCGCCTGGCGCAGCAGTCCTTCGGCGGCCGCAGCGTCGCCCAGCGCCTGCTTGGTGCCAGCGAGCAGGCGCAGCGCTTCCACATAGCCTGGGTTCGCCGCAACGATCGTTTCGAGTTGCCCGTGGGCGGCCTGTAAGCCGCCCGCCTGGAGCAGTGCGCTGACGCGCCGCATGGCTTCGACGAGTAGCGGGGAAGTCACGGCCATAGCGCACGCAAGGCTAGCATGACGTCCAAAGGAAAACCCCCTCGCGTCCGTGGGCGCGAGGGGGTTGTATCAGCTCAACTCAATATCAGAACTCGAACCTGGGCACTCAGAATGCATACTTGGCTTGCAGACTGAATTCACGGCCCAAGATCGACCGTCCGAACCCAACACCGTTCTGCACGGCATTGCCGCCGATGCGGGCATTACCCTCGGTGAGACCGATCTGGTTGGTGATGTTGGAACCGAGCAGCCGGAACTGCCACCGCTCGCCCACTTTGGCTACGACGCCTGCATTGAGGTCGTAGTAGCTGCCCAGCGGATTGAGGCCCGTGCTGTCCTGGTAGTGCTGACCAATGTGCTCATAGGTCAGGAACTCGGTCACCGTACCCCAGCCAAAGTCCTGCGTGTCACTCGGGGTGATGCGGTACTGGAACTTCGGCAGGCGGGCGAGCTGTACGCCATTGATGACGCCGCAGACCAAATTGCCGTTGATGTCGCTGTAGACGTAGCAGCCGTTGTAGTCCTTGTAGTGGGCATTCTCGTAATTGGCATTCAGGGTGATCTTGAATTCCCTGGCGGCCGACGAATCACCGCCCGCCAGGGGATTCACGCTACCGATGAACCGCAGACCAATTGAAGTCGAGCCATAGGTCGTGACGGGCCCCAGCGGTACATGATTGATGTCCTGGGGCTGGTATGACAGGCCCTTGAAATCCTTGTTGTAGATCGACGCGTCAATATACGCGTAGCGGTTTTGAAGCTTGAAGCCCACTTCAAGGTTCTCCACGCGATTGAGCGGCAGGAGATTGGGGCAGTTGAAGCTGGTGTTGTACCGCTGACAGCGAACGCTGTCGAAATTGGGGAAGAACACGCCATTGTTGACCCGCGCATAGGCGCTCATATGGTCACTGAACTCGTAATTCGCGCCCAGGGAGAAGGCCGGCAGGGTCGTGCTTACACCCTCCTTCGTGTAGGTACCGTCGGGCATTTCGACTGCGTTATCCCACAGGTCGAACTGTGACCCCATCTGGATCGGTGCCAGATTGGTGGTCTGCTGCGACAGGCTGAGGTGTTCGACACGAGCCGCGGCATCCAGCAACCACTGGTTGATCTTCCATGAGTCGGACACATAGAAGGCCGCATTGGTAGCCGTGCCCTGCTGGAGGATCTGGTAACCGCCATTGGCACTGACGATGCCCTGTGAGCTGGTTATATTGTAGATGTTCCCGCCCGAGGTCGCCTGCAGGATGATCGGGCTGGCATTGGGCTTGTTGGTGATCAGCACATTGCTGCCCAACGACCAGTTGTCGTTGTCGGTGTAACGGGCCAGATACACGCCCGCGGTCAGTGTATTGCCGTTGCCGAAGTCCTTCGCGAGCCGGAATTCATCGGTGGCATTCCAGAGCCGCTTCTGGACCCGCCAGACCTGCTGGGTCACCACGCTCTGGGTGAGAGCCGGCGCGGTGCCGTTGGTGTAGGTGGCCACGACATCGGCCGGGGTAAGCGGGGCCGGCAGGCTCAACCCAGCGATGAACGCAGTCAGCGTCTTCGGGTTGCCATTGTTGACCAGCGCGTTGGTATCCATGTCGCCGCCGTCAAACAGGAAGCTGTTCGTGATCGACCAGCCGCCCGAGAGCTTCAGGTCGAGACTTGAACCCACGTAGTTCAGGAGCGAGCCACGACCATTGCTGATATTGACGTTTTCAAACCCGCCGGTGGCCGGATTCGGTATCTGGAAATTCTGCAGCTCGTAGCTGTTGTAGGTGGAGTTGCGCTGATCGAAACCAGGATAGGGGTCGGCCGATCCGTTGTTGACCACATACGGAAAGTCGGCGACCCACTGGTTCTTGTCGTTCAGGGTCCGCGCCCAGAACATGATCGAGCCATTGCTCAGGTCATGCTTCAGCGTCCCGGTCATCTGATAGCCGAGATCAGCCGCGTACTGAGGATCGCGCACGCCGGCGGACTCGCGGTAAAAGCCACCGAGGCTGCCGTACCATCCTTCAGTCAGCTTGGCGCCGTAGTAGGCGTCCACGCGTCCCAGGCCCTCGTTGCCGTACGTATAGGAAACCGATCCTGCGGGGTTGTCCGAGCCCGTCCTCAGGATGAAGTTCGCCGTTGCACCTGGCTGCCCTGGGCCGAAGATTGCGCCCGTACCGCCCTGGACGATTTCGACGCGCTCCACGGTGTCGTCAAAGCGCAGCAGGGAGCTGGAATCCAGGAAGGACAGGGAGGGAGAGCCGTACAGGGGCGAGCCCTGGATCATGGTCGAGAAATACGGGGAATCGCCACCGCCGTTGGGGAAACCGGCCACATCCACGTTGACGCCGGTCTGTCCGCCGGACGCTTCCGGCCAGATGCCGGGCGAGAGCTTGAAGATCTCGGCCGCACTGGCGGGATTGGCGTTCTGAATCTCATCGAGGGATGCCGACACAATGTTGTAGCTGGCGTCCAGCTTCCTCACGCCATGCGCCGAAGCCGTCACGACGATTTCCTCGAGCGCGTTGTCCGAAGACTTCGCGGCCCCTGCCGTCGCGGTTTGCGCGTAGGCGGCACCGCCGCTCGCGCCATAAAGGATTCCCGCCACGGCGGCAGCAATGGCCGGTGCGCAGGCCACGCGGCCCTTGGCTGGTGACAGTGTTGCCGAAAAGCCACATATCGACTGTGACTGGGCAGGTGCTTTGTCTTTCATGGATTTTTCCCCATTCTCCTGGATCAAAGAGCTACGTTTTGTTGATTCTTAACGCTTAATCACTATCAAGCAGATCAGTGATCAACCACAACCAACCGGCCCAGTCGGAACGCTGGCTTGCGCAGCGAGTGGCGTCCATAAAACAGGGGGCAAGCCTATAAGCATTTGGGGATTATGGCAAGTCTCGGTCCGGCTTCGTTTGCGAGGCGCCGTATAAGCATCGCCTTTTCGAATTTACGGGGTCGCGTCCGGATCCGGTATGGCCAGAAACACCGTACTCCACAGCTGCGCGGCGTTGGATTCGTCGACATCGGCCGCGCTGGCGCCGAAGGGCGCGACGTGGAAATGTCCAGCCTCATAGGTCCAGGACCAGAGCTCGGAATTTCGCATTGAGTGGCCCAGGCGAATGGCTCCCCAAAGCTGCTCCTGGGCCGTACGCAGCAGTGCCTTCACCGCGGGCGGGAGTTCAGGGCGTCGCAGCTGCCGTTGCAGTCCCGCCGCCAGCACCGCTTGCTGCCAGGACCAGATGACCGTGCCGTGATAGGCATTCCTGGTAAACCGGGCCTGGATCGTAGGGGCTGCATAAACCGGGTTTGCAACGACGCTTCCTACGTCGGTCAGGAGTCCGGCCGGGAAGGGCCGCATCATCGCCGTGATGGCTCGACGCAGCGCAAGTGGCGTCGGTCGGCCAAACAACAGCTCGAAGCCCTCGTCAGTGTGGAGCACGGGAATGGGGCCGGCATCGGCTGCGAGCGCGAGGGCATGGAAGCGCACCGGATCCTCGCCGATCGCCCGCAGCGCTGCATCGGGCGCCACATTCACTGCGGCGGCGTAACGGGTGACGTCCTGGCGGGCCTTCGCGTTCGGGACGCTGAGCTCAAACAGCGGCCCGGCCCGGGTGCGCCAGACACTCGCCATAGAGGCGGCACGCAGGAAGATCCTGCGATCGGCGGCATCGAGATACGGAGCGAGCAGGCCGCTGGCATAAAATCGATGGGCCGCAGCAAGCGCAGCGGGCACGAACACGGCATTCACATCGTACGGGAAGCGCCCGCCCGCCAGGCCGTCACCGCTGTCCCGCCACTGCCCGGCGTTCAAGCCGGGTTTCAGCGCAATGAGATTCTGCGAGCGTGGATCCTCTGCGAACTTACGGGCCGCTTGCAGGACGAATCTGAGGTTGCTGGCCAGATCCGCACCCAGCGCGCGCGCCGCCGCGCCGGGTCGTCCGTCCATCCGCGCCAAGAGCTCAGCGGCCCGCCTGCGACCGCGCGGGTCATCGAGCAACCATTCGGCCGCCACGGGAGCCAGCATGAAGGAGCCATCGATCATGTTGTAGTTGAATGTCGGCGCATCGGACTTCTCCGCCGTGGCATGCAGATGATCGAGAATGGCGAACTCACCAATATCCTCCTCATGCGCCACCTCGCCTTCAGGTGACAGTCGGGTCAGCACCGCGCCCAACCCAGCCGCCACCGCCTCGGGTGTGAGCACGGGCATCAGCAAGCGCACCGACATCAGCGTGTCGCGCCCAAAGTACGTATTGAAACGCCAGGAGCCAGCGAGAAATTTCTCCTTGAAACTCAGAAACGTAAGTGCATTGCGGGCCGCGTCATCCGCCGCGGCCTGCTCGGTGAACAGCTCCGCACTCGATAGCGGGGTCAATGGCTCTTCGCCCGTCAGGGCCGTGATTTTCAACCCGATCCTGCCATCGCTCCCCGCCGTGATATGACCGGCTCGCAGCGTGCCCTCGGTAACCTGCAGGCTGAGGCGATACCCGGCGGTGCCGTCGAGGCGATCACGCGCCCAGGAGATGGTCGAGTCGTGAATCTCCGGGTCAGCGCTGACCTCAGGCGGCAAGGTGCCAAGGGCCTGATAGTCCCGCAGTACACGGACGCTGGATAATGCGGCCTGCTTGACCAGGAGCTCCGCCGCACCGCTCACGCTGGCTTCCGCGGTGATACCGTACAGCCTTCGCCCGCGCTCATCCTGGAGGGCGAGCGGCTGTGGCCTCCCCAACATCGTCCAGGTCACCGGCGTAGCGGCGTGCGAGAACCACAGGCCGACGCCGCTGTTGCCGGCAGGAAAGGCGACCAGGATGCGCGGATCGGTACCCGAACGCAGCAGCAGGTGCGCGGCGACCGGACCGTCGCGCAGAAAACTGTTGAAATTGAGACCTTCGGCGACATCGAAGTGAAGTGGCTCGCGTGCCGCGGGTTCGCCGCCACCGGCCAGCGGCGCCATGGCCAGAGTACCGATGACTGCGAGCCTGCGCGCGCGGCGCAGGACCGAGTGGAAGTTCATGCTTTTCTTTCCATCCAACCGCTGCCGTCTGCATCATGGGTCGCCGACCAATCGCTGTCGAGACCTGCGGATATGGTATGCCGTTGCAGTGCCGCAATCATTCAACGTGATTCATCGAGGAAAACCAGTTCCGAGGATTGTGGCCAGGGCAGGGCGACCTCCACGCCTTCCTCCATCAGCACTTGCCCGGTGAGCCTGCGCTCGGCGGCCTGGCCCCGGTCCTGGAACCGGACTCGGTAGCGGCCCGCAGGATTCAGACCGAACAGGCGGAATCGGTGCGTCGCCTGGTCGGGCACCGTGCCGCGGAATGCGTACAGCACACCGCGGTGGAGCCTGGCCGAATAGTATTCGATCCCGTCCCAATGCACGCCGTCGGGGCGCTCGGCAACGTGATACAGATCGGCAGCGCGGATCAGCGGCCGCAGCTCTGTCTTGTAGAGCGCAAACTGCGTGCGTGCCTCCGCGCGCTGCTGCGGGGTCCACAGGCTCGAATCGAGCATCAACGAGAACCAGCCGAGCATGCCGCTGCGCAGCTGGTAGCGGAAGTTCTCGATGCGCGGGGTGGGCCAGTTTGCCACGTAGCTTTCCAGCATCGCGGGCGGCAGCACATAGCTGGCATCGTAGAAGGCGCGCCGGTTTGAGAGCGGATCGTAGGTATCGGTGATCGAAAAATAGTCACCATGGGCGGCACTGCCGAAATCCACCATGCGGCCACCATCGTTGCATATTTCCAGGAGCAATCGCGGGTGACGCTTTCGTAGCCGTTCATAGATGTCGTAGTAGGCCCGGGAAGCGTGATAGCTGACGTCAGTCGAGTTGGAGCCATCGGCCCAGAGGTATCCCGAGTCCTCGTAGATCCGCAGGCTTGCGCTCTCCGGTGGGGCGGCAATGTGATCGGCGTGCGCACTGCCTTGGGCCACGAGATAGCCGTCATGCTCGAGCATGTCGAGGTGATAGTCAGTGACGATGCGCTCGAGTTCGCGGGCCGCCCATGTCTTGGCTGCCGGCACGCCCAGGTCAATCGTAATGCCCTTGAAGGGCTCGCTGTGCTTCCAGCCCGCGGGCGGGTCGGCCACCAGCCAGTCACGGGTGATGGGATCGTTAACATTGAGCGCGCCGGGCCGCTGCGAAGCGCCGGCCTGTGCCCAGTCGACCCACAATCCAAACTTGAGCCCGCGTTGGTGAGCAAAATCTGCGAGCGTGGCGATTCCATGCGGAAACTTCCCGGGGTCTGCATGCCAATCGCCCACACCGCGAAACCAGCCGGCATCCAGATGAAACATCTCGAGCCCGAGCTGCACCGATTCGCCGATCATGCGCTGCGCGAGAGTCTCGTCCACCGCCATGCCACTGCCCCAGCTGTTGTTGACCAGCGGTGGATAGGACAGATCACGGATCGTTTGCGGATTGTTGAGCACGGCCCGCACCCAGCGCCGCAAGCTATTGCCGGCACCGTCCGGACCACCGCTGAACGCGCCGATGAATATTGTGGGGGCGGCAAAAGTAGCACCGGGCTGCAGTAGTGTCCGATAAGGGCCGGGGACGGGGTTGAGACCCGCCTCGCCGCGCAGCGATGCGCCGTCGCGCTGCAGCGTGATCCGCGTGCGCCCGCTGAATTCGATGCCGATATACCAGCCTCGCTGTTCACCACCCGGCTCGGCGACCAGCAAATAGGGAATCATCTCCCGCGCCTGGTTGGGAATGGGGCGGGCGTAGCTGCTGGATGTGCCCAGCCAGGCATCACCGTCGCGCAATGCTTCCAGATGCGTGCCTTCGGGGGAGGGCGTGTCGGCACCCTTTTCCACCCAAAAGCGCGTGAGCGCGCTTCCGGGATCAACCTGCCAGTCAAAGCGCGTGCTGGGCAGGAGCGGCAACCAAACCGGCGCCGCATCGAGGTTCTGGATTGATATCGAATGTTCGAGTGGGCCCTGGCCGCCGCGCGCCCGCCATTCCCAAACCAGCCGCAGCCGGGGCGAATCGGCCACGTAAACGAATTGAATCCGCTTCGCTTCAACGCGGGTGGCGCTGCGATCCAGACGCCACGTCAGGGGTTGGACCGAGCCGCGGAGCTCGACTTGCGCGGGCAGGATCTCATCGACCCGATTGGTCCAGGTCGTGGCGCCACGCAGGCTGAGCGAGCTGAGGCGCGGACCGTGCTCGCCGGCCACGACGGCAATGGCGGTCTCGGCGCTCGCCAGTCCAGCCCGCTCGCTGCGCAGTTCGCCCGCATGCGCTGTACCCGTCGCGCCGCAACTGAGGACCATCAGCGGCCAGCAACACAGCAAGCGGTACTCGAACCGTCGGGTCGGGGTGCTCGGCATTTGCAGTTTGGCGGCTGAAATCAGCGCTGCATCAATCTTGGCATATCCTTGGCTGCGCCGGCCACAGGCAGGCGCAGCCACTTGAGATCAGCACAGCCACGCCCGGCGTCCAGGGTGCTTTGACTCCAAACCCAGAACGCAAGAGGATAGGGTGCCCTTGGCAGCGTGAGGATGGCTGGGGATGCGCACCACGACCATGACGGATCTCACCGCAAAATCGCGCATGACGGGTATTGCGGGGGGTCGCGCCGGCCCGCCCGCCAACTCTCGCGTGCCGCATGGCCTCGCGGCGATGCTGCTGGTCGCGCTGACCTTGCCAGCGTGGGCCGAGGAGGATGCGGGCTTCCTGTTGACCGGGACGGAAAGCAATTTCGCCAGCTACTTCCCCACCTATCTCGCCAATGGCTACGCATCGACGCTGAGCGCACCGCGCGGAACGGAAGGAACCCCGACCTACCTGGTGGCCTTCATGGACTACACGCGTGACGACGTGTCGCGGCCCGCGGCCATTCCGGGATGGACGGAAATTGACTACAGCACGGGACCCGGGCCAACCGGGCAGGCCTGGCTCAACCGGACTCCCCTCAGGTCGTCCCGGTTCCTGAACTATCGACAGACTTTGAATATGCGCGAGGCGACACTCACCACGCGCTACGACTATCTTGACGGCACGAGGCGCACGGCCATCGAGGTCAGGACCTTCGTCGATGAGGCGAGCCCGCACCTGGCGGCGAGCCAGCTGTCGATCACGCCCGATTTTGATGGCACCGTGGAGCTCTCCTTTGCGCTCAATCTCTGGGCACCGCACCGGCCCCGCCTGCCGCTCGCAGAGTTCAGCGGGCCGCAGATGGAGGAGGCCGTGGCCGCGCACGAGCAGAGCCTCCAGCCCATACCGCCCGCCACACCCGATCGTGCGGCCATCTGGTACCACGGCGACAGTGACGTCTCTGTGGCTGAGGGCGATGCCGGCACGATGGCGCTGTGGCTGGAGGGCAAGGCCGCGCAAGGGTTGAGCATGGCGGAGGCGGCGACCATCGGCCTGGGTACCGGCGTCGTGCCCGAAGCCTTGACGATCTACAAGAGCCCGTACCGGTTGGCCCAGAACTTCAGCGTCAAGGTGCGCAAGAACCAGACTTACACATTCAGCAAGTTCGTGGCCTTCTCGCGTTCCGGCTGGGGAGGGGACGCGCGTGCAGACCTTGAACTGGCCACTGCAGCGCGCAGCGAAGGCTTTGACCATCTGCTCGCGGAGCACCGTGATGCCTGGGAACGGCTATGGCGGTCCGATATTCTCATCGAAGGGGACGCGCGGGCGCAGCTTGCCGTGCATTCCGAACTGTACTACCTGCTCGCCAGTTCGACGCCCGATACGTCCTGGGCCCTGGGCGCCTGCGGCCTCACCCCGGGCTATGCCGGCCATGTTTTCTGGGATAGCGACGCATGGATCTTTCCGGCCCTGCTGCTGTTGCACCCCGAACGCGCGAAGTCACTGGTGATGTTTCGCGCTCGCACGCTCGGAGCCGCCCAGGCACGCGCGCATGAACGTGGCTATGCCGGGGCCATGTACCCGTGGGAATCGGATCCCGAGAATGGCAGCGAACAGACGCCCCATTTTGCCTACGTGCTGGGCGAGCGCGAGATTCACGTCAACTCTGATATTGCCATTGCGCAGTGGCAATACTACCTGGCAACGCTGGATCGCGACTGGCTCAAAGCCTATGGCTGGCCGGTCATCCGGGAGGTGGCACGATTCTGGGCGAGTCGCGTCAAGTATGTCCCGGAGCGTCACCGCTACGAGATTCTGCACGTCACATCGGTGAACGAGCCGTACAATGACATTCCCAATGATACGTTCACGAATGTGTTCGCGGCCCGGGTTCTCTCGATAGCCGCGAGTGCCGCACTGCTCGTGGGCGAGCAGGGTGACCCTCGCTGGGCGGACATTGCCCGCCGGATGTATGTGCCGACGACCGGGGCACCGCAACATCACTTGCCGTTCGACCCAACCGTACTGGTAGACGCGGATAACGTCGGCGGCAGCGTGGTGCTGCTGAACCTGCCCTCGCTCGACCTGCCGATGAGCGAGCAACTGCGGCGCAGCGATTTCGAGTACGCACTGCCACGCCGAGGCCGGCCCGAGGACGTTTCCAACAGCATGGGGCTGGCGCCGAATTCAATCACGGCCGCTGCGGTGGGCGATACCGCAGACGCTGCCGGGTGGTTCCAGGGCAATTTCAGCAGCGGCACGCTCAAGCCTCCGTTCAGCGTGCGCACCGAGACGGCGTCCAATAACACGGGTTACTTTCTTACCGGTTCGGGCGGCTATATCCAGAATCTGCTGTACGGTTTCACCGGTCTGCGGATCCGCGAGCCGGGCCTGGTCGAGGCGTACCCGCCGGTGCTGCCGGCGGAGTGGAAGAGCCTCACCCTGGAGAATATCGCCTTCCGCGGCCAGCACTATAACGTGATCGTGTCGCGCGACGAGGCGGGGCGTGCGCGATTGGCGCGCCTCCAGCGCTAGCCGCGATCTGGCGTGGGCGTCCAGCAGCGAGAGGTCGTCGCACGAGCAGCACGCTGAGAGCCCGTCTTGGGACGCTAATCTCGCCTCGGTTTCTAAAATTGCGGCCTGCTTCGATTTGCGCTGCAACTATGTGGCATGAGCCGGGTCATCGAGAAAGTCAGGTGCAAAATCTAGAGGCGGGAATGCCACTGTGAGAGTCATGGCCAGGACAATTGGCGTCATCGCCCTTGGGTTGATTGTATTTTTCGGAATTGTCGGCACTGCATTCCTGGTAGAGATGAATCATCACTTCCATCCGCCAGCGCCGATCTCAACGTCCACTCTCCCCGAAAATGCTCTGGACGCGCAGCGCCAGGATCTCCGCTATTTTCGCCAGCTCATCGCCCTGGATCGCTCTTTCTCGGCGGCCGACCGCGCGGAAGCCAATCGAAGGTTAGTGGCGCTTGAAGCGTTGGACACTGGAATGGACAAGGCACATTTTCGTACGTCTCTGATGCTCATTGACGCGCTGGCCGACAACGGACATTCCAGGGTTGAAAATGACGGACGCGCCTCGTCACCAGAGCTTCCAATACGGGTTGCCGCCTTTTCTGATGGGCTGTACATCATGCGCGCGACGGATGCCAGCGCGGACCTGCTGGGCAGTCGAGTGACCGCGGTAGATGGGCAGCCCGTCGACACTGTCATGGCCAAACTTCAACTGTTGCATGGCGGAGCACCCCAATGGCGCCGCTTATTGGCTTCCCAGGACCTGATTTCGCAGGACTTGTTGTACGGCGTTGACGTAGCGCCGGACCTGCAACATTCAAATTGGACGGTGGAGACTCTTGCCGGGAAGACGATTACGCGGCGGTTGGAAGCCTTAACGCTGCCCCGTAGCGAACCGTCCGTGGCCGTCACACGGTGGTTGTCGAGTGAGCGCATAGCCGGGATGGAGGAACACTGGCAGACCTTCGAACCTGAGCACGCTCTGCCCCTCTCGCTGACCTCTTTTGACATCGCTTTTCGCAGTCTGCCCGTGCCGGAAACCTGCACCTACTTCGTTCAGCTGAAGTCCAACGCCGATCAAGGCGGTCTGAGCATCAAAGCATTCCTGGCAAGCACAGATCGTCAGCTGCGACAGGCTCGACCTTGCAATGTCATTCTGGATTTGCGCTACAACAGTGGCGGCGACTACCTCAATACGTACCGATTCGCACGCAATCTGCCTACGCTGATTCCTCCGGAGGGCAAAGTCATCCTGCTGACTGGCCCTGCGACCTTTTCAGCGGGTATAACGACAGCTGCTTTTGTCAAACACGCTGATCCAGGGCGTGTTTTGATATTGGGCGAGCCAGTGGGTGATCGATTGCAGTTTTTTTCGGAAGGCGGTCGGGCGTGCCTGCCCAATTATCCCTTGTGCGTCGCCTATGAGACGGGCAAGCACGACT
This sequence comes from Steroidobacteraceae bacterium, assembly GCA_035300345.1. Classification (GTDB taxonomy): domain Bacteria; phylum Pseudomonadota; class Gammaproteobacteria; order Steroidobacterales; family Steroidobacteraceae; genus FEN-1191. The sequence continues at coordinate 48,309 of DATGVM010000033.1, forward strand.
ACCAGCACGCCTGCACCGATTGGGACCTTTGCTTCTGGCTAAACTATTTTGTCCAGTTCCGGGTCAAGTCACTTGACCCAGACGAAATCGTTCCCATGAGTTTCACGGACTGGCGGGCGGGTGTTGATCCCGTGCTAGAGCGGGCCCTGGCTTTAACCACAGCAAGTTCTCCAGGGAAACAACAACGTGATTGAGCCGCTTAAATATTCTGCGGTGGTACTCGCCGTCGCCTTTGCCGTAGCCGCAGGTGCCGCAGATCAGATGCCGTCGTCGAAGGATTCAATCCCCATCGTGGATGTACAGATGGGAACACCGACCTACTTCGAAGCCGGCGGTGATTCATGGGACCCCACGTGGGCGCAGGATGATGCCCTGTATTCGGCGGTCAACGACGGTGCCGGTTTCGGTACGCTCAAGAGGAATATTGGTTTTAACCGGATATCGGGAAACGATCCCCTGGCGCTGACGGGGCAGCTGCAAAACGTCATGGATGAATACGGCGAAATGAATGCGCCGATCGCGACCGATGGCAGGAACTGGAAAAGCGGAGGAAGCATTTCAATTGATGGGACGCTCTACATGTCAATTGGAATGGATCGGTATGTCGATGCGGGTTACGGAGGAAGGCAGACGCGGGTCAACGCGAGCATCATCAAATCCAGTGACCACGGTCTGAAATGGTCAAGACCGATGCAGGAGAACCGCGACCGTCCGATGTTTCCGGGCATGAGGTTTGCCACGCCATTCTTCATCCACTTTGGAAAGGAGTATGCCGCGGCGACGGTAGACCAGGCTGATCGCTATGTTTACGCGACATCAAATAACGGGTTTTGGGACAATGGCGACAATTACATTCTGGGGCGTGTTTCGAGATCGAAAATCGGCGCCTTGAATGCTGCCGACTGGAGTTTCTACAAAGGTGGAGACGGTTTGCGGGATTCGAGCTGGACCCCGGAGATGAACAAGGCAGCCCTCATCATCAAGGCTCCGGGACAGTGTGGTGAAGCGGGGGTGACCTACCTGCCCGCATTGAACCGGTATGTCCTCGTCAGCTGGTACTATCCCAGCGGCAATGGTCACGCGGGCAAGATCGATACCACCGCGTTTGCGTTTTACGAATCACCCAAACCCTGGGGGCCGTGGAGCCTCGTCAAGGTCATCCTCAACCAACCACAGGGATGGTATATCCCAAGGGTGCTGGCCAAGTTCCAATCGCGGACCAGCTCGGACGTACTGGCTTTTATCGCGGTAGCCGGAGACTGGAGAAACCCGATCTTCTATCGGTACAGCATGGTGCCCGTCAAATTCATGACGGCCGCTGCCGAACCCACCAACCCACCTCGACTTCCGGCACCGTAGCGGTACGACGGCCGGGCTGGGGTCAAACTGGATCATCCGACCACGGTCGCTGATACCAGAGATCGTGGCGCCGACCCTGGCCGTCCCGCGCAACTCACCGTCGGTTCTGCGTAGCGCCTATTGCTCGCGCTTCGAGTTCGCTTTCGTTGCCGGTCGAAGAGCGAGTGGCCACCTGGATTCGCATCGTGACTCAAACCGGCGCGCCGTGTCCTGCGCAAATTCCTATGCTAGAGCAGAAGGGGGAATATCATTCTAAGATATTGATTCAAATGGCTCCCCGGGTTGGACTCGAACCAACGACAAGCGGATTAACAGTCCGCTGCTCTACCAACTGAGCTACCGGGGAACCGGAATCAATATCAGCACGGCCGCCGGAAGGGCGGCCCCGAGCGGGCGTGAATTCTCAGGGAAGCG
>DATGVM010000034.1:0-49092 GCA_035300345.1 Steroidobacteraceae bacterium
CCTGCAGCCCGAACCAGAGGCCTCCACCACGATCACCCGCCGCAAAGCCAAGGAGTCCAGGACGCCGCACGGGTCGTCACCGAACTAATAGTGTGCAATTTTCAGGCGCCACAAATGAGCAGTTTCCGGCCGGCGTTGACATGTGTATTCCCGCAGGTCCTTGAACAGGTCTGCCCGCGCGAGTGGTTTTCTCATCAGGCAGGTGATTTTGAGTTCTTCACTGGGACCGTTTTCGCCCAACGAAGCGAAGCAAGAATCATTCACCCACCATCGCGTTTGGAGGGCTAGATATTGGGTCCCCTGCGTCCGACCAAGTTCGATCCAGAAATCGCTGGGCGTGGGATGTTTCGCGGTCGAAGATACGGTGCCCTGGGGTGTACCGGCCGAGGCTCCTGCGCGACGGGCTTCTGCGGACCAGTTGATTAGGGGCTGAGTTTGATTCAATGAGCCTGCATAGTTCGGTGGTGCCAACGACGGCAAGGTAATCGGAGACACTGCGGAAAGCGTCTGTTCGTGAAGCGGGCGCCGTGGTGCAGGGGGACGTTCCTTGAACTCCGGCGGCTGCGGGAGGGCAATCAATGCGGTGACAATGTTTGGCTCGAGCGAAGTGCCGGACGTGCCCGTCGCCACCCACAAAGCCACCCAGACGGCCCCATGGAGTCCCAATACCAGCGTGAAGACGACCGCCCGGTCGGTTCGGCGCATCGTTCTTCTTGTCCTGTGCTGCCTATCCGCAGGCTGAAGGCTCAGCGCTCTGAATGGGACACATTCCTCGGCAGTAAGTTCAGGGGGCCCACACGGCCACCGGGCTAACGCGCCTTAACGCGCCCCGCATTCTGCCGACCGCGCGCCTGCAGGCGCACTCCCTGATCCTGCATCGTCGCACGCATCGCCGAGTCCGGCGCCCTGCCCCGTTTCGCCGCGGCCTCCCGCAACGCTCGATCGAAGTGCCGGCTGACGCCGGATAGGCGTCCGTTTGTTTTGGGCTAGACTGGCAACGGCCGAGTCAAGCCTCTCAACACGAATTGAGATCCAATCATGCACCTCTCTAAAGCCTCCGCACTTGGAATCGCGACAATGCACATCACAGAACAGGCGGCTAGGAGCTGCCGTCAAATAACCGATTACGATGTCAGAGAAGGCTGGCCGGGGGCCATTTATCGTGCCCAGGACAGTCCTGACGAGGTATGGGCGGTAACCGTCCCAGACACTTCGCCCCGAGTTGGCGGATCACGGGTACTTGTGATTTCAAAGGCGACTGGAAAAGTCTGGTCATTCGACAACGTGGGAGACTAAGCGCAGCTCTCTTCGCATTCGTAACTCGACCTGAGATGGACAGACTGCGGTGCCCTCCTACGGCATAGCCAGCGCAAGCTGACAACACCCCTAACGTTGCCGGCGCACAGCGGCTGCGAAAACCTCCGCCAGGTTCGCTTTTAGCACCGTGGCGATGGCATCGAGTGTCAGGACGGTGGCGTTTCGCTCTCCGCGCTCGACCATTCCAATGTAGTTGCGATGGAGGCCCGCTTTTGCAGCCAACTCGTCCTGAGTAAGGCCGCGGTCGCGCCGACGCTGTCGCAACTCCTCGCCCAATGCTCGCAACAGTCCCTTCGCCATGCGACCAAGCGTCGGGGTTGAGCGCGGTTGCTGCTACCCACTATAGTGTGCTTTTATGAGAATCCAAATTAGGCGAGCGGAGCGTCAACGTAACAGGGGATGGTCGTTGTGCCGCGGATTCGGACCCACTATGACAATCTGAAGGTTGCGAGAGACGCGCCAGTCGAGGTCATCGAGGCTGCGCACCGAGCACTGCTGCAGAAATACCGGTCGGAAAAGGTGTCCAGCACTGACTCTGTACGCATCGTAGGGCTAATCAATGAAGCCCACAAAATCTTGTCTGATCCAGAGCGACGCGCCCAGCATGATGAGTGGATTCGCCACGCGGAAGAAGACTCGTCGGCGCGTGCCGGAATCCGCTCTCGAGTCTTGAGTAACGTAACTGGCATTGCCAGGCGGCATGCAACGACGTTGAAAGTGATTGCTGCCGTTGTTGTCGCCGGAACGTGGCTTTCATACCAATGGTCCATTAGGCCGGCAACAGTTCCGGCGCCGCTCGCCACAGCACACCATGTCGTAGATACGGCTCTGCCGCCAACGTCATTCGGGGTGCCTGAGTCGTCGATCCTGCAGCGCATTCCAATCTCCATCGCCGCACCGCCAACGGGAGCGGCTCCGAGCGCCACGGTCTCTGCCACTCCGGTGACGCGCCCCAAGGAATGTCCTCGAGAGGTACCACAGTTGCCGGTCAGTGGGGTGGTCAAGACAAGGTATGAAAACAGACGTGACTTGCCTGTTCTGAAAATTACCAGCTCAACCTCGAGCAACGCCTACGTAAAGGTATTCGCATCGACTGGGGAAGACGTTGCTCATCTCTTCGTCCGGCGCAATGAGAGTGTCCAGGTTCACCTCGCCGATGGTGATTACAGTATTCGCTACGTAACTGGAGACCATTGGTACGGTGAATCGCTCCTCTTCTGCCCACAGCGCTGGGCTACCCAGGGTCAAGATCCATTGACGCTCAGCAGTGTTGCGAGGCCCGGCGGAATCGCACTGCATGGGCAGGAGGTAACACTAACGCAGGAGATTGGCGGGAATTTTGCCAGTTACCCCATCTCGGCTGACGACTTTTGAGGTCGGAGTGCTCCGACGCCGACGCTTAGACCTCCGCCTCAGCTTGGGCGAAGCAAGGGTGGTGCTCGAGGGCACCGGCCTACCTTGGCCGTGGTGAGTGTCCAGAAGACGACGCTGGCGGACCGAATCGTGGCCGTGGCGGCCAATTATGGCGCCGTTCCAGTTCGCCGATAGCGGCTGAGCACTGGTCATCCGCTTCCGCGTAGATTCGGCGCCATACCGATTTCATACCCGGAATAGTTGACTGGGCCAACTCCAGCTCAGCCAAAAGCATGACCTTCCAGAAACGGATCAGCCTCCCTGCGGCCGCCTTGCCAATTAGGTGGGCCTCAAAGTATTGCATGTCCGGGTCGTCCACAATCTTGGGGCTTTTGGCTGGTACGGACATATCCTAAATTGCTCGGCTTGGGGATGCGGCGATAACAGTGCAGGTATGAAACTTGGCTGGCGTAGCCCGGCGACTACGGCCAATGAATGGTCATTGGTCCCGACCACGTTGTCCAGACGTAGATTGACGGTCGGCGACGCCAAGATGCCGCGCCATTGCTGACAGCGAGCCTCCTACTAGATCTTCGTGTTCTCGCACCAACTTATTGAACGTTGCCCAGCGCATCCATTTCGGCTTGCAGCCATTTCCATTTAGGAACCCGGGCTGCCAGCCCAAACGCATTCTTAGCTTGCTTAAACGGGCGGTCGCGCAGTCCATGGGTCCTACGCGCGTGCTGGGATAGGCCAACTCATGGCAGTGTCGGCACGCGAATATCCCCTTACCGTAGAGGATCGCTACGCGCCGGCTGCAACCAACACTTGGGCATCTGAACCAGGCGCGAGAACCGCCAAGGTTGCAGGGCGTGCGCACAATGTGCACGGAGATGTGCACCGCCTTCCATTCTTCGCCCTCGCGACCGTGCCAGTAATCCAGAACCACTTGGTCTCCTTCGGTACTCAACTGGATTGATCCAACGGTCTTGCCGTCACAGATCCACTGCCAGCCGCCGTTGTAGCCGGGCCTCAAACCACCTGTGCGCGCCAGGCGCCTAACGTCCAGCGTCGAATAACCTGTCACAGTGCATTTCACACTGTGGCGCCGCCGGTTTCCGCTACCGGGACCGCCCACGCGATTTTCCCAAAATCATTTGATTAACTTGCACGGACGTTGTGCCCATGTTCCGAGCAGACTGACGTTGATTTCGGTGGTTGCGTCTTGTTCCAGCGTGCTCGAACAATGCAAGAGAAGCCCCCTCAGTTCACTCGAGATCAGGGACTTTGCTGCGCCGATAGTGTCTTCGTCAGTTGCACCCCGCCGGTCTTCACACGGCCGTCCGTCTTCCAGGATGGGGATCATAGCGGCCCGCTTAGAAGGGAAAATCGGCTCATGCAGCGTTTGTTCATTGAGCGCACCACCCGTGCCTGTAGGTGGCGCGAGTCCACCCTCGAGCACTTCTCTGTCTAGTGTGCCTGCCACAAGTTCAGGCCCGCGCGGAGACGCGGGCCCACTAATGATCTGCCACTACGTTCACCAGACTACCTCCGAACTTCACCTCTGACTCCCATTAAGTCGTGGCGCGAACGGGCTGGCGGCGATGAGACTCTCTGTGGAGCGCAGGTTATCCGCCGAGGTGCCTCGCCTCGCTTGCATTGCGCGCCTCCGTTGCTTATCGGTGGGCTCGTGCCGCTCCGAAAAACTGCAGAAGGCCTGATCAATATTGGGCCATCTGCCGTTCTTCTTTGAGCGTGTCCACCGGAACCAACTATCTAGAAGGTCCCCGCGCAAAATGCCCGGCTTGCTCGCGAGCGCCGTCTGTATGGCGGCCTCCGAGGGCGTGAGGTCTTGGGTCTTTTCCTGGGCGTGATCCTGGTCCCGCTCGGGGAGGCAATCAATATCGCCATTAGGATAAATTGTCTTATCTGATTCTGAATCTAATCTAATCTGGGGTGTTACTGTAACGTTACCAGTAACGTTACTGACCCTAGCAGTAGGAGCCTTTCCTTCTCTCCTGTTGCGATGACGCTCAACGCGGAACTTGGCATGATCTGTTTTTGGAAATTGGCGTCTTGCGTACGAGGGACTGACCCATTGTCCCTCGATCAAGCCCAGCTCTGTGAGCTGCTTCCGTGTATCACACGCCTCCTTTTCGGTAATTCGCATGGTGAATGCCGCGGCCCTGTCATCGCAGGGAACAAGCATTCGGTGATTCATCACGAGTACCTCTATGAACCGCCATCGCCTTGCCTCACTCAGAGCGCAGAGCTTTGGGTCATCGGCAATCTCGTGGTATAGACGAAACCACTGCGGAACGTAGAAAGACTTTGGAACGCTCACGATCGCAGCATTCCCCTCATGGCGCCTCTAGGGCGGCCTTGAGCTGTGGGGCGCCCCTCGCCTTACCGCCAAATTCGTAGCCTGGTACGCGCTGTGTCTGTCGCGCGAGGAACCTGCCGTAGCCCTCGCCCAGGACGACCAGTTGCCGACCAACGCGCGTCAGCGCGCCCACTGCCAACAGCTCGTCGCGGTATGCCCTCACGATGTACTTCGCAGTGGCGGCCCGATTAGGGTAAATGTCTCGCGGCCAGTCTGAGGCTGGCCAGCTATGAGGTAGGGCAACGGCCTTTGGTGCACGGGTTTTCATTGGCTCCTCCGATTGAGGAGTCAAATAAACCGCAAATACGCGCGTTAGTAATTACAAGTCTTCGCCCGGAACTTTTAGAATTTCGATTGGCAAGTAGTTTAAAGGATTGGCGTATTCTTGCCCCTCGTAGAAGAGGTTCCGCACCGTACTGGCGCTGATGGCTCGACCGTTCTTGTGGAACCGACTCTGCTTTCCAACCTCACCAAAGGTGTAGTCCCCGATCGGATAGCGCGTCGGATCGCTTTCGTGCAAGGCGCGCACCGCCATCAACACGTCAAAGCGCAATGCGCGGCGGCGTCGCATTGCTGCGAGGTTTGCGTGCTTGCCGTGGGGTAGTCCGAACGCTTTGTCCCAAGAGTTCAGTTTGAAATCGTTGACCGCCTCGTACCCGCAATGAAACCCATCCCTGACCCAAGCCGGTAGCCGGAAGTCGTGGATGGCGCACAGGTCGATTGCGGTAAAAAGCGCCTTGTTGTTGCCGGCCTCGTATTGCTCACTCAGGTTCGGCACAATCACCGCCAGGCACCACCAGCGAAAAAACGGCCCGTTCTTGAAGTCGCCACGACTGCCGCCCTGTTCCTCGAATCGTAGCTGATCCGACCAGGCTTCTTCCCACTCCTGTCTACAGTCCTCCAAGTGACTCATGGCCACTTACCCCGTAGCTTCTCATCGAGCGCCGCATGGCCCGTAACCGGCGCGCCCTGCACGAGGTGCGCGTAGCGCAAAGTGACCGACGGCGATTTGTGGCCAAGGACACTACCAATCTCCAATAGCGTCGCACCTTTTTGCGCGAGGAACGAGGCGCAGCTATGCCGCAGATCGTGCCAACGAAAGTCTTTCAGGCCCGCCGACGTACGCACCGGCTTCCAGAGTGCCGAGAGCTTGTCCTTGTTAATCGCTTTGCCTTTCGGGTCGAGGAATACCTGGCGCTGTCCGACTACGCTGCCACGTCGAAGCACCTTCAGCGCGCCCACTGCCACGGCGGGCAGGTGGACCGCCCGCGCCTCACCATTCTTCGTTTCGAGCACCCGCAGGCGCTGGCGGTCAAAATCAACGTCGGCCCATTGCAGGCGCAGCAATTCGCCTTGACGAATGCCCGTGGCTAGAGACAGGACGATGGCCGCGTGCGCAAGTGGATCTGCTTCGGAAGCCTGCAGCACGGCGCCTAACTCATCGTCAGTGAGGTAGCGGGATCTCCCCCTGGGCTCTGTGAGAAGCAAGCGCGACGGCCAGACGGCCTCCTGCGGCACAAGGCCAGCAGACCGACCCCAGTTCCACGCGGCGCGCATCGCCGACAAGTACCGATTCACGGTGCCCGGTGCGCGGCCAGGCATCAGCCTCAAGCGTGCCTCGCGCAGCTTCAGTACGCCAAAGGAAATGACTCGTTCCGCGCCATAGTGGTTTACCCACCATGCGATGAGCAGGTCCAGCGACCCCTTGTAGCGGAGCTTGGCAGTGACCGGATCAGCCAGGAAGGCTTCAGCCAATTGTTTGACTGTGAGGCGGGGAAGGCCCGGTGCCGGCGAACCGTGCACCGACTGCTTGCGCAGTTCGCGCTCTAACCGTTCGGCCCAGGCCCTTGCGTCTGACTTTGACGAGAAGGACTTCGCCACTGGGTGGTAGCCGTTGACGCGAACCTGCGCCACAAAGCTCGTTGAGCCATTTGCATTGGTACGCGGATAGACGTTGCCGCGCCCTCTCCCCCTATTGGTAGACTTCTTGTTAGCCAATGCCTGCACCGCTACTGCTGGTGATGGTCAGGCCCCGCTCAGTGTTAGCGCACTAATCGGGGCCGTTTTGTATGCGTGTGTTACGCACGTACACGCCAACATTAGAGCTAAAGGAAGGTCGATTGCAAATTGGCTTGCAAATCCGCTATAGGCTCCACATGAGGATTTGCGTCTAAAATGGCGGAGAGGGTGAGATTCGAACTCACGAGTCCCGTGAAGGACTGCCGGTTTTCAAGACCGGTGCATTCAACCGCTCTGCCACCTCTCCGGCGTGATCGCGGCGCGGGTCAGGACTTTACTGGAATTCTGTCCAACCCGCCCATGTACGGCCGCAGGACTTCCGGCACAGTCACGGAACCATCGGCGTTCTGGTAATTCTCCAGCACCGCGACCAGCGCGCGGCCCACGGCCACGCCTGAACCGTTGAGCGTATGGAGAGGTTCGGGCTTGGCGGTGGCGCTGGGGCGCCAGCGCGCCTGCATGCGGCGCGCCTGGAAGGCCTCGCAGTTGCTGCAGGATGAGATCTCGCGGTACTTGCCCGGGCCCGGCAGCCACACTTCCAGATCGTAGGTGCAGGCGCTGGCGAATCCGACGTCTCCGGCGCACAGGGCCACGACGCGATGCGGCAGGTCGAGCCGCTGCAGGACCGCCTCGGCGTGACCCACCAGTTCATCGTGCGCCCGATAGGAGTCCTCCGGGCGCACGAGCTGCACCAGCTCGACCTTCTCGAACTGGTGCTGGCGGATCATTCCGCGCGTGTCGCGGCCGGCGGCGCCTGCCTCGGAGCGAAAGCAGGGCGTGTGCGCGACGAATTTCAGGGGCAGGGATTCTGCCGGCAGGATCTGCTCGCGCACCAGGTTGGCCAGCGACACTTCGGCCGTCGGAATCAGGTACAGATTGTGCTCGCCGCGCACCGCAAACAGATCCTGCTCAAACTTCGGCAGTTGCCCGGTGCCCTGCAGTGTCGCGGGCGACACCAGGTAGGGCACGTACACCTCGGTGTAGCCGTGTTCGCGCGTGTGCAGGTCGAGCATGAACTGTGCGAGCGCGCGCTGCAGGCGCGCCACGGCGCCGCGCATCACGACGAAGCGCGCGCCGGATAGGCGGCCGGCCGCCTCGAAATCGAGACCCCCGAGCTCCTCCCCCACTTCGACATGATCCCGCGGTACGAAGGACATCGGCCGCGGCTCTCCCCAGCGGCGCAGCTCGACATTGGCGCTCTCATCCTGTCCCTCCGGCACGGCCTCGTGCAGGAGATTGGGGAGCCCGAGCTGCCAGTCCGTCATTTCCGACTGGACGGCGTCCAGCGCGAGATCAGTGTCCGCGACCTCGCGGGCCAGGGCCTCGCCGCGCGCCAGGTACAGTTCAATGTCTTCACCGCGACCCTTGGCCTGGCCGATGGCCTTGGCGTGGCTGTTGCGCTCGGCGCGCAATCGATCGCTCTCGAGCTGCCAGTGACGCCGCTTGGCCTCCAGCTCATTGTAGGCCTGCACATCGAGCACGAAGCCGCGGCGGGCCAGATTGCGCGCCACCGCCTCGGGCGTGGATCGGAGCAGCTTCGGATCGATCATCGTCGTTACTTCTTGTTCCTCGCGTCCTGATTGCGCTCGCGCAGGCGCGCCAGCGCTTCCCCGATGCGCAGCTCCAGGCCGCGCGCCACCGGCTCATAGTACCGCCGCTCGCCCAGGCCGTCAGGCAGGTAGCGCTCGCCCGCCGCAAAGGCCTCGGGCTCGTCGTGGGCATAGCGGTAACCTGCGCCGTGGCCCAGTTCCTTCATGAGCCGCGTCGGCGCGTTGCGCAGTTGCATCGGCACCTCGAGGGAACCGTAGCGCTCCACGTCGGCCTGTGCAGCGCCCAGGCCCTTGTACAGGGCATTGCTCTTCGCCGCGATCGCCATGTAGACCACGGCCTCGGCGATCGCCAGCTCGCCCTCCGGGCTTCCCAGCCGCTCGTAGGCCTGCCAGGCGTCCAGAGCCAGCTGCAGCGCGCGCGGATCGGCGAGCCCGATGTCTTCACTCGCCATGCGCAGCAGCCGGCGGGCGATGTAATGCGGGTCGCAGCCTCCGTCGATCATGCGCGCGTACCAGTAGAGTGCCGCATCCGGGTCCGAACCGCGCACCGATTTATGAAGCGCGGAGATCTGATCGTAGAACTGCTCCCCACCCTTGTCGAAGCGCCGGCGTCCGCCCGAGGCCACTTCGCGCGCCTGCGCAACGCTGATCACGCGGGTGTCCGCGGCCGCCGCGAGTCCGGCGGCCAGCTCGAGCATGCCCAGTGCCCGGCGGGCATCGCCATCGCCGGCCTCGGCCAGCAGGTCGAGGGCCTCGGCCTCGATGCCAAGTCCGGCCGCACCCAGCCCGCGGTCCCGATCGGCGAGTGCGCGCTCGAGCAGTATGCGCAGGTCTGCGGCTTCGAGCGGCTTGAGGACATAGACGCGTGCGCGCGAGAGCAGCGCGCCGATGATCTCAAACGAAGGGTTTTCGGTCGTCGCGCCGATGAACACCAGCGTGCCGTCCTCGACATGCGGCAGGAAGCTGTCCTGCTGCGCCTTATTGAAGCGATGCACTTCGTCGAGAAACAGCACGGTGGGGTTGCCTGCGGCGGCCACCTGGCGCGCCCTGGCGACCGCCTCGCGGATATCCTTGATGCCCGCCTGGACGGCCGACAGAGGAATGAATTCCGCCTCCGAGGCGGCCGCCATGAGGCGCGCCAGGGTCGTCTTGCCGGTGCCCGGCGGGCCCCACAGGATCATGGAATGGAGGGCGCGTGCCGCGATCGCTTCATGCAGCGGCTTGCCGCGGGCCAGCAGCTGGGGTTGGCCGATGAACTCCTCCAGCGTGCGCGGGCGCACGCGATCGGCCAGCGGCCGCCAGCTCTTCAGCGCCGCTTCGGCCACTGTTCCAGCCAGGCCGCCCAGTGTCGCAGGCCCGCCAGGCACAACGAGAGGCCAAGCGCGACGCCCAACGCATCGGCGTAGAAGTCGTACCAGTCGGCCTGGCGGCCCAGGCCCATCAGGCCCTGCGCGATTTCGATGCCTCCGCCGAGCGCGAGCAGTCCCAGGGCCAGCCTGAGGTAGCCGCGCGGTGCGACCAGTCCACCAAACCAGAATGCCAGGGCCAGATAGGCGAGCACGTGCTCGAGTTTATCGCTGATGCGAAGGCGCGGCAGATCGCGTGCCGGCACCAGGCTGGCGATGATGACCAGCAGCGTGAGGGCTGCGCCCAGGATGTACCAGACATTCTTGAGGCGCAGCGTGATCATCGTCATCACGGAACGGGCTGTGCGGTGCCGATCAAGTCGACGCCCGCCGGCGGCTGGAATCGCAGCTCCGATTCCTCGACCGCGCCATTGCGTGCGCTGCCCGAAAATTCCAGGGTGCTGGTCTGTCCGAGTCGATCGTGAATGACCAGCTTCGCCAGAGTGCCGCCGCGAAATCCCAGCTCGGCGCGGGCGAAGTCCGCGCTCTCGCTGCGCGGCGTGACCTGCACCCAGGCGAGTGATTCTCGGCTGCCACCGTCGCTGAGCTCAAAGGCGGCGCGCACGTCCGCGGCGGTGCCCGAGAGCAGCACCACGGGTGTGGCCGTCAGCGCGGCTGCGGCCGGTTTCACCGTTGCCTGCTGCAGCTCGCGATCGTAAAACCAGAGATTGACGCCGTCCGCCACGAGCAGCCGTGCTCCGGCATCGCTCGGCAGATACTCCCAGCGAAACCGGCCCGGACGCTGCACCAGCAAGCTGCCGGTTCCGCGCTCGAGGGTCTTGCCACTGCCATCCACTACGACCTGGCTGAAACGCGTGCGCAGACTGGTCAGGCCCTCCAGGAACCGGTCCAGCGGCGTCGTGGAGCTCAGCGCTGCCTGGCACACCGCCGCGCCCGCCAGCCACAGAACGGGCAGCCATGCCGTGACCGCAATCCCACGCCTCATTCGTTCAAGGCCCCGCCGGCGGCGGCGCCAGCACCTCGCGGGCGCCGTTGGATTGCAGCGGACCGACCAGGCCCGCTTCCTCCATGGCTTCGATCAGGCGCGCGGCGCGGTTATAGCCGATCTTCAGCCGCCGCTGCACGTAGGAGATCGAAGGTTTGCGCTCGCGCACCACGATCTTGACCGCCTCGTCGTAGAGCGGGTCCTGCTCGGCATCGCCCGCGGCGACGCCCATTTCGTCCTCTTCACCGGAGATCCCGGCCAGCGGTTGTGACGGCCCTTCCACGACGGCCTCGATGTAGTTGGGCGCCGCGCTCTTGCGCAGCGCGTCGACCACGCGATGCACTTCCTGGTCGCTGACAAAGGCGCCATGCACGCGCGTCGGTATGGCCGTGCCGGGCGGCAGGTACAGCATGTCGCCATGGCCGAGGAGCGATTCGGCGCCCATCTGGTCCAGGATGGTGCGCGAATCGACCCGCGCGGAGACCTGGAAGGCGATACGCGTGGGGATATTGGCCTTGATCAGGCCCGTGATCACGTCGACCGACGGCCGCTGCGTCGCCAGGATCAGGTGAATGCCCGAGGCACGCGCCTTTTGCGCGAGGCGCGCGATCAGTTCCTCGACCTTCTTGCCCACCATCATCATCAGGTCGGCCAGCTCGTCGATGACCACCACCACGAAAGGCAGCTCGCCCAGGTCTGGAATCTGCCGCTGGTCGATGGATGGGTCGTTGGCCGCGCGCTGGATGAGAATCGGATCCTTAATGGGCTTGCCGGCGGCCGTGGCGTCCCGGACATGGCGGTTGTAGCCGGATATATTGCGCACGCCGAGCGCCGACATCACCTGGAAGCGCCGCTCCATCTCGGCCACGCACCAGCGCAGCGCATTGGCGGCCTGCTTCATGTCCGTGACCACCGGCGCCAGCAGCTGCGGAATGCCCTCGTACACCGAGAGTTCCAGCATCTTCGGATCGATCATGATCATGCGCACATGCTCGGCGGTGCTCTTGTAGAGGAGCGAGAGCACCATGGCATTGATCGCGACCGATTTTCCCGAGCCGGTGGTGCCCGCGATCAGCAGGTGGGGCATGCGTGCCAGGTCGGCCACCATCGGCACGCCGCCGATGTCCTTGCCCAGCGCGAGCGCGAGCGGCGAAGCCACGTCCTCGTAGGCCTTGCTCCGCAGAATCTCGCCGAGCGTCACCACCTCGCGCCGCTCATTCGGGATCTCCAGGCCCATGACGGACTTGCCCGGAATCACTTCGACCACGCGCACGCTGGTCGCCGACAGGGCGCGCGCCAGGTCCTTCGCGAGAGCGGTGATCTGGCTGGCCTTGACGCCCGGTGCCGGCCGCATCTCAAAGCGCGTGATGACGGGCCCGGGATGAACCGCGACCACCTCGACATCGACGCCAAAATCCTTCAGCTTCAGCTCCACCAGGCGCGACATCGCCTCGAGCGCCTCGGCGGAATAGGACGCCTCGCGCGGGCGCGGATCGTCGAGCAGCCCCAGGGCCGGCAGCTCGCCCGCCTGCGGCGGCTCGAACAGCTGCACCTGCCGCTCCTTCTCCGCGCGATCGCTCTTCGGTATCGAGGGCGCAGGGGCCTCGATGCGCGGCGGTGCGCGGGCGCGCACCTTCCTGGACTCGGCTTCCCCGGCCTCCATGCGGGCCTGCTTGCGTTCACGCCCCTCGTTGACTTCGCGCGTCAGCAGCCGGCGCTCCCGCAGGAAGCGCAGGGCCCGCCAGACGGCGGCGCCGAGCCCGTCGGCCACGCGCAGCCACGAAATTCCGAAGGCGACCGCGGCGCTCGCCCCCCAGGCGGCGAGGAACAGCAGCGTTGCGCCCAGCAGGTTGAGGGCGGCGGCGGTGGCATTGCCCACGCTCATCCCGACCAGGCCCCCGGCGCTCTGGCGCAGCGCACCGGCGTTCCAGTGCAGCGCGGCCAGCGCGCAGCTGCTCGCCAGCAGTATGGCGAAGCCCAGGGCGCGAACCGCCGCATTGGCCCGGCTGCCCATTTCTCCGGCAGGGCGGGAACGCGCCAGGCGGAAAGCCATCACGCCCAGGGCCAGAGGTATCAGGAGCGAGGGGCGCCCGAACAGGAAATACAGCAGGTCCGCCAGCCAGGCCCCGGCGCTGCCCACGCGGTTGTGGATCGCATCGCCCGAACCCGTATAGGAGAAGCCCGGATCGCGCGCGTCGAAGCTCAGCAGCGCCAGCAACAGGATCAGGGCGATCACACCCAGTCCGATTGCAGCGGCCTCACGCAACCCCCGCGCCACGGCGGCGGAAAAGCGTGACGCCGACTTGGACTCGGCCGACGAATTAGTCAATGGGTCACCTTGAAAAATTAGGACTTGGCCGCACGTGCCGCGTTACTTACCATCGCCTGCCGGCCGCCTGTCTGGGGCCGCCGCTAGCCACTGGAAATTGTACATGAGCGAGCTCAAGCACCACCGCCTGATCATCCTCGGCTCCGGCCCGGCCGGTTACAGCGCGGCCGTGTACGCGGCGCGCGCGAATCGCCAGCCGCTGCTGGTCACGGGGACCGAGCAAGGCGGGCAGCTGATGATCACGACCGATGTGGACAACTGGCCCGGCGACGTGGAGGGCCTGCAGGGTCCGGATCTGATGGCGCGCATGCGCAGGCACGCCGAGCGCTTCGCCACCGGGATCATTGCGGACCAGATCCACACGGTACGCCTGAACCGGCGCCCCATTGAGCTGGTGGGGGATACGGGTGCCTACAGTTGCGATGCACTGATCATCGCCACGGGCGCCTCGGCGCAGTACCTGGGCTTGCCGTCCGAAGAGCAGTTCCGCGGCCGCGGCGTTTCGGCCTGCGCGACTTGCGATGGCTTCTTCTTCCGCGGCCAGGCGGTGGCAGTCATTGGGGGCGGCAACACCGCCGTCGAAGAAGCGCTGTACCTCGCCAACATCGCCTCGCACGTTACGCTCGTGCATCGCCGCGAGCGCCTGCGTGCGGAAAAAATACTCCAGGACCGGCTCTTCGAGCGCGAGCGCGCCGGCAAAGTGTCGATCATCTGGAAACATACGGTGGGAGAGATCCTCGGCAACGAGCAGGGCGTCAACGGCCTGCGGCTGCACGCCACCTCCGGGGCCGCCACGCACCCCAAAGAGCTGAAGGTCGCGGGCGTCTTCATCGCCATCGGGCACCAGCCGAATACCGGCATCTTCGCGGACCAGCTGGAGATGAAAGGCGGCTACATCCAGGTCCGTGGCGGCAACAGCGGCGATGCCACCGCGACCAGTGTCGCCGGCGTGTTCGCGGCCGGCGATGTTGCCGACCATGTCTACCGGCAGGCGATCACTTCGGCCGGATCGGGCTGCATGGCCGCGCTCGATGCCGACAAGTACCTGGAGCAGCTCGACGGGGCCGGATGATTGCCGCGGCGCCGCTGAGTTTTCATGCGGGGATGGCGGACTTCGACGCCGCCGCATGGAATGCCCTGGCGGGGGACTATCCCTTCCTGCGCCATGAATTCCTGGCCGCGCTCGAGACCAGCGGCTGCGTCGCCCCGGCCACCGGCTGGACACCGCGGCATCTGCGGCTCGGGGAGGCGGCGCGACCCCTGGCCCTCGCGCCGCTGTACGAAAAGAGCCATTCCTGGGGTGAATTCGTCTTCGACTTCGCCTGGGCGCGCGCCTGGGAAGGCCGCGGCAAGGCCTATTATCCCAAGCTCCTGCTGGCGATCCCCTTTACGCCCGCGACCGGACCACGCCTGCTGTGCGCCGGCGAGGACGAGCCGGCCCGTGCCGCGCATTGCCTGGCCGTGCTGCGCGGCCTGGAGCAGGACGCGCAGCGTCGCGGGCGCTCCTCCGTGCACGCCCTGTTCATTGACGAGGCCCTGCAGGCGGCGGCGCGGGAAGCGGGCTGGCTGCTGCGGCGCGACTGCCACTTCCAGTGGCAGAACCGGGCCTATCGCGATTTCGAGGATTTCCTGGCGGGCTTCTCGTCCGACAAGCGCAAGAAGGTGCGCCGCGAACGCCGTCGCATCGCCGAGCAGGGCATCGAATTCAGGACCCACCGCGGATCAGAGCTGGACGGCGCCACCCTCGAGCGCCTCCATGACCTGCACGCCGCGACTTTCCTGCGCCACGGGCACCTGCCCTACCTCAATGCCGAATTCTTCCGCCTCATCGCGACCACGATGGGTGAGGCCTTCATCGCCGTGCTCGCTGAGCGCGAGCGCGAAATCGTGGCGGCGGCCCTCTATTTTCGCTCCGGCTCCGTCCTCTATGGCCGTTATTGGGGCGCCGCCGGTGATTTTCACAGCCTGCACTTCGAATGCTGCTATTACCAGGGGATCGATTACTGCATCCAGCATGGCCTGCAGCGCTTCGAGCCCGGCACGCAGGGTGAGCACAAGCTGGCGCGCGGCTTCGAGCCGGTGCTCACCTGGTCGGCGCACTGGCTCGCGGACCGGGCGCTGCGCACCGCCGTGGCGCGCTACCTCGAGCGTGAAGCGGCCTCCGTGACAGAATATGCGGATGCGGCCGCCCGCCACACGCCGTTCCGCGCCTGAATCCAGACCCCTCAAGCCATGATTGCCTGGCTGGCACCGGGCGACCCGCCCGATCACTTCCCCGCGGTAGAGCGGGCCCTGCTGGATCCGCCGGGCTTGCTCGCCGCCGGCGGCGACCTGTCCTGCGAGCGCCTGGTGGCGGCCTACCGCCGCGGCATCTTCCCCTGGTATTCGCCCGGCCAGCCGGTGTTGTGGTGGTCGCCCGATCCGCGCGAGGTGCTGCTGCCCCAGGAGTTTCACACCTCCAGGAGCCTGCGGCGCGCACAGCGCCTGCGGGGCTTTGAATATCACGTCGACCGGGACTTCGCCGCGGTCATCGCCGCCTGCGCGGCACCCCGGGCCCACAGTCCCGGGACCTGGATCACCCCCGAGATGCACGCCGCCTACATCGCCCTGCACGAGCGCGGAATCGCGCACAGCAACGAGATCTGGCGCGCCGGATCGCTGATCGGCGGCATGTACGGCGTGCAGCTGGGGCGGGTCTACTTCGGTGAGTCGATGTTCAGCCGGGAGCGCGACGCCTCCAAGGCGGCCCTGGCAGGCCTGGTGCGGCAATGCCTGGCCGAGGGCACCGAGTTGATCGACTGCCAGCTCCCCTCGGCGCACCTGCGAAGCCTCGGCAGCCGCGCCCTGCCGCGGGTGGAATTCCTCCGCCGGCTCGCGCAGGGACTGGCACCGCCCAGGCCCTGAGGGTCCGCGGCACCCGAGGAACTTGCATTGCAATGCGGGGGGGCTTTATGCAGAATTCGCGGCCCTTAGGTCACTCGTGAGCGGCATGGCAAAAGAAGACGCCATTCAGATGGAAGGTGAGGTCGTCGAGACCCTGCCCAACACCACCTTCCGTGTGCAGCTCAAGAACGGGCACGTGGTCACGGCGCACATCTCGGGCAAGATGCGCAAGAACTACATCCGGATCCTGACCGGCGATGCCGTGACGGTCGAGATGACCCCTTACGACCTGAGTAAGGGCCGCATCGTCTATCGCGGCCGCTAGGGGCGGCCGCTCAGGTTTCCAGCAGCGGCTCGGGTGCCGCCACGCACTCGATGCTGAGGCCGTTGCCGTCCGCCGCCAGCGTCACCAGCGCCTGCCCGCCCCCGCTGAGCTTGCCGAACAGCAGTTCGTCGGCCAGTGGCCGCTTGACGTGCTCCTGGATGATCCGCGCCATCGGCCGCGCACCCATTTTCGGATCGTAGCCCTTCGCGGCGATCCAGCGGCGCGCCGCTTCATCGACGCTTAGGCTGACGCCCTTGTTCTCGAGCTGCGCCTCCGCTTCGAGCAGCAGCTTGTCGACCACGCGCTCGATGGTGCGCGCATCGAGCGGCGCGAACTGGATGATGGCATCGAGGCGGTTGCGGAACTCGGGCGAAAACAGCCGTCGCACGGCCTCCAGGCCATCGCTGCTGTTGTCGGCGCTGACGAAGCCGATCGAGGGCCGGCTCATCTCCATCGCGCCCGCATTGGTGGTCATGACGATGATCACGTGGCGGAAATCGCTCTTGCGGCCATTGTTGTCGGTCAGCGTGCCGTGATCCATGACCTGCAGCAGCAGATTGAACACGTCCGGGTGCGCCTTCTCGACCTCATCGAGCAGCAGCACGCAATGCGGGTGCTTGGTGATCGCCTCGGTGAGCAACCCGCCCTGGTCAAAGCCGACGTAGCCCGGCGGCGCGCCGATCAGGCGTGAAACGGTGTGCCGCTCCATGTACTCGGACATGTCGAAGCGCAGGAATTCGACGCCCATGGTGAGTGCCAGCTGGCGCGTGACCTCGGTCTTGCCCACGCCGGTGGGTCCGGCGAACAGGAAGCTGCCCACCGGACGGCGTTGGTCGCCCAGGCCGGAACGGGCCATCTTGATGGCGGCGGCCAGCAGCCCGATCGCGGCGTCCTGCCCGAAGATCACGAGTTTCAGGCTCCGCTCGAGATTGCGCAGCACGTCGCGATCGGAGGAGGAGACCGTCTTCGAGGGAATGCGGGCCATGCGCGCCACGACCTCCTCGATGTGCCGCACCTCGACCCGCTGCTCGCGCTCCAGTGCCGGCTTGAGCCGCAGGCGTGCGCCCGCCTCATCGACCACGTCGATGGCCTTGTCCGGAAGCCGCCGGTCGTTGATGTGCCGGTCGGCGAGCTCGGCCGCGGCGCGCAGGGCCTCCGGGGCGTAGCTGACGCCGTGATGTTCCTCGAACTTCGCCTTCAGGCCGTTGAGAATCTCGATGGTCTCGGCCACCGAGGGCTCGCCCACATCGATCTTCTGGAAGCGGCGTGCGAGCGCGTGATCCTTCTCGAAGATGCCGCGATATTCCTGGTAGGTGGTCGAGCCGATGCAGCGCATCTCGCCGTTGGTGAGCACCGGCTTGATCAGGTTGGAGGCGTCCATAACGCCGCCGGAGGCTGCGCCGGCGCCGATCACTGTGTGGATCTCGTCGATGAACAGGATCGCGCCGGGACGCTTCTTGAGTTCCCCGATCACCGCCTTGAGGCGCTTCTCGAAATCGCCGCGATACTTGGTCCCGGCGATCAGCGCGCCCAGGTCCAGCGCATAGATCGTGCAATCGGAGAGCACGTCGGGCACCCGCCCCTCGATGATCAGTCGCGCCAGGCCCTCGGCGATGGCCGTCTTGCCCACCCCGGCTTCCCCGACGTAGAGCGGGTTGTTCTTGCGCCGCCGGCACAGAATCTCGATCGTGCGCTCGATCTCGAGGGTGCGCCCGATCAGCGGATCGATGCGGCCTTCCTGCGCCAGGGCATTGAGGTTGGTGGCGTATTTCTCCAGCGCACCGCCCTCGCCTTCGCGCTCACCTTCAGTCGACACCGCTTCCTCGGATTCCGGCTTGGACTCGCTCCCGCGCGCCAGGCCGTGCGAGATGAAGTTCACGACGTCCAGGCGCGTGACGTTCTGGCGGGCCAGCAGGAAAACCGCATGGCTCTGCTTCTCGCTGAACACCGCGACCAGCACGTTGACCACGCCCACTTCCTTGCGGCCGCTGGACTGCACATGGAAGACGGCCCGCTGCAGCACGCGCTGGAAGGCCAGCGTCGGCTGCACCTCGCGCTCCTCGTCCTCGCCGAGGCGGGGGGTATTGCTCTCGATGTGGGCGCGCAGTTCCTCGGCCAGCCGATCCGGCACGGCGCCACAGCCACTGAGCACCTCGCGCACCTTGGGGGTCTCGAGGAGCGAAAGCAGCAACTGCTCGACGGTGAGCAACTCATGGCGCTGGGTCCGCGCCTCGCGGAAGGCCTGGTTGAGACAGAATTCGAGTTCGCTGGACAACACGTTCGGTCGGTCTCCCTTCAGCTTCAGGCTTCCTCGAGCGTGCACAGCAGCGGATGCTGATGCTCACGCGAATAATGCGTGACCTGCGCTACTTTGGTCTCGGCGATCTCGTAGGTAAAGACCCCGCAGTCGCCCTTGCCGCGCGTATGCACCTCGAGCATCACGCGCGTCGCCGCGTGGCGCGCCATGGCGAAGAAGCGCTCGAGCACGTCCACCACGAATTCCATAGGCGTGTAATCGTCGTTCAGCAGCACCACGCGAAACAACGGCGGCACCTTGGTCTTAGGCACCGCCTCCGCCACCGCCACGCCCTGGTCGGGGCGTTCATCCTGCACGCTCATGTCAGTACAGATTATAAAGCCGGAACGACGCCCGCGTCCGTGCCGGTCACAATTCCTGGCAAAGCCGGGAAGGTTGAAAAAACAGACAGTTGAGTGATCCAACCGCCGCGCCGTATCATGCAAAGATATGCGCTGGATGGACCAATGGAGATCGGCCGGGGGGCTGCAGGCCGCACTGGTCGAGCAGGGTCCACGGCTGGCGACCATGCTGCTGGTCGGCCTCCTGGCCATCCAGGCGGGCTTCCTGGTCACGGCCCAGAACCGGGGCGGCCCGTCGATCGCCGCCTCCGCTTCCATGGCGCAGGACAGTACACCGGCACCGCCCATCCGGCTGGCCGACATCGCTGCAGCACACCTGTTTGGCGAGGGCCGGGACACCAACGCCGACGCGAATGCGCCGCAGACCAACGTGCAGCTGCTGCTTTCAGGCGTCCTGGCGGTGCCGGACCCGAAACGCGGCATGGCCATCATCGGTCCGAACTCCGGTTCCGGCCGGCTCTACACCGTGGGCGCGGCGCTCCCCGGCGACGTCAGCCTGTACGCGGTCTACGCCGACCGCGTGCTGATCGACCGTGGCGGCGTCATCGAATCGCTCCAGCTCCCCAAGCAGCTGCAGCCCGCCAAGAGCGCCCCGGTGGCGAGCACCGTCCAGAGCCCCGCACAGCGCCTGGCCGCCCTCGCTCAGGGGAACGGTGCCCTGCTGGGCGGCCTGGTGCGCGCGACGGCAGTACTGCTCCCCGGCGGCAAGCTCAGCGGATATCGCATCTTTCCCGGCGGCCGCGCCAACCTCAGCACCTTCACCCAGCTGGGCCTGCGCCCCGGCGACCTCGTCACAGCCATCAATGGCACGCCACTCGATGACGCCGCTCGCGGCAACGAGATCCTGCAGACGCTGTCCTCCGCCGCCAGCGCCACCCTGACCGTCCAGCGCAACGGCCAGAGCATGGATTTGAACCTTAATCTCGAAACCGTGGTCAATGACGCAGAGAGTGCTGCGGCAACGCAGGCCGCGGGCGCGGAGCGCCGCGGCGGCGCCTTCGGCGCGCCATTCATGGGCGGGGGTCGATTGCCCGGTCTGCGCGGCAATGTGAACCCTCAGGGCAACGCTGACGAGGCCGCTGCCCCCGCGCCTCCCGCACCCGAACCGCCGAGCGACGCGCCGGAAGATCCATAGAGAAGCGAATCCGCCTCATGCTCCATCCGCCTGTCCCGCCGGCCCGCCGCAGCTTCGCGCTTGCGGCCACCCTCATCCTGCTGCTCGGCGCTCCGACGCTCGCCCAGCAGAACGGGCAACGCATCACACCCAATTTCAAGGACGCGGACATCACGCAGCTGATCGAGGCGGTGAGTGCGGCCACTGGCAAGAACTTCATCATCGATCCGCGGGTCCGGGCGCAGGTCACCTGGATTTCCGGCGCGGGCACGACGATGACGCCGGAGCAGTTCTACCAGGGCTTCCTGTCCGTGCTGCAGGTCCACGGCTTCGTGGCGGTGCCCGCGGGCAATATCATCAAGGTGCTGCCAGACGCCAATATGCGCCAGTTCCCCGGCAACGATCTGCCGAACCGCATCGGCGCGTCCTCGGACGATCTCGTGACCCAGGTCATCACGGTGACGAATGTCAGCGCGGCGCAGCTCGTGCCGGTGCTGCGGCCGCTGATGGCACAGAACGCCCAGCTGCAGGCGGTCGCCGGCGCCAACATGCTGGTCATTTCCGACCGCGGCGGCAACGTCAATCGCATGGCACGCATTATCGAGCGCATCGACCAGTCGACCAGCGCCGACATCGACGTGATTCCACTGCAGAGTGCCACGGCCGCGGACACCGTGCGCGTCCTGAGCTCCCTGGTCGGCCAGACCGGAGGCGATACCGCCGGCCCGGCGGTCCGTATCGTGGCCGACGACCGCTCCAACAGCGTGCTGATCAGCGGGGATGCGACACAGCGTCTGCGTCTGCGCGCGCTGGTCGCGAACCTAGACACACCGCTGGACACCGGTGGCGAGACCTACGTGCGCTACCTGAACTATGCCAAGGCCGAGGACCTTGCCTCCAAGCTCAAGGAACAGATCGCCGGGAGCGCAACGGGCCCCACGAGTGGTGCCCCGCGCGGACCGGTTCCCAATCCGGCGGCGCCGGTCAACGCCGCCAGCGCCGCCACGGTGTCCCTCGCCGGCGGCACCGGCACGATCTGGGCGGACAAGGACACCAACGCGCTGATCATCACGGCCCCGCAGCGCACGATGCGCGCCATCAACGCCGTGATTGACAAGCTCGACATCCGCCGCGCGCAGGTGCAGGTCGAGGCGATCATCGTGGAGGTGGCGGCCGACAAGACTTCGGACCTGGGCGTGAACTGGGTGGTGGACGGCTCGAACAGCAAGCTCGCGGTCGGGGGCTTCATCGAACCGATCGGCGGCACTTCGATCATCGATCTGTACAACGCCTCGAAGGGCACGTCGAGCAACCTCGCCGCCGCCAACGGCACGACCATCGGCATTGGCCGGCTGCAGGCCACGGGCGTGAATTTTGCGGCCATCATCCGCGCCCTGCAGGGCGATTCGCGCACCAACATCGTGTCTCATCCCATGATCACGATGCGCGACAACGAGGAGTCGAAGATCGAAGTGGCGCAGGAGGTACCGTTCATCACCGGGCAGTACACCAACACCACCGGCGCCGCGAGCGCCTTTCAGACGGTGCAGCGCCAGCAGGTGGGCACCATCCTCACCGTGACCCCGCAGATCAACGAGGGCGACGCGGTGATCCTCAAGATCCAGGTGGAGAGCTCCAGCATCGCGGCCAGCTCGGCGGGAGCGGTCGATCTGATCACCAACAAGCGCACCATCAGCACCACGGTGCTGATCCCCGACGCGGGCACGCTGGTGATCGGCGGCCTGATCCAGGACAAGGCGATCAACTCCGAGCAGCGCATACCGATTCTGGGCCGCATTCCGCTGATCGGCGAGCTGTTCCGCACACGCGACACCGGCAAGACGAAGACCAACCTGATGGTGTTCATCCAGCCGCGCATCCTGCGCGATAACCACCAGGCCGCGGTAGAGACCGACAGCAAGTACAACTACATGCGCGAAGAGCAGCGGCGGGTGGATCGTGAAACCACCCTCCTGCCGCTGCAGCCCATGCAGAAAGGCGAGCAGCTGCCGCCGCTGATTCAACCGGATCTGGCCGCGCCGGCCGCGCCCGCGGCCCCGGGCGCCGCACCGCCGGCGCCGTCTGCCACGCCGGCGCCGCAAAGCCCCGCGCCCGGGAGCACGCCTTGAGTGATCCGCCGGCAGCGCCGGATCTGCGCCTGCCGTTTGCATTCGCGCGCCGCCACGGCTTGCTGGTGCGCAGCGGACATGACGGCGTGGCCGAATGCCTGTACCGGCCGCCGGTGGCGCCCGCGGCGATCGCCGAGGCGCGCCGCCAGCTGCGCGTGCCTCTGAGCTTCACGCCAGTCGGCGCGGAAGAATTCGACGCGCTGCTGCAGAAGACCTACGAGGCGGGCAACGAATCCATGCAGGCGGTCGAGGGCCTGGAAGGCAGCACCGATCTGGCGCATCTGGTGCAGGAGCTGCCCGAGCAGGCCGACCTGCTCGAGAGCAACGACGACGCGCCGATCATCCGCCTGATCAACGCCGTGCTCACCCAGGCGGTGCGTGAGAGTGCATCCGACATCCATATCGAGCCCTTCGAGAACCGCCTCGTAGTGCGCTTTCGCGTCGACGGCGTGCTGCGCGAGGTTCTGCAGTCCCGGCGCGCGGTGGCGCCGCTGGTGGTCTCGCGCATCAAGGTCATGTCGCGGCTCGATATCGCCGAAAAACGGCTCCCGCAGGATGGCCGCATCAGCCTGCGCGTGGCGGGCCGCTCGGTGGACGTGCGCGTCTCCACCATTCCATCCGGGCACGGCGAGCGCGTGGTGCTGCGTCTGCTGGACAAGCAGGCCGGCCGGCTCGATCTGGGCTCGCTCGGCATGGACGGGCCGACCCAGAAGCTGATCGACGAGCTGATCCACAAGCCGCACGGCATCCTGCTGGTCACCGGTCCCACCGGGTCAGGCAAGACCACCACGCTGTACGCGGCGCTCGAGCGCCTCAACGACAACACGAGCAATATCATGACGGTCGAGGACCCGATCGAGTACTACATCGACGGCATCGGCCAGACGCAGGTCAACACCAAGGTGGAGATGACCTTTGCGCGCGGACTGCGCGCCATCCTGCGGCAGGACCCGGACGTGGTGATGGTCGGCGAGATTCGCGATCTCGAGACCGCCCAAATCGCGGTGCAGGCCTCCCTCACCGGGCACCTGGTGCTCTCCACACTCCACACCAACACCGCGGCCGGCGCCCTGACTCGACTGCGGGACATGGGCATCGAGCCCTTCCTGCTCTCCTCGAGCCTGATCGGCGTCCTCGCGCAGCGCCTGGTGCGGGTACTGCGCCCCGACACCCGCCAGGCCTTCCTCGCCGGTGAGTACGAGCGGACGCTCCTGGGGCTCAAGCCGGAGGACGC
Organism: Steroidobacteraceae bacterium; assembly: GCA_035300345.1. GTDB lineage: Bacteria > Pseudomonadota > Gammaproteobacteria > Steroidobacterales > Steroidobacteraceae > FEN-1191. The sequence continues at coordinate 23,647 of DATGVM010000034.1, forward strand.
CTCACCGACACTGTTTCGCCCCAAGGACGGCGCCGTCGGCTACCGCGGCCGTACCGGCATCTACGAGCTGATCGTGGTCGACGATGCCATGCGCACCATGATTCATGACGGCGCCAGCGAGCAGGACCTTGAGCGCCGGGCGCGCCGCCACACGCACTCGATACGGGATGACGGACTTGCCCGGGTACGCCGCGGCGAGACGACGATCGAGGAAGTCCTGCGCGTCACGCGCGAAGACTAGGACCACAGCGGTGGGTGCCTTCGAATATACCGCGCTCGACAGCGCGGGACAGCAGCACAAGGGGGTCCTGGAGGGCGATACGGCGCGTCACGTGCGTGCCCTGCTGCGCGAGAAGGCGCTGCTGCCGGTGGCGGTCGCAGAGGTGGCCGCGCAGGAATCGCGTGACCCGCGCCGCGGCGCGGCCTTCGGCCTGCTGCGCCGCGTCTCGACCTCCGAGCTCTCGCTCCTCACGCGCCAGCTTGCCACGCTGGTGCGCGCGGCCTTGCCGCTGGAGGAGGCCCTGCTTGCGGTCTCCCAGCAGAGCGAGCGGCCACGGGTGCAGAGCATCCTGCTGGGCGTGCGCGCGCGGGTCATGGAAGGCCACACCCTGGCGGCAGGGCTGGCGGATTTTCCGCGGGTGTTCCCGGAGATCTACCGCGCGACGGTTGCGGCCGGCGAGCAGTCCGGGCACCTCGACGTGGTGCTCGAGCGCCTGGCCGAATATACCGAGGGCCGGGAGATCCTGCGCCAGAAGGTCCTCGGCGCGATGCTTTACCCGATCGTGCTGACGCTCATGTGCTTCGTGATTGTTTCAATCCTGCTGGCCTACGTGGTGCCCAAGGTCGTGCAGGTGTTTGAAAACAGCCACGCGCAGCTGCCAATCATGACCCGGGTGCTGGTGGCCTTGAGCGATTTCATCCGGCACTACGGCCTCTGGCTGTTGCTGGCCGTTGCGGCCGCGGGCGTGCTGTTCGGGCGCTGGCAGCGCGATCCGGCACACCAGCGGCGGCTCCACCTGTGGCTGCTGACCCTGCCGCTGGCGGGCAAGCTCCTGCGCGGCTTCAACACCGCGCGTTTTACCCGCACCTTGAGCATTCTCACCGCCAGCGCGGTGCCGGTGCTGGATGCGCTGCGCATCTCCGGCGAGGTGGTGACCAGCCTGCCCATGCGTGATGCGGTCACCGCCGCCACGGCGCGGGTGCGCGAGGGCGCGCCCATTGGCCGTTCGCTGGCCGCGAGCCGGCTGTTTCCGCCCATGACCATCCACCTGATCTCCAGCGGTGAATCGAGCGGCCGGCTCGAAAACATGCTCGAGCGCGCGGCCATCAACCAGGAGCGCGAACTCGAGGGCCTGGTGACCGCCCTGACCGGGCTCCTGGGGCCACTGCTCATCGTCGGGATGGGTTTGTTCGTGATGGCGATCGTTTTTGCGATGCTGCTGCCCATCTTTGCGATGAATTCACTGATTCACTGAAGATAGTGTGAACCAGCGCCATTGCATCTGAGCCGGGTTGGATTTATTTTCCGCGCACAGGATCTTCATCGCCCGGACCGCGGCCATGAGTGGAACCACCGAGACCGAAGACTTCGATGATGATGACGACGGCGACGAGATCGTCGATGACGACGGCCTCGATGTCGACCGCGTCATGAAGGATATGGAGACCGCCAAGCGACGGGCGGCAAAGGCGGGCGAACCGGCCTGGCGGCGCCTCGAGCGGCGTATGGAACAGAAGCTGACCGCCGAACAGATCAGCGATTTCGAGGACTACGACATCGGCGATAGCCTCACGTCACAAGCGGCACGAAAGCCCCGTTCGTCGCACGACGACTGAACGATTCCCTCAGGCGCTGCGCCGCAGCACCCCGACCACCACGCCCTCGATGAGCAGGGGCTCCTGCTGCAGATCAACCCTGATGGGTTCGAACTCCGGATTTTCGGGCATCAGCCAGACGATGGAGCCCTGCTGGCGATAGCGCTTGACCGTCACTTCACTCTCCAGGCGCGCGACGATGATCTGGCGGTTGCGCACCTCGGCGGTGCGGTGCACCGCGACCAGGTCCCCATCGAGGATGCCGGCATCCTTCATGCTCATCCCCACCACCTTCAGCAGGTAGTGCGGCGGACGCTGGAACAGGGAGGGGTCAACGCCAAGGTGATCGACGATGTGCTCCTCGGCCAGGATGGGACGGCCCGCCGCGACTCGCCCGATGAGCGGTAGCCCCAGCTGCACACGCAGCGAGTCCTTGAGGCGGATACCGCGTGAGGAGCCGGGTACCAGCTCCACACAGCCCTTGCGCGCCAGCGCGCGCAGATGCTCCTCCGCGGCGTTGGGCGAGCGGAAGCCGAGTTTCTCCGCGATTTCAGCGCGGGTGGGGGGCATGCCCGTCTCGACCAGCGCCTGGCGGATGAGCTGCAACACTTGGGACTGGCGCGGCGTAAGATCTGACATAGCTGTAATTATATACAGTATCGGGCGCGGCTCAAGGAAAATTCGCGCTTGTCGGCCGTACGCCTCGCGGTCACCTGACCTGTCGCGTTAGGCCGACAGTAGGGCCGTTACTATTGCAATCCGGGCGTGGATTTGGTCAAGTTGCCCCTCCGCTGATCTCACGTCGCGGCCAAATGCGGCTGGCGTGGCGCGGTTCGATCATCCAAGACAGGAATTCAAGGGGATTTATGCAAATGAATAAGGCAATTATTGTAAAGCTGGCTGCCGCGGCCGCTATCTTCGCCCTCGCGGGCTGCACGGATATCAAGCCGCTTACGGCAGAAGTCGACGCGCTGAAGACGCAGGTGGGTACACTGCAGTCCGACCTCGCGGCGCACAAGGCTGATCGGTCGGCTGAGAATTCGGCCGGCAAGGCGTCTTCCGATGCCGCCGCCGCTGCTTCTGCCGCTGCCAATGCGCAGAGCACGGCGAACCAGGCCCTGGCCGCTGCTCAGGCTGCCCAGTCCGGCGTCGATGCGACCAATGAGAAGATTGATCGCATGTTCAAGAAGTCGGTTTCGAAGTAAGTCACTTCGCCTGATTTCTCCGGCGCCATCGCCGGATAAGGAAACGCCGCGCCCAGAGCGCGGCGTTTTTTTTGACTCGATGGCCGGGCTTCAGAAATCCTTTCTGAGACTGAGATACCCCGCGCGCCTGGGACCGAACTGCGGAGCCCCGACACCGATGCCGGACCCATCCCGGAGCTGATAGACGCGGTCGAGCGCATTCAGGACCGACACCCGCACATTGAGCTTGCCGAACCCCGGCGTGTTGAAGTCCCGGTTGGCAGCCACGGTGAGCTGCCAGTACGAGGGGAGACTTTCACTGTTCGCAAAGCCGCGCCGCAGGCCGCTGCCATAGTTGCCGTCGGCACTGATCGTGGTGCTCGCCCAACGGTAGGAAACGCCCGCCGAACCGGCCCAGAGCTGATCATGGTCGAGATGCACCCAATGGGAGGCAATGTAGGCGAGTTCAGCGTCATCAAAGTTGAACTGTCCCGTGACCACGGTGTGGCCCTTCGCGACCGAGTACGCCAGGTTACCGTAGACCGACAGATGATCGCCGTGGTAGCTGGAGGTCAGTTCCGCGCCGTAAATGCGGCCCTCGGCAAAATTGAATGCCGAGAAAACGAGTGCGTTGCCAAATTGCCCCTCGTCCTGAAGATCCCTGACCGTACGATAGTAGCCATCCATGCCGATTGTGAGACGGGCGCCGAATTTCCGACTGATGCCGGCGTCATAGTAATGCGAGCGCTCCGAGGACACGGCGGTGTTGGCGTCGGAGGGCAGCGCATTGGTGGTGTTCAGGAACTTCGCCACTGACGTGGTATCAATTTTCTCGGTTGGCGGCGGCGTAAAGTAGCGTGCGTAGCCCACGTGCAGGGTGGTATCGGCTGACAGTTTGTAGACCAGCCCGAGGCGCGGACTGAGCTGCTGTTCATTCACCACGGTGTTGACGCGGTCGTAGCGGGCGCCGTAATTGACGGTCAGTTCTTTCACCGGCTGCCACTCATCCTGCAGATAGATGCCGCCCGTGTGGCCGTCGATCTTCGAATCATCGAGAATCAACAACGGAGTTTCGCTGGTCTGATTGCCGGCATTGTCTGCCGGGAAAACGCTCGCTGAGTTGGTCACAGTGAAGCGCTCCTCGTTGTAGAACAGACCAAACCGCACCGTATGGGTCTCATTTACGCGCAGGCTCGCATCCGCCTGCAGGCCCAGCTCTTCATCGCCTCGATGGATGTCCGCGCCGATGCCATTGAAGACGAGATCGCCCACCGGATCGGGCTGGTAATGCACCGTGGTGCGTCGATGGAACAGGGACAGCTGGTAGTTGAGATCCTCCCGTCGGGCGCCCTGATAACTCAGCGCTTCGAAGTAGTTCTGCTCCTGTTGGCGCGCGTCCAGAGTCGCGGAGTCCACGGTCGGCGTTCCGGCAAGCGTGAATGTCGGAATCTGGCCTGGTGAATCGGGAATCTCAAAGTGACTGTCGGCGATTCCGAACATCAGGCTGACGCGGCTCTGATCCTTCAGTATGTAGGACACATAGGCAAATCCCTTGGCCTGGTTGGTCGTATCGTGCAGCGCGTTTGGTTGAGGCGTCGGGTTCTCGATGCCCAGATCGCTGTGCAGGAGGGAGCCGATGAGCGAATAGGAAAAAGCGCCGCTCGAGCCGACGGCTTCCACGCCCGCTTCGCCCTGGTCGCGGCTGCCGCCGGCCACACTGACACTGCCGCTCTTATCGGGCACGTAGCCCTTGGTCTGAATGTCAATCACTCCGGCGGTCCGATAGCCATATTGGGCCGGCAGTGCCCCGGTGAGAAAATTGAGCTGATTGGCGAAGCGGGAATCCAGTGCCTGGCCAAAGCCGGTGATGGCTTCCGGAATCACCACACCGTTGATGCGGTATTGCAGGTTGGCGTGATCACCGCGCACGTGGAGCTGGCCGTAGGAATCCCCGACCACCCCGGGCGCCTGCAGCATGACCTGATTGAGCGGCGTGGCCTCGCCGAGTGGTTGCGCCATCAGATCGTCATGCGAAAGCCGGTAGATGGAGCTTCCGGTGTCCGGAGACAGGCCATTGCGAGCCTCATCCAGGCGCGTGGCCGTCACAACGATCGTCTCGGTTGTCTCAGTCGTGGCCGCCGCATCGGCAGCAGGGGTATCGGCCGCCGGGACGGCATTTGAGGCCAGCAGCATGAGCGCCGCGGCGAGCGGCGCCCGTAGAGAGATTAAGTGTTTCATGAACCTGATCCTCAGCAGATGGAATGACTCGCAGGCATGACCTCGGGCCATGTGCGATGGCAACGACCGCGCTCACAAGGAGCGCAGTCGCAGCTTCCGTTCAGCGTTTGAAGATCAGCGGGCGGGAGGTGCGCGCGGACGACCGGCCGTCACAGGACGGCGCAGGAGCGGTGCCGCAACGAGCAGCACGACGAGCAGCGGCAGCGGGATCGGGAGCAGCGCTTTCGGCAGATCGGCGGGAGCTCCGGACAAACCGCCGTAGGCCGCGCAATAGCTGCAGAGCTCGGGGTGCGCCAGAGAGCCCTTGGCGCTCTCGATCCCATGGTCGTGTGCCAGGTAGGCGATGCCATTCAGGACCAGCGCGACGGCCAGCACTGCCAGCAGTGCCCGCACCGTCGCGCCGTGCCGTCTGAGACGTCGCGATAGGCTCACGGTATGGAGGATAACTGCCGTGGGTGATGCCGCGCAAGGCGGCTGGCGCCAGGCGGCGCGCTCAGTACCTGATCAGCGCCGAACCCCAGGTGAATCCGCCACCGAAGGCCTCCAGCAGCAGCAGTTCGCCGCGCTTGATGCGTCCGTCGCGCACACCAATGTCGAGGGCCAGCGGCACCGAGGCGCTGGAGGTGTTGCCGTGGTCGGCCACCGTGATGATGACCCGCTCCAGCGGCATTTCAAGCTTGCGGGCCGTGGCCTGGATGATGCGGATGTTCGCCTGGTGGGGCACGAGCCAATCCAGCTCCGAGCGCTTGACCTGGTTGGCCTCGAGCGCCTCGTCGACGGCGCGGGCGAGCATATTCACCGCCACCTTGAAGACTTCGCTACCGGCCATGGTGATGTAGTCCCCATCCGGCGCGTGGCCCGCGGACACCCCGCCGGTGCAGCGAAGCAGCGGCAGGTAGGAGCCATCGGCGTGCAGGTGCGTGGAGAGAATTCCCGCTTCCTGCTCGGCGGCCAGCAGTACCGCTCCGGCGCCATCACCGAAGAGAATGGCCGTGCCGCGATCATTGTAATTCGTGATTTTCGAGAGCGACTCGGCGCCGACCACCAGGGCCAGCTTCGCCTCGCCCGCACGGATGAATTTGTCCGCCAGCGAGAGCGCGTAGATGAATCCGCTGCACGCCGCCTCGACCCCCAGTGCCGGGCAGCCCAGATTCCCCAGCCGCCCCTGCAGCATGACCCCCGCGTTTGGAAACACCAGGTCCGGCGTGCAGGTACCGACGATGATCAAATCGACGTCCGCGGGGGAACGACCGGCCGCAGCCAGGGCAGCGCGCGCGGCGTGCTCGGCCATGTCGACGGTAGTCTCCCCGGGCGCCACGATGTGGCGGCGTTCGATCCCCGTGCGCTCGCGGATCCACGCATCGGTGGTGTCCATGCGCTTCTCGAGATCGAAATTCGTCAGCACACCCGCCGGCAGGTAGCTGCCAGTGCCGACGATTCGGGAACGCATCACCGGGAATCTCCCCGTGGCGCCAGCGCGCTCTTAAGCCTTGTCTTCCGGACCGACCTTCTCAATGACGCGGCGCCCGCGGTAGAAACCGTCGGGCGTGATGCAGTGGCGCAGATGACTCTCCCCGGACTGCGCATCGATCGACAGCGCCGGATTTTTCAGCCGGGCGTGCGAGCGGTGCATGCCGCGCTTGGACGGGGTCTTGCGGCTTTTCTGTACGGCCATAGCTATCCAACTCCTAGACTGATCGGTCCCAAGCCTTCAATTCTTGCCGCGTTCGAACATCGCGCGCAGGTCCGCAAACGGGCGCTGCGTCTCGCCTTCGGCCGCAGCCGCTGGCGGGCCTGGCGGGCCATGCTCAACCGCTCCAGCCGCCTGGTGGCACTGTCCATCGGCATGGCGCGGCACAATCGGCAGCGCCAGCAGCATTTCCTCGGCGGCCAGCGCCGCCAGGCTGCTGTGCCCGTCCGGCGCCAGGAAAGTCTCCAGCTCCTCGGGAGCGCGCCCGGCCGCAGCGGCACTGTCGACGATGGCCACCCGCGAGACCGCCTCGATCGGCAGGCGCATCGCGCCTAGGCAGCGCTGGCACTGCGGCTGAAGCTCGGCCTGCACGCGGATGTCGGCGACCGCAACTCCCCGATCGCGGCCAAACTGCAACCATACCCGCACCGGCTCCGCTGCGAACGAAAATTCGGCGGGTATACCGGGCAGCTCCGCCAATGGAATCTCGAATTCAAACTGCGCGCGCTGCTCGGCCAGTCGTTCAAGATCACGCGGCTTGGACCAGCCCTGCGGCATGGGGCGCGTATGATAGGTAGCTGCTGCCAGCAAGTCAAAGCCCGCTGGCGACTTAAGCCCTTGTTTCTGCACTGGTGATTGTGTGCCGACCGCGCCCGGACTTATTCTGGCCTCCACCTCGGTTTACCGTCGCGAGCTGCTCGCGCGACTGAAAGTTCCCTTTGAAGTGCGACGGCCGGAGGTCGTCGAAGACTTGCGCGCGCACGAGGGCGCAGCGCAGCGCGCCGAGCGCCTGGCGCTGGCCAAGGCCGAGGCGGTGGCGAGCTTGGCGCCCGGAGCGGTCGTGATCGGCGCGGACCAGGTGGCGGCCTGTGAAGACCGGATCCTCGACAAGCCCGGCGATGCCTCCGCCGCCCGGGCGCAGTTGCTGCAGCAGTCAGGCCGCACTGCGCAGTTCTACACGGCCGTGGCCGTGCTCCATCGCGACCGTGCCTTTGCGGACTGCTTCATGGATCGGACCAGTGTCGTGTTGCGCACGCTGCGTGACAGCGAGATCGACGCCTACCTGGCCGCCGACGAGCCCTTCGACTGCGCCGGTGCGCTGCGCAGCGAGGCCCTGGGGATCAGTCTGTGCGAGAGCATCGCGACGACCGATCCGACCGCGCTGATCGGATTGCCGCTGATCAGGCTCGCCGCGAGCCTGCGGGTTTGCGGCTTTCGCGTGCCCTGACGCCCACGGCGTCCAGCACGCTCTTGAGATCCGCCGGCAAGGGGGCGCTGAAGCTTGCTGTCCCGCCCTGCGGCCATTCGAAGGACACGCTGTGCGCGTGCAGGAACAGGCGTGCGACGCCGAACTCGCGCAGCACGGCGTTGGCCGCCGCGTCGCCATATTTCACATCGCCGGCCACCGGATGCCCACAGTAGGCCGCGTGCACCCGGATCTGGTGAGTCCTGCCGGTCTCCAGCGTGGCTTCGAGGAGCGAAGCGCGCGAACCGAACTGTTGCACGAGCCGGAAGCGCGTGCGTGCTGATTTGCCCCCGGCGCCCACCCGCACCGTGCGCTCGCCACCGGTCCTGGCGTCCGTGAGCAGGGGCGCGTCGATGAGCTTGCGGCCCAGCTCCCAGCGACCAATGACGAGGGCCAGATAGCTCTTCTCGACGCGGCCCTCGCGCAGCAGCGCATGGAGCGTGCGCAGGGCCGAGCTCTTGCGGGCGACCATCAGGATGCCGCTGGTATCGCGATCGAGGCGATGCACCAGCTCGAGCGTTTCATCGGGGCGCGCGGCCCGCAGCGCCTCGATGACGCCGTAGCTCAATCCGCTCCCACCGTGCACGGCGAGCCCGGTGGGTTTGTCGAGTACAAGCAGCCGCTCATCCTCGTACACGATCGCGGCGGTCACGCGGGCGATGAGCGCCGGTGGCACGCGTGCGGCGGCGCCTGCCACCGCCAGCTGGGCCGAGTCGGAGCGTTCGCGCACCGGCGGCACGCGAACCCGCTCCCCTTCGAGCACCCGCCGTTCGGGACTGGCGCGTTTCCCCTCGACGCGCACCTCGCCCTTGCGGATCAGGCGAAAAATGCGCGTGCGCGGCACGGCCGGCAGGAGCTGGCCCAAGAGCTTGTCGAGCCTCTGGCCGGCCTCCTCCGCGGCCACCACATGGTGCTGTGCGGCCGATTTCGCGCCGTGGCCGGATTTCCGCCCTTCCACCATCAAAAGCAGTCCTCCACGTAAATCTTTGTTTCTAAAGCGCGTTGCCGCTATACTGGGTGCGTCCCGCGGCGGGTCTGGCCTGCACCAACAGGGTTATCAGACCACGCGCGGCGGCAAGTGCGCGGCCCGACGCGGCCGCATAGTAGTTGGTCCTCGAATTCGAGGCCATCGCAAGAGTTCGGCCGACCAGGGTCATCAAGGACCTTGCCTCATTTGCAGCTCCCCGAAAGGTAGAGCCAGTAGGCAGGTACCGCTCAAGGTCAGCGAACCTTAAGGTTTTCCGGCGCTGCCTGTGTGGGCGGCAGAATTACATACCATGCCCCAGCGGATGCGCCGTCACTCAATCTTCGGGTTCTTGAGCTGTGTCGCTTGATGCCGCAGCGCCGCCTGTTTACAGGCACGGCGCTGTCCGGTCGGCCCCTCACGCAATAGTGGTAGGGGAAAATGAAGAGAATGCTTATCAATGCAACTCAGCAGGAAGAGTTGCGTGTCGCGCTGGTTGACGGCCAGAAGCTTTACGACTTATCGATCGAGATCCCGTCCAAGGAACAGAAGAAGGCGAATATCTACAAGGCGCGGATCTCGCGCGTAGAACAGTCGCTCGAAGCCTGCTTCGTCGATTATGGCGCGCAGCGCCACGGTTTCCTCCCCCTCAAGGAAATCTCCAAGGAATATTTCCGCAGCGCCGCGCCGGGCGGGCGCATGAACATCCGTGAGCTGGTGACCGAGGGCCAGGAACTGATGGTGCAGGTCGAGAAGGAAGAGCGCGGCACCAAGGGCGCTGCGCTCACGACCTTCATCAGCCTGGCCGGGCGCTTCCTGGTGCTCATGCCCAACAGTCCGCGTGCCGGCGGCGTCTCGCGCCGCATCGAGGGCGAGGACCGCGACCAGATGCGCGAGGTGATGAGCCAGCTCAACGTGCCCGAGGGCATGGGCGCGATCATCCGCACCGCCGGCGTGGGCCGCGCGGTCGAGGAGCTGCAGTGGGACCTCGACAACCTGCGCACCCAGTGGGATGCGATCGCGCAGGCCGGTAGCGGGCGCAGCGCGCCGTTCCTGGTGTACCAGGAGGGCGATGCGGTGACCCGCTCGCTGCGCGACTATCTCGGTGACGACATCGGCGAGGTGCTGGCCGATGACCTGGGCGCCTTCCAGAAGGCGCAGGAATACATGCAGCGCTTCATGCCCCCGGACGCGCAGCGCAAGCTCAAGATCTACACCGACGACATCCCGCTGTTCACGCGCTACCAGATCGAGAACCAGATCGAATCGGCCTACGCCCACAAGGTGCAGCTGCCCTCGGGCGGGAGCCTGGTCGTCGATTACACCGAGGCCCTGGTCTCGATCGACATCAATTCCGCGCGCGCCACCCGTGGCTCGGACATTGAAGCCACCGCCACCAACACCAACCTGGAAGCGGCCGACGAGATTGGCCGCCAGCTGCGTATTCGTGACATCGGCGGTCTGATCGTCATCGACTTCATCGACATGGAAGACGCCAAGAACCAGCGCGCGGTCGAGGAGCGGCTGCGCGAGGCCATGAAGATGGATCGCGCGCGCATCCAGATCGGCCGCCTGTCGCGCTTCGGATTGCTGGAGATGTCGCGCCAGCGCCTGCGTCCGAGCCTGGGAGAGTCGAGCCACCTCGTGTGCCCGCGCTGCAATGGCATCGGCAGCATCCGCAGCGTCGAGTCCCTGGCGCTGTCGATCCTGCGCCTGATCGGCGAGGACGCCCGCAAGGAGCGCACTTCGCGCATCATTGTCCAGGTGCCGGTGGATGTCGCCACCTACCTGATGAACGAGAAGCGCGACTGGCTGCGCGATATGGAGGACAAGACTCATACCAATATCGTGCTGGTGCCGAATCCGCACATCCAGACGCCGGAATATTCCTTCCGCCGCATCCGCGACGACGAGGTGGCGCTCCCGGAGCACAACCAGGTCAGTTATCAGATGCCCGCGGCGCCGGCCATCGCCGATCCGACCCTGGATCGCGACAAGAAGCCGCCCGCCGAGGCGCCCGCCGTGGCGACCTTCATGCCGCCAACCGCCGCCCCCGTGGTCACTGCGCCGGAACGGGCTCCCGCCGCCAGCCCGGTACACGCACCGCCGGGTTCCGGCATCGGCCTGTGGGCCCGCATGAAGCGTTTTTTCGTGGGCTCCGAGTCCGGCAGCGCCGAGACCCGCGATACGGGCCCCGCCCGTGCCGGGCGCGGCGATGTCCGCCGCGATGGGCGCGATCACCGGGATCATCGCGATCACCGCGATCGCGATCGCGGCGGCCCGCGCCGCGGCGGTGGCCGCGGACCCTACGGGGATCGCGCGGGCGCGCGCCGCGAGGGCAATCGCGGTGAACCGCGCCGCGAGGGCCGCCCGCGGGATGAGACCAACCGCGAGCCAAGGCGTCCCGAAGCGCCGCGCGCCGAGCCGGCGCGCCACGACACCCCGCGCACCGAGGCACGCCCCGCCGATCCCGTGCGCGACGGGCCGGGCGCAGAGCCGCGACGGCACGAGGGCGAACGCAGTGAGCGCGGCGGTCGTTCGCGCCGCGGAGGCCGGCGCCGGCGCGGCGGCGCCAATCGCGAGGGCGGTGACAGACAACAGCAGAATCCGGCGCAGACGGGCCCGGGCCAGCCGGGCAGTGACGGCCCGCCGCCGTCCGAGGCACCGCGCAATACCAATCCATCGGGCGAGACGGGCGGAGGCACGCCGGGGAACGAGCCGACAATGAGCTGGACCCAGCCCGCGCGCCAGGGCGCCGGCCAGGCGCAACTGAACCTGGGTGCCTTCGATGCGGGGCAGGCCGGCGAGGGCCAGCCTGCGCCACCTCCGGCGCCCGCAGCGCCGCCCGCGGCCATGCCCGCAGCGGCGCCAACGGCGCCTGCGGGGCCTGCCAAGGTGGTGTGGTCATCGGCACCGGAGCCGAACTCGTGGCACAGCGACGTGCGCAACGATGAGTAGCCGCCGCTAGGGGACAGCCTCGAGCAAGGCGCTCACGCGGGCGTAGTCTTCGGCAGTGTTGACGTCGGGCCCCGGCTGCACCGCGCAGTCGGCGACCCGGATGTCGAAACCGGCCTGCAGGGCGCGCAGCTGCTCGAGCTTTTCCGTGCTCTCCAGCGCCGAGGGCGGGAGCGAAGCCATGCGGCGCAGCGACTCGACGCGATAGGCGTAGAGCCCCCGGTGCCGCCGCGCGCCCTGCCATTCCGTCTGGCTGAGCGGCCCCGACGGCGCCCCGTCACGGGCCCAGGGAATCGGGGCGCGGCTGAAATACAGGGCCCGCCCCCGCTCATCCGTCACGACTTTGACGACGTTGGGATCGAGGAAATCGGCCAGGTTGTCGATTGGGGTCGCCAGCGTCGCAATGTCGGCCTGCACGTGCTGCGACAGGAGCGCCGCGACCTGCAGAATCAGCTGCGGCGCAAGCAGCGGCTCATCGCCCTGCGCGTTGACCACGATATCGCGCTCGCTCCATCCCAGGCGGCCCGCGACTTCAGCCACCCGGTCGGTCCCGGATGCATGGCCGGCGGCGGTCATGAGCACGCGCCGGGCGAAGCCACGCGCGCTGGAGGCGACGCGCTCGTCGTCGGTGGCGATCACGACCTCCTCGGCCTGCGCCGCGCAGGCGCGCTCGTAGACCCATTGCAGCATCGGCTTGCCGGCCATCGGGAGCAGGACCTTGCCCGGCAGGCGCGATGAGGCGTAGCGCGCCGGAATCACGACCTTGAACACCCTAGCGCTCCAGCAGAGGATCGGTAGTTTCGAGCAGTCGCGCCTCCTCCTCGAGCATCACCGGGATGCCGTCGCGTATGGGGTAGGCGAGCCGATCGGCGCGGCACACCAGCAGCTTGCCGGCGGCCTCGCTCGCCATACGCAGGGGGCCCTTGCACACGGGACAAACCAGGATATCGAGCAGGCGTGCATCCATCAGTATTCTCCCCAGCAGGGCGCTCTCATCGGCCGGCGCGAAATGTGCGGTCACCGGCAGGTACCAGCCATTCGCCGGAGCGAAGGACTGGCATTTTACGGCATCCTTCTCGGTCATGATGACCGGCAGGTGGTCCGCGAACTGCAGATCGGCGGCCCGGTAGCGATGGTGATCCGGGAAGGGATGCTCGATGGGCTGGAGCCCCGCCGCCCGCAGGGCCGCAAAGAGGCGCCGCGGGTTGCCGATCCCCGCCACCGCATGGACTCGCTCGCCCGCGAGACTCGCCAGCTCGCAGCTCCTGCCGGAGGCACCGACCGCTCGCAGTTCGCTGCCCGCCAGCAGCATTCGGAATCCCGGCCGCTCCAACTGCTCCCACCGCTCCCCTGCTGCGGGCCCGAAACTCTCGACGCTCCAGACCAGGGCACTGACGGTGTCGAGCCGCGTCGGCAGCTCGCGCAGCGGCCCGGCGGGCAGCAGCGCGCCGTTGCCGAAACCGCGCTGCGTGTCGGCGAGCGCGACTTCGGCATCGCGCGCCAGACGCAGATGCTGCAGGCCGTCATCGGCGATCACCACGGCCGCCCCGCCCGCAATCGCCGCCTGCGCCGCCCGCACCCGATCGCTCCCGACATACACCGGGCACTGCGCGCGCCGGGCAATCACCAGCGGTTCGTCGCCGACCTCATCGGCACTGCTGCCGGCAAGCAGCCGCACCACGTCCCGGCGGCCACGCCGTCCGTAGCCGCGCGACACGACCGCAACCGGCAATCCCAGCGCGGCGAGCCTGCCCGCCAGCCAGATGACCAGCGGGGTCTTGCCCGTGCCGCCGACGTTGATATTGCCCACCACGATCACCGGTACCGCCAGGCGTACGGTCCGGCACCAGCCGCGCGCATAGAGCGCACGTCGGGCGCGCACGATGAGTCCGAAAACCGGGGACAGCGCCCGCAACCACCAGGGCGCGGTGCGGCCCCCATACCAGATCCGCTGCAACCAGGCCTCGAGACTCATGGGTTGCGGCCGCGCACCTCACACGTTGAACTGCAGCTGGTGCAGCTGCGCGTACACGCGCGAGCCGGCGACCAGCTGGGCGTGCGTGCCCGACTCGATGATGGCGCCATCCTCCATCACGACGATCAGGTCAGCGTGCTCCACCGTCGAGAGCCGGTGCGCAATGACGAAGGTGGTTCGATTCCTCACCAGCTGATCCAGGGCCGCGTGGATGTGGCGCTCCGAGGCGGTGTCGAGCGCTGAAGTCGCCTCGTCCAGCACCAGTACCGGACTGTCGCGCAGCAGCGCCCGCGCGATGGCGATGCGCTGGCGTTGCCCGCCCGAGAGCAGCACGCCGCGATCGCCCACCATGGTGTCGAGCCCCTGGGGCAGGTCGGACGCGAAGTCGCTGATGTAGGCCGCCAGCGCCGCGGCTTCCACCGCGCCGGCGTCGACGCCGCGGGCCCCGAACACGATGTTGTTGCGGATCGTGTCATCGAAGAGCACCACGTCCTGGCTGACGAGACTGATCTGCGCACGCAGGTCCGTCAGGCGGTACTCGCGGATATCGAACCCGTCGAGCAGCACCGCGCCCACCGCCGGATCGTAGAAGCGCGGCAGGAGCGAGACCAGCGTCGACTTGCCGCTGCCCGAGCGGCCCACGATCGCCACGGTGGTGCCCGACGGGACGCGCAGATTGATGTCATGCAGGACCCTGCCCTTCTCGGCGTCATAGGTAAACCCGACGCCGCGGAACTCGACCTCGCCGCGCGCGCGCTTCAGGGTACGCGTTCCCCCCTGCGGCTCCCCCGGCGCGTCGATCACTTCAAAAACACTGGCACCCGCGGCGATGCTCTGCTGCAGCGGCCCGCTGACGCTCACCAGGCGCCGCAAGGGCTCGGGCACGAGCAGCAGCGCGGTGAGAAAGCCCAGAAAATCCCCCACCAGCATTTCACCGCCCACCACCTGGCGGATCGCCACGTAGACCACGCTGGCCAGCCCCAGGGCCGCGATGAGCTGCACGATCGGGTTGCTGCTGGAGCGCGCCGAAATCAGGCGCATGTTGGTATGCCGGTTGAGCTCATTGGCCGCCCCGAAGGTCTCCTGCATGTGTTCCTGGGCATTGAAGACCTTGACGACGCGATGCGCGTCGATGGCCTCCTTCGCCAGGCGCGTCACGTCGCCCATCGAATTCTGGATGCGGGTGCTGTAGCGGCGAAACCGCTGGTTGACACTGCGCACCAGCAGCGCGATCACCGGAGCGGTGAGCATCGCGAAGGCGGCGAGCCGCCAGTCCAGCCAGAACAGGTAGGCGACCAGTCCGACGATCGTCAGGGTGTCGCGAATCAGCACGGTGGCGGAATTGGTGGCCGCGTCCGCCACCAGCTCGGCGTTGTAGGTGAGTCGAGACAGCATCGGACCGGTGGAGTCGCGCTCATACCATGCCGTGGGCAGGCGCAGGTAATGCGCGAACAGATCGGCGCGGATCGCCTTGATCATCTGCCGGCCGACCCAGCCGGGAAAATAATTGGCCAGGAAATCACCGGCGCCGCGCAGCAGGAACAGCAGGATGATGCCCGCCGGCACGTAGCGCAGCACCTCGAGGTTTTGCGCCACAAAGGCGGCATTGAGGAATTTCTTGACGAACCAGGCGGTGATGGTGCTGACGGCGGCATACATCACCATGCCTGCCACACCGACCAGGAACATGCCCCAGTGGGGCCGGGCGTAGCGCAGCAGCCGGCGGTACACCGCCGCGGCATCGATGGCGCGAGGCGCTGGGTTCAAGGAGTCGCGGCCTCGCTGGCGCGCATGGTGACAAAATTGAGCTGCGCAAATCCGAGCTGGCCGAGCACATCCATCGCCGTGACCACCGACTGGTGGGTCGCGCGGCCGTCGGCACGCAGGCTCACCGGAAAGTCGCGCTGCGCCGGGGCCACCTGTTCGATCGCCCGGCGCAGGGTCTCGGGGCTGGCATTGACCAGCTCGCGATTGTTGACAAGGTAGCTGCCGCCCGCGGTGACCGTCACCACCAGCGGCACTTCCACGGCCCGCACGACCGGCACCGAGGAGGCCTGGGGCAGGCGGATTCGCAGCCTCCCTTCGCCCACGAAGCTGGAGGACAGCATGAAGAAGATCACCAGCATCAGCACCACGTCGATCAGCGAGACCATGTTGATCTCAGGCTCTTCGTGGCGGCGCGGCTTGAGGTTCATACGGCTGCGGCGCGCGCTGCCAGCTGCGCCGCCTCCAGGGCATCGGCCAGCTGGATCGCGTCCTTTTCCATTTCGATCACGATGCGATCGACACGGCCGCGCAGGTAGCGATAGGCGATGAGCGCCGGAATGGCGACGCACAGCCCCGCCGCGGTCGTGATCAGGGCCTGCGCGATGCCTCCGGAGAGCATGCGCGGATCGCCAGCGCCGCCGGCATTGATGGCATTGAAGGCCCTGATGATGCCGCCAACCGTGCCCAGCAGCCCGAGGAGCGGCGATACGGCGGCGATGGTGCCCAGCGTGTTGAGGAAACGCTCGAGCTCGTGCACGACGTGGCGGCCGGTATCCTCGAGGCGCTCCATCAGCACATCACGCGGACGATGGCGGTTAGCCAGGCCCGCGGCCAGCACTTTCCCCAGCGGAGAATTCTGCTCCAGCGCCTCGATCACCTTGTCGCTGACCTGATTGGCCTCGACCAGCTGCCAGACGCGCCGGGTCAGATCGGGCGGCAGCACACGCCGGTCCTGCAGCGTCCACAGGCGCTCCAGGATGATGGCCACGGCGATGACTGAAAACAGGATGATGGGCCCCATCATCAAGCCGCCGGCACGCACGATTTCCCACATTCCCGCTTTTGCTCCGCCTCTGGTCCGACCGCGCATGATACCTGATGTGGATTTCAGCGACCGCGGCACGCCAGGGGGTGCGCCGGCTGCTAGAGTGCGCCACGAATGCCGCGCAGAATCGTCAAGCAGCTGGGCCACTGGGTGGAGGCGCGCCGTGACCGCTGGTATTTCAGCGTCTTCGGACAGCGAGTCATGGACCCGCAGCTGTGGTCGAAGAACCGCCACGCGATCACGAGCGCCTTCGGGGCCGGAGTGGCGATCGCGTTTATTCCCCTCCCGGTGCACACCGTGGTGGCGGTGCTCGCCGCTCTGTATTGGCGCCTCAACCTGCCGGTGGTGATGGCGAGCACGTGGGTGGTGAATCCATTCACGGTGGTGCCCGTTTATTACGGCGCCTACCGGCTCGGCACCGTCCTGCTCCACAGCCCGCCGCGGCACTTTGCGTTCCAGCTCAGCTGGCGCTGGCTCGAGCACGGCCTGGGACCGCTGTGGAAACCCTTCCTGCTCGGATGCCTCGTGAGCGCGATCATTTGCGGCCTGTGCGGGCGCTGGGGTCTGGAACTGGCGTGGCGCCAGACGATCAGGCGCAAGATCCAGCGGCGCCGGCGCGAGGCACCGGCGGAAAAAGCGCCGCCTTAGCGCAGGATCCCGTTATCGAGCTCGAGCACGCGATCCATGCGGGCGGCCAGGCGCGTGTCGTGGGTGACGACCACCAGGCTGGTGCCCAGCTCGCGATTCAGTTCGAGCAACAGCCCAAACACCTGCTCGGCATTGCGGCCGTCGAGATTTCCGGTCGGCTCATCGGCGAGCACCAGGCGCGGCGAGCTCACCAGTGCCCGTGCAACGGCCGCCCGCTGGCGCTCGCCGCCGGAGAGCTGATGCGGCCGGTGACGCAGGCGGGCCCCCAGTCCCACCCGTTCCAGCAGGCTGGTGGCGCGGGCGGCCGCGTCGGTGGCTTCGATGCGTCGCACCAGCAGGGGCATGGCGACATTCTCCAGCGCGCTGAATTCCGCCAGCAGATGGTGAAACTGGTAGACGAAACCCATCGTGCGGTTGCGCAGCGTACTGCGCTCCTGCTCAGTCAGCGCGTGCAGGTCGCGCCCATCGATCTCGACGCGGCCCGCGTCGGGTCGATCGAGTCCACCCAGAATCTGCAGCAGGGTTGTCTTGCCGGAGCCGGAAACACCGATGATGCCAAGCCGTTCGCCGGCACGCACCTCCAGATCCAGGCCACGCAGCACCTCGAGGGTCGTCGATCCTTCCTGGAACCGCCGTTCCACGGCGCGGGCGCTGAGCACCGGTCCTGCCGCCTTCGCCTGAATTTCAGTCATGTCGCAAGGCCTCCGCCGGCACGGTCAGGGCGGCACGCCAGGCCGGATACAGAGTCGCCAGGGCGCACAGCAGGAAGGCGACGGTACATACCTGCAGCACGTCGCGCCACTGCACATAGGCCGGCAGTTCGCTCATGAAGTAGACCCGCGCATCGAGGAACTGCTCGCCGCTCAGATGTTCGACCATGGCCACCAGCGCGCCGATGTGATCGGCGATCAGCCAGCCGAGCAGGGCGCCGCCGATGGTGCCGGCGAGGCCGATCAGCACGCCCTGCACCGTGAAGATGGCCAGCACATTGCGCGGCAGCGCGCCGAGCGTGCGCAGCAGGGAAATCGCCGGGCGCTTCTCGCGCACCACCATCACCAGAGTCGCCACGATGTTGAAGGCCGCGACCGCCACCACCAGCAGCAGGATCAGGAACATCATCGTCTTGGTGACCTGGATCGAGCGGAAGAACGAGGCATGGTTGCGGGTCCAGTCGCTGACATAGAAGCCGCCGCCGAGCTGCAGCGCCAGGTCCCGCACCACGCGCGGCGCCGCGAGCGGATCGCGCAGCGCGAGGCGCAGGCCGCTCACCTGGTCGCCGAGCCGGTAGACGCGCGCCGCATCCTGCAGGGCGGCCAGCGCCAGCGCATTGTCGTACTCGTACATGCCGGAATGAAACAGGCCGCTGACCTGAAAGCGCCGCATGGTGGGCGTGAACCCCGCCGGTGTCACGCTGCCCTGGGGCGCGATGAGCACGACCGCGTCCCCCACCTGCACGTCCAGCGCTTCAGCCAGTGCATCGCCCAGCACGATGCGATAGCTCCCCGGTGCGAGCGCGTCAACCGTGCCGCCGCGGATGCGCTGCGTGAGGCTCACGGCGCGGCGCTCCTGCGCCGGCAGCACGCCACGCAACTGCGTCGGGGCGGAGCGTGCGCCGTGCACCAGCATCGCCTGGACTTCGATGTAGGGCACCGCCGCGACGACCCCCGGTTGTGCCTGGGCCCGCGCCTGCGCAGCGCGCCAGTCGGGCAGCGTGCCGCCCAGGCCCATCAGGGTCGCGTGCGAAGTCACGCTGAGGATGCGGCTGCGCAGCTCGCGCTCGAAGCCGTTCATCACCGACAGCACGACGATCAGGACCGCGACACCCAGCGCCACTCCGAGTATCGAGACAATCGAGATAAAGGACAGGAATCCGCGCCGCTGCGTGGAGCGCAGATAGCGCGTGCCAATCATGATTTCGTAAGGCGCCGTCACGGCTCATTCATAGCGCAGCGCCGCCGCCGGCGGCGTGGCGGCGGCGCGCAGGGCCGGGTAGACGGTGGCGGCCAGCGTCAGCAGCAGCGCCGCGACGCCGATCCACAGCACATCGCGCGCGTGCAGTTCGGAGGGGAGCGTGGTGATGTAGAAGACGTCGGCGTCGAAGAAGCGAAAGCGGAACAGGCGCTCGAGAAATGGCGCGATGCGGGCCACGTTCGCGGCCACCAGCACGCCCAGGGCAACACCGGCCGCGACCCCGCACCAGCCGATCACCAGCCCCTGGGTCATAAACACGCGCAGCACCGTGCCGGGAGCCGCGCCGAGCGTGCGCAGGATCGCGATGTCGGTGCGCTTGTCGGTGACCACCATGACCAGCATGGCGACGATGTTGAAGGCCGCGACACCGACCACCAGCAGCAGGATCATCGCCACCATCGTCTTCTCGATGCGGATGGCGCGAAAATAACTGGCGTTGTCCTGGGTCCAGTCGCGCACCACCCTGCCGGCCCCGCTCGCGGCCCGCACCGCAGGCATGTAATCGGGCACCGCCAGCGCATCGGCAAAGCGCAGTCGCAGACCGATCGCGCCCACCGCCTGCGGCGCGAAGGCCTGCACGTCGGCCAGCGCCGCCAGGGCCAGGGTCGCATCGTGGTCCTGGATGCCGGCGGCGAACATCCCGGCCACGACGAACACCCGCAGCTTCGGCTCCGGCGCCGCCGACTCGCTGGCCATCGGCACCAGCAGGCTGATCGCGTCACCAACCGTCACGCCCAGCTGTTCGGCCAGTACTTCGCCCAGGATCAGCCGGTTGCTCCCCGGCGCCAGCGCCGTGATGCGACCTCTCACCAGCAGCGGGGCGAGCTGCGTGACCTCGGGCTCACGGCGCGGATCGATGCCGCGCAGGGTGACCGGCAGCATGTCGCTGCCGTGTATAGCAAGGGCCTGCAGGTCCATGTAGGGCGCCACGCCGACCACGCCGGGCAGCCGGCGCAGACGGGCAGCGAGCTCCCCCAGGTCGGCGCTGGCCGCCGGGCGCGCATCGACGATGCGCGCGTGCGCACTCAGCGCCAGCAGCCGCTCGCGCAATTCACCCTTCAGGCCGTTCATCACCGACAGCACCACGATCAGCGCGGCGACACCGAGGGCGACGCCGGCGAGCGACACCCAGGTGATGAAGGAAACGAAGAAGGCGTGCCGGCGCGAGCGCACGTAGCGCAGGCCGATGAACAGTGACAGGGGCTGGAACATGAGCCCGGCATTTAATCACGACAGCGCCGCATACGGCGATCAAAGCGGATCGGCGTCACAGTTCCGCGAGACAGCCGGCCATGGCGCACCGCGACCCTTGGAGCGGCGCGCGGGGCCGGTGCTATAGTCACGAGCCTCCGGTGCGGCGTAACGCCATGGGCACCCAAGGAGCAGCAATGAAAGCAAGCAGCTTGAGCCTGGCCATGACGCTGGCCTGCCTGTGGGGCGGGGCCGCCACGGCTGAAACCATGGTGGTCGACGACCAGGTGGTGGTGCGGCCCTCGACGGTCGAGCTACCGGCACGCGGCCAGACGATGGGCGCCGTGGAGGCAAAATTTGGCGCGCCACAGACGCGCCACGCGACGGTGGGCGCGCCGCCGATCACTCGCTGGGACTACGCTGGCTTCAGTGTTTTCTTCGAAAAGGACCGGCTGATCGACGCGGTAGCCGTCGGGGCCTAAGACTTGTAATCGGGCGGCGCCCCGCTAAGCTCGCGCGCTTAAATCCGTAACGAGCCGGCTGCCTGCGCACCGGCACGGTGGCCTGTTGCATGTCCGTTCTGCTGCGTCCCGCAATTCCCGGCCCCGGCGCCACGCGCTTGCACTGGCCGGCGCTGCCTGCGGGGGCTCGCGCGCTGGCGCTGGCCGAGGCGGTGCAATCCGATACCCGGCCCTGGATTCATGTCGCATCGGACATCCGCGAGCTCGAAAAACTGGCGGTGGAGCTGCGCTTCTTCGGCGGTGCGGAGCTCGAGATCCTGACCCTCCCGGACTGGGAGACGCTTCCCTACGACCAGTTTTCACCGCACCCGGACATCGTGTCAGAGCGGCTGCGGACACTCGCGCGGCTCGGCGAGTTCCGGCACGGCATCCTGCTGCTGACCGCCGACAGCCTGCTCACGCGCCTGCCACCCGTCAGCTACGTGAGTGCCCGCAGCTTCTCGCTCGAGCGCGGCGCCGCGCTCGCCATCGAGTCACTGCGCCGGCGGCTCAGCGCCGCGGGCTACGCCAGCGTCAGCCAGGTGAGCGGCCCGGGCGAGTTCGCGCTGCGCGGTTCGCTCTTCGACGTCTGGCCCATGGGGAGCGAATTCCCGGTACGCATCGACCTGCTCGAAGAGCAGATCGATTCCCTGCGGCGCTTCGATCCCGAGACGCAGCGCTCACTGGAAGCCATCGACGCGCTGCGCCTGCTGCCGGCACGCGAGATTCCGCTCGATGCGGACTCGGTGCGCGAATACCGGCGGCGTTTCCGGCTGCGCTTCGCGGGCGATGTCGCGCGGCTGGACCTCTACCGCGGCGTCAGTGAAGGCATTGCGCCGCCCGGCATCGAGTATTACCTGCCGCTGTTCTTCCCGGCGACCGCCAGCCTCATGGATTACCTGCCCGCCGACCTGGTGCTCGCCACGGAACCGGGACTCGAGGCCGCGCTGAGCGCCTCCTGGCAGGCGATCAGCGCGCGCTACGAGCAATATCGCCACGACATCGAGCGGCCGTTGCTGGCCCCCGAGGAGGTATTTGTCAGTCCGGCGGAGCTCGGTGCGCAGCTGGCGGTGCATTCGCAGGTGTACATCGAGGACAGCGGCGGCGGCTCGGCCGACAGCGCGGACCAGGGCTGCCTGGCTCCCCCGGATTTCAGGCTCGACGCCCGCGCCACTGAGCCGCTCGCACCGTTGCTGGCCTTCCTCGAGCAGTATCCAGGGCGGGTGCTGCTGGCCGCGGACTCCCCTGGCCGGCGCGAAGTGATCACGCAGATGCTCATCGCCCACGGCCGCTCGCCGCGCAGCGTGAATGGCTGGCAGCAATTTGTGGACGGTGACGCGCGGCTCGCCATCATCGTGGCCGGTGATCTGCGCGGTGTGGCGCTGCGCGCGCCGGCGCTCATGCTGCTCGCCGAAACGCAGCTGTTTGGCACGCGCGCCCGGCAGGAGCGGCGTCGGCGGCGCAGCCTGGCCGACCCGGCCGCGATCCTGCGCAATCTCCAGAGCCTTGAGCCGGGCGCGCCGGTCGTCCACGAGACCTACGGCGTCGGCCGGTATCTCGGCCTCGAGCTCATGCAGATCGGAGGTGAGACGGGCGAATTCCTGCTGCTCGAATACCAGGACGGCGATCGCGTGTACGTGCCGGTGCACGCGCTGCACCTCGTCAATCGCTACGCGGGCGGGAGCCCCGAGAGCGCGCCGCTCCACAAGCTCGGCACCGAGCAGTGGGCGAAGGCGCGCCGGCGCGCCGCCGAGGCGGTGCGCGACGTCGCCGCCGAGCTGCTGGACTTGCACGCGCGCCGGCACGCGCACGAGGCCGCGGTGCTGCGCGCAACCGATCTCGAGTACCAGGCCTTTGCGAACGCATTTCCGTTCGAGGAAACGGCGGACCAGGCCGACGCCATCGCCCAGGTGATCGCCGATCTGGCCCGTCCGACCCCGATGGATCGCATCATCTGCGGCGACGTGGGCTTCGGCAAGACCGAGGTGGCCATGCGCGCGGCTTTCGTTGCCGTGCAGGCCGGCCATCAGGTCACGGTACTGGTTCCGACCACGCTGCTCGCCGAGCAGCACCTGCAGAGCTTTCGCGATCGCTTCGCCGACTGGCCGGTGCGCGTCGAGGCCCTGTCGCGCTTCCGCTCCGGCCGGGATGCCCGGGCCGTACTGGAGGGCTTCGAGAGCGGGAAGATCGACATCCTGATCGCCACGCACAAGCTCCTGCACACCAATGTCCGCGCCCAGCACCTCGGGCTGCTGATCATCGACGAGGAGCATCGCTTCGGCGTACGCGACAAGGAGCGCCTCAAGACCCTGCGCGCCGAGGTGCACGTGCTGACGCTGACGGCGACGCCGATTCCGCGCACGCTCAACATGGCCCTGGGTGGCCTGCGCGAACTGTCCCTGATCAGCACGCCGCCGGCCGGACGGCTGGCCATCAAGACCTTTGTGTGCGAATGGCACGGCCCGACCCTGCGCGAGGCCTGCCTGCGCGAACTGCGCCGCGGCGGCCAGATCTACCTGGTTCACAACGAGGTGCAGAGTATCGAAAAGGTCACGGCGGACTTCGCCACGCTGGTACCGGAGGCGCAGGTGCGCTTCGGCCACGGCCAGATGCGCGAGCGCGAGCTTGAGCAGCTGATGGTCGATTTCTACCATCGCCGCTTCAATGTGCTGGTCTGCACCACCATCATCGAGAGCGGCATTGACGTTCCCACCGCCAATACCATCCTCATCAACCGGGCCGATCGCCTGGGGCTGGCGCAGCTCCACCAGCTGCGGGGCCGCGTGGGCCGCTCGCATCACCGCGCCTACGCCTACCTGATCATTCCCTCGCGGCGCGCGCTCAGCAGCGATGCCGCCAAGCGCCTCGATGCGATCGAATCGATGGAGGATCTGGGCGCCGGGTTCCTGCTCGCCACCCATGATCTGGAGATTCGTGGCGCAGGCGAGTTTCTGGGCGAGCAGCAGTCCGGTGAACTCACCGAAGTGGGCCTGACCCTGTACCTTGACATGCTGGAGCAGGCCGTCGTGGCCTTTCGCGCCGGCCACGAACCGCAGCTCGAGCGGCCGCTCGCCTCGGTCAGCGAGGTCGACCTGCACGTACCCGCCTTCCTGCCCGAGGACTTCGTTCCCGATGTCCATCTGCGACTGGCGCTGTACCAGCGCATTGCCGCCGCGACCGCGCTCGAGTTGCAGGACATGGGCGGAGAGCTCCTCGACCGCTTCGGTCCCCTGCCCCCGCCCGCGAGCCACCTGCTGCAGCTCGCCACGCTCCGCCTGGGCGCACGTGCCCTGGGCCTGCGCCGCCTGGACCTGGGTCCGCAGGGCGGCAGCGTGCAGTTCGAGGCCGCCAACCGCGTGGATGCCGCGACCGTCATCGCCCTGATCCAGCGGCCGGCCCACGACTACCGCATGGACGGTCCACTGAAACTCCGGTTCACCCGGGGGCTGTCAACGATTCCCGCCCGTTTTGCATTTGCACACCAGCTGCTGCAGGAGCTCGCCGGCCCGGCGGCGGCGCCCAAGGCTGCTAACATAGGCCCATGAGTACTACGCGCTACACCCTCGCCGCGGGCCTCGCGCTGCTCCTCGCGCTCCTGCCCCGCCTGGGCGGAGCGGCGGCGGCGGCCACCGGCGTGTATCAGGTGGAAGTGATCATCTTCCAGTCCCTCGCGCCACCCAGCGGTGAGGACCTGAGTGCGGGCGCCGAGGGACGCGGTTTCAACGGCCAGCTCGAGCATGGCGCAGCGCCGCCGGCGCTGCAGCGCATGCTGGACGCCTCTGAAATGCAACTCGGCAGCCTGGCCTCGAAAATCGGGGCCAGTGGCACATGGCGCGTGCTGGCGCATGCGGGCTGGATCCAGGGTGCCACGGATTGGCCGCAGCACGCGGGACTGAAGCTCGAGGATCTGGGCATCCGCGTGCCGACCTTAAGCGGCAGCGTCTACGTGGAGCGCGGCCAGTACCTGCACCTCGGCTTTGACCTGCGCCTGGGCAGCAATCCGGCCTGGTCGCTGAGCGAACTGCGCAAGGTCAAGTTCAACGAGAAAAACCACTTCGACCACCCGGGTTTTGGCGTCATCGCCATCATCAACCCCGCGCGGCCAACCAAGGCGCCCTAGGTGTGACCTTTCCATAGGTTGTTCCCTCCCGCCCGGGAGAGGAAGCTGATGTTGCGAGACCTCAGTTTTCACTGCGGACAGGAGAGAACAACCGTGCACAAGAATGCGCGTCTGACGCCCAAGGGTCGAGCGTTGGT
>DATGVM010000035.1:0-5000 GCA_035300345.1 Steroidobacteraceae bacterium
TGGGTGGCGCGGCCTTTCCCGCGGGCCTGCCGCCGTATCCGGACTGGTGGCATCCGGCGAGTGCCACCACGGCCGGCACCGCCAGCGCGGGCGCCTGAGCCGCAAGACTGTGGAAATCCCCGGCAAGCTGGTGGTGCGGACCTACGCTCCGGCGCGGCGCGGCATCTTCATGGTCGTGGCCGTGCTGCTCGGCGGCGCCTCGCTTTTTCTCAGTTTCGAGCTGGGGCGGCAGCAGGCCGGGTTTGACGGCATCCAGGCGGCACAGGAGCGCGCCAGGCTGGAAGACCTGATCGCCGAACTACAGACCAGCGCGCACGAGATGCGCGTGCAGCTGGCGGCCGCCGAGGCATCCCAGGTGGCCCAGGTACGCGAGCGCTCCGAACTCGCACGCACCATCGGCGAGCTGCAGGCCGGGCTCGGGCGCGCGCAGCAGGATCTGGAGTTCTACCGCGGCATCGCCAATCCGCAGGCCGGAGCGAAGCCGCAGACGGTGCGCGTGCAGCAGTTCCAGGTGCTCACGGTCAACGCCGCGGCCCATAACTATGCGCTGCGCTTTGCGCTGAACCGGCCGACGCGCCCCGAGGAATCGAGCGCCGGAGTGCTCGCGGTGACCATCGATGGGGAACGCGCCGGCGCCACCGCCAGCGTCGACCTGGCCGCCCTCACCGCCGGCAAGACCCGGGAACTCCCCTACAGCTTCCGCTACTTCACCAGCATCGAACAGCCCGTGACCCTGCCGGCCGATTTCAAGGCAGAGCGCGTTACGATCGAGATTCGACCGGCGCGCAAGAGCGTGGCACCCTATCGGCAAACTTTTGTCTGGAATCCTGACGTCACCTGAAAGGGCCATCATGTTTAAACGACGCGAAAACACAGCTGCCAGCATCGACACCCTGATCGGGCGCTCGGCGCGCGTGCAGGGAGACATCGAATTCACCGGCGGGTTGCACGTGGACGGCTGCGTCGCTGGCAACGTGCGTGTGGTCCCCGGCGGCAGCGCTTCGCTGTCCGTCAGCGAACACGGTGTGATCGATGGCTCCGTCGAGGCGCCACAGGTGGTGCTGAACGGCACCGTCAACGGCGACATCCTGGCCAGAGACCGGGTGGTGCTGGGCGCCAAGGCACGGGTGCGTGGCAGTGTCAGCTACGGCGTGATCGAGATGGCTCTGGGCGCGGAGATCACGGGGCGACTTATTCCGGCCGGGCCGGAGGCCGAGGCCACCACGCCGAACGCCGCCTGAGGGTGTGAAGCAGGTTTTTGACGAGCGTGGCCCCGACGCCTACACTTCCAGACATTATGGATGCACCTCCAGACAGTCACGACTCGCCGCTGGTATTCACCGATGCCGCGGCCCGCAAAGTGGCGGACCTGATTCGCGCCGAGGGTAATCCGCAGCTGATGCTGCGGGTCTTTGTGCAGGGCGGCGGCTGCTCGGGCCTGCAGTATGGTTTTGAGTTCGACGAGCAGGTGCAGGAGGGCGACACCTGCGTGGAGAACCAGGGCGTCAAGCTGCTGGTCGACCCCATGAGCGTCAATTACCTCGGCGGCGCGGAGATCGATTTCCGCGACGGCCTCGAGGGCGCGCAGTTCGTGATCCGCAATCCGAACGCCACGACCACCTGCGGTTGCGGCTCCTCCTTCACCACGGCCTGAAGCCTGCGTGAGTCGATCCGCCCGCACCGTACCCGACGTGCTGGCGGCTGTCGACCTGGGTTCCAACAGCTTCCATCTCGTCGTCGCCCGCTATTCGCACGGCCAGCTCGTGGTCATCGACCGGTTGCGCGAGATGGTGTGCCTGGCCGCCGGCGTCGGCCCTGACGGCAGGCTCGACAAGCAGGTGGCAGCACGCGCGCTCGCCTGCCTGGAGCGCTTCGGCCAGCGCCTGCGCGACATGCACGCACGGAGCGTGCGCGTCGTTGGCACCAATGCGCTGCGCATCTCACGCCGCAAGCAGGCCTTCCTCGAGCGCGCCCGCGATGCGATCGGCCATCCGATCGAAATCATCTCCGGCATGGAGGAGGCGCGGCTCATCTATTCGGGCGTCGTGCATACGCTGCCGGCCGAACCCGGGCGCCGCCTGGTGATCGACATCGGCGGCGGCAGCACCGAGATCGTGATCGGCGAGGGCTATGAGCCGCAGCTGCTCGAGAGCCTGAAACTCGGCTGCGTCTCGATGAGCCAGCGCTTCTTTCCCGACGGGAAACTTTCTGCCCGGCGCCTGGAGCGCGCCCGCCTGGCGGCGCGCATCGAGATCGAGCCGGTGCAGGCGGCTTTCCTCAAGCGCGGCTGGGAGCGGGTCGTCGGCAGCTCCGGCACGGTGCGGGCAATCGGCGAGTGCCTGCAGGAGCACGATCCGCAGAGCAGCGGCGTCAGCGTCGCCGGCCTGGAGCGCCTGCTCGAGGACATGGGCCGCGCCGGCAACGTGCGCGATCTGGGTTACAAGTCGCTCACCGATGAGCGGCGCCCGGTATTCCCGGGAGGCGTGGCGATACTCGGCCAACTGTTCGAAGCGCTCGGCATCGAGCAGCTGCGCATGGCCGACGGCGCACTGCGCGACGGGCTGCTGCATGACATGATCGGGCGCCTCACCGACGAGGATCCGCGCGAGCGCACCGTAAGCTCGATGCTCAAGCGCTACCACGTCGATGCCGACCAGGCGGCGAGGGTCGAGGCGACGGCGCTCGAGTTTCTCGGACAGGTCGCCGGCAGCTGGGAGCTGGACGACCCACAGGCGGAACTGGCGCTGAAGTGGGCGGCGCGCCTGCACGAGATCGGCCTGGACGTCGCGCACAGCGGCTATCACCGGCACGGTGCCTACCTGCTGGAGAACGCCGACCTGCCCGGTTTCGCTCGCGAGGAGCAGCTGCTGCTGGCGCGGCTGGTGGGCGCACATCGCAAAAAACTCTCACTGGCGGGCGTCGAGGATCTGATTCCACCCTGGGACCGGCGCGCGATCCATCTGATCATGCTGCTGCGGCTCTCGGTCCTGCTGCACCGCGGGCGCACCACGACCGCGCTGCCGCCGATCGAGCTCGCGGCGCGCGCTCGCACGCTGGAGCTGCGTTTCCCGGCGCGCTGGCTCAAGGACCATCCGCTCTCGGTCGAGGACCTGCAGCTGGAGATCGACAACCTGCGCGTGCAGGGGCTGAAGCTGCGCGTCTATTCCGGCAACCGCGCGGCCGCGGCGTAGGTCTCGAGCAGCTGCGCCTGTGCGTCCGCGCCCGTGGCCGACTCGGGCAGCGTCGATGCCTGCAGGTAACTGCCGTCGCTTTGCAGCAGCCAGGCGTTGCTGGTGTCCGTCAGGTAGCACTCGAGGTCGGCGCGGATGCGTGAGCGCAGCCGCGTCTGCGTAACGGGGAAGGCGACTTCGACGCGCCGGAAGAAATTGCGCTCCATCCAGTCGGCGCTCGCCAGGTAGAGCTGCGGCCGGCCGGCGTTCTCGAACCAGAAGGCGCGTGAGTGCTCGAGGAAGCGCCCGACGATCGAGCGTACCTGGATGTGATCCGAGATGCCGGGGAGCCCCGGGCGCAGCGCGCATACGCCGCGCACGATCAGGTCGATCTGCACGCCGGCAGTCGAGGCGCGGTACAGGTTCTCGATGGTCTGCGGATCGACGAGTGCATTGAGCTTGGCGATCACGCGCGCGCGCTTGCCGGCGCGGGCGTGGGCGATCTCGCGCTCGATCAGCGCCTGCAGTGATTCGTGCAGCGTGAAGGGCGACTGCAGGAGCCGGCGCAGGCGCGGCGTCTGGGTCAGGCTGGTAAGCTGCAGGAAGATCTCGTGCACGTCGGTGCCGATGGCCTCGTCGCAGGTGAATAGGCCGTAGTCGGTGTAGCTGCGCGATGTGCCCGGGTGATAGTTGCCGGTACCCAGGTGGCAGTAGCGGCGGATGCCGTCGGCCTCGCGGCGCACGATCAGCATGAGCTTGGCGTGCGTCTTGTAGCCGACCACGCCGTACATCACGTGCGCGCCGGCCTCCTGCAGGCGCGTCGACAGCTCGATATTCGCCTCCTCGTCAAAGCGCGCGCGCAGCTCGATGACGACCGTGACGTCCTTGCCCGCCTGTGCCGCGGCCACCAGCGCGTCGACGATGGGTGAGCGATCGCCGGTGCGGTACAGCGTCTGCTTGATCGCCAGTACCGTCGGATCGGCAGCTGCCTGCCGCAGCAGGTCCATCAGCGGCGTGAAGCTCTGAAACGGATGATGCAGCAGCACGTCGCGCTGGCGGATGGCATCGAACAGGTCGTGCGCGCCGCTGAAGCCTTCCGCCAGCCCCGGGGTGAACGGCGTGTACTTGAGGTCGGGCCGCGCCACCAGGTCATAGATCGCAGAGAAGCGGTTGAGGTTCACCGGGCCCGGCACCGAATACCAGTCGCGCGGCTCCAGCGCGAATTGCTGCAGCAGGTAGTTGACCATGTCCTGCGGACAGTCGGCGGCGGTCTCCAGGCGCACGGCCGCGCCGTAGCGACGGTGCGCGAGCTCGCCTTCGAGCGCGCGGCGCAGGTCGTCGACCTCTTCATCGTCGACGAACAGGTCGCTGTTGCGCGTCAGGCGGAACTGGTAGCAGCCCAGCACCTGCATTCCCGTGAACAGCCGGGCGACGAACACCTCGACGATGGTCGACAGGGCGACCAGCCGCTGGCGGCCATTCTCGGCGGGCAGCGTCACGATGCGGGGGAGCGAACGCGGCGCCTGCACCACGGCCAGCGCACCGTCGCGCCCGAAGGCGTCCTTGCCCGAGAGCCTGACGATGAAATTGAGGCTCTTGTTCTGGATGCGCGGAAACGGCCGCGCCGGATCGAGCCCCAGAGGACTCAGGACCGGCTCGACCTCGGCGGCGAAGTACTGCTCCAGCCAGGCGTGGGTCGCGGCGTCCCCGACCGTCCCGGACAGCAGCTCGATGCCTGCCGCCTGCAGCTCGCCGAGCAGCATGCCATTCAGAACGCCGTACTGATCCCCGATCAGCCGCAGCGTGCGCTCATGGATCGCGCCGAGCTGC
>DATGVM010000036.1:0-219491 GCA_035300345.1 Steroidobacteraceae bacterium
GTGGATCCGCGCGGCCTGCGCCTGCGTCTCATCGATCGCGCCCGCGGCCACGGCAAGGTGATGGTCAACGAACCGAGCGGTCCGGCCACCAGCTACGCCGTCAACCTCGAATCGCAGCCCAGCGATTATCCGCCCGAGACCGTGCAGCTTGCGCGCGACCGGCTCAAGGTGCCGGTGTTCGTGAGCCAGGCGGTGGTGGATGAGCAGACCTGGTACCGGCTGCGGGCCGGCCCCTTTGAAAAACGCGCTGACGCCGAACGGGTGCTCAATCAGGCCCTGGCGGACTATCCGCGCGCCTGGCTGGCGATCGGCGATGAGGTCACGAGCGCCGCCGGGCCGGCTGAAACCCTGCCCGCGGTCGAACGCATCGGCTCTGATCCGGCCCTTGATCCGGCCGCTCTGGCCAGTCTCGTGGCGGAGGCGCGCGCGGCCATGACGGCGCGCGATTATACGAAGGCGATCGCCGCGTTGACCAAGCTGCAGCGCCAGCCGGAATTCCCCGAGCGCTCCGCGATGCAGGAACTGCTGGGCCTGGCGCGGGAGCGCTCCGGACAGCTGGCGCACGCCAAGGCCGAGTACGAGGAGTATCTGCGCCGCTACCCGAGCGGCGAGGCGGCCGAGCGCATCACGCGACGCCTGGCAACGCTGCGCGCCGCCTCGCTGAGCGCGCGCACCGGCACCGGCGGTGGCGGTGCCGCGGCGACCGGCTGGACCGTGAACGGCGGTTTCTCGCAGACGTACCGCAACGATAGTACGAGCGTGAGCAATACGGTGAACGGCCCCACCGGCGCGGTGCCCAACAACAGCCCGACGCAGCAGCAGAATGCCGTCTACACGGACGTCGATCTGCTGGCGCGCGACCGCGGCGAACGCTTCGACCTGCTCGCGCGCGTCAGCGCGGGATATGCCAAGAATTTTGCCGGCAGCTCCGCGACCAGCAGCAGCGACTCCACCAAGCGTGTCAGCGTGGCGACCATCGAACTCGACGATCGCAAGTGGGGCCTGCTCGGCCGCTTCGGCCGTCAGTCGCGCAACAGTGACGGCGTGCTGGGCACCTTTGACGGTGCCTTTGCCTCCTGGCAGATCGTGCCGGCCTGGGCGATCAACGTCAGCGCGGGCTATCCGGTCGAGCAGACGAACCTCGGCATCCAGCGGGCCCGGAGTTTCTGGGCGGTCGCGATCCCCTATACGCCTCCCGGCGCCCATTGGGACGCGAGCGTATTTTTCGCCCAGCAGCGCTTCGAGGGCGAAACCGATCGGCGCGGCACCGGCCTCGAGGCGCGGCTGCTGCTGCCCAAGGGATCGCTGACCGCGCTGGTGGACTACGACATCTATTTCAAGTCGCTGAACGCCGCAGCCTTGCTGGGCACTCTGCAGCTGCCGGATCGCTGGAGCCTGAGTTTCGATGCCGAGAAGCGCAACGCTCCGGTGATCTCGCTGCGCAACTCCCTGATTGGGCAGCCCGATACCACGCTGGACGAGATGCGCCTGATCTTCACAGATCCCGAGATCCACCAGTTGGCGATCGATCGCACCGCGGTGACGTCCAACTACAGCCTCACAGCCACCCGGCCGCTCGGCCAGCGCTTTCAGTTCTCGACGACGGTCAGTGCTACGGAAATAGGCGCCACCGTGGCCTCAGGTGGGGTGCCGGCCCAGGACGCCACCGGACTGGACCTGTCCTACCAGGCACAGATCTATGGCTCGAACCTGTGGCGAACCGGCGACTTCAACGTGCTGAGCTTCGCCTACGCCAACACGGAAGCCGGCAAGATCGCCTCGATCGCCGCCACCAACCGCATGCCGATCGGCGGTTCCTGGCGGCTGGGGCCGAGACTCACGATCGATCATCGGCAGCTCAGCAGCGACGGCAGCACTGAACTGTCTTTGGTGCCCTCCGTGCTGCTCGACTACCAGCACGGGCAGCGCCTGCTGCAGTTCGAGGCGGGCGGGCAGATCGGCAAGCGCGACAACTCCCTGCAGACCCAGAACACTAAGCGCTATTATGTGAGCCTGGCTTACCGCCTCGGGTTCTGATGGTGCTGCTCCGTTGTCTTCCCGCGCTGCTGGCCGGCGCGCTGCTCCTCATTGCCGGGTGCACCAGCGCGCCGGCAATTCCACAACCGCATGAGTACCTGGACGAGCAGACCGGTGCCACCATCACCTCGGTCGACGCGCCCCTGGTGTTTGCGCGCGATCGGAGCGAGCGGGCCGCCAACCTGCGCGATTACGTGACCGTGGTCGCAGCCTCGGTCAATCGTGGCGGCAAGCTCGAGTACGTGCTCATCGTGTACGTCTGGTCGACGCTCGATCCGCAGAACGCGCCGGCTGTGGCGCTCGCGGATTCGCTGCTGCTCATCGCCGATGATCGCCGCATCAGGCTCAACGCGAACGGCAAGACGCCCGCCGAGCTCGGCATCGCGCGTGCCGTTCACGCGCCGGCGGGGCAGGACGCAAAGCCGCTGGTGTTTCCGGCCGACCTCGACACCCTGCGCTTCATTGCAGCCGCCCGCAGCCTCGCCGTGCAGACCGCGCTGGGCGCGGACGCGGTCAGCTATGAACTCTGGGACGATCAGCGCCCGGCGCTGGACCGGTACGTCCGCTTCCTGAAGGGCGAACGCTAAAGCCGGCTCAGTAGGCGACGTACGGTCCGAGCCCCGCGCTGGTGCTCTGCCCCTCGATTGCCACGTACACGCGCCGCCCGTAGAGAAACGGCAGGCCCCAGTCGAATGATGACGGCAGCGTGTTGGTGCCGGCAATATTGGGCAGGGCGCTGAAGGTGGGATTGTTCCTGGTGAGCGCATCCGCGTCGGCCACATCGAAGGACACGTTGCTGACGGTACCGTTCTTGCCGGTGTTGACCGCGGACAGCGTGGTCCTGGCGGGGCAGTAGAAGCCGACATTTGTCACGCAGGCCGGCATCGCGCTGTCGTTGAAGAAATAGGCATTCGAGCCCGAGTCGATGAAGCTGTAGGTCAGCGTCGTGCCCTTGTAGGCGGTCGTAAACTCACCGCTGGTGCCGACCGTCAACACGGTGGCCGCGCCCAGCTGATTGTTGGTTTGCGTGCCGATACCCAGGATGAGCGAGCCGCGCGCACTCAACTGGCCGGCCGAACTGATCGTGGGCATTTCGACGGCGACCCCGTTGTTGTTGGTGGCAAAGTGGTAGACCGGATTCTGCACCTGGGCCGCCTGGGCGAGGGTGCTGCCGATGCAGCCGCTCGCCGGACAGTCGTAGTAGGCCCCGCTGCCACCGGGATTTGCGATCGTCGCGCACGCGGACCCGCAGTCCTCGCGAAAAACGCTCACGCCCAGTACTCCGTTGGCGCCGAACGCCACCACCGTATTTTCAGGCGGACCGCCGTTGGGGCAATCCAGAGGGATGC
The DNA here is from genome assembly GCA_035300345.1 of Steroidobacteraceae bacterium. Classification (GTDB taxonomy): domain Bacteria; phylum Pseudomonadota; class Gammaproteobacteria; order Steroidobacterales; family Steroidobacteraceae; genus FEN-1191. The sequence goes on from DATGVM010000036.1 coordinate 3,387, forward strand.
CCGGTACCAACGGATCGCCGACGAGTTGAATCGGCACGTTCAGGGCGGTGCCGTCCGCGACCTGCACGTCGGCCGTGCGTACGCTGCCCCAGGTAAAGCCGTCGGCGAACTGGAAGCACTCGTCCAGCGGGTTGCCCGCCAGCGATTGCGCCTGCGGCAGAGAGATCGGGGAGGTTCCCAGTCCCTCGTAGATGATCCGCATCCCGGTGGAACCCGTGTCCAGCAGCACGTGATCGATCGTCTGGCAGGTGCTGGTGCCCGGCACACAGACCGTGACCGTGACGAAGGGCAGGTTGGCCGATGTCCCGCCTGGGCCGGCATCGACGATCACCGCAGCCACATTGGTGCCGGTCGGTGGGGGCGTTCCACCCCCGCCCGAGCCGCCGCCGCAGGCGCTCAGGGCCAGCACCAGCAAGGCCGCCGCCAGAGAGCGCGCCACTACTGCAGCTCCCCGGGGACCACCCCGGCAGGCACCAGCGTCGGCACCCAGGCCACACCGGAAAACGCCCGCATATGGCCACCGGCGCGCACCACCAGGGCCGGCTGGTCGACCGCCAGTTGCGTCCGCGTCGAGCCGGTGCTGCGCGGCGCGCGGGCGTACAGGTCGAAATAGCCGCCCAGCAGCAGGCGCAAGTCCGGTTTGAATGGGCCACGCCAGGCCACGGCGAAGACCGTGCCGGCCGGCGTCACGAATTCCCGGATCGCGGTGCCTTCCGCCGTCGTGAGTTCATGGACGCTGTAATTCGCGCCGCCGCTGACACGCAGGACGGCCCTGAGCCGCGCCGTGTCGGTGCTCACGGAGGCGATGGTATCGCCGAGCGCGGCCCTGGCGGGCGCTGCCGCCCACCACAGCGCCGGCAGCGACAGCGCCGCAAGCAGTGCGAGGCGCGGAGAATCACGCAGGAAAGCGGGTCGGTGTCTTTGCACGGGACGCTCCGAAGTGGAGCCGCTATTTTGCCGCGTCCGCGGCAGCCATGTTGCTGTCGCCGCCGGCCGACAGAAGCAGCGGGAATTTAACGGACACCAGATTGTCCCCGAGGCGGGCGAGCGCTCAGCCCAGGGCCGCCGCCGACTCGCTGCGCGCCGCGCGGCGGCGATCGTGCTCGCGCAGGGCGCGCTTGCGGATGCGGATGCTCGCAGGCGTGACCTCGACCAGCTCATCATCGGCAATGAATTCGACGGCGTATTCGAGCGTCAGCTTGATCGGCGGTGTCAGCAGCAGCGCGTCGTCCTTGCCGGCGGCGCGGATGTTGGTCAGTTTCTTGGTCTTGATCGGGTTGACCACGAGGTCGTTGTCGCGGCTATGGATCCCGATGACCATGCCCTCGTAGACTTTTTCGCCATGGCTGACGAACATGCGGCCGCGCTCCTGCAGCGCGAAGATCGAATAGGCGACCGCTTCGCCATTCTCGTTGCTGATGAGCACGCCGTTGTGCCGGTCAGGAATGATGCCCTTCACTTCGTCGAAGCCGTCGAAGATGTGGCTCAGTAGTCCATTGCCACGCGTCATGGTCATGAACTCGCCCTGAAAGCCGATCAGGCCGCGCGCGGGAATGCGGTATTCGAGGCGCACACGGCCCTGGGCGTCGATCACCATGTCGGTGAGCTCCGCGCGGCGCACGCCGAGCGCTTCCATCACGGCGCCCTGGCATTCCGTGTCGATATCGACGGTGAGGGCCTCGAAGGGCTCCAGCGTACGGCCATCGACGACCTTCTTGAGCACCTGCGGCTTGCCGACCGCGAGCTCAAAGCCCTCGCGGCGCATGTTTTCCACCAGGATCGTCAGGTGCAGTTCGCCGCGGCCCGAGACCCGGAACACGTCGGGCTCCTCGGTCTCCTCGACGCGCAGCGCGACATTGCTCTGCAGTTCGCGCATCAGGCGCTCGCGGATCTGCCGGCTGGTGACAAACTTTCCCTCGCGCCCTGCGAACGGCGAGGTGTTGACCTGAAAATTCATCGCCAGCGTCGGTTCGTCGACCTGGATGGGCGGCAGGCCCTCGGCCAGCTCCACATCGCAGACCGTCAGGCCGATGTTCACGCCCTCGATGCCGGTGACCGCGACGATGTCGCCCGCCGCCGCTTCCTCCACGCTCTCGCGCTGCAGCCCCTTGAAGGCGAGCACCTGCGCGATGCGGGCGGTACCGCGGTCCTCGGCGCCGTAGCGCAGCGCCACCTGGGCGCCGGCGCGCAGCGTGCCGCGGCGAATCCGGCCGATGCCGATGCGGCCGACGTAGGAGTTGTAATCGAGCGTCGAGATCTGCAGCTGCAGGGGGCCCTCCGGCTCGCTGCGCGGCGGCGGCACGTATTGCAGCACCGCCTCGAACAGGGCCGACATGTCGGTCTCGACCCGCGTCGGGTCGAGGCTGGCCCAGCCCTGGAGCGCCGAGGCGTACAGCACCGGGAAGTCGAGCTGTTCATCGGTGGCGCCGAGCTTGTCGAACAGGTCGAAGGTCTGATCCACGACCCAGCCCGGCCGCGAGCCGGGACGATCGATCTTGTTCACCACGATGATGGCCTTGTGGCCCAGCCCCAGGGCCTTGCGCGTGACGAAGCGCGTCTGGGGCATCGGGCCTTCGACCGCATCGACCAGGATCAGTACCCCATCGACCATCGAGAGCACGCGCTCGACTTCACCGCCAAAGTCGGCGTGCCCTGGCGTGTCGACGATGTTGATGCGGGTGCCGCCATATTCGATGGCGCAGTTCTTCGCCAGGATGGTGATGCCGCGCTCGCGCTCGATGTCATTGGAGTCCATCACCCGCTCGGCGATCTTTTCGTGCGAGGCAAAGGTGCCCGACTGCTTCAGCAGGCAGTCGACCAGCGTGGTCTTGCCGTGGTCGACGTGGGCGATGATGGCGATGTTGCGGATGGGGCGCTGCATGCGGAACTCAGGGTCTCAAGGCCGGGGAGGGCGAAAAAAGGCCGTGCAGGGTACCAGAAGCGGCCGGCGCCGGCTAAACCGGTGTCCGGAACTGATTAATCACGCTAGACTAGCAAATATATCAAGATTTGTTTATATATTGAACATGGCGGAAGGCGGAGTCAAAGTGCAGCTTGCCGTGCGGGCCCTCAAGGGCCTGGCCGAGCCCACGCGCCTGCGCCTGCTGGCGCTCCTGGGTCACGGCGAACTGACCGTGGGGGAGGTCTGCCGCGTCTTGGGCCAGAGCCAGCCGCGCGTGTCCCGGCACCTGCGTTTGCTGACCGAGGCGGGCTTCCTCGACCGTTTCCGCGAGCAGCAGTGCGTCTACTACCGCACACCGGCGACCGGCGCCCGCTCGCGCTGGGTGCACGAATTGCTGGCCGCCATTGATCCGGAGGATGCGGCGCTGCGGCGCGATCGGGTGCGCCTGTCAAACGTGATCGGCGATCGGGGCCGGGTGGCCGCCGGTGAGCTGGCCGGCACCGTGCCCGCCGATCCCGAAGATCTCGGCCTCAGTGCGCTGCTGCGCGATGTGCTGGGTCCGGTGGCGGTGGGCGAACTGCTCGACATCGGTACGGGCACCGGACGGATGCTCGAGATGCTGGGGCCGCTGGCCCGTCACGCGGTGGGGATCGACCTGTCCGCGCCCGCCCTGCGCCTGGCGCGCGCGCGCGTGCACGGCCGGGGGTTTGCGCACTGTGAATTTCATCGCGGCGATATGTACGCACTGCCCTTCGAGAGCGGCGCGTTCGACACGGTGACGATTGCGCACGTCCTGGCGGGGGCCGAGCGTCCCGCCGAGGTGCTCGGCGAGGCGGCGCGTGCGCTGCGCAAGTCCGGGCGCCTCGTGGTGGTGGAGCGTTTCGATGACATCGAGGCCTGCAGTGGCGCCAACCCGCTCCACAGCCTGCGCCAGTGGCTGGAGCTGGGCGGCCTGCACCTGGCGCGCCTTTGGCCCTGCGATCTGGCCAGCGGCCACCATCTGCTGGCGCTCGCGCATCGGGCGCACTGAAGGCACGAGGCCAGGGCGCATGCCGGCGGACACCCCTCGACATGAAGAGTTTGGCAGCCTGCGGCGGCCGCTGGCGCGTGCGGTGGCCGTCACTTTCGAGTTCTTTCCCCCCGCCGATGTGGCGATGGAGCAGACCCTGTGGCGCTCCATCCAGCGCCTCGCGCCGCTCCGGCCGCGGTTCGTGTCCGTGACCTACGGCGCGGATGGCTCGACGCGCGAGCGCACCCACCAGCTCGTGACGCGCGTGCTGCGTGAGACGACGCTGACGCCCGCGCCGCACCTGACCTGCATCGGGGCGCGGCGCGAGGCGGTGCTGGACATCGCCCGTGACTACTGGCGCCAGGGCGTGCGCCACATCGTCGCACTGCGCGGCGATGCGCCGCAGGGCGCGGCGGGCTATGTGCCCTGTGAAGGCGGCTTTGCGCACGCCTCCGATCTGGTGCGCGGCCTGCGCAGCGTCGGGGACTTCGACATCTCCGTGGCCGCCTATCCGGAAAAGCATCCCGAGGCGCCGAGCCTCGAGCGCGATCTCGACGCGCTCAAGGCCAAGATCGACGCCGGGGCGAGCCGCGCCATCACGCAGTTCTTCTTCGACACCTCGGCCTTCCTGCGCTTTCGCGACCGCTGTGCGGCCGCCGGCGTGCGCGCCAGCCTGGTGCCCGGCATCCTGCCGATCACGCGCATGCCGCAGATGCTGCACTTCGCCGAGCGCTGCGGGGCGACGGTGCCGCAGTGGCTGCGGGAGCGATTCGACGGCCTCGAGGAAGACGCGGAGACGCGCCGGCTGATCTCCGCCGCCTTCGCCATCGGGCAAGTCGAGGCGCTGGCGCGCGAGGGTGTCGATGAATTTCATTTCTACACGCTTAATCGTGCCGACCTGACCTACGCCATCTGCCATGCCTTGGGAGTTCGAACATGACACGGAGCGAGCGGGTCGCGGCCTTCCGCCAGCTGCTGCAAGAGCGCATTCTGGTGCTCGATGGCGCCATGGGCACGATGATCCAGTCGCTGCGTCCGACGGAGGCGGATTATCGCGGCGAGCGCTTTCGCGACTGGCCCGCCGACCTGAAGGGCAACAACGACCTGCTGACGCTCACGCGGCCCGGGCTGGTGCGCGGCATCCACGAGCGCTTCCTCAATGCGGGCGCCGACATCATCGAGACCAACAGCTTCAATTCCTCGGCCCCCTCGCAGGGCGACTACCGGCTGGAAGGCCTGGTGGGAGAGCTCAACCTGGCGGCGGCGCAACTGGCACGCTCCGTGGCGGACGAGTTCACCGCGCGTGACGGACGGCCGCGCTTCGTGGCCGGCGCACTCGGTCCCACCAACCGCACGGCCTCGCTCTCCCCGAGCGTCAGCGATCCGGCCTTCCGCAACATCAGCTTCGACCAGCTCGTGGCGACCTATCGCGATGCGGCCAGCAATTTGGTGGCCGGTGGCGTCGATCTGCTCCTGATCGAGACTATTTTCGATACGCTCAACGCCAAGGCGGCCCTGTTCGCCGTGCGCGCTGTGCTCGATGAGCAGGGCCTGGACCTGCCGATCATGGTCTCCGGCACGATCACCGACGCCTCCGGGCGCACGCTCTCGGGCCAGACCGTCGAGGCCTTCTGGAATTCGATCCGCCATGCGCGGCCCGAAGTCGTGGGCCTGAACTGCGCGCTCGGTGCGCGCCAGCTGCGCCCGCATATCGAGGAGCTCGCCGGCATTGCCGACGTCGCGGTCTGTGCCTATCCGAATGCCGGGCTTCCCAATGCCTTCGGCGAATACGACGAACCGGCCTGTGAGACAGCGGACCTGGTGGGCGAATTTGCCCGCAGCGGCTTCGTCAATATCGTGGGCGGTTGCTGCGGCACGACCGCCGAGCACATCGCGCATATCCGCCAGCACGTGCAGGGCCTGGCGCCGCGCCGCCCGCCGGTGCTGCCGCGCCGCTGCCGGCTCAGCGGCCTCGAGCCGCTGACCATCGGTCCGGATAGCCTGTTCGTCAATGCGGGGGAGCGGACCAATGTGACCGGCTCGGCGAAGTTCCGCAAGCTGATCGAGGCCGGCGATTACCACGGCGCGCTCGATATCGCCCGGGCGCAAGTCGCCGCCGGTGCACAGCTCATCGACGTCAACATGGATGAGGGCATGCTCGACTCCGAGGCCGCGATGGTGCGCTTCCTCAATCTCGTGGCGACCGAGCCCGATATTGCGCGCGTGCCCGTGATGATCGACTCCTCGAAGTGGTCGGTGATCGAGGCCGGGCTCAAGTGCCTGCAGGGCAAGGGCATCGTCAATTCAATCAGCCTCAAGGAGGGCGAGGCCCTGTTTCTCGAGCAGGCGCGCAAGGTGCGCGCCTACGGCGCCGCCGTGGTGGTGATGGCCTTCGACGAGCAGGGCCAGGCGGACACGGTCGAGCGCAAGGTTGGCATCTGCGAGCGCAGCTATCGGCTGCTCACCGAGGTGGCCGGGCTCGCGCCCGAGGACATCGTCTTCGATCCGAATATTTTTGCGGTCGCCACCGGCATCGAGACGCACAACCGCTATGCGCTCGATTTCATCGAGGCGGTGAGCCGGATTCGCGCTGCCTGCCCCTACGTGCTGGTGAGCGGCGGCGTCAGCAACGTCTCCTTCGCATTTCGCGGCAACGATCCCGTGCGCGAGGCGATGCACTCGGTATTTCTCTACCACGCGATCCGCGCCGGCATGAGCATGGGCATCGTCAACGCCGGGCAACTCGCGCTCTACGAGGATATCGAGCCGGAGCTGCGCGAACGCGTGCTCGATGTGATACTCGCGCGCCGTACCGACGCCACCGAGCGGTTGCTGGAGATCGCTGCCCGTTTCCAGGGCGAGTCGGGCATGAAGCGGGTGGCCGACCTGGCCTGGCGCGACTGGCCGGTCAACCAGCGGCTGGCCCACGCGCTGGTGCACGGCATCGACGAATACGTCGTGGCTGACACGGAGGAAGCGCGGCTCAAGAGCCCGCGGCCGCTGGATGTGATCGAAGGCCCGCTGATGGATGGCATGAACGTGGTGGGGGACCTGTTCGGGAGCGGCAAGATGTTCCTGCCGCAGGTGGTCAAGTCGGCGCGCGTAATGAAGCGCGCAGTTGCGCACCTGGTCCCGTTCATCGAGGCGGGCAAGGCCGCCGGCTCAGCCGCCCACAGCAACGGCCGGATTGTCATGGCCACGGTCAAAGGGGACGTGCACGACATCGGCAAGAACATCGTCGGTGTCGTGCTCCAGTGCAACAATTACGAAGTCATCGACCTGGGCGTGATGGTGCCCTGTGAAAAAATACTGGAGACGGCGCGCCGCGAGCAGGCCGACCTGATCGGCCTGTCAGGGCTGATCACACCGTCGCTCGATGAAATGGTGCACGTGGCCCGGGAGATGCAGCGCCAGGGATTCACCGGACCGCTGCTGATCGGTGGCGCCACCACCTCCCCGGCGCACACCTCCGTGCGCATCGACCCGCAGTACCAGGGCGCGGTGGTCTACGTCAAGGACGCCTCGCGCGCGGTGGGCGTGTGCCAGCAGCTGCAGACGAGCGCCACCTGCGCCGCCTATGTGGCCGGGATCAAGAAGGATAATGCGCTGCGCCGCGAGCAACACGCCGGCAGGCGCGTCAAGGGTCCACAGTTCTCGCTGGCCCAGGCACGCGCCAATCGCTGGCGCTGCGACTGGCAGGCCTACCGGCCGCCGGTGCCGCGGCGCCTGGGCGTGCACCGCTTTGCCGACTACTCACTCGAGGAGCTGACCCGCTACATCGATTGGACGCCCTTCTTCCAGGCCTGGGAACTGCGCGGGCGCTTCCCGGACATCCTCACGGACCCGCAGTACGGCGAGCAGGCTTCCAGTCTCTACGCCGACGCGCGGCGCATGCTGCGCACGGTCATCCGGGAGCACTGGCTGAGCGCTCGCGCCGTGGTCGGCCTGTTTCCGGCCAACTCGGTCGATGACGACGACGTGGCCATTTACTCCGACGCGGCACGGGGCGCCGAGCGGCTGCGGGTGCATTTCCTGCGCCAACAGAAGGACCTGCCCTCGGGCAAGCCTCATGGCTCACTCGCGGATTTCATCGCGCCCGCCGGGGCGGCGCCGGACTACCTGGGGGCCTTCGCAGTCACGGCCGGCATCGGCATCGAAGCGCATCTGGCGCGCTTTACGCAGCAGCACGATGATTATTCGGCCATCATGCTCAAGGTGCTCGCCGATCGGCTCGCCGAGGCCCTGGCCGAGCGGCTCCACGAGCGTGTGCGCCGCGAGTTCTGGGGTTACGCGCCGGAAGAGCAGCTCGGCAACGAGCAGCTGATCCGCGAGGAGTATCGCGGCATCCGACCGGCACCCGGGTATCCGGCCTGTCCTGACCACACCGAGAAGGCGGCACTGTGGGAGCTGCTCGACCCGCCAGCTGCGGCGGGCATCACGCTCACGGAATCCTATGCCATGTATCCGGCCGCGGCGGTCAGCGGCTGGTATTTTTCGCATCCCGAGACGCGCTACCTCAGCGTTGGCAAGATCGATCGCGACCAGGTCGAGGACTACGCGCGCCGCAAGGGCTCGCCGCCGGAGCAGATCGAACGCTGGCTGGCACCGAACCTGGGCTATGAACCGGCCCCGGCCCCGGCCTCGGCGCCGGCGGCAGCGCCCGCGACCGCGCTCGCGGTGGCGGCCCGAGCATGATCTCCCACGGGCCGGCACGGCCGCCGGCGGCGGCGCCGCAACGCCGCGTCAGCGAGGCGCTGCGCGGCTTTTTCAGCGTGTTCCGCTACAGCCGGCACGCGGTGCGCCTCGTCTGGGACACCAATCGCCCGCTGCTGTTCGTGGCCGCGGCGCTGACCCTGGTCGGTGGCCTGCTGCCCGCCGGCGTTGCCTGGGTGGGCTCGCGCATCGTCGATGCCGTGGTGACGGCGATGCACTCAAGCACCCACGCCGTGGACGCCGTGCTGCGACTGGTGCTGCTGGAGGCCCTGCTGGTCGCCACGCTCGCCGGCGTGCAGCGCGGGCTGTCGCTGTGCCAGGCCCTGTTGCGCGCACAGCTCGGCCAGCGCGTCAACGTGATGATCCTCGAAAAGGCGCTCACCCTGGAGCTGCAGCACTTCGAGGACTCGGAGTTCTACGACAAGCTGACGCGCGCCCGGCGCGAGGCCTCGAGCCGGCCCCTGAGCCTGGTGATGCGCACCTTCGGCCTGCTGCAGAACGCGATCTCGCTGCTGAGCTTCGCAGTGCTGCTGGTGCGCTTCTCGCCCTGGACGGTGGCCGTGCTGCTGCTGGCCGGAGTCCCAGCCTTCGTTGCCGAGGCCAAGTTCTCCGGCGATGCCTTTCGGCTGTTTCGCTGGCGCTCGCCCGAGACGCGCATGCAGATGTACCTCGAGACGGTGCTGGCGCGCGAGGATCACGCCAAGGAGGTGCGGCTGTTCGGGCTCGGCGCGCGCTTCCTGCAGCGCTATCGCGACATCTTCACGCGCCTGTATGGCCAGGATCGGGCACTGTCGATCCGCCGCGACAGCTGGGGCTTCGCCTTGAGCCTGCTGGCCACCGCGACGCTGTACGGCGCCTACGCCTGGATCGCGCTGAGCACGGTGTACGGTGCCATCACGCTGGGCCAGATGACGATGTACCTGCTGTTGTTCCGACAGGGACAGGCCGCGGTGGCCGCGATGCTCGCGGCGATCGGGGGCATGTACGAGGACAACCTGTACCTCTCCACGCTCTACGAGTACCTGGACACTCCCGTGCAGCCACCCCGGGGCGATGCACGCCGCGGGCCCGTGCCGGCCGACGGCATCCGCTTCGAGCGGGTGAGCTTTACATATCCGGGGGCGCAGCAGCCGACGCTTAAGGACATCTCGCTGCAGCTGCCGCCGGGCAGTTCGCTGGCTCTGGTCGGGGAGAACGGCTCGGGCAAGACGACGCTGATCAAGCTGCTGACCCGGCTGTACGCGCCCACGGCGGGGCGCATCCTGTTCGAGGGCATGGACATCCGCGACTGGGATGAGGTGGCGTTGCGCGAGCGCATCGGCGTGATCTTCCAGGACTTCGCGCACTACCAGATGCTCGTCGGTGAAAATGTCGGGGCGGGCGACGAGCCGCATTTTGAGGACGAGGCGCGCTGGCGCCGGGCCGCTGACCTGGGCCGCGCGGCGGACTTCATCGAGGAACTGCCGCAGCGCTACCAGACCCAGCTGGGCAAGTGGTTTCACGACGGCCGGGAACTCTCGGGCGGCCAGTGGCAGAAGATTGCCCTGTCGCGCGCCTTCATGCGCACGGCGGCCGACGTGCTGGTGCTCGATGAGCCCACCGCCGCGATGGATGCGCGCGCGGAGGCCGAGGTGTTCGAGCATTTCCGCCAGCTGGCCCGCGAGCGGATCACCATCCTGATATCGCACCGCTTTTCCACGGTGCGCATGGCGGACCAGATCGCGGTCCTGGACCGCGGCCAGATCATCGAGCGTGGCACGCACGCGCAACTGGTCGCCGCGGGCGGGCATTATGCGCAGCTCTTTGCACTGCAGGCGCGGGGCTACCAGTAGCCGGCGCAAAGTTTAGGTACAATGCCCGCCATGGAAGAAGTCGCAGATACCTTTGATTCGGCCTTCACCAAGGCCGTTGATCTCGGCAATCGCCTGGCCGGCAAGGACCAGGAAGCGGACCTGTGGGACATCGCCGACGGCCTGCTCGCCGGGGCCGTGCAGTACTGGCTCTATGCCCGCCAGCCCTGCGGCGATGCGCGCTGCGAGGATTGCCTGCCGATCAACACGGCCGAAGCCCGGCTCACCGAACTGAGGCGCCTGATCGGCCAGCTCGCCGCCGAGAGCGAGTACTTTCACGCCCCCACGGACGTCAACGTCGGACGGGCCTGAAGCGCGTCAGGCGATCCGCTGGGCAGGCGCGGCCTGGGTGGCCGTCACTTCAGCCAGCGCGGCCTCGAGCTTTTCCAGGCCTTCGCTGAGCAGCGCGTCGGAAATCGTCAACGGCGCCAGAAAACGGATCACATTGCCGTAGATGCCGCAGGAGAGGATCAGCAGCCCGTGGCGGGCCGCGGCCTGCACCAGCGCGCGGGTCAGCTCGGCCTCAGGTTGCGCGGGGTCCTTGCTGCGCACCAGCTCCATGGCCACCATGGCGCCCAGGCCCCGGATTTCACCGATCACCGGATGGCGCAGCTGCAGCGCGCGCAGCCGGCTCTGCAGCAGCTCACCGATCCGCAGCGAGCGTTCGAGCAGTTTTTCGCCGGCCATCACCTCGAGCACGGCGAGCGCGGCGGCACACCCCAGGGGCGAGCCGGCGTAGGTGCCGCCGAGACCGCCGGGCGGTGGTGCATCCATGATCTGTGCCTTGCCGATCACCGCGGACAGGGGCACGCCGCTGGCGATGCTCTTCGCGACCGTCATGAGATCGGGTTCGACGCCAGAGTATTCGATCGCGAACATCCGCCCGGTACGCCCGAAGCCCGACTGGATCTCGTCGATGATGAGCACGATGCCGTGCCGGTCGCACAGCTCGCGCAGCGCGCGCAGAAACTCCGGCGGTGCAATGTAGAAGCCGCCCTCGCCGAGCACCGGTTCGATGATGATGGCCGCGACCTGGGCCGGATCGACGTCCACCTTGAACAGCTGCTCGAGCGCCTCGAGCGAGTCCTGGCTGCTGACGCCGTGATAATTGAGCGGGTAGGGCACGTGATACACCGCGGGCAGGAGTGTGCCAAAGCCGGATTTGTAGGGCTGCACCTTGCCCGTCAGCGTCATGGCGGCGATGGAGCGGCCGTGGAAGGCGCCGCCGAAAGCGATCACGCCCGAGCGCCTGGTGTGATAGCGGGCGATCTTCAGCGCATTTTCCACCGCCTCGGCGCCGGTCGAGAACAGCATGGATTTCTTCGGCGTCGGGCCCGGCGCCAGCGCGTTGAGCTTTTCCGCCAGCTCGATGTAGTTCGCGTACGGCGTGATCTGAAAGCAGGCGTGCATGAGGCGCTCGAGCTGCGCGCCAATCGCCTTGACCACGGCCGGATGGCGGTGGCCGGTGTTGAGCACGGCGATGCCGCTGGCGAAGTCGACGTAGCGGCGGCCCTCCACATCCCAGAGCTCCGCGTTGGTGGCGCGCTCGGCATAGATGGGCAGGGAATTGGCGACGCCGCGCGGCACGGCGGCGACGCGGCGCTGGTGCAGCTCTGTGTTGCTGGTCATGGATGTCCTTGCGGGGGATATGGCTGATGGCGCATAAGGTTTGAATCAATTGTCCACGTATTTGCGTTTGCTGACTAGAGGTCGCATCGCTAGAATTTGCGGCTCTATTTCTCCAGGCAGCAGGTAGTGCGCGACCCCATCACGGCCGAAGTGGTCATCATCGGTGCCGGTCCGGCCGGACTCTTCCAGGTCTTCGAGCTCGGGCTGCTGGGGATCAAGGCGCACGTGCTGGATTCACTGGCGGCCGCGGGCGGGCAGTGCACCGAGCTGTATCCCGACAAGCCCATCTACGATATTCCCGCGCTCCCCGTCTGCGGTGCGCAGGAGCTGGTGGATCGCCTGCTGCTGCAGATCAAGCCCTTTGGGGCCCAACTGCACCTGGGCGAGGAAACCGTGGAACTCAAGAAACAGGACAGCGGCCGCTTTCGCGTGGTGACGAGCGCCGGCACCGTGTTCGATGCCGGTGCGGTGATCATCGCCGGCGGCGTCGGCTCCTTCCAGCCGCGGCGCCTGCACGTCCCGGACGCCGAATCCTTCGAGGGCCGGCAACTGCACTACAAGGTGGGCAGCGCAGCGGACTTCATCGGGCGCAAGCTCGTGATCTTCGGCGGCGGTGACTCGGCGCTGGACTGGACCATCGAACTCGCACCGAAGGCCGCGTCACTGGCCCTGGTGCACCGGCGCGCCGAGTTCCGGGGCGCACCGGCCTCGGTGGCGCGCATGCGCGAGCTCGGGGCCGCGGGCAAACTGCAGTTCATCGAGGGCGTGGCCCAGGCGCTGCGCACGGATTCCGGGCGCCTGCTGGGCGTCGAGGTCAAGGCGGCGGACGGCGGCCTCCAGGTGCTGGAGGCCGAGCAGCTGCTGGTGTTCTTCGGCCTGGCGCCCAAGCTGGGGCCGATTGCCGAATGGGGCCTCGAGCTCGACAAACGCGCGATCCGGGTCGACACCGAAAAATTCCAGAGCAGCATACCCGGCATATTCGCGATCGGTGACATCAACAGCTATCCGGGCAAGAAGAAGCTGATCCTGTCGGCCTTTCACGAGGCGGCGCTGGCTTCCTTCGCCGTGCAGCACCACCTGTATCCGGCCAAGAAGCAGTTTCTGCAGTACACCACCACGAGCCCGATCATGCAGAAGCGGCTGGGCGTCGCCGGGAGCTAGAGCCCATGGATCAGAGGCTGGCCGAGCTGCTGCGACTCCTGGAGCTCGAGCGCCTCGAGCTCAATGTTTTCAGAGGCGAGAGCCGCGACATCGGTAGTCCGCAGGTCTACGGCGGCCAGGTGCTGGGACAGGCCCTCAAGGCCGCTTACGGGACCGTGGACGGCGGCCGGGACGTGCACTCCCTGCATGCCTATTTTCTGCGGCGTGGTGATTTCAACGCGCCCATCATCTATTTCGTCGATCGCAGCCGCGATGGCCACGCCATCAGCAGCCGCCGTGTCACGGCCATCCAGCACGGCGAGCAGATCTTCAACCTGTCCGCGTCGTTCCAGGCCCCTGAGCCCGGGCTCGAGCACCAGCAGCCGATGCCGGAGGTGCCACCGCCGGAGGGGCTGCCGGAAGCCCTCCCGCTGAGCCAGGCCCGGCTCGAGCGGCTCTCTCCGCGCCTGCGCGAGTTCATGCAGAAGCGCCCGATTGAATTTCGTACCGTGTCGCGGGCCTTGCCGGACGGGCAGCCGGGCTCGCCGCGCCAGCAGCTGTGGATGCGCACGGTTGACCGCCTGCCGGACGACGAGCTGCTGCACCGCTGCCTGCTGGCCTACGCTTCCGATTTCAACCTGCTGGGCACCGCGCTCGCCTCGCACGAGCGCGAGCTGGCCGCCAGCAAATTCCTGATCGCCAGCATCGATCACGCCATGTGGTTTCACCGCTCGGTGCGCATCGATGACTGGCTGCTGTACGTGACCGACAGCCCCAGCGCCTCCGGAGCACGCGGTTTCACGCGCGGCAGCCTCTACGCGCGCGATGGACGCCTCGTGGCGAGCACGGCTCAGGAGGGCCTGATCAGACAGCTTCCACCCACCGACGAGCAAAGGAGTACGCCATGAACACTGAGCAGACATCCCGGCGCGGCTTCCTGGTGAGCAGTGCCGCGGTTGTGACCAGCATCGCGATGGCACCGGGATTCGCCGCCGCAGCACCCGCGGCCGGCACGCTGCGGGTTGGCGATCGTACCGTGAACCGCCTGGGGTTCGGGGCCATGCGCATCACCGGCGATGGAATCTGGGGCCAGCCACGCGATCACGGCGAAGCGCTGGCGGTGCTGCGCCGTGCGATCGAGCTCGGCACGAATTTCATCGATACCGCCGACGCCTACGGGCCTTACGTCAGTGAGCTGCTGATCAAGGAGGCGCTGCATCCGTACCCATCGGATCTCGTGATCGCGACCAAGGGCGGGCTGGTGCGGCCGAGCGCGTCCGCCTGGGTGAGCGACGGGCGTCCCGAGCACCTGCGCGAAGCCTGCGAGGCGAGCCTGAAACGCCTGGCGGTCGAGCAGATCACGCTCTACCAGTTCCACCGGCCGGACCCTCATGTGCCCTTCGAGGATTCAGTCGGCGAGCTGGGCAAGCTGCAGCGCGAGGGCAAGATCCGGCATATCGGCCTGTCGAACGTCGATACCCAGCAGCTGGCGGTGGCGCGTGCGCTGGTCAAGGTGGTGTCGGTACAGAATCGCTACAACGTGGCGGACCGGGAATCGGATGATGTGCTCGAGGTCTGTGAACGCGAGGGCATCGCCTTCCTGCCCTGGGCACCGCTTGCGGAGCGCGAACAGGGCGCCGCCGCGGACCCGAGAATCGTGGCACTCGCCGCGATCGCCCACGAGCAGCAGATCGACATGGCGCAGGCCGCGCTGGCCTGGTTGCTGGCAAGATCGCCGGTCATGCTGCCGATCCCCGGCACTTCGCGCGTGGCTCATCTTGAGGACAACGTCGCGGCGGCGGCGATCCACCTGGGCAAGGAGGAGATGAAGCGCGTGGGCTAGCTCGGCGCCGCTCCGCCGCTGGCCAGTACCTTGCCCGGATTCATGATCCCCGCCGGGTCCAGGGCCCGCTTGATCTCGCGCATCATCGAGAGCTCCGCGGGCGAGGCGTAGCGCTCGAGTTCGCCGACCTTGAGCCGGCCGATGCCGTGCTCAGCACTGAAGCTGCCGCCGTGCGCGGCGACCAGATCGTGGAGCCACCTGCGTATGGCCGGCTCGCGCGAGGCGACCTGTGCGCTCGCGGTGCCCTTGAGGAAACTGATGTTGAAGTGCAGGTTGCCATCGCCGGCGTGCCCGTAGGCGACGAGCGTCCCCTCCGGAACTTCGCTCTGCACCCAGACAGAGGCCTGGGCGACGAACTCCGCCAGCCGCGCGACGGGCACGGAAATGTCGTGCTTCAGGCTGGGCCCGGCGCGGCGCTGGGCTTCCGGAACGCTCTCCCGCAGGCGCCAAAGATTCGCGCGGGCACGCTCGCCGGGCGCGAAGGCGGCATCGAGCACCACGCTGGCCGCGCTCGCTTCGGCCAGCGCCTGCTCGAGCAGCGCGTCGAGGGGCTCGCTGGCAAACGAGCTCAGCTCACACAGGGCATACCACTCGTGCGGCGTGCCCAGCGGATCGACGGCGCCCTCGATGTGGCGGAACACCAGCTCGAGCGCGGCGTGCGGCAGCAGCTCGAAGGAATTGACCCGCTCCGCCGCGACGCTGCGCAGTCGGGCCAGCAAGTCCACCGCGGCGGCGACGCTGGGCACGGCCACGAGCGCCGTGGCCGTGCTGCGCAACTGGGGCCACAGCTTGAGCGTCGCGGCGGTGATGATGCCGAGCGTGCCCTCCGAGCCGATCAGCAGTCCGCGCAGGTCGTAGCCGGTGTTGTCCTTGCGGAGCGAACGCAGGCGCTGGAACACCCGGCCGTCGGGCAGCACCGCTTCGATGCCGAGCGTCAGTTCGCGCGCCATGCCGAAGCGCAGCACGTTCAGTCCCCCGGCGTTGGTCGCCAGATTCCCGCCGATCTGGCAGCTGCCCGAGGAGCCGAGCTCCAGCGGGAAGAATCGCCCCGCCTGCGCGGCCGCCTGCTGCACCCCGGCGAGCGGGCAGCCGGCCTCGACCGTCATCGAGAAGTCGGCCGCGTTCACTTCGCGGACGCGATTGAGACGCTGCAGGCCGATCACGAGCTGCAGGCCGGATTCATCCGGCGTGGCGCCGCCGCAGTAGCCGGTGTTGCCGCCCTGCGGCACCACGCCGATCCGGTGCGCGTTGCACCAGGCGAGCAGCCTGGAAACCTCCGCGACACTGCGCGGCAGCGCGACTGCCAGCGCGCGGCCCTGGTACTGGCGGCGATGGTCGATGAGGAAGGGTGCGGTCTCGGCGTCCGCTTCGAGCAGCGAACCGGGCTCAGCCAGCGCGCGCAGCGCATCGCGCAATCTCGCCGCCTCGGCGCTGGCGTCCATCCGGTACGGGCGGTTCAGGCGGGCGCGATGACGGCGCGCCGGCAGCCAGGCTTGGTCAGCAACATCTGCACGTCGCCCAGCTGCCGCTCGGCAAATCCACCCTCGCAGCTGCACAAGTAGAATTCCCACAGGCGGATGAAGGGCTCGGAGTAGCCGAGCTTGCGTACCGCGCCCAGGTGCTCGAAGAAATTCCGGCGCCACAGCGCCAGCGTACGCGCGTAGTGCGGGCCGATGTCCTCGAGATGAAACAGCTTCAGGTCCGTCACCCGACGGAGCGAATCGGCAATCGCGCTGACCGAAGGAATGAAGCTGCCCGGGAACACGTAGCGCTGGATGAAATTGACCGAGCGCAGCGCGGTGCGGTAGTCCTGGTCCCGGATGGTGATCGCCTGCAGCAGCATGGCGCCGCTCCGCTCGAGGAGCGCGGAGCACTTGGCCAGGTAAGTGTCCAGGTACGGTGCCCCGACGGCCTCGATCATTTCTACCGACACGAGCTTGTGATAACTCCCACGCAGCTCGCGGTAGTCCTCCAGCAGCAGCGTGACGCGATCAGTGAGGCCCTGACGCGCGATTTCCTCGCGGGCATAGTCGTACTGCTGGCGCGAGATCGTGGTCGTGGTGACGTGGCAGCCGTAGTGGCGCGCCGCGTGTATCGCCAGGCCACCCCAGCCGGTGCCGATTTCCAGCAGCTGCTCGCCGGGTTGCAGCGCCAGCTTGCGGCAGGCGAGGTCGAACTTGGCGCGCGAGGCCTCGGCCAGGGTGGTGGAATCGCCGGCAAAGATGCCGCAGGAATAGGCCATCGTTTCATCGAGCATCAGCCGGTAGAAGTCATTGCCCAGATCGTAGTGGGCGATGATGTTGCGGGCGCTCCCGTCCCGGCTGTTGCGATGCAGCCAGTGGAACAGGCGCAGCAGCGGGCGGCTCAAGGTGGTCCAGCGTCGATCGAGCTGGTCCATGAGTTCGCGGTTGGCATACATGATGCGCGCCAGCCCGGTCAGGTCGCTGCAGCGCCACAGGCCGCGGATATAGGCCGTGCCCGCGCCCACCGTGCCGCCAAAGACGGCGTCGGCGTAGAAGCGTGGATGCAGCACTTCAACCGTCACCGACAGCGGGCAGCGCTCGCTGCGCGCGCCGCACAGCTGCTCGGTGTCGCCATCGACGATACGGATCTCGCCATGACGCAGGCGCCGGAAGCGGGACAGCAGCAGTCTGCGCCCCAGCGCCGCCAGGGGCCCGGGCCGCGCGTCTTCAGGAATTTCCAGCTCGACCGGGACTATGCTCGGTTTCACAGCCTGCACCCCCTGCGATGACTCCGCCTGTGATGACCCGCCGCCCTCAAGGGCAGGCGAGGGCCGGGCGCTTCAGCCGCGAGCGCGCAGGCGGCGGCTCGGATTCTCGCGGACCGCAACCGGGATGGCCTTGAGGTCCCAGATGATGCCGCACCAGCTCAACAGCTTCAGCACGTAGTAGGTCATGTCGTATTCCCACCAGTAGAACCCCTGTCGCACCGAGTTCGGATAGTAGTGGTGGTTGTTGTGCCAGCCTTCGCCCAGGGTGAGAATCGCCAGCAGCCAGTTGTTGCGGCTGGTGTCGCCGGTGCGGTAGCGCTGGCCGCCAAAGACGTGTGACAGTGAATTGATGGTGTAGGTGGCGTGCCAGCAGAACACCGTCGAGATCACGAAGCCCCAGACCAGCATCTGCCAGCCCGTGGTGCCCAGCTGCGGCGCGACGTTGTGAAGGATCACGCCCAGCAGGAACATGCCGACGCCCAGGAAGACCGGCACGAAGATGTCGAAGCGGTCGAGCCAGCGCAGTTCCGGAAACTTCAGCAGGTCGCGCACCAGCTGGAAGTCGGGCGCAAAGCCCTTGATCGTCAGGAACCAGCCCATGTGGGAGCGCCAGAAGCCGTGCTGGCTGGGGGAGTGAACGTCGGTGGCGCGGTCCGAGTTCGCGTGGTGATGCCGGTGATGCGCGGCCCACCAGACAGGGCCGCGCTGCACGGCCGAGGCGCCCAGCAAACCGAACACGAACTGTCCGACCCGCGAGGTCTTGAAGGTGCGGTGTGAAAAATAGCGGTGGTAAAAGCCGGTGATTGCAAACATGCGCAGCAGGTAGGCGATGATCGCCACGACGACGGCCACCGGGCTGACACCGGTCCAGATGGCCGCCAGGCAGGCGAGGTGCATCAGGAGGAAGGGCAGGCTCCGCGCCCAGTCGATGCGGTCCGGCAGCTGCGCACGGGCGGCCACCAACCGGTCCTTGCTGCCGTCGAAAAAGCGCAGCATCGCGGACCAGATGAACGAGGTCAGTCGGAACGAGCGCTGATCGGCAGGGGCGGTCATGGGTTTCCTGCGGTCGCTACCGCGACGCGCGTACTGTCAAGTGGTGGGCGACTGTACTGAAGAGATTCCGCCCTTGCAATCGACTATTTCAAATTCAATGAGTTATCGACGATTTTCAGACCTGGGCGCGCAGAGCTGCGATGCGTTCCTCAATCGGGGGGTGGCTCATGAACAGCCTCTGCCACCCCCTGCCGTCGCCGCCGCCGATCCCGAAGGCCGCCAGTTGCGCCGGCAGGGCCGGCCCGTGACTGGCGCGGAGCCTCTCCAGGGCACCAATCATGTTGTTGCGTCCGGCCAGGCGCGCACCACCGGCGTCGGCCCGGAACTCGCGCCGCCGCGAGAACCACATGACGATCATGCTGGCGAGGATCCCCAGCACCAGCTGCGCCACCATCACGGTGGCGAAATAACCGATGCCGCCCCGGCCTTCGCGATTGCCCGAGAGCGCCCGGTCGACGATGCTGCCAATGATGCGCGCCAGGAAAATCACGAAGGTGTTCACGACACCCTGAACCAGCGTCAGCGTCACCATGTCGCCGTTGGCCACGTGGGTGATCTCATGGCCGAGCACGGCCTCCACCTCGCTGCGGCCCATGGTCTGGAGCAATCCGCTGCTCACCGCCACCAGGGCCGCATCGCGCCGCGCGCCAGTGGCAAAGGCATTGGGCTGCGGAGAATCGAACACGCCGACTTCCGGCATGCCGATGCCCGCCTCGCTCGCCAGTGCGCGCACCGTGTTGACGAGCCACTGCTCGTTCGCGTTGGCCGGCTGAGCGATGACCCGGACACCCATCGCGCGCTTGGCCATCCATTTGGACATGGCCAGCGAGATCAGTGCGCCGCCGAATCCGAACAGGGCGGCCATGACCAGCAGGCCGCTGTAGCTGGAACCGTTCACCGCGAGCCATCGGTCGAGCCCGGTCAGGCGGGCCACGACCGACAGGATCAGGAGCACGGCCAGGTTGGTGGCCAGGAACAGCAGGATTCTTTTCATGGGGATCGATCGCCTCTGGGGCTCCAAATGGGGATTAGCGTCACCGCTTAGATGATAGCAATGGCGCGGAGTTCAAGGGCCCCAGAGGACAAATACCTTTGAAAACAAGGCGGATTTCCCCGCCCTGGCTAGCTGAGCGCGGCGCCCGCCGCATGCCCCACGGCCCAGGTGCAGGTGGCCGCGGCGGCGCCAATCAGCAGCATGCGCAGGGCGCCACGCCAGGCGCTGCGGCCGCTGAAGAGGCTCAGGGCCATGCCCACGCCGAACAGCGCCAGGCCGGTCAATCCCGCCGACCACCCCATCGCGTTGCGGCCGGCGGCGTGGACCAGGAAGGGCAGCAGCGGCAGCAAGGCGCCGGTGCCGAAGGCGCAGAAGGAGAAAATCGCCGCGGCCCAGGGCGAGGCCAGCTCGTCGGGGTTGAGCCCCAGCTCTTCCCGCGCCAGGGTGTTGAGGGCGTGCTGCGGATTGGCCATCAGGCGGGTCGCGATCTCACGGGCCTGCTCGAGCTCCAGGCCGCGCGCCTGGTAGATCAGCGCCAGCTCTTCGGCTTCCTCAGCCGGGTATTCCGCGAGCTCGTCGCGCTCCAGTCCAATCTGGTATTCGTACATCTCACGCTGCGAGCGCACCGACACATACTCGCCCGCGGACATCGAGAGCGAGCCGGCCAGGAGACCGGCCAGGCCGCTGGTCAGGATGACCTGGCCGCTGGCGCCGGCACCGGCGACTCCGAGAATCAGGCTGATGTTCGAGACCAGCCCGTCATTCACGCCAAAGACCGCGGCACGCAGGTTGTTCCCGCCGGTGACGCTGCGGTGCCGTTGGCCCACATCCTGCACCGTCACCGGCATCAGGTGGCCGGCCACGGCCGTGGCGGCGCCGTAAGCTGAAAGACCGCGCAGCTTCATCGCCGCGAGCACCGGCTTGAGGGCGCGCGGGCCCAGGCGGCGTACCAGCCAGGCGACCAGGCGCGAGCGCAGCTGCGGGCGGAATTCACCGGGATTCGCGATCTTCGCCCAGTGCAGGGCCTGCTCTTCCGCGGCCTGGCTGAGCGCGCGGAACAGCTGCTGCAGGCGGGGATCGGATTCGGCGTCCGCGACCACCCGGTACAGCCAGGCGGACTCGCGCTCGTGGTACCAACTGTCGAAAGGGTTGCTCATGCGCGCAGGCTAGCAAACATCGCCGCCTGGTGCCGGCAGCGCTCAGTAATTGCCGTCAGCCTCCTCGTCGAGGTCGTCTTCATCCTCATCCTCGTCATCGTCCCAGTCATCGTCCTCGGCCTCGTCCTCCTCTTCCTCCTCCTCGCCCGCCTTGCCGATCTCCTCGCCCGACCAGCCTTCCGGCTGCTCGATCTTGTCGAGGTCGAACTCGGCCCAGGTGTCGAGGTCGATCTCCTCGATGTCCCCATCGAGGTACTCGATTTCGATCAACTCGGCGTCCGCGTCCACGGACAGCACGCGAAAGCTGTCGTTTTCATCGATATTTTCGTACCACTGGCCCACCACGGGCTCGAATTCTCTGGCCACCGCTCTGATCCTCTCGAATGCAACCGCCGCGTGGCGCGCGGCCGGGCCCCGATATTAGGGCCCACGCCGCGCCTAAGGCAACGCCGCGCCACGGTAGGTACACTGGAGTCCCGGCACCCTTTAATCTACTAAACCCACAAGCCGCCATGAGCCCCGTCAAGACCGCCAGCAACGCCGCGCGCTCGCCCCTGGCGACGGCGCGCCGCGTGGTGGTCAAGGTCGGCTCGGCGCTGCTGGTCGATGCCCGCAGCGGCCATCTCAAGCGGGCCTGGCTCGAGGCCCTCATCGAGGACCTGTTGCGGCTGCGCCGGCGCGGGCAGCAGCTGATACTCGTGTCCTCGGGCGCCATCGCGCTGGGCCGCCGCCACCTCGGCCTGGCCGCCGGGACACTGCGGCTCGAGGAGAGCCAGGCGGCCGCGGCCGTGGGGCAGATCCGGCTCGCGCATGCCTACAAGGAGCTGCTCGAGGCCCACGACGTCACCGTCGCGCAGGTGCTGCTGACGCTCGAGGACAGCGAGCAGCGCACCCGCTACCTGAATGCGCGTGCCACTCTTGAATCGCTCCTGGCGCTGGGCGCGATACCCGTGATCAACGAGAATGACACGGTGGCGACCGCCGAGATCCGCTACGGTGACAACGACCGGCTGGCGGCGCGCGTCGCGCAGATGATCAGCGCCGATTGCCTGGTGCTGCTGTCGGACGTCGACGGGCTGTACACCTCCGATCCGAATCGCGCCGGCGATGCCCGCTTCATCGAGCAGGTGGCCCACATCACGCCGGCGATCGAGGCCATGGCGGCCGGTACCGCGTCGGGGGTCGGTTCGGGCGGCATGGCGACCAAGATCGCCGCGGCGCGCATCGCCGTGGGCGCAGGCTGCCACATGTGCATCGCCGCCGGTGACGGGCACCATCCCCTGAAAAGCATCGAGTCCGGCGCACGCTGCACTTGGTTCCTGCCGGCCTCGACACCCGTCGCGGCGCGCAAGCAATGGATCGCCGGCACGCTGCGTCCGGCCGGCGCCCTGCGCATCGATGCCGGGGCGCTGCGCGCCCTCGCCGCCGGCAAGAGCCTGCTGCCCGCCGGTGTGACCGGGACGATGGGGCGCTTCGATTCGGGGGACACCGTCAGTGTGCTGAGCGCCGAAGGACAGGAGGTCGCGCGCGGCATCGCCGGCTACTCGGATGCCGAGACGACGAAGATCATGGGCAGGCGCAGCTCCGAGATCGAACAGCTACTGGGGTTTCGCGGCCGGGGGGAGCTGATCCATCGCGACGATCTGGTGATACTGGCCCGCGAGGGACCCGTGCCGGTGGTGGGTGAAACGGAGGGCGCTCCGTGAGCGCGGTGCAGGCGCTGATGCGCGAGCTCGGCCAGGCCGCCGTGGCCGCCGCGGCGCCCTTGGCGCTTGCCGATACCGCGGTGAAGAACGCTGCGCTGCTGGCCGCGGCCGCCGCGCTGCGTGCGCGCCGCGCTGCGATCCTGGAAGCCAACGCGGATGACATGCGTGCGGCGCGCGCGAGCGGACTGGGAAGCGCGCTCCTGGAACGCCTGGAGCTCGATGCCGGGCGCGTCGAGGCCATGGCGCACGGTCTGGAAGAGATTGCGCGGTTGGCGGATCCCGTGGGCAGCGTCAGCGCGGAATGGACGCGCCCGAATGGGTTGCGCATCCAGCGGGTGCGTGTACCGCTCGGCGTCATCGGCATCATCTACGAGAGCCGGCCCAACGTCACCGCGGACGCCGGCGCGCTGTGCCTGAAGGCCGGCAATGCCGCGATCCTCCGCTGTGGCTCGGAGAGCGGGCGCTCGAGCGCGGCGATCCACGCCTGCCTGCTGGCGGGTCTCGCCGCCACGGGCCTTCCTGCTGCTTGCATCCAGCTCGTGCCCACGCCCGATCGCGCGGCGGTGGGCGAAATGCTCGCGGGCATGAGCGAGTACCTCGACGTGCTGGTGCCGCGCGGCGGCAAGAGCCTGGTCGCGCGCGTGCAGGCCGAGGCGCGCGTCCCGGTGATCGGGCACCTCGAGGGCAACTGCCACGTGTATGTCGACCGTGAGGCCGACGCGCACATGGCCCGCTCGGTGGTGCTCAATTCCAAGGTCCGCCGCACCGGCGTGTGCGGCGCGGCCGAGACGCTGTTGCTCGATCAGGCGGCGACGCCGGAGCTGCAGCGCTCGCTGATCGTCGCGCTGCTGGACGCGGGCTGCGAAGTACGTGGCGATGAGGCGGTACGCGCGCTCGATCCGCGGGTGCGCGAGGCCACCGAGCAGGACTGGTACACCGAGTATCTGGGGCCCATCATCGCGGCCCGCGCCGTCGCGGGCGTCGATGCCGCCATCGGGCACATCGCGCGCTACGGATCGGCACACACCGAGGCGATCGTTACCGCCAACAACGCCACCGCGCAGCGCTTCCTGGCCCGCGTCGACAGCGCCATCGTGCTCCACAATGCCTCGACCCAGTTCGCCGACGGCGGCGAGTTTGGCATGGGCGCGGAGATCGGCATTTCCACTGATCGGTTTCACGCCCGCGGGCCGATTGGCCTGGAGCAGCTCACCACCTACAAGTACGTGGTGCGCGGCGAGGGCCAGGTGCGGCCTGGATGAAGGGCCGCGGCCGGCCGCGCGCCGGCGTCAGCCGAGCGGGCGGATTTCCCGAGCGCGATAGCGGGAGAGGAGTGCGTTTTTGGGCCCGCGCGCGGCGTGCACCAGCACCTTGGTCAGCGCATCGGCCAGTGCCGCGCTCGGCGCCATGACGGCGGCCGCGCGCGGCCCTGAGCGCGGCGCAGACCCGGGCGCGTAATAGCCCCGGTGTTCGGCCGGTGGCTGCGCGGAGCCGGGATCGCTCCCCGCGAGCGCCGCATCCCGCAGCAGCAGTTGCCGCGGTTCGGCGCCTCCCAGGCGGATCCACAGCGGCCAAGCCTCGCGACCAAACACGCGCAGGTCACCGCCGGCGTTGACGAGTCCGCTGCTGGCGCCCGCCTCCTGCATCGCCTCGATCGCCCGGTCGACTGCGAAGCCCTTGGCGATGCCGCCCAGGTCGACGTGGGCCGCGCGGCGCACATGAACCGACCGCGGCCCCACCGGTAGCCACTGCAGCACGGTGCCACAGGCGGGCAGGGCCGGCTCGAAGCGGCCGGCCGACAGCAGGCACAGTTCCCGGCTGAGCCGCAGCAGCTGGGCGGTCCAGGGGTGCACGGCGATGCGGCGGCCGGCCACAGCGGCGTTGAGGCGGGCCAGATCGCTCCCCTCTCGGACCGGATGCAGCAGGGCCTCGACGCGGCCCAGGGCCGCGTAGCCCGCGGCAAGCGCCCGCTCGGCCTGCCGCCGGGATGGCGCCCGCGCTTCGATCCCGGCGAGGGTTCCCAGGGCAGGGCGGAGCCTTGCGACACGGTACTCTTGACACATAGCTAGATCTTAGTAAGAATCATTCTCATTTACAAATAGCGCCTGAAGGAGGGAACTTCATCTTGAAGCCACGGATTTTATTGATATTGTTGGCCGGCAGCCTCCCGGCGCGGTGTCTTGCTGCAGCGCCAGAGGTTGAGCCCGCCCTGTCCTGGTGGGGCTATGGCGAACTGACCTATGACCGGCCGACCGACCATCCCGAAGAGGCGCGATTCGACCTGGCGCGATTCGTCATCGGCGCCGGTTACCGTTTCGACGAGCACACGCGCCTGCAAAGCGAATTGGAGGTCGAGCATGCCGTGTCCTCCAGCAGCGATCCGGGTGAAGTGGAGATCGAGCAGGCCTACATTGAACATGATTTGCGCGACGACACCTTCCTGCGGGCGGGGTTGTTCCTGATCCCAAGCGGCCTGCTCAACGAGAATCACGAGCCGACTCGCTTCCACGGCGTGTTCCGCAATTTCGTCGAGACCGCGATCATTCCGAGCACCTGGCGCGAGGGCGGGATCGGCGTACAGCACAGCACGGCGAATGGTCTGAAGCTGCAGGCCGGATTGACGACCGGGTTTGACCTTTCGAAGTGGGATGCGGCCAGCAGCGAAGGCTCGGACTCACCGCTCGGCTCGATACACCAGGAGCTCGCGCAGGCGCGAGCCGTGGACTTTTCCGCTCACCTGGCGGTCAACTACACCGGTACGCCGGGGCTTAAAGTGGGCGCATCGCTGTTCACTGGCGGGGCGGGGCAGGGCCAGGCCGGATTTTCAGGCGCGAAGGTATCGCTGTGGGAAGGACACCTGCGCTGGGAAGTGGGCGACGTGGAACTGTCGGCCCTGTATGCGCGCGGCCGCATTTCCGGCACGGCCCCGATCAATCTGCGGCTGCTCGGCAGCGCGACCCTGATCCCGCAAAGCTTCTACGGTGCCTACCTGGAAGCAGCGTGGCGTGGCCTCGCCCAACGCGACCTGCCGCTCACCCCCTTCATGCGCTATGAACGCTTCAATACGGCCGCCAGTTACGCGGATCTCGGACCGGGACTGACCCCGGCCGCCCACCCGGAACGACGCGCCCTGACCGTGGGTCTCGACTGGCTCTGGACACGCGGCGTAATCGTCAAAGCCGACTACGTCGATTTTACCGACAGCGGCGGCGGCGATCGCCTGGCCCTCGGCCTGGGCTATGAATTCTGAGCGGGAAGGGTCATGAACCGGCAGCTGGCCACGGCACTGTTCGGAGCCCCCATGGTGGTGCTGCTGGCGCCGGCCGCTCCGGCGGTGGCCGCCGATTACCTGACGGTGGGACAGGCGCAGCAGGCCATCTTTCCCGAAGCACGCGCCTTCGAGCCGGTGACGCTGCAGCTCGATGAGAGGCAGCGCCGCGCTCTGAGCGCAGCGGCCGGCCCGCAGCCGCCGCACGGCCAGCTGCGCGCCTGGCGGGTGCAGGGTGCGACAGGGCCGCTCGGATTTTTTTTCACCGATGAAGTCGTGGGCCGCCAGGACTTCATCGACTACGCGCTCGGCATCAATGCGGACGGCACGCTGCGCGCGCCGGAAATCCTGAGCTATCGCGAGAGCCACGGCGGGGAGATCCGCAACGCCGCCTGGCGCCGCCAGTTCGCGCGGCGCGCGGATGGCACACGTCTGCGCAACGCGATCGACATCCGCAATATCGCCGGCGCGACGCTGTCCTGCGAGCACCTCACGGCCGGCGTGCGTTATCTCGCGCTGCTGTGGCAGCTGGCGCTGCAGCCGCCCGGAGCGAGCACGCCATGATGCGCCCGCCGGCCCGCGGCCCGATGGACTTCGCCGTGGATTACGGTACGCGCCTGTCACAGCGCATCAGCGCCGCTCTGCTCGCCGTGCTGGGTGCGCTGTGGCTAACGGGGGTGGGGTGGCTCCTGGTGCACTATCTGTACGCGCGGCCGGGCGAATTTGGTGTCGCACGCCAACCGCTCGAAACGCCGCTGTTGACGATTCACGGCGTGCTCGCGCTGCTCGGGCTGTTCCTGCTGGGCTGGTTCGCCGGGCGCCACGCCGGGGTCGCGGCGGGCCGCCAGCGCCGGGCCAGCGGCTGGTGGCTGACGCTGTGGATGGCGGCACTCGTGCTGGCCGGCGGCGCGCAATTTTTCCTGTCGAGTGAGCTGTGGCAGGCGCGGGTCACGCTCCTGCACGAGATCCTGGGCGCCGCGCTGCTGCTTCCTGTGCTCGCGCACGGCTGGTATTTCAGCGTCGCGGCCCGTGCGCGTGACCGTGCCCGTGGGGTTCAGGGGTCGCAGGCGCCGCGGCACCGGCGCCGGCATGGTCCACCGGCGCCGCGCAGCGCTCGCAATTGACCCAGCCGGAGTCCCCGCCCTCGTAGTATTCCTTTTTCCAGATCGGCAGGCGGTGCTTCACTTCATCGATGACGTAGCGGCAGGCGCGAAAGGCCTCATCGCGGTGTGGCGCCGAGGCGCCGACCCAGACGGCGATTTCGCCCAGCGGCAGCGCGCCGATCCGGTGCACGCACAGTGCGCCATGCAGGCCGTAGCGGCTGATCGCCTCCGCAATGACCTGTTCACCCTCGCGTGCCGCCAGCGGTGCGTAGGCTTCGTATTCCAGGCGCGTGACGCGCTGACCCTCATTGTGGTTGCGCACCCAGCCCTCGAAAGCGGCATAGGCGCCGCAGCCCGGATCGGTGAGCTCGGCACGCAGTGCCGCCATGTCGAGCGCCACAGCGCTGAAGCGAAAGGCGCTCAACCGCCTGCCACCGGCGGCAGAAATACCACCGTGTCGCCTTCGCTGAGCGGCTGGGACCAGTCGGCGAAGGATTCATTGATCGCCACCCGCAATTGCTCGGGCCTGAGTTTCAGTCCCCGCACCGCGCTCAGCTCGGCATACAGCGCGCGCGCATCCACGGCAGCGCTCGTCACGGTCTCCTCACGGCGCCCTGCCTGCTCGCGCAGCAATGCGAAATACTGGATATTCAACCGGCGCCTGGCGCCCGGACTGGTCGGGCCGGCGCCATTCCCGGCTCCCGCACCGCGCTCGGTGAACTCGCCGCGCGCCTGCAGGTATTCCGCCGCAGTGTTGACGTTGTCGAGCGCGCGGGCATCACGCAGCTCGAGCAGTTCGACATCAGAGTGCGCCAGGAAATCGCGCGGGCAACGCTGGCCAGCGGCGATCCACGCCTCGATCAAATCCCGGCTGGTCGGCTCGAAGATCGCGCACAGCGGCTCCGGCTTGCCATCGTGGCTGCTGCGAAACGCGGTGGCCAAGCGCTGCGGTGCGCGTGCCGCGATCAGCTGCTGCAGGGTCGCGGCATTGAGAAAGGGCAGGTCACCGGCCAACACCAGCCAGGCCGCCTCGGCATGGGCGCACAGCGCCGCGTGAATGCCGCCGATCGGGCCGATCTCCGGCAGCACATCGGTGATGCAGGGAAAGGCGGCGCGCTGTGGATCATCGCGCTGATCGGCGCGCACGGATATGAAGCTCCGCTCCACCAGCGGTTCGAGCAGGGCCATGGCGCGCGCCAATTGCGGCTGGCCGCCGTACTCGAGGGCGAGCTTGTCGCGTTGCATGCGGCGGCTCCGGCCGCCGGTCAGCAGCAGGCCATAGAGCGGCGCGCTCATGCGACCCTGGCGCGGCGCGCACCGGACGGGCGCCCGACGCGACGGCGTCCACCGGACTTGTGCAGCAATCGCACCTCGAGGATGCGAATGTCGTGCGAGAGTGCCTTGCACATATCATAAATCGTCAGCGCCGCGACGCTCGCCCCCGTGAGCGCCTCCATCTCCACGCCGGTCCGGTGGTGAGTCTCCACGCGGCAGCGGATGCGCAGCTGTCGGCCCGCGGCGCGTCCGATGCGGATCACGCAGTGCTCGATCGGCAGCGGGTGGCAGAAGGGGATCAGTTCCGCGGTACGCTTGGCGGCCAACACGCCGGCCACGATCGCGGTATCGAACACCGGACCTTTGGCGGTGCGGTGGCCGCTGGCCCGCAGGGCGCGCGCCACCACGGCGGGCAGGCGCAAGCGCGCCTCAGCCTCAGCGATGCGGTGCGTGATGGCCTTGTCACCCACGGCCACCATGGTGGGGCGGCGGGCCGCATCGAGGTGGCTGAGCCTGGCGGTGGCCTTGCGCTTTGCCATGGAGCGTTCCGGGGCGACCTATCCGCCCACCTGGTTCATCTCCACGCGCGGCACCGCTGGGCCCGCGACGTGGCCGCGCAATTCGCTGTAGCGATCGGTGCGCGCCTGCCAGCAGCCGCGGATCGCCTCGAGCAGTTCCTCGTCGCTCGCGCCGCCACGCAGCGGGCCGCGCAGATCCAGTCCATGGGTGGCAAACAGGCAGGTGTAGAGCACACCCTCCGAGGACAGCCGGGCGCGGGAGCAATCGCTGCAGAAAGGCTGCGAGATCGAGGAGATGAAGCCGATCTCGCCCTGGCCATCCGCGTAAGCGTAGCGCTCGGCCACTTCGCCGGTGTAATTGCGCGCCAGGGGATTTAGCGGCCAGCGCGCCTGAATGAGCTGGAGCAGCTCGATCGACGGCACGACCTGCTGCGGTTGCCATTCATTGCGGTTGCCGACGTCCAT
Organism: Steroidobacteraceae bacterium; assembly: GCA_035300345.1. Lineage (GTDB taxonomy): Bacteria > Pseudomonadota > Gammaproteobacteria > Steroidobacterales > Steroidobacteraceae > FEN-1191. Next base: position 32,743 of record DATGVM010000036.1, read on the forward strand.
GTATTCGATCAGGCGCACCGTGATGTCCGTGCCGCGGAAATGCTCCAGCAGCGCCAGTACGGTGTGATCATTGACGCCACGCTGCACGACCGCATTGATCTTGAGCGGCGCCAGCCCGGCGCGCTGCGCGGCCGCGATGCCTGCCAGCACTTCCTCCGGATTGCCGAAGCCCCCCGCCAGTCGCGCGAACACTTCCGGGTCCAGGCTGTCGAGGCTGACCGTCACGCGCTGCAGGCCTGCGGCGCGCAGCGCAATCGCCTGCTGTCCGAGCAGCACGCCGTTGGTCGTCAGCGCGATGTCCTCCATGCCGGGGAGCGAGGTGAGATCGCCGATCAGGTCGGCGAGCCCGGCGCGCAACAGCGGCTCACCGCCCGTGATGCGAAGTTTTCGCACGCCGAGCGTCAGGAACAGGCGCGTCAGGCGCACGATTTCCCCGAAGTCCAGGCGCTCGCCGGATTTCAGGAAGCGGTAGTGCTCATGGTAGCGCTCGCGCGGCATGCAGTAGGGACAGCGGAAATTGCAGCGATCGGTGACCGAAATGCGCAGGTCCCGCAACGGGCGTCCGAGCGTGTCCCGTGGCCGTCGTGGTTGCAGCGCCGTCAGCGCCGTGGAACTCGTGGCACTCATGGCGCTAGGCTACCAGCGATACAGCCGGGTGAGAAAACCCTTGTGCAGCTCGGCCGGGCCCGGCGGCAGTTCCACAAAACCATCGGTCAGGGCCAGGGAGGTGAAGTCTCCGGAGCCGTTGGTGGGGCAGGGCGTTGCCCAGGGGCGGCCCCAGTCGTCATGGCTCACCCGCACCGGCATGAATCCGGTCAGCGGCGGTGTCCACTCGAGCGCGCTGGCCAGCGCGATGCGTTCGGAGCGCTGGGTGCGCACGCCCATCGCGGCGAACAGTGCGGGCAGGACATAACGCGCCAGGCACACCAGCGTCGAGACCGGATTGCCCGGCAGTGCGAACACGGCCCGCCCCTCGGTCGTGGTGCCAAACCACATGGGCCGGCCCGGGCGCTGCGCGATGCCGTGCAGGATGCACTGCACGCCGAGCGCCTCCAGGGTCTGCGGCACGAGGTCGAGCCGGCCCATCGACACACCGCCGGAGAGCACCAGCACCTCGTGCGTGCGCAGGTGACGGCCGAGGCGCGCGTGCAGGGCCGCGGCGTCATCGCCGATGTGATCTTCGGAGACGCGCTGAAAGCCGTGCTCGCGCAGCGCCGCGGCGACCGCGTAGGCATTGGAGCGGCGCACCTGGTGCGGAGCGATCGGATCGCCAGGCTCCACCAGTTCATTCCCGGTTGAGATCACCACGATGGCCGGCTGGCCGCTCACCCGGAGCCGTGCCATGCCGGCGGACGCCGCCACGGCGATTTCCGGCGCGTGCAGCACCGTCCCGGCGGCGAGCAGCAGCGCACCCTGCCGCTGATCACTGGCGCGCCGGTGCACATTTTTCCAGGGTGTCGCGACTGAGGGTGACTGCAATTCGGCCTTGCCAGATTCCAACTTGATGCGTTCGATCGGCACCACGCAATCACACCCCAGCGGCAACATGGCCCCCGTCATGATTTCGATACAGTGCTCCACCGATACCAGGGTCAAGGGCGCGTCGCCAGCCGCCTGCATGGCCTGGATGAGAAACTTGCGCCGACCGGAGGCCGCACCGGCCGAAGCCAGGGCGATGCCGTCCATGGCCACGCGATCGAAGGGCGGTTGGTCGCGCTCCGCATAGACATTCTCGCGCAGCACGGCGCCGGCGCACTGCGCCAGGGGCAGTGATTCGATCGGCAGGCACACCAGGTGCTCGTCGATGAGCCGGCTGGCCACTGCCGGGTCGACTTCTGCTGGTTTTGCCGCTACACCCTGATCCATAAGGGGGATAGTACATCCAGCCTTGATAATCAGTGCTATCCAGTAGTGTGGGGCGGCAATTCGTGACACCATCAAAATTCGCCGCGCCCGTAGCTCAGTTGGATAGAGCACCTGGCTTCGAACCAGGTGGTCGGCGGTTCGAATCCGTCCGGGCGCGCGAAATTCAAAGGGTCTGTTCCGGTCACATGGGTAACGTTTTATACCGGCCGGAACGATCTGTAACCTATGTGCCGGTAAGCACAGAGTGGGTCTTATCCGGGGAAATCGCCCGTAATCGAGCCACGACCAGAAACCACGACAGCTGGCTGCACGCGATTCCATAAGTCGCGGCCCGGTGGTACGTTTGACTGGCACCTCCATTGAACCAGAGTTGGCTACCGCCTCGAAATGTGCCGGTCCGCATATGAACGAAGCTAAAAAATCGACAGGAAGCCGCCCACGCGCACATACACGCGCGATGAGCCACGAAGACACGGGCGGCCTTGGACACAAGCAGCGAGTGCGGCGCCTGGGAGCCCGATGGGAGCATCCCGCAATTTTCCTGGCTCTGCTTTTTCCGCTGTCACTCGCTGCGCAGGTGTCACAAGAGTTCTCTGAGGTCCATGTCGGCGCGTTCGATGCGGATGCGTGGAACGGAATCGTATTCGAGTCCAAAGTACATGAGCAAAGAGTGCCCTTTGCCATTCGTATCGGTTCCAAGACCGGCACCTTTCTCGACGGCAATCGCATCTTTGATGCGGTTAGTTTGGTTGGCCCACACGCGCCGGATGGATCCTACTCACTGCTCGGTTGGCGACACCGTCCCCGCGCGGCGACCATCACCCTTGAATGGTCCCGCATTGACGAGACAACAGTGGTGGGGAGGCTCAAGGCTCCGGAAGATGTGCAGCTCGTGCTGGAGGCCTACAGTCCGGGCGCCGGCGATTTCGCGGGAACCTACAGCGTCCGCCCAGAAGACGGTCAAATCGATGGGGAGCATTTCGTAGACGGTGTATTCGGTGAGGCCGCCCACTTCGTTGTGGCTGTTGATCGGCCCGTGGTCGGCGCCGGGCTATTTTCCGAGGTAACGCAGCTGCAAAAAATGATGGATGCCGGCCAATTGGCAAGCCCCTCGAAGCAGAACGGAGCCGACGTAGTTGGCGTTCAATCCGCAGTTGACAGTCATCAGTCGCATGGAGCGGCGGGTCTGCAATTTTCGGCGTCAGCCATGTCCAGCGCTCATTTCGTCGCCAAGATCGGCGAGAATCCTGCGAAGATATCGGAATACGTTCATCAACTGCTGACTTCGGGGCAGGTCGATTCGATTCTTGATCACCAGGCGGAATCTTATGCCGGCCGCCGGCCTCACATCACCGGTCTCTTTGCGGGCGCCCCGGAAGCGATCGGCAATTCCCTGTTCTGGAACAGCCTGTACGTTCCATCACTTGGCCTGGAGTTTCCCAGTATCAGTCGCAATTGGGCTCATGGCTTTGGCGGATGGGTTGTTGGTGAGTGGGATTGTTTTTTTGGCTCGCTTCTGACCAATGTTGAAGATTCGCAGCAGACAGCGGCTGGTGTGCGGGCAATTCTCCTGGCTCAATCTCCAAACGGAGTTGTCCCCAATGTCGATGCCGCTAACGGCATCAGCCCAGATCGATCGCAGCCCCCGGTCGGCGCCTACATCGTATGGAAAAACTATGCGCGCAACGCCGACATAGAGCAGCTGCGGTGGGCGTACCCCAGACTGAAGAAGTGGCACGAATGGTGGCTCGCGAACCGCGGCGATGGGCAGGCCTGGCGAGATGGGAACCAGGACGGTTTGCTTGAGTGGGGCAGTGACCGAGGCGCGACCTTCTCTGTTGGCGGGCGTGGCTTCCTCGTCCAGGCCAAATGGGAGAGCGGCATGGACGACAGCCCAATGTACGACGACGTTACCTACAATCCGAAGACCTACACCATGGAACTCGATGATGTCGGCCTCAACTCTTTGTATGCCCTGGATGCCGAATGTCTGGCCAAAATCGCCGCCATTCTCGGCGATGAGGATGACCACCGGCGTTTCGTGGCTGAGTACGACAGAGTTAAAAGCCTGGTGCGCCAGCTCCTTTGGAACGAACAGGATGGCATCTTCGAGAACCGGTATTGGGATGGCCGTTTATCGAAGAGACTTTCACCCACGAACTTCTATCCGCTACTCGCCGGTATCGCGACAAACGCACAGGCAAAACGCATGGTGCGAGAGCACTTGCTCAATCCCAAGGAATTCTGGGGCAAGTACGTCATTCCAACGGCTTCTCGGAACGATCCGGCATTTCAGGATCAATACTACTGGCGAGGCGACATCTGGGGGCCTACAAACTACCTCGTGTATCAGGCAATCAATCGCTACGGCGAAGACGAAGTAGCGCTGGAGTTTGCCGAGAAGAGCTATGACCTGTTCATGGAGGACTGGCAGGCCCATCAGCGAACCAATGAGCAATACTATGCCTGGGGAGGGAGCGCTGGAGGAGACGTTCACTACACCTGGGGCGCCCTCTTGTGCCTCATCACGATGGAGCAGTTCATCGACGAGAATCCCTGGGACGGGCTTCGCTTCGGGGCACTGCAACCTCGACGCGAGGGTCAACTCCTCGGTGTCAAATGGAAGGAGCATCGCTATGACGTGACGATCGGCCCCGCTCTCACTTCAGTTAGGCGCGACGGTCAGGCTCGCTTTGCCGCCAATGCGGGTGTAGTTGTACGGAACTACGGCGTTACGTCCGACGGCCTGTCGTTCTCGATAAAGACGACTCGCACTACCCGGATAGAGACTATGGAAACAAAGTCAGGTTCCGTCTCACTAGTGGTTGATGGTGGTTCCGCGCGCCATCTCCCCGTACGGGATGGAATTGTTGCATTTGCGGTTCCCGCCGGGAGCCATAGCATTTCGGAAACCTGGGGCGATCGCCCCTGAGTGTCATGAGAAGCGGCAAGCGACCGAGTCGCGCACCTCACCGACGCCGCTCCGCCCCATGATTCACGATCTTTCTGTTGAACATCACCCCCTCAGTTCGCTTTTTCCTGAGGTGAATCATCGAATGCTGGCGGAGTACCAGCTGCACTCCAGGCAGGTCGACTTCTTTCACGAATATGGCTACTTGAGCGGAGTCCGCATTCTCTCGGACGAGCAGGTGGAGGCGCTCAGACAGGAGCTGGCTCGGCTGCTGGATGCGTCACCGGAAGAACGAGGATTGTTTTACGAATACAACTCGAACGAGTCGACCGATCCTAACCATGTGCTGTTCCATGCGCTCGGCGCCTGGCGCATCGCGCCAGGCTTCCACGATCTGCTCTGGCACCCGGCATTCACCGTCCCGGCAGCGCAACTGTTGGGCGGCTCCGTTCGCTTCTGGCACGACCAGCTGTTCTGCAAGCCCGCTCATCACGGGGGAGTTGTGGCCTGGCACCAGGACTACTCATACTGGACCAGGACTCAACCGCTTGCCCACCTGACTTGCTGGATTGGTCTCGATGATTCGAACCGGGAAAACGGCTGCGTGCATTACATCGCTCGCAGCCATCGCTGGCCGGACCTGCCCATCACCGGGCTGGCAGGAGATATGAGCGCTATCAATGCAGTCCTGAACGAGGAACAGCAACGTGAGTTTCAACACCCCGTCGCGGTTGAATTGAAGAAAGGCGAAGCCTCTTTCCATCATCCACGTCTTGTGCATGGATCGTTTGCAAACCTTTCTGATCATTCCCGCCGAGCGACCGTAATTAACGTCATGAAAGATGGCGTGCGCTCGGCAAGCAATGACCCTCTGCTTCAAGGCGTACCGGCAATCCCAGCCGGCGAGACGGTCGGAGGGCGATTCTTTCCGCTTCTGTATGCTCCAGCCGCGCGGTCCTGAAATGTGCGAAGCAAATCGGTTTCTTCATAGACGGTCTTACCTCGCAATTAATGAATTGAATATCTCTTGTGTGTCTGCCGCCGGGATGGCGATCGCCTAGTGAGGTCGACGGACAGCTTCTCGCCGACGGTGTGCCGCGGACACATCGAGCGCGCCGAGGGGATGCACTGTCGGAAAGCCGGGAGCCGCGCGTGCGCGACCGCTACGCGAAGGGGCGGGGACGATGACACAGTACAATAGGTTACTCGTCACTGGGCTGACCCTTGTCGCTACGCTGGGGGGCCTGCTATTCGGCTATGACACGGCGGTGATCTCAGGCGCCGTCAGCGCCATTGACGCGAATTTCATCGAGCCATTGAATCTGTCCGAAACCGCGCGCAGCAGCCTGTCGGGCTGGACGGTCTCGAGCGCGCTGTTCGGTTGCATCATCGGTGCGGTGATCGCCGGTTGGGTGGCCAACCGACTCGGTCGCAAGGGGGGCTTGCTGGTCGCGGGCGCGCTCTTCCTCCTGTCGGCGGTGGGCTCGGCTTATCCCGAGCTCGGCATCGGGCCGATCGGCGGAATGGGGCCGCGGGCGCTGACGCCATTCATTTTCTATCGGATCCTCTGCGGCGTCGGCGTGGGCATCGCTTCGATGCTCTCGCCGCTGTACATCGCCGAGATTGCGCCGAGCCAGATTCGCGGTCGGCTGGTTTCCTTCAATCAATTGTCGATCGTGTTCGGCATGCTGCTGGTCTATTTCGTCAACTGGGCGATAGCGTCCCAGGGCGACGACGCGTGGATTAAGAGCACCGGGTGGAGACTGATGCTCGTATCGGAAGCTGCGCCGGCTGCGCTGTTCGCGGGGCTGCTGCGGTGCGTTCCCGACACGCCCCGCTGGCTGGTGATGCAGGGACGCAGCGCGCAGGCCCTGCAGATTCTGAATCGTTTACAGGGCCAAGGCGCGGCGCGGGTGACGGTGGGAGACATCGAAGCTTCGCTTCGGGCGCAGACCGACAGGGTGGCACCCAGCCTGTTCGCTTTTGGTTCACGCGTCCTAGTGGCCGGCGTCATGCTGTCCCTCTTCCAGCAGCTGGTCGGCATCAACGCGGTCATGTACTACGCACCGCTGATGTTCAAGAACATGGGTGCGACCACGGACGCGGCGCTCTGGCAGACGATCATCGTCGGTCTCGCGAACGCGCTGTCCACGATCATTGCCATCCTGACGGTCGATCGCTGGGGACGAAAGCCGCTGCTCATCGTCGGTGCGCTGGTTATGGCCGTCGCGATGCTGGCGCTAGGCTTCCTGTTCCAGGTCCGGTTGGTCGGAGCAGGTGCCCTGTGCGCGGTGGTGATTTACAGCGCCGGGTTTTCGCTGTCGTGGGGACCGGTGACCTGGGTGCTGCTCTCGGAGATGTTTCCGAACGCGATCAAGAGCCGTGCCCTTGCCATCGCGGTCGCCGTCCAATGGATCGCCAACCTGTTCGTTTCCTGGTCCTTCAAGGTCCTCGACGGAAATTCGGTCCTCAACGGCTTGTTCAATCACGGTTTCGCCTACTGGATATACGGGGCGATGAGCGTGCTCGCCGCGGCCTTCGTTTGGCTGTATATCCCGGAGACGAAAGGCCACACCCTGGAGGGCATCCAGAGCCTGTGGTCGCGCGGCGGCTCCACCGAGTGAGAGTCGTGACTGTACTCGGCAAATTAATCGTCCGACTCAGACAGGGGAACAGCGAATCCATGGCGCTGGTGCCGGCAAGGCGGTCCCTGCCGTCGCGGTCGATGTGCCGCGAACGTGCCGAGCCCGGTGACTATGACTCATCCCGTGCGGTTTGCTAAGATAAATCGGAGGTACGGGCACTAGCGCGGAAACACCGCATGAGATTCCTTCCGCTCATCTGGTCCGGCATTTGGCGTAAGCCCGGCCGGACGGTGTTGATCTTTTTGCAGGCGACCGTCGCATTCGCGCTGTTCGGCGTGCTCCAGGGCCTGAAGGCGGGCGTCGATAATGCGGTCGAGGAGGCCAGGGCGGACCTGCTGCTCGTACACGGCCGCGCAGGGTTGTTCTCGTTCCCCCTGCCATTGGGTCTGCTCACGCGGATTCAGGCGCTGCCCGGTGTCAAATTCGCCGATCCGGTGGAGCTCTTCGGCGGGATCTACCAGAACCCCTCGCAGAAGATTGGCATAGTCGCGGTCCGTCCGGACCCCGGTTGGCTTTCGACTTTCACGTTCCAGGTTGCGCCACAATACGCCGAGGCGCTCCGCCAGACGAGAACCGGAACTCTGGTCCGTGTGCATCTCGCGAAGAAATATGGCTGGAAAATCGGCGACCGGATTCCGCTCCAGACCAACCTTGCGCAGAAGAACGGCTCGACCAACTGGACCTTCGACGTCGTGGGTACCTACACTGACAGCGACGTCGGCGGCGGAAACGACACGATCCTGGTCAACTACGATTATGTCGACGAAGCGCGGGCCACGGACGCGGGAACCGTGCAGCATATCAACGTCTCGGTGACTGATCCGAAGATCGCGGACACTGTGGCCGACGCCATCGATCGCCAATTTGCCAACTCGCCCAATGAGACCGAGACGAGCTCGCTGCGCGATTTGGCCCAGCAGCAGGTGCAGTCGATTGGCGATCTGAATTTCCTGATCCGCGCAATCGTGGGCACCGTGTTCGTAGCGCTGCTGTTCGCGACCACCACGATGCTGATGCAATCGACACGCGAGCGCACGCCCGAACTCGCGATCCTGAAGACCCTTGGGTTCAGCGATTCCACCGTGTTTGTGCTGATTCTCGCCGAGGCGATCTTCATCTTTTGCGCGGCGGCGCTCGGCGGGCTCGCGCTCGCGACGCTGGTGTTCCCGTTCGCCGCACGCTTCGTACACGGCGTCTCGCTGCCCGGCGTCACGGTCGCGATCGGACTCGCGTTCGCCGCACTTGCGGCGTGCGCGAGCGCGGCGCTCCCGGCCCTGCACGCCGCGCGGCTTAGAATCGCGACCGCGCTTGCAGCGCAGTAGCCTGCCGATGTCCTTCATCCGACAATTCGTGGCGCTGTTGCAGATTAACCTCGCTGGCCTTCCGCATCGTGCCGGGTCCGCGCTCGCGATCATGGTCGGTGTGACCTGTGCGGTCGGCGTGCTGGTGTCGATGCTCGCAATGGGCGCCGGCTCGCGCCAGCAGGAGTTCGGCAACGTGCGGGCCGATCGCGTCGTGATCTCGAGCGTCGGCGACCGCGGCATGGCCGGCAATATCCCGAGGGACGAGCTCGCGGCAGTGCAGGGTCTGCCGTACATTCGCAGGTCGTCCATGGGCGAGCCCATCATCGTGCCGGAAGCCTTTGTGCCGATGCAGGGGCGGCGGCGCGTGACGGGCGTGCGGATATTCTTTCCGCTCATTGGCGTCGGCGGCGAGATCGGCGCAGACGAATCAGAGCTCCATATCACCGCGGGGCGAATGTTTCGACAGGGCCTGCACGAGCTGGCCGCGAGCGCACCGTGCGCACGCCAGTTCACGGGATTCGACATCGGCGACCATCGCTCGATTCGCGGCACTGACTGGACCGTCGTCGGGCATTTCGAGCAGGGCAAGTCCCAAGTCTGCGTCGTCTATGCCGACGTGGACACGTTGATGTCGGCGGTCGGTCAGAACAGCTACCAGCGGATCTCGTTGACGCTGAAATCCCCGGCGGACTTCGCGGCGTTTCGCGCTGCAGTTCGCGCCGATCCCTCCTTGCACCTTGAGGTGCTAAGCGAGCGTGAGGCGACCGAGGATGATTTCAAGCCGCTCAATGGCTTGCTGAACTTCGTGAGCTACTTCCTCGGTGGAATCATGGCGATCGCCGCGACGTTCGGATCGGTGAACTCACTCTACTCGATCGTCGATTCGCGCCGGCGCGAGCTGGCGACACTCCGCGCAATCGGCTTTCGCTCGGCTACCGTGATCGCGACAACGCTCTTCGAATCGATTCTGCTCGCATTGCCCGGTGCGTTCCTCGGCTGCGCGCTCGCCTGGGCATTGTTCGAAGGCATGTCGGTTAGTCCGTTCGGCTACAGCTTTCATCTGGTAGTGACCCCATCGCTCGCGGCGCTCGGCGTCGTTTGGGCGCTGGCGATGGGCCTGATCGGAGGTCTCCTCCCAGCGATACACGCCGGACGGGCGTCAGTGGCGGGCGCGTTGCGCGCAGTGTGAGTACGCGGGCGGTCAGCTCTCATGGCGTGGCCGCCGCGACACAGTCGTCGGCGGCCGCGGCGGAGCGTGCGTGCCTGTCGTAATCCCTATTGCTCGAGAATCGCGCCGTAGTGTCCTTGGACGGTCACGGTGAGATTGCCGTTGATGACCTGATAGGTAGTACTCGTAAGCAGATCCGTCACCGACGATCCATTGGTCATGCTCAACTGCCACGCGGGGATCGTCACGGTTTCCGTATTAGGAGTGTTGTTGAGCGCTACCGCGATCCGGTGATTGGCATCCCACCGTCCGAATGCGTAGATGTGGTTGGTCGTGTCAACCAACAGAGTCTTGTATGAGCCAGTCCGCAGCTGCGGGTACTGGTTGCGGATCGAGATCAACTTCTGCGTGAGCGCTACGGCGGCATTGCTGGTGGTCGCCTGCGTCCAGTCGAAGGTGCGGCGATTGTCCGGGTCGTTGCCGCCCTGCATGCCGTACTCGTCCCCATAGTAAATGGTGGGCGTGCCGACGTAGGTGAACTGGAAGATGAGGCCGAGGTAGGTCTTCCAGATATCGCCACCGCAGCTCGTCGCAAACCTCTCTGTGTCGTGCGAACCGAGCTCATTGGTCCAGGTCTCCTGCACGTTGACCGGAACGTCTGCGCGGGTGCCGAGCAGCCAGCTGTCGAGCGAGCTCTCGTTGATCGAGGCGGCGTTGCCATGATAATCCACGCCACAGATCCACTCCGACACTGGCTGGGTGAAGCCGTTGTAGTTCATGACTCCGTCCCACTCCGTGCCGTCATCGAGCCAGGTTGAGGCGTCACCCCAGTACTCGCCGAGGATGTCGGCACTGGCGTTGACGGATTTCACCGCAGTGCGCATTTCCTGCGTGATCTGGTGGTTGGTGGCATCGCTGCCGCCGTTGCCGCCTGCATCGAGCGCCTGCGGAAAATCCAGACGCCAGCCGTCAATGTTGTAGGGGGAGGAGAGGTAGGTCTTCATGACCGAAGAGACGCTGCCGTAGACCTGGTTGCGCGCCGCCGAGCCGCTCGCACCGTAATCGAGCTTCGGCATGCCGCCGAAGCCAAAGAAGGAGGAGTAGGTGTTGGGCCACGACTGGAAAGTGTAGTAACCGTAATAGGGGCTCGACTGCGACTGGTAGGCGCCCTGGTAGGAGCAAGTGAGGGAGCCATAGAGCTGCTTGTCGAACCAGCAATTGCTGTCGCCGCTGTGGTTGAACACGCCGTCGAGGATGATGAAGCCCGTCGGACCGTTGGTGCTGCCGTGGATGTCGCCGATCAGCTGCTGCAGGGCGGAACTCGTGCCGAACGCGGGGTCGACGGTGTAATAGTCCTGTGTGTCGTACTTGTGGTTGGTGGGGGAGCTAAAGATGGGATTGAGGAAAATGACGTCCGCACCCAACGTTTGCTTGATGTAGCTCAGCTTCTGGTCGATGCCCGCGAGATCGCCTCCGAAAAACACCTCGGTCTGGCAGCCGCTGACGTTGGGCGTGACGCTCGTGCCCCACGCGTGCTTCTCGGTGGCGCAGCCGGCGTAAGTATATTGGCCGTTGGTGACGTCGTTGGACGTGTTCCCGTCATAGAAGCGATCGGGAAAGATCTGGTACATCACCCCGTTCTTCATCCAATCCGGCGTCTTGAAGCCCGGGATGACGAAGTAGTCGCCCGAAGAGGGCTCGGCGGATGTAATTCCCGCGGCGTTGAGCCAGGCGGTCGCCGCGCCGTCGTTGACCTGGAAACGGTAGTACTTCTCCGAGGAGCTGGCGGGCACGGTGCCCGACCAGTAGTCGAATGCGCCGGTCGGATCATTGGCTACCCAGACCATTGATACCCAATGGAAAGCGCTGTCAGCCGTATCGTAGTACTTGAGATTGGCGCTGGTGATGTCGGCCTTGCACGTGCGCAGTTTGACAGTTACCGAAGTCGTTGCGGTGGGCTCCGGATTGCTGTCGAACATCGGTCCCTGGTCCGAGAACAGGTAGTTCCATTCCACGTTGTTGTCATTTGAGCAGGCCTGCGCAAGGCCGGGGCCGCACAGCAGCGCTCCGCCAAGCAGGATCCATGTGACTAAGGGCGCTCGCCGCACCCACGCGCCGCTTTGATGCCCGTATTGACGATTCATCGGTTGATTCCTCCGTCTTACCTTCCTTCGGCCTTCCCGCCCGGTCGTCCCGCCTGGGCACATATCGCTCGGCAATGCTGGCGCGACCTTATCGCGCGGTAAGCCGCCGGGCAGCGCGCCGGGCTCCTAGCGCAGAATGCGACGCGGCTCGCCGTCTTCGCAATAATCCGCATACGTATTCAGGTAACAGTGCGCATCGCTTCTGTCCGGTTGAACGTTGGACCTGAACGCGGAAAATATTGATTTCACACGGAGATTCTCGACTCTCCCGGCCACGTACCGGCGAGTTTCTCGCGCGCTGGGCGCCTCATTCTGGTGTCCACGCCGCCTCGCCAGTTGGATTGGCGGCATCGGGACACGCACCATTGTTGGTAGCATGTGCCGAGAGGCAACGACCCTGTCAGGTAACTTTGAAATTGAGGCAATGCGCCAGTTGCAATCGGTCCTTTGATCCGCCTATCCTTATAAAAGGTGCGTACCGATCGCGCGATCGCGCAGTGCAGACTTCCCGGCAGCACCGGTGTCAGTGTCTGCACTATGCGGCCAGGCTCGGCGTGCCGGCCCCGATTTCCACGCCCTTTAGACGCGTAGTTAATGCGGGCAGGGGTGATTATCATTGTCTCCGTTGCGGGAATTCCGATAATGTCTACGTGATTCTTGCGCGGCGACAATACAAGAATAATGACAACCGCAAATCAGAACTCCGGAACCGCCGCTAACGGCGTCGTCGCGAAGTTCGCGTGGCTGCCGATTCCGCTTTTTCTGGCGGCGATCATCGCCTTATGGCTGGTGAATCCGCCGCGGGCCTACGAATCACCTGGCTTGGTGTTGACTCTCAACCTGGTCTTCCGGACTGCGGCCCCGTTCCTCATCGCGTACCTCGCGGGCCGCGCATTTCTGGCACAAGGTTCGCCGGGGTTCCTACTGATGGGATGCGCTGCGCTCTTCTGGGCGATCGCGCCCGCGGTCGCCGGAATCCTGGTGGCTCGAACTGCCAATGTTGGTATCACCATCAGCAGTCTCGGCTTGTGGATCGGAGCGTTGTGCATGCTTGCGAGCGTGTCGCTACTGACTCGGGGCTTCAGGATTCGGCAGCGGACCCGGTGGCTGCTTGTCAGTGGCGTAGCGTGCGTTAGCCTGGTCGCAGCATTGATTGCGGCGACATTTGCCGGCTGGACGCCGGTTTTTTTTATTCAAGGCGAAGGCGGAACACAGGTCCGCCATTTTGTGCTTGGCTCGGCAGCTGCGATGCTGGTGCTTAGCGCATTGGTTCTCCGAAGTCCCCAGGCGAACCGGTCGATCATCGTTCAAGCACTGGTACAGTCTCGCGATGCTGCTTGGCGCGATCGGTCTGCTGGGCCTCGCGCTTGAAGATTCGCGCGATGGCTTGCTCGACTGGACGAGTCGTGGGGTGCAATACCTCGGTGGCATCTACCTCGTCATTGCGGCATTTGCGGCGATGAATGAGTCTGGAGCCGAGACTCTCTCACTTGCCGCGTCGCGACCGAGCGCAAGAACGCGCTATGCGTCGGCCGTCCTGTTCGTGGCCGCGTCGGTAGCGGTACGCTTGCTATTATTGCCGTCCCTGCAGATGCGGGCGGTGCCGGTTACATTTTATCCGGCGGTAATTCTTGCCGCTCTCTACGGCGGCCGAGGGCCGGCCTTGCTGGCGACAATTCTCTCCTTGCTTGCGATGAACGTGTTCTCGACGGAGCCTGTGGGCCAGTTGAGCATGGCTGGCTTTAGCGACTGGCTGGTCCTGGGGATATTCTCGGCGAGCTCGGCGCTTATTATTTGGACAACTGGAGCGATGCAAGGGGCACAGGCGCGGTCCCGTTCGGCTGAGTCTGACGTGCGGCTCGCTGTTGAGCGGGAACGCGCGCAGCAGGTGCGTCATGAGGGCGAGCGGCGCGTCTCGAACATCCTGAACAGCGTTACCTCAGGCTATCAGATCATCGATCGCGACGGGCGCTTCATCGAGTTCAACCTGGCCGCCCAACAAATGTTTGCCGCGCAAGGCGTGAATGCGGGCGCGCTCGTCGGCAAGCACATCTTCGACGAGGCGTTTCCCGCCGCGCGCGAACGTCCCAGCGGTCAGGCCATCCGCCGTGCGCTCGCCGAGCGCGTGCCCACTGAGGCGGAAAGTTATTATGGGCCGTGGCAGCGCTGGTTTGCTGTTCACAATTATCCGACTCCGGAGGGCGGCGTGGCGACGTTCTTCGAAGACATCACCGAGCGCAAGCGTGCGGAGGAGGACTTGCGGCACAGTGAGGAACGCTATCGCTCACTGGTGTCGATCCTTACGGACGTGCCTTGGCGGACAAATGGCGATGGCGAATTTGTGCAACCGAACCCGGGGTGGGAGCAGTTCACAGGTCAGACCCCGGAGCAAACTCGAAGCGCCGGCTGGTCAAATGCGCTGCATCCGGACGATCGTCCGCACATCATGGAGATCTGGAAACGCGCCTGCGAGACACGCAGCTCGTATGAGTCTCGCGGGCGAATCTGGCACGCACCGTCGCAGAGTTATCACCACTACATTGGCCGTGCGACGCCGCTGCTTCACGCCGACGGCAGCGTAAGGGAATGGGTGGGCGCGCTAACTGATATTCACGAGCAGAAGGCGGCAGAGCAGGAGCTGCTCCGGTTTGTCGGCATGGTGGATGCCGGATTCGATGCCATTGTGGTTCGGGACGCGCAGGACCGCGTCACTAGCTGGAATCGCGGCGCGGCGGAACTGTACGGATGGACCCGCGATGAAGCGATCGGTCAGGTGACGCATTCACTCCTCAAAACCGAGTTTGCCAAGCCGCTGGACGAGATTCTCGGCGACTTGCTCCGGAATGATCGCTGGGAGGGCGAATTGACTCATACCAGCAAGGCCGGTGCGCGATTCATTGTGAGCAGCCGGTGGACGCTGGAGCGCGATGCGCACGGGCAGCGAGCGTCCATTCTGGAAACGAACAGGGATATCTCGGAGCGCAAGCGCGCGGAGCAGGCAGTGCGCGAGCATCAAGTCCTGCTGGAGGCGGCGCTGGAGCACAGCGGGACGGTGGCCCGCGCCAAGGACCGTTTTCTGGCCTCGCTCAGCCATGAACTGCGTACGCCCCTGACGCCGGTGCTGATGACCGCCTCGATGCTGCTGGAATCCGACGCATTGTCGCCGGCGGTGCGCCAGGGCCTGGACATGATCCGGCGCAACGTGGAAATCGAGGCGCGCATGGTCAATGACCTTCTCGATCTCTCGCGGATCATCAACGACAAGCTGGAAATCAATCTGCAGCATTGCGACATACACGAGGTCATCCGCCGTGCGCTGGAAGTGTGTCTTGACGGAGGCAACCCCAAGAAGCTGGTGGTGGCGACGCGGTTGGATGCGCGCGGCCGCGACGTTTGCGCGGACAGCACGCGACTGCAGCAGGTTTTCTGGAATATCATCCAGAATGCGTTCAAGTTCACTCCGGAGGGCGGCCGGATCAGCATTCATTCGCGCGATGTGAATCGAGAGGTTCACGTGGAGATTTCAGACACGGGCTGTGGCATTGAGCCGCCGTTGCTGGCCAGGATTTTCGACCCGCTTCAGCAAGGTGACAGCGGCCACAAGGAGAGCCTGCGTGGGCTGGGCCTGGGGCTTGCCATCGCCCGGCGGATCATGAGCGCCCACGGCGGCACGCTCACCGCTGCCAGCGACGGCAAGGATCGCGGCGCGACATTTACGGTTGCATTGCGGACCGTCAGATCAACAACAGCCGTTTCATGAAGGGGGGAACGTGAACCGAGAAGCCCAAAGCAAACCGCCTCTGACCATTCTGCTGGTGGAGGATCATCCGGATACGCTTGAGGCGATGGGCAACTGGCTGCGATCCAAGGGTTACCAGGTTGTGACGGCCACAGACATGAAGTCCGCCTTGAAGGTCGGCCGCGAACAGGGCTTTGATCTCTTGCTCAGCGACTTGCAATTGCCCGACGGGGATGGGTGGACGCTGCTGGAGAAACTCCGTGGTGAGCGCGAGATCCTGGCCGTTGCGATCAGTGGGCACGGCGCTCCAGCGGATCTGGAACGCAGCGAACAGGCGGGTTTCCTGGCGCACGTTCTCAAACCCTGCTCCCCCACGGAACTTGCCGCGGTGCTGGCCGGCGTGGAACGGAGCCGCAGAATCGGGACGCCGCCACGGCTGCGCCGCAAGTCTTCGGCGGGGGCGGCGGCGACCGGTGGAGCCGCAAACGGGGGCGCATTCGAGGCGCCCTGAATTGCTAAATCCGCTCCGGACACGCGGCAACAGATTGTGCCGCGGGCAGACAAACGCTACCCGAGCCGGCGATCAGCGCTGTTACTCCGACTATGAGTCTCTGGGGATCAGGATATTGAAGTGGCCACCGGGGAGGACGGTTGGGTGGCCATCTGGGTCTCCCAGAGTCTCGAGCTGCCGAAGGCGCTGCCCAACACCGCGCCGTAGATCCAGTGCAACATCAGCGTCGCCGTAGGCGACACGAGGCCCAGCTGCAGGCCAAACAGACCCGCTCCCTCGACGGGCATGATGATGAGCATCACCCCCAGCCACACCAGGCTCGCGAACATGATCCCGTTAAACCAATGTGGATAGCTCGATTTGGGATCGATCCAGGCGTACAGCGGGCCCCACAAGATGACGCCCACAAAGAAGTGCACAATCCAACCCACCGCAAGGGATTGGTAACCCACCATTTGCGCCAGCACCGAAATCGTACTGAGCTGTGGAAGTACTCCTAGCGCCTGTTTCAGGAGTATCACGAGCGACAGTACGACCGTCGCGACGAGGCCGGCGCCGAGACCGCGGCCGATTAAGATCCGTTGTCGCTTCATGGCAAGTGCTCCGATGGGTGCTACGGCTGCGCCTGAATTCCTTTCAGCGAACGCTTGATGCAGGAATCACGCTACTCCTGCCCGATTTGTGCGCCAATGCGTAGAACTCTGTAGAAACCCTGCAGAAATCGGGGCCGCACGCCTGGGTAGCAGATTCTTGCGGCGGGACATTCTGTCAACAGCGGGCTCGAAAGGGCGCCCCGGGGCCAGACCGCCCGGGCCTGTGCCGGGGAGAAGCCCATACCGGGGCGTGTCGGGACCACGGTCGGGTGGTACGCTCATCCGGGTTTATCATCGTTAAAAACGATAGATATAATCTAGAAATATAGGCTTTTAAGATACAGCAGCAGCGCCTATCGTCTGCCCATCGGTACTCGTGGAGCAGGAAATGGGCAAGCCAGTCACCGTCGCAGAGCTCGAGGACCCGGGCCTTGAGGTTTCGACCTTTTGGAGCGGGACCCGCAAGACCAGGCCGCGAGGCATCGTTCTCAGTACCTATGGTCGGCGGCACGGCCCGGTCACGCGCCTCGTCAGCCCGTCCGATATAGGCGAGCTGATCAAGCCCTTCGTGTTCCTGGATCACGCCGAGGTGCCCTGGACACCCGAGCCCTTTGGCAGCATCCACCCGCACTCCGGAATCGCGACGCTCACGACGGTGCTGAAAGGAGGCCTCGCCTACGAGGACACGACCGGCAAGCAGGGTCAGGTCCGTGCCGGCGGTCTGGAGTGGATGAAGGCGGGCAACGGAGTCTGGCACGACGGCGGCGCCCTGAAGGGCGAGCCGCTGCGCGCCTACCAGTTGTGGATTGCACTGCCCGCTGCGCTCGAGAACGCGCCGCCGGAGAGTCAGTACGTCGCGCCGGAGGCGGTGCAAGAGGTTGGGCCCGTCCGTGTGATCCTTGGGCGGTTGGGCCCTGCGCGCAGCCCCATCCGCGCTCCTGAAGGCATCAACTATTTTCATGTGCGATTGAACGATGGGCAGCGGTGGCGCTACACGCCGCCTCAGGGCCACGACGTCGCGTGGTTGGCCGTTGATGAAGGAAAACTTCATGCCGCCGAAGCGATCTCCGCCGGGCAGCTGGTCGTGTTCGAGGAATCTGGCGCTGTCATTGACCTGCAGGCTGAGGGGCAGACCTCGTTCGTTCTCGGCTCAGCGATCAAGCATCCGCATCCTCTGGTACTGGGCTACTACTCGGTTCATACGAGTGCTGCGGCGCTGGTGACGGGTGAAGCGGAGATCCGCCGCATCGGCCAGCGGCTCAGCGCGGAAGGACGATTGTCGCGCAACGCAGCGATCGAACGGCTACGGAACAATTTCAACACTCAACAGGAAAAGTCATGAACATTCTGCAGATCAACAGCAGCATTTTTGCCAGCGGTGGCCAATCGACGCGTCTCGCTGACGCCTTTGTCGCGCAGCTCGCGCGCGGGCAGGCGGCCCAGGTGACGGTGCGCGACCTCGCGCAGGAGCCCCTGCCGCACCTCGACGGCGAGCGCTTTGCCGCCTTTCTGACTAAGCCCGCCGAACGCACCGTCGCGCAGCAGGCGGACGTCGTGTATTCCGACCGGCTCATCGAAGAGCTGCGCGCCGCCGACGTCATCGTGATCGGCGTGCCGATGTACAACTTCGGAATCCCATCGCAGCTCAAGGCCTGGTTCGACCACGTCGCGCGTGCCGGCGTCACCTTTCGCTACACGGAGACAGGACCGGAGGGATTGCTCAAGGGGAAAAAGACCTACGTGTTCTCAACCCGCGGTGGACAGTACGCCGGCACGGAGCGCGACAGCGAGACCACGCACGTGCGCGATTTTCTGGCACTGCTCGGATTGACGGATGTGACCTTTGTCTATGCGGAGGGACTGGCCCTGGGCGAAGCGACGCGGCAGGCAAGGCTGACCGATGCACAGGCAACGATACAGCGGCTTGCTGCCGCACGCCGGGAAGACGGGCACTCCGGTCCGCGGCATCGAAGCGCGACGTCGCAGTCCTCACCCGCTTAGTGCGAGGAGCATTTGGTGTTTTCCGCCCTGATTCGAACCGCCGTCGTCGTGCCGCTGCTTGCCGTGGTAGTTCTCGTATTTGCGCTGACCCTGCTTCTGGAATCGCTCCAACAGCCGGACCTGGCTGAGAAACAGGGAACGGCTGTCGACAGCAAGTCTTGGCCGTGAATGGACACGGCGAGTCCCCTCCGGACCCATGGGTGAGGCGGCCAAAGCCGGCGGAGACATCGGTTGCGCGCCAGCTTCGAATTGTCCGGCGCCGCTACTGCATGGCTGGGCGATAAATGTATATGGCGGCTGGCTGGCCGAGGTTGGCGGGTACCGCGAGGTACAGGCGATCCCGCCCTGGGTCGAACAGCGAGGTCCTCGCACCCAATCGGGTGGCGATTTTCCCCAACGCCCTGAACTGGCCTTCCCGCCACTCCAGAACATCAATCTCTCCGGCGCCGCAGCTGACGTAAAGCCAGGAACGCTTGGCGTCCAGCGAGATGTCGTCGGCGTCAGCGCAGGTCCTGAGGGTTCCAATTGGCGTGCCCGTCTGCGTGTGGTAGGCCGAGATCTCGGCCGGACTTCGAAACGCTACCCAAAGTTCGCTGCCGTCGCCGCTCATTGCCATCGGAAAGTTGCTGGCAAGTTCCCGCGTGGGCCAGCTCAGCGTCTGCCGGCCTGCAGCCAGATCGATGACTGCGATTTCATGGGTATCGGGCACATTGACAAAGAGTAAGTCACGCCGCGGATCCGGCTGGAAGTTCTCTGGATGCGCTTTCAACGGGACTTCCGCAATTTTTTTCGCGCGCGCGGCATCAATTACGGCAATACCGCCAGTGCCAAATCCAACATAGACGCGCTGATCGGTTCGATCGACAACTATGTTGTCGGCGTCCTCTCCCAATTCGATCCGTCCCACGCTACTCAGATCAGCACCGCGCAGCAGCCGAACGGATCCATCCCCACCGTTTGCGACGTACAGCGTATCCGTCGACCGCACGTAGCCGAGACCCTGTGGTTCCCGCAGACCACCTACCGTCTGCAGCACGCTCCCGGTCTTGAGATCGACGACACCGACGCTGTCATTGCCGAACTCGGCGACGTACAGGCGCTGCCGTTGTGGATCGATCGCCAGGTGGTCCAATCGCCCGCGGACGCTTTTCAGGATGATCGTCGATTCGAGCACCAGCGGTTCGGCCTGGGCGGCGGCAAGGTTGCTCTGGTGGGCCCCGAGCAGGGCAATGGCCACAATCAGCTTTACCGGCCTGTATCGAGGGAAATGAGGTCCCGCCGTCTCCATATTCGTCACTTCAACATGAGCCAGGTCGGATGAAGCAGCGGAAATGCGACGATTCCAATGATGGCGGTGAGGAGCATCAACATGGGATTGCTGAGCTTCCAGCGAAACAAGGCTACCAGGGAAGCGACGGCGATCAGTACGGTCAGCCAGTCGCCGACGGCAGTTTTCCCGAGCAGTACGCAGGCGCCCAGAATGGTGCCTATGGCTGCGCCGTAAGTGCCCTTGACGAACCCCTGGATGTAACGGTTGGCGCGGTGTGCGGCCAGCACAGGGGCTGCCAACTGCACCAGGATAAAGGAAGGCAGAAAGATGCCGATCGTGGCGATGAGTGCGCCCCAGAATCCGGCCACCAGATAGCCGACGAACGTCGCTGTGATCACCACCGGACCCGGACTGATCATGCCGATGGCCACGGCGACCAGGAAGTCGCGTTCACTGAGCCACCCGTACTGCCGGACCACGCCCTGCTGGAGGAATGGGACGATCACGAGTCCGCTCCCAAAGGTCAGTGCGCCCGCCTTCAGGAAGAACAGCCCCAGCTTGCTGAGGGTACTGGCCGTGGCGTGGGACGCCAGCGGTGAGATTGCGGAAAGCGTAGCGGAGGTTCGCGGACGACCGCGAAGGACGCCGTAGTACAGGATGCCGACGATACCCGCAGCGACAAAGAGCAGCGCGACTTCTGTCTGCAGCACCACCGTCACCAGCAAGCAGAGGGCGGCAATGACCCACTGCAGGCCGTCTTCCAGTCCAAGCCTTGCGAGCCGAAAGCAGGAATGGAGAATCAGGGCGATGACGGCCGGACTGACGCCGTAGAAAACGGCGCTCACCCACTGTAGCCCGCCCGCACGCACGTATACCGCCGCGAGCGCGGCGACGATGATGAAGTTGGGCAGAATGAAGGCCCAGCCGCCAGCCCACGCGGCCCAATTACCTGCCCGCAGGTATGACAGGTAAATGCCGACCTGGATCGCGAGCGGGCCGGGGAGCGACTGACATATCGCGATGGCCTCGCGCATCTGCTCCTTCGTCAGCCAGCCCCGGCTCGTGACCAGTTCGCGTTCCATCTGACCGACGAGCGCGACGGGCCCGCCAAAGCCCAGCAGTCCGAGGTGAAGGAAATACCGCACCACTTCGGAGATCCTGGCGCGCTGACCGGGATTCATCGATGAGCCTTGCGCGTCGGGAGCCTGGTTTCAGCTGGAGTCAGCGCGGCTTATGGGCTGCGCTTGATGTTCACAAGATCGAGGGTCGCGCGCAGACGCTGCGCCAGGCTGACCGCGTCGTCTACGGCCCAGAAATGCATAAAGAACAGATGCGGCGAATCATCCACCATGTGGCTGTGCAACGCCGTCACCTCGATGCCGTGATCCCGCAGGCTCTTCAGGACCGGATTGACTTCGCTGCCCAGCAGGACAAAATCACCCGTGATGGCCGCTTTGCCGCCGCCGGTGGGTTGAAAGTTGATGGCAATGGCCGTTCCAAGGGATGGGGGGATGGCCATGCCCGCTGCAGTGATTGATTCCGCGCGCGGAATACCGAACTGATACACACCGCCGTTGGCTGCGCCCTTGAAGCCGAGCGTGGACTCGATCGCCGCCGTGTCGAGATCGCTGGGTGGTGGCAAACCATCCGTTGGGGGCACACCGAAGGGGGTGTGGCTGAGCGAGAGTCCGGCCCGCAGGGTCTCGGCCAGCTTCACCGGGTCGCCATGCCCGCCCACGTGCATATAGAAGACGGCCGGCGAGGTGCGCAGCAGATGATTGTGTAATGCAGTAATGTCTATCCCGCCCTCGATGAGACGCTGCATCACCGGGCCGACTTCAGCTTCGCCGAGGACCAGATCGCCCATCAGCATCGCGCCACCCTCAGCTGGCAATAAGCCGATCCAGGAGCCCAGGGCGAAGCTGGGGTTGAGCACTATGCCGTCCACGCTGATCTTGAGATCCGTTCGCGGCAGTCCCCATTTGTGGACACCGCCGGGCAGAACAGCCGCAGGTTTGCCGAAGATCCGGTCGACCTTTGCCCAGTCGATGTCCGCGGCCTCCGCCGTTGACGCTGCGGTCCCAACCAGCAGCGCGATGAGCAAGGGCAGACGGATCATGGTCAATCTCCTGGCCGTAGCCGGTCGAATCAAGAGGCGATGCGATATTCGGCCGGCGGCCACCCGTGCGATTCATGCTGCAGATTGGCGCACCACGCATACAGGGCGTCATACACGATGAGCCCATTGCGCAGCAGTTCCTGGTCGTCGGCGAAGAGCGCCGAGAGTCCCAGCGAGATGGCGTACAGGCCGGCCGACTGCGGTGCCAGATCGAGCCGGCCGGTATCCGCGCCACGGATCATCACGGCGAGGCGCTCCAGCGCCGGATCGTCCAGGTGGTATTGCCTCAGAAAGGCGTCGAAGCTGCATTGTGGCCCATCGTGGGTCAACGCCACGCCAGGCACGTCAAACGGTAACGCGCCCGTGGCCTGGGCGACCGACAAGACATTGGCGGCCGGCACGTACAGAATCTCGGCCTGCGGATCGATGAACCGGAGAATCAGCCATGGGCAGGCAATCCGGTCGATCTTAGGACGTTCCCGGGTGACCCATTTCACGGCGGACTCCTTCCGGCCCGACACGGCCCGGAGCGGCGATAGCATTGATGTAGACTATACTACACCGATTTAGAGGGTACTACATGGATCATTCCCGCTGGCTGGTCTTCGTGGCCAACCTGCCCGGGCGCCATCAGACACTGCGCATGCGCGTCTGGCGTTCGCTTAAGGCCTCGGGGGCTGGTGCGCTGCGGGATGGGGTGTATGTCCTGCCGGATTCCGCTCGGGCTCGCGCCCTGTTCGAACGCCACTGCGCCGAGATCACCAAAGGGGGTGGGACGGCATGCGTTCTGGAATGTGAAAAGGAACCCGCAGGCACCGACGGCGTGTTTCGGGCGCTTTTCGATCGGACCGCCGAGTACGAAAAGATTGCAGCAGAACTTTCCGCGTTGCATCGGGCGCTGCCGCGGCTGGCTGAGCCGCAAGCGCGCCAACGATTGGCGGCTCTGCAGCGCGAGGCCGCCGGCACTGCGGCCGTCGACTTTTTCGCCGGCCAGCCTCGCGCGCAAATCGAGGGTGCCCTTGCAGAAGTCGAGGCGGACCTGAATGGGCGTTACTGCCCGGGGGAACCCCATCCGGCACGGCGAACGCTGCCACGACTGGATCGCAGGAAATTCACCGGCCGGACCTGGGCAACCCGCGAGCACTTGTGGATCGATCGTGTCTGCTCCGCCTGGCTGATCCAGCGCTTTATTGACCCCAAGGCGCGGTTTCTCTGGCTCAAAGACACCAAGAAGTGCCCGAAGAATGCTATCGGCTTCGACTTCGACGGGGCTCGATTCACCCACGTTGAGGCCAAGGTCACCTTCGAGGTCTTGGCCGTGTGCTTCGGACTGGACCACGATCCAGGGCTGCGACAGTTGGGCGCTCTTGTTCACTATCTGGACGTGGGAGGCCTTCCGGTCGCCGAAGCGGCGGGCGTCGCCACCCTGGTCGCTGGAGTGCGTACCCTGCAACCGGATGACGATGCGCTCCTGCGCACCGTCCGGCCGATGCTGGACTGTCTGTATGCGGCCTATTCAGCAACCGATACAGCACCGGGCAAATCGTAGATGGCACGTGCAGAGCCCAGGGTACCGCCAGCCACGACCGGCCTGGTTGGCCCCGCGCTGGCGGTGGACTTGGACTGGCCACCGAGCCCGGCGCTCAGGGAGACTTTCGATCGCTCGATTCCGCGAAACGATGGGAGGTCTTGGCATGTGGTGCCTTGAGTTGCGCCTGGTTGCAGGTTTCGGGACACGGCGAGCCTGCCAAGTAGTTGAATTTCAAGAGCCAGGAGGATCAGCGGCGCGCCTTCGGACCTGCTGGCAGGCGGTTCGAGTTTCTCCGGGCGCGCCAGCATCACCGGACCTTTACCAAGCCCATGGGTGACGATTTATCCCAGCCAGAATGATCTGTACTCTAGAGGTTCAATGGGACAGTCTGAGGAGGATCGGCCGGGTCCTATGGCCACCCATGGGAGGATTGGATATGACCAGCACCCAACTCCGTAGCGAAAAGTCTCTCTCCAGGCGGGTGCAGTGATGGACGTTGAAGTTCACAGCATCTCGCGCGAAAGATTGCTGCACGCACTCTATGAAGCCGCGGAGCTCGAGCACAACCTCATGTGCACGTATCTCTATGCGGCCTTCAGCCTGCGCTCGGGTGCCGCGGAAGGATTGTCCGTCGCCGAGGCCGAGGCCGTTGAACGCTGGCGGCGGATCATTCTCGACGTCGCGACCGATGAGATGGGACATCTGTCCGCGGTCTGGAACATTACCGCGGCGCTCGGGGGCTCACCGCGTTTTGGCCGCGGCAATTTTCCGCTCGATCCGGGGGCACTGCCGGCCGGGGTCGTGGTCAAGCTCGCGCCGTTTAACGACGCGGTACTCCAGCATTTCATACATCTGGAGCGTCCCCAGGGTTCGCCCGAACCGGACGGTGAGGGCTTTGCTCCAGAGTTCGATTTCAAGCGGGGCACGCGCAGGCCGCGCCTGATGCCCATGGGCGTGGACTACGACACCGTCGGTGCCTTCTACCAGACGCTCAGCGAGAGCCTGGCGCGTTTTGTGGCCGACGTCGGGGAGCCGCAGGCGTTCTGTGGCGATCCGGCGCTGCAGCTTTCCTCCGCAGAGGTCAGCCTGACGGGCGCCAAGCCGGTGATCTGTGCAAAGACCGCCCTGGCCGCGTTTACCGCGATCGTAGAGCAGGGCGAGGGCGCGCCGCTCGATGCCGTCGGCTCGCACTACCAGAAATTCATCGCGATCCGCGTCGAACTGGCGGCGCTGCGGCAGGCCAACCCGGCGTTTACACCGGCTTTCCCTGCCGCCACCAATCCGGTGCAGCGCACACCCATGCGCCCCTCGGGCCGCGTCTGGATAGAGGATGAGGACGCCGCGGCCACGGTGGACCTGGCGAACACGGCGTACGGGCTGATGGTGCGCTTGATCGCCTACACCTATGTGGTACCGCGGCCCTCGGAGGAAAAATCCCTGGCGCTGGATCTGGCCATCGGGCTGATGCACGTGATCGGGCTGTACGGCGAGCGCGCCGCACGCCTGCCGGCGGGCCCTTCCAATCCGGAGTGCAATGCCGGCATGTCCTTTGTCGCGCTGCGCGACGCCGCGCCGCTGCCGCGGGGCCGGAGCGCCGGGCGGTTTTTCATCGAGCGCCTGCGTGAACTCGCCGAGGCCGCCGCTGCCATCGACGCGTCCGGCGATGCGCGCGCTGCGAGGGGGACGCGGCTGTTGGCCGATCTCGCCTCGCGTGCGGCGCGCGGTTTCGAGGCGGTGGCCACGGAGACGCAACCCAGCGCGGCCCCGGTAACGCCGGCCCGTGCCGCCGGCGCGCCACCGGTGCCGACGGTACGCGATGGCGTAGAGGAAATCGAAGGCCAGGCGCTGACACTCCTGTATGAGGGCAAACGCTGCATCCACTCGCGCTACTGCGTCACCTGGGGGCCCAACGTGTTTCTGGCGAATGTCGCCGGCCCATGGATTCATCCGGACGCCATGGATGCGGAGCGCCTGGTCGAGATCGCGCACGTGTGTCCTTCCGGGGCGATTCGCTACCGGCGCAAGGACGGCAAGCCGGAGGAACAGGCGCCACTGGTGAATCTGATCGCCATTCGCGAGGGCGGACCTTACGCCGTGCGCGCGGACCTGCGGCTCGGCGGCCAGGCGGCGCAATATCGCGCCACCCTGTGCCGCTGCGGTGCCTCGAAGAACAAGCCGTACTGCGACGGCTCGCACCACGAAGTTCAATTCAGCGCGAGCGGCGAGCCGCCGACCGGAAAGGCCGATATACTGGCGGTGCGCGATGGCCCGCTCGCGATCGATCCGGAGACCGACGGGCCTTTGCGGGTACGCGGTAATCTTGAAATCACCAGCGGTACCGGGCGTGTCGTCGCCCGCGTGGTGCAGGCGCGGTTGTGCCGCTGCGGCGGCAGTGCCAACAAGCCGTTTTGCGACGGCACTCACGCGCGGATCGGCTTCCGCTCCGGGTGAGGCGCTGATCGGCACGGTCCCGTGCGAGCCTTCTCGCGGAGGCACCGAAGCCGTTGGGGCGATGCCTCCTGCAGACCGCGGTCAGGCCTTTACCCGAGCGCGGCTCAGGAGAACAGCTGATTGTCCTTTGCGACTGCGCCCGCTATAGAGGGCCTGCATGGACGCACTTCCGCTGACGCTCACGGAATGTCACGGTTGGTTGCCGGCCGGCAAACGCGCCGCCGTCTGTTTCAGTGTCGATGACGTCCACCCGGCGACGTCCCGGGACGAATTCGATGCGGGCGGCGACATGGGGCGCGGCGCGCTCGGCAACGTCGAGCGACTGCTCGAGAGGCATCCGCAATTGCGGGTCACCCTGTTTGTCACGCCTGATTGGCGCCTGCGGCGTCTCGTTCCGACCCGCGGATGGCTTACCCGGGTTCCCCTGCTGCGCGAGCACATCCATTGGGCACCGCTCACCCCCCGGGGTCATTTTCGAGTCGATCGTTTTCCCGATTTTGTCGCCTACCTGAACGCTCTGCCGCGCACCGAGTGCGCCCTGCACGGGCTGAATCACGCCCACCCGGGTCCGCGCATGGCCGTGGAATTCCAGCGGCAGTCGCGCCGCAAGTGCAGCGCGCTGCTCCGGGAGGCGCGCCAGATCTTCCAGAGCGCGGGGCTGCACCACGTCCCGGGCTTCGCCGCCCCCGCATGGAGTACCCCGCCTGCGCTGTGCGAGGCGCTGAGTGACGCGGACTTCCACTACGTCACTTCGGCGCGGGACCTGGAGACCCCGGTCAGCAGAGGCGCACGCACGGCGGGCAGCGGGCTGCGTGGCGCCTCTTTGCTCCAGCCTGTGTGGATCCGATCCAAAGCCCGTGGCGATGCCACGCACACGGAAACCGGGCCGGGACGCCTGCTGCATTTCACGACCAACTTTCAGGCCACGTCCAGTTTCGAGCGCGCACATGCCATCGTCGAAGCCGGCGGGGTCGTGTCGATCAAAGCCCATATCTTCAAGTCGGGCGGCGGCATCACCATGCTCGACGGACTCGATGCCGTCTACTGCGGCTTTCTCGAACGGCTGTGGACGGAGCTTGAGCGCAGCTACGGCGATTCCCTGTGGTGGACAACTCTTGGCGAGATGGCGGCTAGATGTCGGGTAACACAGAGTTGAGGGTCCTGGTCAACCCGGGGGGAATGAGCGCCGACTTTGGCGCGCATTTTCTGACGCGATGTTTTGCCGCCAGTTGGACGGAGGCGATGTGCCGCTGGTATCTGCGACGCGCCTTCGGCGATGAGTCGCCCGATCACCTGGTGCTGACGGACGATGAACAGGTCGTGGCGGGGTGTGGCCTCGCTTACCGGCTGCTGCGCACACCCGACGCCGCGCTGCACCGGGTCAGCGTCGTGGTCGCGGCCTGCACGGCGCCCGGCCAGCGTGGGCGGGGCTGTTATGCGCGTATCCTGCAGGGCGCCATCGAGCGAAGCGCCGCGCGCGGCTGCACCGCGCTGCTTGGGTTTGTCACGGCCGACAACGCCACCGGCCGCGGCCTGCTGCGGCTGGGCGCCACGGCGGTGCCGAGCGCGTACATCAGTTCAGCTGGCCAGCCGACTGCGTCGCTCTCCAGTACATTGCGTCTGTGCGCCGCGCCGGTCTCGGAGATTTGGCCGGAGCGCGCCGGCGCGCGCCTGCGCAGCGCGCCCGGGGAGGCCGGCTTTCACTACCCGGACGCGCGCTCCTGGCGATCGCAGATGGTCGACCGTCCATACTCTGTGCAGTCATTGTGCGTGGGCGGAAGCTGCCGGGCCCTCGTCGAGAGGGTCGGTGACACTGACCGGCTGCAGTGGCTCGACGCCACCCCGCGTGAGCGCACAGCAGCGATACGCGCGCTGGCCCACTACGCACGGCGCCGTCAGCAGAAATTCTTCATGTACTCGACGCGCCCGGACGATGCCACAGCCGCGGGCCGACTCGGGCTGAGCGTGCGCCCCGGATTCATGATGGCGCTGGCGCCAGAAAGGCGCCACGAGCCCACGGTGCGCGGCTGGGCGACGCTGCCTTGGCACGTCCAGTCCGGGGATCGGCTGTAGCGCAGGGCGCGGGCCCTCGCCGATTGCCCCTGATCAACTAGGCGCTGCCGGTACGCGCATCGCGGCGGCGCGAGAGGCAGGCTGCGCGACGCCAAAACCGTCCTCGTGCGACTGATAGTGGTCGCGAAACAGGCGCCGGTGCCACAGGCGCAGCGCGACCCAATTGCCGAATCCAACCGTGACGGGCGCGATTTGCAGCAATACGTAGAGGAAGTAGACCGGCACTATGGGCGCGATGTAGGCGCGCTCGTTCTTTGGCACGACTATGAACAGCGCGAGTGTGCCGAGTGCAAGGTAGTTGCCTATCGCGGCCATGAAATAAACTGGGTTGATCGCCCGGACTTCCGGCATCAGGTTGAAGCCAAACAGGCTGTCGAGGATGGCCGCCAGGCTTACCAGCAACAATGCGGCACTCACGATCCTGAGCACGTGCAGACCCAGCGCTACCACGCCCATGTAGACAATGAAGTTATACATGGCAAAGGGCGTGCGCCGGCCGATGCGCCACAGCTCGTGGAAGCGTTGCGTGTAGACCCTGAGCAGACCGTAGTACCAACCCACCCGCTGCGAGAACCAATGGCGCATGGAGGTTGGTCCCTCGGTGGCGACCAGCAGGCGCCCGTCATAGTAGATTCGCTCTCCGTCACGCAGCAGAATCACCGCGTTTTCCAGATCCTCGGCATAGATGGAAAGCGAATGCTGTGCCAGGGCATGCTCGAGAGCATCGCGTCGGTAGATCGACACTCCCGATGTGACGCCGAAATCTGCCAGGCTGCGTCTCCCGACCACGAAGGCCAGGGCATACTCCAGCGCCTGAAAGCGCCCCAGAAAGCCGTCGCGCTCGATCGCCACACGGGGGCAGGCGGCTGCGGCCCCCGATTGCTGCAGGTCGGCGACCACGCGCTCGAGATCCACCGCGCTGCCTTCACCGCGCCGGCAGATCCTGACGTCCGGATCGATGACCATGACGGTCCCAATGCGCGCCGGCAGCACCGTGAGCAGACGTCGCAGGGCGCCTGGCTTGTTGCGGTTCACTTCTTCTTCCAGGCAGCGCCAACCGGCTTGGCGCAGGCGCTGCACGGTGTTATCCGTCGAGCCGTCGCTGACGAGCCAGACGTGCTCACGGTAGGGCTGCAGCCGCTCCATGAAATCGTCGAGCTGGTCCTCGAGATTGTGTATCGAGGCGATGATCGCGTATGGCCGGATGCTTACCGCGCCGGGGACGACTGATCGCACTCCTGTGAGATCAATCGACAGTCGCGACACTTCGCTTCCTTCGAGATCGGCAGCGGCAGCGGCGGCGGTATGGCGACGATGCACGTACAGGCGCAGCCCAAAATCAAGCGTATCTGTGAACACGATCAAGCTCGCCAATCCGTACATCAGCCACGAGAAGTCACTCGGCTGGAGGTTCGCCGCCGCGAGCGCAATCCACCCCGCCAGCAGCACGCAGACGCCAAGCGGCGCGAACAAGGTCCAGGAATGCCTGAACTTCATGCCCAACTCCCGCCGGGCTTGGCCGCGGGACCCTTGCCGTACGCAATCGTCATGATTGCACGACGCGCTTGGCGTCCGGCCGGCCCTGCGGACCGGCCTCGTCCTCTTCGAGGCTGCCTTCCAGACTCTTCGGCGTTCGCAGCTTCAGGGTAGGAGTATAGGGCGCCTCCAGAGTGGGCAATTCCGGTATCCGCTGGGTCCGAGTATCGGCGAGCGGCACATCGACAGATTCGGCGGGTACCGGAGTTTCAATCACGGTGTCCGCTGCGTCCCGCTCGAGCCCGGTGGTCGAAATTATGGGCACGACACCCGTCGGGTAGACGTGACTGCGCAATTGCTCGAGTGCGGGCTCCGCTTCCACCGGCTCAGAGAAGAAATATCCCTGGCCGAAGGAGCACCCCATCTGCACCAGGGCCTGCGCGGCGGCCTGGGTTTCGACAACCTCCGCTACGGCCCGCAGCCCCAGACTTGAGGTCATCTGCAGAATGGCCGCGGTGATGGCGGTGTCGGCGCGCTCCGACCCGGTCCGGTTGACGAAGGGTCGATCGATTTTCACGAAGTCGAATGGCAGCCGCTGCAGGTGGCTCAGCGACGAACTCCCGGTGCCGAAATCATCCAGCATGAGCTCGACGCCTATGTTGTGGAACGCATCGAGCACCTCGCGGGCCGTGCTCACGTTGTTGATGAGGCCGCCTTCTGTAACCTCCAGTTTCAGATACCGGGGCGGCGTGTGCGTGGCCTCGAGGACACGCGCCACGTACTGGCGCAGTCCCGGGTCGCTCAACGCGGCCGCGGAGAGATTGACGCTGACGTAGAAATCGGCGTCTGCGGGCAGGCGCTGGCGCCATGCGGCCGCGAGTCTGCACGCCCGTTCAATGACCCAGTGCGTGACCGGGACGATCACGCCGGCTTCTTCCGCGGTAGCCAGAAACTTGTCGGGCGTGAGCAGGCCCTGGACCGGATGCTGCCACCTCAGCAGCGTCTCGACGCCAACCGCGCGTCCGCCCTTCAGATCGACGATCGGCTGGAACAGCAGGCGGAACTCGTGACGATCGAGTGCGATGTGCAGGTCGGCCTCGAGTCCGATCAGGCTCATGGCCTCACCGCCCATGCCGGGCGTGTAGCCGACCGCCAGCGGACCCTTTTGCTGGTTGGCGACCGACAGGGCGATATCGGCCTCGCGCAGCACTTCCTCCGTACGCTGCAGTCCCGAGTCGACGCAGGTATATCCAATATGGGTGGCGATCCGCACGCGGTGCTTGCGCACAGCGAACGGCTCCTGACAGGCGCCTTGCAGATCGCCGGCAATGGCCTGTGCGCCCGCGGCGGATTGCACCGGGTACACCATCAGCGCCAGCTGGTCTGCTCCCCAGCGCGCCAGCACGGTCTCTGATCCTCCGAGCACCTTATCGAAGCGTTTCGCCGCGTGCAGCAACAGCTCATCGCCGGCGGTATGACCCAGCGTATCGTTGATGAGCGCGAAGCGGTCGATGTGGATCAGACCCACCGCAATGCTCTGCAGACGGCGCGTGCGCAAGGCACGCAGGGCCCGGTCAAGCTGATCCATGAAATAGCGGCGGTTCGGCAGCCCGGTGGAGGGATCGTGGTAGCGGGCGTGCTCGAGGGTCTTCTGCAGGGCCTCATGCTTCTCGATCTCGGTAGCCAGGCGCGCATGGACGACGCGCAGGCGCCCGCGTGCCGTCCCCAGCGCGGCGCGAGTGCGGCTCAGGGTGTGTGTCAGGTCGTGCGTGCCCCAGGCCAGCAACCACGCCAGCACTGCGACCAGACCGATCCCGGTGGCAAGGAATCGTGCCGGATACCAGCCGGTCGCTGGGCGGATGGCAAGCTCCAGGTAGGGGGAGGAAGGCGCCAGCGCGAGCGCCCCGGGCGGATGAATCGCGCCGCTCACAGCGTCCGGGTAGTGGCCGTGACTGGCGAGGAACACCCGTTGTTCGCCGGTAGGCGCCAGGCTCTGCAGCAGTTCGAAGTCGTAGCCCTCGTTCACGAGTTGTCCGAAGTGCGCCCGCAACAACAGCGCATCGAGACTCTCATATACGACCGCGCGCGCCCGGGGCGGTGCAGTGCCGTTCGCCGCTGTTGCGCCCATGGCCGCTTGCGCGGCGACGAACCACTGGCTGCCGTATCGGACCGGCTCAAGAAACTCGACCCCCGCGTGGCCGCTGCTGCCAGCCAGCGTCCATTCGCTCGCCAGGGCCCGACTCACGGTTGGATCAGAGGCCCCCGCGCGCAGCACCGTGCCCGTGTTGGTCATCCAGAAGGCATTGGGACGCGGCACCACAGTCAGCAGCGGCGTGGAGCGCGTGCCGTCTCCTTGCGCGTTAAGCGCGCGCCGCGCTTCGGCGCGCGCCTCCTCCAGCAGCCCCCGCAACGCCACCTCGATCTGGCGCGCATGGTTCGCCACTGCGCTCTGGGCCGAAATCCGCATCTCGGCCGCGCGCTGGTGCGCGCTGAGCGTGAGCAGGCGCCCGCCGGTCAGCACCACCACGGCCGCGACCACCACAGCGGGCTGCCACTGCGAGGCGCGCTTGAGTGCGCTCGCCCTCATTGGAGTTGACCGTGTCCGCGCAGGGTGTGGGCACAGGTCACTGTGATCGTTGCGCGCCTGGTCCCAGCCACATTCTGGTAATCGCCGACCACCAGCCACGTCGTGCGCCCCACTAACTTGCCAAACCCGGCGAATCCCTCGGTAAGCGACGTGCCGGGGCTCAGGCTCTGACCGAACAGGTCAAAAACGGCCGGCGCGGCCGGCCCCCACACGACTCCCGCCATGCCACCAAACTCGCTCCCGGTGTAGTCGAGGCGCAATGCAGTGAGCCTCGTTCCAAGATTGCCCCCCACCGAGTAAGCGTAGGACGCCGTCGCGAGCAGATGCGGCGTGAATTTGAACAACAGGGCCAGTTTCGGCAGATTGCCGTGGCTGGTATCGATATCGATGCGGCGCTCCTCGAGTTGCAGGGAAAGGCGTGGCGTGAGGGTGCCAAAGACACCTGCTACCGCCAGCAGGTAGTGGAAGCCGCGCGTGTCAATGTCGCCGGCGCCCTCGTGGATCTCGGCGTACAAGCGCGGCTTGGCCTGACTCTGCCCGAGACCGACCGAGCCGGTGACGGTGCCCGTGGTCCAGTGTGCATTCGCGATCCGCTGATATTCCGCGCCGCCGCCGAGCACAGTGTCCGGGCTGAAGTAGTGCAACCAGGTTGCAGAGCCGCCGCTTCCGCCCCCGTCGCCCGAGAGCGTTGAGCCGTCGGCGCTGAACACCAGGCGGTCTTCCGCAGTGGCCGTCGCGGGCGGCGCGTCGGCCATCGCGCTCAGGCTGCCGCACGCTCCCGACGCCAGTCCGATTGCCGCCGCCACCGCTCTCATGACCGGCGCACCAGAGCCGTCAGTCCCGTGGCGCTTTGATCAGAGGCGGCCAGTGTCGCCGGCAGGAAGGCGATGACGTAGAGGCGCGCGTCTTCTCCCGGCATCGCCACCGCGGAGCTGGTGACCTGGTAGGTGCGCCGCGCAACCGTGACGTGCATTTTGCGGCGACCGCTCAGCCCCGGATCCCACCAGCGTGACTCTGCCTCCGCTGGCGGCACCAGGCGCGATACGTCGGCTCCGATCTCTGCTCCCGGGAGGATCGCGCGGGCCGCTCTGTTGAGTGCCAGAACCCGCCCATTGGAATCCGTGACCAGCGCGGCGTAATCGGCCACATCGAGCGCCGAGCGCACACAGAAGGCCTCCGAATTGTCCTCGATCATGAGCAGGGCCAGGCGACGTCCGTTGTGCGCGACGTGCTGCACGCGAACCTCGGTCGCGAGCAGGGCGTCCCGGAGTCGAACCATGCTCAGTCGCTCCGCACCGCCGGTACCGTTTATGAGTCGCTCGATGGGCTCGGGATAGGAGAAATTCAGCGCCTGGAAGAGATCGCGACCAACGACCGTTTCCCCAGTGGAGAAAAATTTGGCCACCGCGGCGGCGCTTACGCACAGGATCTCATGGGTGTCCGCATCCAACAGCAGGGCCGGCAGGGGCAGGCCTTCCACGAGCGCGGACCAGAGACCCTGGCTGCGCGCTGCCTCGGCGCGGCTTACGGCCACCTGGGCCTGCAATCGGTCAAAGAAGGTCCCGAGATACTCGGCGGCCACCGCACAGGCAAACAACATGATGACGAACACTTCGAGCAGGACCACAAAATAGGCCGAAGGTGCATAGAAGCTCGTAAATGGCGGACTGGCGCGAACGGCGGCCTTGCCGATCAGCGCGCTCAGCCAGTCGACCGCGGTCCCTGGACTCGCGGCATACCAGCGCAATTCCGGTGCCTGCGCTGAAGCCACCAGTGTCACCAGGACGACGGCCAGCGACGCCATCAGATACGGCTGCCAGCGCGAGAGAAAGATGGAGCCGATGACCGGCAGTGCAAAGGCCACCAACAGCACCGGGTTCTGCAACCCGCCGGCATGCTGCCAGATGAACGCCACCGTGATGACGCCAAGCGCGTGCAGGGCCGTAAGCGTGCGGGCGCGGCCAACCGGGTTGAGGCTGGCGCGCCTGGACAAGCCCGCGAACCCGGCGTGGATTGCCCCGAGGGCCAGCAGTCCCAGCGCGGCGGCGGAAAAGTCGATCTTCACGCCGCTCAGGAACCAAGGCACGGCAATCGCAAGCAGGATGGTCGAAATGGTCAATAACCAGGTGTCATCGAGCGGGTGCGCTCGCGGATCGTTGGAGTGAAATGCGGGCAGGAGCTGCGTCGGGAATCGCTCACTCACGGAGGGCTGCCTCCTGTCCCGTGACGTTGTCGGCCGCCACCTGCAGGGCATCGGCGCGGAAGTTGTTGCCCTCCAGAACCGGCCGGGCACGCACCGTCTGTCCCCCGGGCTCGTGGAGCTCCACCACATGCAGCGCCAGGGCGTGGGGTCGCAGCACCTGGTTATGCCGCAGGATCGGTGAATCGCCGATGATGTCGATGCCGTCGAACTTCGGCTCGACAATGACGTTGTCCACGGCGGTGCTTGGGTGGCCTGCGTCACCGAGCACGAAGGCAATGCCGAAGTCGCAATTGTTGACGCGGTTGGCGCGCACCAGCGCGTCAGCTGAACTGCGTACCATGATGGCGTAGGCGCTGAGGCGATTGAAGTCGTTGCCATCAATGCTGGCCGCGCGGGCATTCTCAGCGACTATTCCCATTGCCGACGAGCCGCTGAAGTGATTGCCGCGAATCGCCGCACCGGCGCCGAGCAGATGAACGGCAGCATCCGGTGCATTGCCGGTGAAGTCATTGCGGTCGACCAGGATCGCAATGTTGCCCGCCACCACGCCGCTGTGAGCCCCGGCAAAGTGGTTCTGCTGCACGGTGATGGCCGCAAGACCGGGGTCCGGGTCGCCGCGCACCGCCCACAGCCCGGCCCCTTTCGCCTCAAGAAAGCTGTTGCCGGCAACTACCGTGTTGGGGTTCGGGGCGGCAAAGCGTACGCCGATGCGGTCGTGCGCGAAGCGGTTGTGCTCGATGAGCACGTCGCTGGCGTTGGTCGCCACATCAACGCCGATGTCGCAGTATTCAATGGTGCTCGACTGCAGGTGGAAATGCACGGCGCGCAGCTGCACGGCGGCCGCGGGGCAGTTGCGCAGCACCAGCCCTTCCAGCGAGGTATTGGCGCCGGTGACGTCAAACACCGGGCCGCCGGCCAGCGCCTGGGCGTCGATCTCGCTGCCGGGCTGCTCGGCGGCAATCCGCACGCCATGCGCATTCATGAGCGGCGGCAGTGCCGTTCGCAGCGAGATTTTCCTGGTCTTGATGAGAACGTTCGCCTTGCCGTTGGCTGCCGCGACAATGAACAGCGCCTCCCGCAGTGAGCCCGGGCCGAGATCCTCGGGGCTGGTGACATTGACGCTCAGAGCATCCGCACCGGAGCCGGGCTGCCTGGAATAGTGTGAGCGGCCGACCAAGGCCAGCACCCCGAGCAGCACCAACAGGCCGAGGGCCAGTGCAATTCGTTTGTCACTACTCATGTCAGCTCCCCTCGTGTTGCAGGATGAACACCGCGTGCCACGATTGGTCGACCGCCCAGCGGCCGAAGGGCACGTCTATGGCGACCGACAGGGCCGTTGCGAGCGCGAGCGCCGCGGTGCGCAACCGCCGCGTCAGCCGCGGCAAGTGGGGCAACAACCAGGGCCTGAACGGCGCCGGATCGACCCCGGTGATCGCACGAACATGCAGACCGCTATTGGCGAACAGCCGCAGATACTCGCTGCGCGGGCGTGCCCGGAAGATCCTGCTGTTGCACCTGCCGGTGGCGCGGGGGGGTGCGGCTTCGAGCACGATCATCGTCCCGCCCTCCGCGAGGTGAGCGGCCATGCGCTGCACGGCAGCGCGCAGTGCTTGTGGGTCGAGGATGTGCTGCAGGACCGTGACGCTCAGGACGACATCAAATCGCTCACCGGCATCCAGCACCGCCAGATCCTGGACAAGAAAGCGACATTGCTTCGCAATGCCCTGCCGGGCAGCCCGCCGCCGCGCCTCGGAAATCATGGTCGGACTAAGATCGATGCCGGTGACCTCGGCGCCGCGCGCGGCGAGCATACGGCTCCAGCGGCCGACGCCACAGCCGACGTCAAGCACCTTTGTTCCCCGGGGTAGCCGCAGCCACTGTTCAAGGGCCAGTTGCTGGCTGTGGTGAATGGCCTTGTTGTAGTACGCGGGCATTCCGTACGAGCACACGGCCGCGAGCCCCTCGTCTTCGGTCGCGAAGCGCCGGGCGCGCTGCTCCCAATAGGCCGGCGGCTGGCAAGTGGCAGCGTCTGCAAATTTCGCGATGCTCATCATGACCACGACCTCCGAAGTGTCAGCGCCTGCAAGGGCCGGGGCAGCGTGGATCTCATGCCATTGCGGCGCTCGCCACCGCGATCGACCTATCCAGCCGCGGAAGCCTGGCGTCGAGTTCCGCGCGCACGTCTTCCTCCTCGGCTATCTGTAGTCCCCGTTCGGCCATCACCGGCAGGGAGCAGAGGATCCACAACAGCGAGCGCAGCCGCGAGGGAAGATGCGGAGCTCGCGGCTGCAGCTGCCGCAACGCCTCCTCGAAATCGTGCTCGATGCGCAGGATGGTTTCGCCTACCACTGGATCCATCGGCAGGATCTTGCTCGGCTGGTCCCAGGTGATCCGCGTGCCGGCGATTTCCCGCCGCTCATGGACGGTGAAGGCACGCAGTCCGGGATCTGACGCCATCGCCGCTCCCGAGAATGGGATCACATAGGGATACATGCCCACCTCGCATCCCTGCCGCAGCCAATGCAAGGCCTCGCGCAGCGTGGTCGCCACGTCCGCCAGCGTTGCCCTGGGGGAGCTCAGGATGAGATCCAGGAACGGTGTGACGCCCAACTCCAGGGCCGACGTCAGAGTCGGGCGGATGTGATCATAAATATGCGCCTTGTTGAATTCGCCGAGGACGTTGCGCGAAAAGCTCTCGATGCCGAAGCCCAGCACGCGGAATCCTGCGTGACGCATGGCCGCCAGGCGCTCGTGCGACATGGCATCGACGCGGTTGGTGCTGATGAACTGCAGATCGCGTGGCACCGTGCCGTCTTCCTTCGCGGCAATGATCGCCTCGCACAGTGGCAGAATGCGCCGATCCTTGGTGAAGACAAAGATGTCATCCTGAAAAATGATCGTACGCACTCCAGGGTGCGCGCTGACGATGCGCCGCATCATCTGCACACACTCTTCGGCATCAAGCCTTGCAATGCCAGCGACACTTCCCTGGGCTTCATGCAGGAAGTTGGTGGACGAGCAGAAGGTGCACCCCATGGGGCAGTAGTTCAGCGTGATCAGGCGCACGGAGCGGATCTCGGCGAGTCTGGCTTCGCGGGCGGCCTTGGTCGGGAGGGCGCCGACGCGGTACTGCTCCTCGAGGCGGTCCCAGTAGCGGCGGTAGGGCATCCTGTCATAGGGGATGTGGAAGATAGCGTCGCGCAGCTCCCCACGCTCGAGCGCCCGCTGCGGTATTCGCAGGCACTGTCCGTCGCCCGTGCGCTCCACGGTTCCCGTGACTCCGAGCAACGATTCCCCCGAACGCAGGCGCTTTGCCAGCTCGAGTAGCGGACGCTCGCCCTCGCCCAGCACGACGCGATCAAAGGGTCCAAGGCGGAACATGAGCTCGGGCCTGAAGGTCGCCTCCATGCCTCCCGCGATCAGCAGCGCCTGCGGCGCCAGGCGCCGAGCCAGGTGCGCGAGCTCGAGATCAAATCGCAGTGTCATGCCGGTGGTCGACACGCCAATGAAGTCCCAGGTGGAGGCGAGCAACTCGCGTTCCAGGGCGCGAGTCACTGGACCGTCGCAGCAGTTCGGATCGAAGACCCTGGTGTCGACACCGGCGGCATTGAGCACGCCCGCCAGCCGCCAGACGCCAAGTGGCGGAGCGAGAAAGGTGTATTCCCCGCAGAGCGGGTCGTAGGGTCCAATCAATAGCATCCGCGGCGATTGCGTCATCGGATCGCTCGCGGTTCGGGGGAGTCAGTGCTTGGGGTCGAACTCGTGAACACAATCCCTGAACGCCCCTAGGCGTTCCCTCCCGCGTTGTCTGGATACTGTCTAAAGAGTGAATGCTTCTGCTTAAGCTGCAAGCGTAGTGTGGTGGCGTAACCGAACAATCCGGTGATCGCCCCAAGCACCGCTCGGCCAGC
Source organism: Steroidobacteraceae bacterium (assembly GCA_035300345.1). GTDB lineage: Bacteria > Pseudomonadota > Gammaproteobacteria > Steroidobacterales > Steroidobacteraceae > FEN-1191. The sequence goes on from DATGVM010000036.1 coordinate 71,246, forward strand.
GCTTAAATCCAGTGTCAGGAAATTCCTGACGCGGGTCTGCCACTGGACTGTACTGAGGACAGGGTGCGGCTCCGCATCGAGGGGTTTGGGACACCGGCGCGGTGTAGGCCAATTCCTGCAACAGCTGTCGCCGTAAGCCGATTAGTCGATTGCGCGACCGATGCGACTATCAGCGGGCCGGAATATCCGGCCGATGGAGGACATAGATATGAAGGGACACGCAAAGTTACTCGTGACGTCAGCATTGCTGGGTCTGGCGCTGGCCTGGAACGGCGGGGCACTGGCAATGAGCCCGGCGGAGATCGATGCCGGAGTACACGCGACGCTGCAATCGTTCTACGCGCAAAATCCTGGGCACCAGGAACTGGTCGGCAAGGCGGCGGCGGTTCTGGTATTTCCGCATGTGACGAAGGGCGGCGTCGGTGTGGGTGGCCTGCACGGCGAAGGCGCATTGATGGTCAACGGAAAGATCGTCAAGCACTTTGAAGTGACCGGGGCATCGCTCGGTGCGACCCTTGGCGTTGCGGAACACTCCGAAGTGATCCTGTTCATGACCAAAGAGGCGCGTGACAATTTCGAGCGTAGCAAAGGCTGGACGATTGGCGCTGACGCCGGCATCGCCGTGGCGTCGAAAGGGGCGGCTCGCGAATATGACATGGAGACACTGCGCCGCCCGGTCCTGTCCTTTGTCCTCGGCGAGCAAGGCCTGATGGGCGATCTGTCCCTCGAGGGATTCAAGATCAAGCCGAAGGCCAGCTAAAGCGGAGAATCCCACATGAGTAAGTACTCCCGAAGCGTCGCCACGGCGACGCTTGTGGCCCTGCTCGGCGCCCTGGCGCTGGGTGAGGCGGGTTGCGCCGTAGGTTTCCGGGTGTATGACCCTGAATACGGCGGGTATCACTACTGGGACAGGCACGAGGAAGGCGTTTTTCGGATTTACCTTGAAGGGCGGCACGAGCCCTACCGAAAGTTCCGCAGCCTCGGCCAGGACCGGCAGCGTGAGTACTGGAAGTGGCGCCATGACCGGCCGGACGAGGGCCGCCGTGACGGGGACCGCCACGACGAAGACCGCCACTGAGATGACGTCGTGATCTCCTGACGGGCGAGGCAACCTTGACTTGGCAGGGCAGGGCTACGTTGGACCGGAAACCTGGCGCTCGTGGACGCGAGCGGGATTCCGTAGCACATCGCCTGCACTTCCCTTGCGGCCGCCGCGGGGTCTCCGACGGCATTGCCGTCGACGCCCTCAGGCGGCCGCAAGAGGAATGGGTGGGCTTTGAGGCAACGGTGGCGTTGCCGCCGCTCCCCGGACCGATCCCTCCTGGTGCGGGCTAGCACTCGGCATCTGGGCACACGATCATGCTGCACCACGCACAGCTGCCAGCGATCGTCACTTGCAATACCTGCGGCCTTGCGCAACGCGCCGGTCACCTCCGGCCCGGTGTGGTCGCGGCGTGCAGCCGCTGTGGAGCAAGCTTCAGCCGTGCCCGGAGCGGTGCCCTCGCGCAGACCCAGGCCCTGACGCTCGCGGCGCTAATCTTATATGTCCCCGCAAATATTTATCCGATCCTGCGGATCACCTACTACGGTGCCTATTCGGAAAGCACTGTCTGGGACGGCTGCGTGAATCTGTTTCGGGATGGCCAATGGCTCATCGCCCTGATCGTCTTTCTGGCAAGCACAATGATCCCGCTGTTCAAGCTTCTCGGTCTCCTCTATGTCACGTCGTCGACCCGCGTGACGACCACGAGCTCCAGGCGGCAACGCACGTGGGTGCATCGAATCATCGAGCGGATGGGTCCGTGGGCGATGCTCGACGTCTTCATCACCGCAATCCTCGTGGCACTGGTGAAGTTGGGCCAGATCGTCACTGTCTTGCCGGGCCGCGGGCTCCTGCCATTCGCCGCGGTGGTCGTGCTGACGGTTCTGGCGTCGGCCAGCTTTGACCCGAGGCTGCTCTGGGAGCAGCCGGACGGTGTGTCATGAGCAGAACCAGTGGCGTCACCACATCACCGACCCCTTTGGCTCGAGTGACGGTTGGGTCGAGGGGCCGCGCGTACTCCATGGTATGGGCGGTGCCTGTGGCGGCTGCGCTGGTCGCGGGCTACCTCGTGTACGAGCGTGTGCAGGAGATTGGGCCGTCCATCACCATCAAATTCAAGGATGGAAGCGGCCTCAGGACGGGGCTGACTCCCCTCAAGTACCGAGGCGTGTCGATCGGCGAGGTGGTCGCAATCGGATTGAGCGGCGATCACCAGTATGTCCTGGCCACCGTCCGCCTGCGACGCTCGCTGGCCTCGATGGCCGTTGGTGGCACGACGTTCTGGATCGTGCGCCCGGAGGTAGGCCTCGGCAATATAACCGGACTGTCGACCGTCATAACCGGTCCGGAAATTCAGATGCAGCCGGGCGCTGGCCCGCCGCGCTCCGAGTTCGTCGGTCTGGAGAGCGCCCCGAGCGGACCTGATCACAAAGGGCTGGGGATCACGCTGCACTGCGCCCGCCTTGGATCCATAAAGGCGCAGACACCAATTTTCTATCGAGGCCTCGAGGTCGGCGCCGTGCAGACTGCGCGGCTCAGCCGCGACGCCACCGGCGTCGACGTGCAGGGCGTCATTCAGCAGCGCTATGCCCCCCTGGTACGCAGCGATTCAAAGTTCTGGAAGATGAGTGGCGCGGGCATCAGTGGCGGGCTGTTCCGGGGATTGGAATTCAGGCTCGATTCGCTGAGTACCCTGGTGACCGGCGGGATCGAATTCGCCACGCCTGAGAATTCCGACCCAGCGCCAGCCAGGACCAGGACGGGATTCCTCCTCTATGACGAGCCGCAGAAGGAATGGCTGAAGTGGGCCCCGCGAATACCGATCAGGACGGAACAGTAAGGCCCCCTGATGCAGTTGGCCGTCCCTGGCCGACGCGCTCGCTGCTACGACCGGTCAGCACGGCGGTCGGCGATACCGAAGCAGCGGTGTCGGATTCCTCCGACGACATGTTGAGCCACAGGCCTGCGGCACCGCGCCCATTCACCTGCCAGCCTAGTGCGCGCGACATTCGCGCTGATTACCTGTCCTTGATAAAGGGGCCATATCGGAGGTTCGAGATGAAAACTTTTGAAAATCGCAAGTTACTCTTTCGCAGTACCCTGGTCGCGGCGGCACTGGCTGCCGGGCTGGGCGCTGGCGGTACTGCGCTTGCCGCCACGGGTGATGCCGCTGAGTCCCAGCCTCAAAGTGACAACGCTGGAGCCGCGATCAGTGATTCGGCAATTACCGCGAAGGTAAAGGCAAGATATCTCGGCGAAGATCGGTTGAAGACCGCGCAAATCGGCGTCACCACGACCAATGGTGTCGTGACACTCACAGGCACTGTGGGGAGTACCGAGGACAAGACTGTTGCGGTGGAGCTGGCCAAGGGTGTCGAGGGTGTCAAGAGTGTCGATGGCGAGGGCCTCAGCATCCCAACGGCGGCTGGCCAGTGAAGTCCTGAGATCGACCCTTGAGGGCACTTATCCGGATGAGCGTGCGGACGCGAACAGCGGTGAATAGACCGCGAACCTGAGGCCGCGGGCGAGCTCCTGACCGCGGTGACCATGCGCTGGGGCCGGAGGCGCCGGATGCGCCTCCGGCCTCGGCGGCGTGGCGAGTGTAAACCCCGTCAATTCATGGGCCATAAAATGAAATAGACGCCCGGGATGCCGGTTTCCTATTCCCAGAAAGCCGCGTCCTGCGCGAAGCGGCCCTGTCGCTGAAGCCAGACTGCACAGCTACCCCGGAGGCGACATGCGGTACAGTCCGGCACCGGGTAGCCGCGGGAGCCTATGAGATGCTGGGGTTTAATCGCCGCTCCGTGTTGGTGCCGATTCTCCTGTCGATAGTGCTGTTAGGCGGTTCCTTCTCCATCGACAACGCGGCGCAGTCCAGGCTGGCCCAGAGCACGCAGCGTGTGCAGTTTCTGCTCCAGCGGCAGACACTGCTTTCCAATCTGATGCAGCTGCTCGTTGACGCGGAGAACGGTCAGCGGGGCTACCTGCTCACCGGCGAGGACTCGTTTCTAGAGCCCTACAGGGAGGCCGTGGTGCAGCGTGAGCCCACTTTCGAGGCGCTGCGCCGCGCCTACCAGCAGGGGAATCCGCAGGTTCTCGAGCAGCTCGCGACGATCGATGAGTTGATGGCCGACAGATTCGGCGAACTCGCCATTGCCATAAAGCTGCAGCAGACCTCAAGCCGGGACGCCGCGGCAGAATTCATTCGAACGCGCGTCAGCACCAGAACCATGGTCCGAATCCGCGATTCCGTCGAGGAGCTGCGCCGCCTGGAAGCCAACGCTGTTCCGACCATGATTGGGGCCCAGCGCAGTGACCTGCTGCTGACCCGGATCATTACCGCGGCTGGACTGGCGCTCAATATGTTTCTGGTGCTCCTGGCCGGGGCCTTGATCAGTCGCAACCTCAGCCGCAGAGTGGCGGATGCCCAGCGTCTGCTGCTCGAAAAGAACGAGCTGGAGCGCCTGGTTGCCGAGCGCACTGCGGACCTGTCGGCCCTGTCCAGCCACCTGCAACAGGTGACGGAGCAGGAAAAGGGCGACCTCGCCCGCGAGCTGCACGATGAACTGGGCGGACTGCTGGTGGCAGCAAAAATGGACGTTACCTGGCTGCGCCGGAAGGTTGGCACTGAAGACCCCGACAGCCGCATCCGCTGGGAACGCGTACTCGAGGTGCTGGATTCAGGTGTTGACCTCAAGCGCCGGGTTGTCGAACAGCTGCGCCCGACACTGCTCGACAACATGGGTCTGTACTCGGCGCTGCGCTGGCAACTGCAGGAGTCATGCGGGCGCGTGGGTCTGAAGTGCGATGACACCATGCCCGAGCTCGAACTTCCGATTAGCAGTGCGGCTTCGATAGCGATCTTCCGCATTGCCCAGGAGGCAATGACCAACATCATCAAGCACGCCCACGCGACAGAGGCTGAGCTGTCCGTCGTCGTCACCGATGAAGCACTGATCATGACGATTCGCGACAATGGCGTAGGAGTAGTGCGCTCCGGCGCCAGGGCGGTAGGATCGCATGGCCTTCTCAGCATGCGTCACCGTGTGCAGGCACTGGGCGGATCCTGGTCACTGTCACCAGGCATCGGCGGCAAAGGCACCGAAGTCCAGGTTCGCCTGCCGCTGGACAGAATTCAGGTCACAGCCGACTGAAGTGAATCGGGCGCAGTCGCAGCCAGGTCATTGGCGCACGCCCTGCGCTGCCCGGGCTTCAGGAGGCAGCCGTAGCCGGGGCGGCGTCGGCAATTTCGCGCAAGACTTCCGGAATGCGCTCAAACTCGCGTGCCTTGTCCAGGAAGTGGCGAACACCAAGTGCGCTCGCCGCACGCTGATATTGTGGCAGCGCGTAGTTGGTGAGCACAATCGCCACGGTCTTGGCTGGTTGATCTGCCAGGGCACGCAGGACTCCAAAGCCCGTGCCTTGCCGCAAATGCAGATCGAGGATCATGACGTCGATCGGCTGCGAATGCGCGATGGCGATCGCGGCGCGTTCGTTGTCGACAGTGCCGACAAGAACGACGCCCGGAACGTGGTTCAACAATTCACTCAGGCGATCCGCGAGGACGGCTGAATCCTCGACCAGCAATATCTGCAATGGATGTCTCTGTACCATCGGGCCTAGGTTGACTGCGCGGTGCGCACGATCGCCGATTGACAGTCTGCCATACCCTCAAATGTCGGGATGTCGGCTACCTCCTACAGGTCCGTGGTCACTGGATGAGCGCGTTGTGCAGTGCATACGCGGTCAAGTCAGCGTTGGTCTTCAGGCTCATCTTCTGCAGGACTCGGGTGCGATAGGTGCTCACGGTCTTGACGCTGATGCACAGCTCGGTCGCAATTTCGGACACGGCCCGCCCCGCGGCGAGCTTACATAAGATCTGGAACTCCCGTTCCGAGAGCCTGGCGTGCAGGGGCTGCTGCGCATCGCCGTCCAGATCCGACACCAGCAGCTCCGCCAGGGTGCTGCTCACATAGCGACGTCCGCCCAGCACCGTCCGGACTGCTTTCAACAGTTCTTCCGGCGCACTTTCCTTGGAGAGAAATCCGCTGGCACCGGCCCGCAGCACGTTCAGAGCATACTGCCGTTCCGGGAATCCGCTGAGGACCAGGACACGTGTCTCGGGGTGAGTGGCGCGCACCTGCCGCAGCACGTCGAGTCCGCTGCGATCAGGCATGTTGATGTCGAGCAGCAACAGGTCCCACGCACCGAGGCGCAGCTGCTCCAGCACCTCGCGGCCGGTGGCCGCCTCGCCGATTTCGCGTATGCCCTGGTCCGTTTCGAGAAACTGGCGCAATCCGGCACGCACCACGGCATGATCGTCGGCAATCATTACGCGGGCCATTGCGAAGTCCTCTTGTTCGGCAGCGCCGCAACTCCCGGCCGGGCCACCAGCTCGCCGGCTGCGCGAAGCGCTTCCTTGCCGCCTTCGGCCATGTGCCGATTCCACCCCAGGTCCAGGCGGGGAGAAATACCATGACGGTGGGCAACAAGGGAAATCGGGACGCCGGATCGGCCGGTTTCCGCCTCTATAACCCTCACCCATGCCCCAAAGGGTGGGTTTCCAGGGCGGGGAGGGCCCCAAAGCCGCCTTGGGACGCAACAAGGGCCCTGGATTCGTGCAGTTCTGGTGTCAGTTGTTTACCTTACAGTTGATACCGGGTATATCCGGATTGAACGTGCATTGTGGGCTTGATACTTCATCGTGGGATGACCGGAGGCCGGTGATTCCGGCCAACTACGGCTTTGGGTATAGGGAGACCACGAGTCATGCAGAAGGCAAAGAGTGCTACCACGGAATTGGGTGTTCCGACCAGCTACGCGGCTGATCTGGAGCGCAGCGAACGGACCTCCGAATTGTTGCGCGAGCTGGTGGCGCACCTCCGCCAGAACCGGACCCTGCTGCGCGAGGAATGGGTCGCCCGCATTTCCGAGGCGCGTCTCCTGACGGCGATGACCCAGGAGGAAATATTCAACGAAGCCACCTCGGTGTATGACAGTTACGTCGCAGCGCTTGAGACCGGCACGTTCGAGGCACTGCAGGCCTACGCCCGCAATCTCTCCGAGCGAATCATTCCGCGCGGCGTGGAGACGCACGAAGTGGTAGGCATCGTGCTCCTGCTGCGAGACGTTCTGGCACGGTCGCTGTTTGCCAAGTACCAGACCGATTTCAAGAAGCTCAACCAGATTCTGGATGCGTACGAGCCGGCGGCCAACCGCATCGCCAATACCGTGGCGGTTGGATTTGTGCAGGAACGCGAGCGCGTCATTCGCCAGCAGCAGGAGGCCATCCGGGAATTGTCGACACCGGTGCTGCAGGTGCGGGAACGCCTGTTGATCCTGCCGATCATCGGCGTCATTGATCCGCAACGCGCGCGGCAGTTGACGGAGCAATTGCTGCGCGGCATTCGCACCAACCGTGCCAAGGTGGTGGTCATCGACATCACCGGTGTGGCTGCCATGGATGCCACGGTCGCCAACCATCTGGTGCAAACGGTGGAAGCGTCGCGCCTGCTGGGCGCAACCGTTATTGTCACAGGCCTGTCGCCGGAGATAGCGCAGACGCTCGTCACAATTGGAGTGGACCTGGGCAAGATGAATACGGTCGGCGACCTGCAGGGAGGCATTGAGCAGGCAGAACGCCTGCTCGGTTACAAGGTCGTGCCGGTGACCTGATCGGCGGACCCCTTCCGGAGCAATTTCGTGGAAGTTCCTATCCTGAAGCAGGGCCTGTTCCTGATCGCGACGATACAGGCGGCCCTATCCGACGCCGATCTGGTGCAGCTGCGCAGTGCCCTGGTGCACCAGGTGGTGCGCTGCAGGTCGCTCGGAGTAATCGTCGATGTGACTGCGATGGATGTGCTGGATTCCTTTGCTTCACGCACTCTTCTGGAAATATCGCACATGATCAGATTGCGCGGCGCCGATACCGTCATAGTGGGCATCCAACCCGAGGTGGCATTTGCGATGGTCCAGCTGGGATTGACTCTGGAGGATATCCCGACAGCTCTGGACCTTGAGGAAGGTTTAGCCTATCTGCAGCAGAAGTTTCCGAGTGCGCACTGACGCGCCCGAGCGAGTCAATGGACACCTCCATTGCCATTGCTTCGGACCGCGATGTTGTGCAGGCTCGCCAGCGTGGCCGGGCATTGGCTCTGGAGTTGGGCTTCTCTGCGAGCGAGGCCACGCTGATTGCAACTGCAATATCGGAACTGTCGCGCAATATCGTGAGTTATGCGGGGCACGGCGAAATAACGCTGCGATCGACCACGGTGGGCGGGCGCCTGGGCCTGGTGATTGTGGCTGCAGACTCTGGGCCTGGCATTGCGGATATCGAACTCGCGATCCGCGATGGGTATTCGAGCATGGGCGGGCTTGGCTTGGGGTTGCCGGGCGTGCGCCGGTTGATGGACGAGTTCGAACTGATCTCGGCGCCAGGCCGCGGAACAACCGTCATGGTGACAAAGTGGATTCCGTAGGGTCAGGGGAACAGCTGTCGCTGCGCGTCGGCCGCGCGCATTTCCTGCCAGCCGGTAATGCGCGATCCGGGGATCTGGACGTCGTGGAAGTGGAGCGCCGCGGCGGCATCGTGGCGGTGATCGACGGCCTCGGACACGGCGAATCGGCCGCGCACGCGGCAGACACTGCCGCGCAGACGATCCGGGCGCATTTGGGCGAGCCGCTCATGGCGGTGGTGCAACAGTGCCATCGCGAGTTGCGACACACGCGGGGCGTGGTCATGAGCATTGCGCTGATCGATCTCGAACATGCACTGTTGAGCTGGCTGGGCGTTGGCAATGTGCGGGCAGTCCTGTGCCGACCTGATTCCGTGGTTGGGCCGCGGCGGCAGGAACTGCTGCTGCGTTCGGGAGTCGTCGGCGCCCAGCTGCCGCCGCTGCGCCTGGCGGTGACTCCCCTGGTGCGGGGTGACACGCTAGTATTTGCCACTGACGGCGTCAGCAGCAAATTTGCCGATAACCTGCCGGCCTCCCGGCAGCCACAGGCTCTGGCGGATGCAATCCTCGCCGAATACTGTATGCAGACCGATGACGCACTGGTGGTGGTGGCACAGTTGAGCTGAAGAGGTATGGGCATGGTTCAACCGGAACCAATCGAAAAGGCGCCTGCTGTTGCGGCGCCCGCCCTGGCGGGGGCGTACGGCGCCGCGCTCGCCGCCTATGTGAAGAGCGCGGATGAGGCACTGCTGGTTCGCGCCTACGAACTGGGGCGGCTGGCGCTGAGCGAGGGGCTGTCCATCCCCGATCTGGTGGCCCTGCACGGCGGGGCGGTGAAGGCAATTATCCGGCGCGCGGACGACCTTGGCTCTGCCATCGACCTGGTCGATGCCGCCGCGCTGTTCCTGGGCGAGTCGCTGGCCCCCTTTGAGATGACGCACCGGGGATATCACGAAGCCCTGATCGCGGTGCGTCACCTAAACGAAATACTTGAAGCAGAAGTCAAACGCATCGCTCACGCGCTGCACGACGAGGCCGGAGAGCTCTTCGTGTCGACCTATCTGGCGTTGGCCGAAGTGGAGCAGCAGGTTCCGCAGGCGGTACGGCAACGACTGCGCGAGGTGAATGGACTCCTGATTCAGGTGGAATCCCGGCTCCGGGGACTGTCCCACGAGCTGCGACCGACCATGCTCGATGACCTCGGTTGGCTCCCGGCGCTGCAATTCCTGGCCGAGGCGGTTTCGCGCCGGGCCCACCTGCCGATCACGGTGAGCTCCACGGTCGATCAACGCCTGGCACCGCGGACAGAGACCGCGCTCTACCGGACGGTTCAGGAAGCACTGACCAACGCCGTGCGGCATGCAAAGGCCCGCAACGTGACCATTGAAGTGAAGACCCTGAGTGACAGGCTGCTGTGCGAAGTCGTGGATGACGGTGTTGGATTTGATATGGATTCGAAGGGACCCGCCACGGGTCTGGGACTCAGAGGCATGCGTGAGCGACTAAGCGCGGTAGGCGGGCGCCTGGATGTCCGCACCTCTCCCGGCGACGGCACGCGAATTCGTCTGGAACTGCCGGTGGGCTGTTGATGGAACTGCGCGTAGTCCTGGTGGATGACCATGTGCTGGTCCGTCAAGGCGTCCGGGCACTCATTGAGCGCGCCGGCATTAAAGTTGCCGGTGAGGCGGCCGATGGGCAGGAGGCTGTGCGGCTCGTGCAAAACGAGAGACCCGATGCCGCGATCCTGGATATCAGCATGCCCTTGTTCAATGGACTCGACGCGGCCCTGAAGATTGTCCAGCTTGGAATTGGAACCCACCTGATTGTGCTCACGCGCCATGACGAGCAGCAATACGTCAGTCAGGCGCTGCGCTGTGGAATCAGGGGATACGTACTGAAGCACCAGGCAGCCAACGATCTGGTGCTCGCCATTCGCGAAGTCTGTGCGGGCCAGGTTTACCTCAGCCCCGGCGTATCGCGCGCCGTAGTCGAGGGTTATGCGACGCCCGAAAGTCCTGGACAATCGCTCTCGGCGCGCGAGCGGCAGGTGCTGCAGCTGATCGCCGAAAGCAAGACCACGCGGGAGATTGGAGTGCTCCTGCACGTCAGCGCGAAGACCGTCGAGACCCACCGCTTCCGCCTCATGCAGAAGCTCGGCATTCACGACATTGCCGGACTGGTTCGCTATGCAATGCGCGAAGGCATGATTCAACCCTAGTGCGCCCCGCCGTAAGGAATCCCCTTACGGATAAAACGGTCTTTCAATGGACATCGCGACCCGGTCAACTCCGGCTTGGCGCAGCTGCGGGAGACGCTATGCTGAGCGCGCGGAGTTGAGAGCTTCCTCAATGAAGGAGATCAGTGATGGACGGGAGGCACGTGATGGGTGCGAGCGCCGTAGACGTATCGTGGCCTGATCCGGCGTCGCCAGCGGAGACGCGTTATTCGAACGCCCTGCAAATCGGCGAAGACGCCATTTCGGCAAACGTGGATTTTGTCGAGAGGCTGCTGACGGAATTATTTCAGAATCCGGGTCGCCGCGCCGATGAACAGTTTCAGAATCAGCTCGACGCCCTGCAGAATCTCCTCCTGGGTCTGAAGTCACTGGCGCTGACGGACGACCTGACCAGTATCTGCAACCGCCGCGGCTTTATGCACGCGGGCGGCAAGCTGCTCGAGACACTGAGGCGCGACCACCATCAGGCTCTGGTCTTCTATTTCGATGTCGACAACCTCAAGGCCGTGAATGACGCACAGGGTCACGTTGCCGGTGACGCGTTGTTGGTGCGAACGGCCCAGATCCTGAGGGTGGTATTTCGCAAGCGTGACCTGGTTGGCCGCCTGGGCGGTGACGAGTTTGCCGCGCTCGCACCGTCGAATGATCCACGAGCCCGTGACGTGATCACGAGGCGACTGGAGCAGGCGATCGCCGACAGCAATGCTGCGTGCAGGTCCTGCGATCTGTCGTTCAGCATCGGCTGCACGCAATTCGATCCTGGGTCCTCAAAGTTGCTCCCCGAATTACTCAAGCGAGCGGATATCACGATGTATGGAAACAAGCTCAGAAGACTTCTCACTATCAATCCGGACATGGAGCGTGAATCCGCGGCCTGATTGCTCCTTTTGGGGTTGGCCATTCGAGCCCCGCATCGGGGTTTCTACCGTCAGACTCTCTCTCCCCCCACGTTCTGGCGACCATCGGGTGCCACCAACCCCGCTCTTTTTTCCCAAGGGTGCCGCGCAGCGATCGACCGCGATTGCCGCTTCGCGCCCGCAATCATGGAGTACCGGCCGCTCATAACGCTGTTCGGCGTGTGAGCTTTCTGGCGGGGTTACACCGGTGCGTGCACAGTCCCTGAAATACCTGAATACCTTTCACCGGGCGGCAAAGCACCGGAGTTTTGTGGTTGCCGGCGAATCTCTCTGCATCACGCCGTCCGCGGTGAGTCACCAGATCCGAAGCCTTGAAGCGCAGCTTGGGGTCGATCTGTTCGAGCGCCGTGGACGTGGGGTGCGACTTACCGGGGCCGGGACCGTCCTGCTGCACCATGCGGAAGCCATATTCAGTCACGTCGACGCGGCGGACCGGGATCTGCGGGTTTACATGCAGCAAACGCGGCTGCGGCTCCACGTACCGTCATTCTTCGCGAGCGAGCTGTTACTCGCGGCCCTGCCGGAGCTCTGCAGCGAGCACAATGACATTTCCCTTGAGATTGCCGCCCAGAGCAATGGTCTGGCAGAGCACGGCTGGGATTCAGACATCTCGGTGATCGTCACGGGCGAGCCGCCGTCTGACCTGCAATCATTGTTGCTGTTTCCACAGAGCTTCGTACCGGCTTGCAGTCCGGCATTGCTGCGCCGTGCTCCAATAAGCTCCGAAGCCGAAATTCTGGAACGAATTCTGATCTGCCACAGCTGCCGGCCTGATTTATGGGACCGATGGGCCGCCGCACGTGGCCTTGAACCTCGGGCGCCCCAGGACACGCTGCGTTTCGGATCGATGGTCGGCGCGGCGCATGCCGCGGAATGCGGTGCCGGCATCGTGCTGATTTCCGCTCCGCTGGCCGCTGGCAGGTTTTCCAAGGGTTCGCTGGTGCAGCTATCGGACTCTCTCTTGCACACTGGCGAGAGTTACTTTCTGGTCGCCCGTGCACAAGACGGTGAGCGCGCGAGTGTTGCAATGCTCTGGCAGTGGCTGGCGGACAAGTTCGCGCTGGCGTCGCAACTCTGACGGAGAAAAAAACTTGTCGAGCGGTGAAAAACAATGCGTTTGAATCTGTCGATCGTGACCACTAAGGTTGCGGGGCGAGCGATACCCGCTCCATCAACCAACTGAAGAGGAATGCATATGCGAAGACAGATCGGTTATATCGTGGGGACGGCGGCGCTGATACTTGCGATGTCCGTGCATGCTGGTACTGCAGGAAATACTCCTGCGGAACAGGCCTGCCTCACTGCGTTCATGAATGACCTGGCCGGGAAATATCAGCCAGCGCCACGATTGCGCGAGGCAACGTTCGAGGAGGGGTCTGGTGCTGCAACGCCGGGTGATGCCGAAAGCTGGGACCTGACGGCGACCAATCCGCGCAATAACCGGACGGTGGCGCACGCAACTTGTGTGGTGCGCAGTTCAGGTGCGGATGTGGAACTGCTGCAGTCCTCCTATCGGTGAGGCGGTATGCCTGGGGTGGGTCACGTCGACGCCGGCGTGACCCATTCCCCACGGTCGATAGGAAAATGCCGGACTGAAATATCGGGGCATCGTCGTATTGCGATTAGCGTCAGTCCGCCTATGCTGGGTTGCGCTGGATTTACGAGAAGGCGATCAGGGAGGGCCACACGCCGTGCAAACTGGACGAACCGAACATCGGGGGGGGTCGAATATTTCGGCCACGGTCTCGCAGCCTGACAAGCCGGAGGCTCGCGATTTGGTGGTGATCGAGAATATCAGCAGCCACGGGGCCCGCATTCTTTGCCACCGTCCGCTGCGCGTACACGATCACCTCGCTCTGGCGGCCGCACTCGGCGATATCCGGGTGAGTTCCGAGGTGGTGTATTGCCAGGAGCTGGGCGAGAGGCAGTATGCCGTGGGCCTGAAATTCATTGATGACTAGCGGCTCGCTGTCAATCATTTCGAGCCTCGATCGCTACGGCTGTACCGTTATTCATACGGAAGCCGGCAAGGGTTGAGCAGCGACTCGACCATCGCGACCCCGTGCACCCGCAACGCCATTTCGACTGAGCGGAATCCGCTCACGAGCGCTGGGACGCCGTCCCGGCCTGCATTTGTGACGGGGTACCGGGTCGGATCATCGCCGCAGGGTATCCTTCGTGCGGCTTCCGTGAACTGCATCCGATTCCCGGCACCGTGCGCTCGCCAACGCCGTCTTCTGTCACATAGCATCGGGCAGGACGGTTTTGCCGGAGCGAATGATGCCACGCGGGCCCTATCCTGCACTCCTTATGCTTGCAATGACGCTGCCGGGCGCGGCGCGAGCTTTGGGCCTGGGCGATATTCGCGTCAACTCGGCACTCAACGAGCCGCTGTCGGCGCAGATCGACCTCATGGGCGCCACGCCCGAGGAACTCGCGACCCTCTCGGCACAACTTGCCGATGAGGCGATGTTTCGGCGCTACGGCGCAGACCGCCCGTCCTATCTTTCGACAGTCAGGTTCAAGGTCGCCACGAATTCACAGGGTCGGCCGGTGCTGGAGGTTCGCTCCGCCCAGCCCTTCGCCGATCCCATCGTCAATTTCCTGGTCGACATCCGCTGGCCCGAGGGCGAGCTCATCCGCGACTTCTCGCTGCTGCTGGACCCCGCCGTGTACCCGTCCGGGAGCCAGCTTGTCAGCGCCACCGCGACGAGTGAGGGATTGGCGGAACTGACACCCGCCTCGGTGATCGTGGCTGATGACCCGGCGTCCGCGGGCAGCAGTACTGTCGATACTGCCGTTCCGGTGCCGCCAGCCGACCATGGCGGTCTCGTCTATCGCGTGATGGCGCGCGACACCCTGTACGACATCGTGCGCCACGCCGGCGCTGTCACCCGCGATGAAGCTCTGCAGATGATGATCGCGGTCTTCCGTGCCAATCCGGATGCGTTCGACCGGAACATCAATGTCCTGCGTCGTGGCGCCGTGCTCGCAATGCCGTCGGCGAAGGATCGGGACTCCGTGAGCGCCGCGGAGGCCAGGCGCGGCGTCGCCGAGCAAATGCAGGCCTGGAAACTGTACAGCATCGGGGCGGAATTCCGGCCGGTCGGTTCCGGTGTGATTGCGGTGCCTCCGCGCATGCAGGTTGAGGCCCAGTCCGGCGAGGTGGAAAAGTTGAATGGCCGGGTGCAGTCGCTGGAAGAGGCACTTGAAGCCGAGCAGCGACAAGTGGCGAATCTGAAAGCGACCATCGAAGCGTCCAGACCGCTGGTCGCCCTGCCACCGGTCAAGCCGCCCGCGATAGCCGTCCAGGCATCGCCCACCCCGGTCGCTGCCCGAGTCGGACCCGGGTTCCGTTCGGTACTGTTGAGTTCCCTGGCCCTGGCCCTGGGGCTCCCGCTCCTCGGTCTTACGATGCTGCGGGGAAGGCGCCAGCGACCCGCTCCGACGGCAAATTCGGCGTCGAAGCCGCACGTTGCGGCTGTAACAGAAACGATTGCCGCGTCCGCACCTGTCCAGCCCAGCGCTGCAGATCGTTCAGATGCCCCGGGCGCGACGGTTGAGGTACAGCCGCCCGAAGAAGCCACTGATACATTGCATCATGCGAATGATGAGGTGACTGCGACCACGGAAGCGGATGCCGAGCTGCTGGAACAGCTGGAGGCCGACTATGCCGCCACCGTGATTCCCGCGGCACACGCCGCGGCGCGAGCCGGCACCGAGAGCGACACCGCGAGTGACACGGCGGAAATGGCCACGGTGATACTCGAGGGCGCGGTGACCGACGAGGAGATCCTGGCTGCCGCGGAAGAGCAGGTCGCCTTGAAGCGCCTGAGCACTACGGTGCTGGACTACAACCTGGTCGACCTGGACTCCAGGGCGCCGCACGTGCACCTGCCCAGTGAACTGAACGACCGGCAGGTATTCAAGGAACGACGCACCAGCGTGGTCGAGGCCTTGCGGGCGGCGATCGAACGCGACCCGCTGCGTCGGGACTTGAGCATGAAGCTGCTGGAGACCTATCACAGCACGGCGTCTGCCAACCGGCGCGCGTTCGCGGAATTCCTGGGCATGCAGAGCAGGGGGCCCAACAGCCTGTCCGCGGAAGACTGGAAGACGATCGTCCGCATGGGCCGGGACATGGCGCTGGACGAGAATCTGCTTGCTCACAAGGATGATGACGATCTGGCCAACTGCGCATAGCCGCTTGCTGCCCCGGGTCGCAACAAATCACTGACGGACGGTTTCTTCGCCATGCCCAGGGGCATCCGGCTCGTGGTGATGCGTCTCCTTGTTTCCGTCCTGCGCGCGTCGTGGTAGCGTCCGGTATCTTCCGAGGAGACACCCATGCGCGCTGACCCACGTGCCGTTGCTGTCGATCCGACTTTTCCTGCACCTCGCCTGACGCGCCGCGCGGCCCTGATCGGAGCGGCCGCCTTCCTGGCCCCGTTTCCCACCAATGTTCTGGCCGCAGCGCACCGTGTCGCGGGACACGGATCAGGCCTGATCAGACTCGATAGCAATGAGAATCCCTATGGCCCATCCCCGGCTGCCCGGCAGGCGATTCTGGCGAGTGTGGGGCAGGCGCCGCGTTACGCGGACGCGACGATCGAGGCGCTGACGAAACAACTCGCGGCGCACGAGGACGTGGCGGCGTCCCAGATCATCATCGGCACGGGATCCGGGGAGCTGCTCAGGATGGCGGGGTTATTCGCGATGACGAGCGCACCCGGTTCCGAACTGGTCGCCTCGCGCCCGACCTATGAGGAGTTGCCGCAATTTGCCGAGAGGATTGGCCTCAAGCTGCAATGGGTCGCGCCAGACACCGATCATCGCCACGATCTCCCCGCAATGCGGGCAGCGATTACGGACGCTACCAGCCTGGTCTACGTCTGCAACCCGAACAATCCAACGGGCACCGCAGTCACGCGCGCGGCGCTGGAGAATTTCATCCGCTCGGTTCCCGCGCACTGCACAGCGATCGTCGATGAGGCCTACATGGATCTCGTCGATCAGCCCGGCGTCGGGACGGTGGCGGGGCTCGTGAAGGAAGTCCCCAACCTGATCGTGCTGCGGACGTTCTCGAAGATCCACGGACTCGCGGGGCTCCGCATCGGCTACTCAGTCGCTCCGCTGGCGCTCGCACAGCGATTCGGGGCGTTGACATTGACCTGGCCGAATTCGACGGGAATCTTGGCTGCGACGGCCAGTTTCAATGATCACGCGTTCCTGAAGACCACTCGTGCCGCGCTGGTCGGGGACCGTGCGCGCGTGCACGCCACGCTCGACCGGATGGGACTCCGCAGAGCCGCGGCACAGGGGAACTTCGTTTTTTTCGATACCGGAGCGCCCCTGAAGCGCTTCCAGGACGGCATGCTGGCCGCCGGCATAAAGGTTGGCCGGCATTTCGACGGCTACGATACCTGGGCGCGCGTGACGATTGGCGTGCATCGCGAGGTCGATCAATTTCTCGCCGCCCTGCCGCGCGCGCTCGCCTGATCGGCTCGTCATGCCGAGAGCCAGCCTTCGAGTCCGCAGCGCCCTGACCCTGGAGACGCGCGCCGGCGCGCTCGCGGGCAAACGCTGGATGGGGTTGCTGGCACACATTGGCAGCACACACTCCATCGCGGCGGCGGCCAAGGCCGTGGGACTGAGCTATAAGGCGGCCTGGGACGCGATCGAAGCCATGAACAACTTTTCCGACCGCCCGCTCGTGCGGCGCTTCAAGGGTGGCAAGGGTGGCGGCGGCACGCGCCTCACCCTGCGCGGCGGGCAGCTCGTCGGAACCTACCGCGCCGTAGAGGCCGAAAACAACCGCTTTCTCAATCTGCTCAACGCCCGCATCAGCAGTCTTGATCAGGACCTACGCATCATTGGAAGATTCACCATGCTGACCAGTGCGCGCAATCATTTCTCCGGCATAGTCACACGCATCCGGCGCGGCTCCG
This sequence comes from Steroidobacteraceae bacterium, assembly GCA_035300345.1. Taxonomy (GTDB): domain Bacteria; phylum Pseudomonadota; class Gammaproteobacteria; order Steroidobacterales; family Steroidobacteraceae; genus FEN-1191. Next base: position 88,843 of record DATGVM010000036.1, read on the forward strand.
TGAACGATGAAGTGGAACTGCTGCTGTCGGGCGGCGAAGCCCTGGCCGCGATCGTGACCCATGAAAGCGTCCAGAACCTCGGGCTCAAGGTGGGAGTCGAGGCGATCGCGCTGATCAAGGCCTCCTGGGTGATCATCGCGCCCGGATCCGGATCGCCACTGAAGCTCTCCGCGCGCAATCAGCTGACCGGCACGATCAGACGACTACTGCCCGGTGCCGTGAACACGGAGGTCGTCATTGCGCTGAAGGGCGGAAATTCGGTCGCCGCGATCATTACCAACCGCGCCGTCAGGGAACTGCATCTCGCGGAAGGCAAACGCGCCCGCGCCATTTTCAAGGCCTCGAGCGTGATACTCGGTGTGGCGAGCTGAAGCGGGTTGCCGCTAGGCGAGCAATTGCCCGGCTTCCATGAACAACACCCGGTCCGCCAGGTAGTCCACCTCGGCGCGGGCGTGCGTAACATAGATCATCGGGATATTGGTCACTTCCTTGATCCGCTTGAGGAATGGCAGGATCTGCTGCTTGAGCCGCTCGTCGAGCGAGGAGAGGGGTTCATCCAGCAGCAGCAGCCGCGGTGAGTACAGCAGGGCGCGGCCGAGCGCCACGCGCTGGCGCTCTCCGCCCGAGAGTTGCGCAGGCCTTCGTTGCTGCAGGGGCCCGATTTCAAGCAGGCGCAGTACTGTTTCCAGCGACATCAGTCGATCCGCCGGGCGCAGGCGCCGGAACCCGTACAGCAGATTGTCGCGTACGCTCAGGTGCGGAAACAGCAGGCCATCCTGGAAGACCAGCGCGAAATGCCGCCGCCATGCCGGCGTAAAAAGCTTCGCGCTCGTGTCCACCAGCGCCGTGTGGCCGAATCTCAGGCGCCCGACCTGCGGACGTAACAGACCGGCGAGCAGGGCCAGCAGGGTGCTCTTGCCGCAGCCGGACGCACCGCAGATCCCCGTGACGCCGGTGGCGAATTGCCCGCGCGCGGTCAGCAGAAAGTCCCCGCGCGCGAACTGCAGGTCAATGCTGAGCACGAGTGCCCCAGGTCTCCGAATAACCCAGCCGGCGCTCGGCGCGGCGGCTGACGGCGTGGCTCGTGAGGAGCGCTGCCAGTGCCAGCGCCATCGACAGGCCGGCAAGGCGCCATGCGGCCGACTCCCCGTCCGGCGCGTGCATGAAATTGTAAATTGCCAGTGGCAGGGTGCGCGTCTCGCCCGGAATATTGCCGACAAAGGCCATCGTCGCACCGAATTCTCCCAGACTGCGCGAGAAGCACAGCATGGTGCCGGTGATGATGCCCGGCAGGGCCAGTGGCAGCGTCACCGTGACGAAGGCGCGCCAGGGCGTGGCCCCGAGCGTTGTGGCCACGCTCTCCAGTCGCGCATCGATCATGCGGAAGGCAAGCCGCACGGGCTGCACCATCAGCGGAAAGGCCATGACTGCGGATGCCAGGGCGGCACCCTTCCAGGTAAAGGCGATGACGATCCCAAAGTGAGCCTCGAGCCAGCCGCCGATCGGGCCATGCGTGCCGAACAGCAGCAGCAGCAGGAAACCCGGAACGACAGGCGGCAAAACCATCGGCAGCTGCACGAGCGCATCGAGCAGGACCTTGCCGTGAAACGAGCGTCGCGCGAGCAGCCAGCTGGTGGCAAGCCCCGTCGGTAGGCACAACGCGGTGGCCCACAGTGCGACTTTGGCCGACAGCCACAGCGCCTGCGATTCTTCGGTGGACAGGGGCGCCATTGATTCAGTGCGCCAGCAGCGAAAAGCCGTAGTGCTGGAATACCGCCGCCGCTTCAGGCGAGCGCTTCAGGAAGTCAAGAAACGCCTGGGTGTCAGGGCGCGCGTCCCGCACGATGGCGAAAGGATACTGGATGGGCTTGTGGCTCTCGGGGGGGAAGCGCGCCAGGACTTCGACCTCTCTGCTGATCGCTGCGTCGGTGGCGTAGACGATTCCCAGCGGGCACTCGGCGCGTTCAACGAATGCCAGGGCGGTGCGCACATCGTCGGTGCCCACGATGCGCCCCGCCAGCGCTGCCCACCAGCCAAAATACTCGAGTCCCTGCCTGGCGTAGGTGCCGACCGGCACCACGCCCGGCTCACCCGTGCAGAGCTTTCCGGAAAAGGACCGGGCCAGATCGAAGCCCGCGGCCATGGTAACTGGAAAGCGATGCGCCTTCGGAACAATGAGCACCAGGTCGTTGCCGAGCAGATCGACGCGCGATCCGGGAACAATCCGGTCACGGCCTTCCAGGTAGTCCATCCACGAGAGATCGGCCGACGCAAACAGATCAGCCGGCGCTCCAGCTTCGATCTGCTTGGCGAGCGTGGAGGAGGCGCCGAGCGCCAGGCTCGGTGCCGGATGACCGGCCTTCTGCCACAGCGCAGCGATATCGCCGAGTGCGTTGGCCAGGCTGGCCGCGGCAAACACGCGAACCGCTTCCTCGGCCTGCGCAGTGCACGCCGCTGCAAGCAGAGCTGCGAAGACCAGCAAGCGTGATGACGGGCGCATTTCGATATGTAGTGTTGTTTATATCGAAAGCCGGTGTCAAACACTGCGATTCGAGGGGCAGCCGGAAACTCGACAATCGCTTCGGCGTGATTCATTGTGAGGTGCCCGGGCATTGCCGAGCCGCGGCGCAGAGGTGGTCTGGAGGCGACTGGTGCTGGATGACGCTGACAGCGAACTTGACCCGGGCGACCGGGGTGCGGCCATTGAGATCTACCGGTCTGGGCGTCAGGCGGGTTGCAATGAGCGGGCGTTCGTGCTGAGCGCCGTGGGCATTTCCAGCGCGGTCGGGTTTGATGGAGCGGAGTTCTTGCTGAGGGTTGGAGCCACCGATGAGGTGGCCGCCCGCGCGCAGTTGCAGGCCTACGAATCAGAGAGCCGTGCCGCCAGGATACCGGTCGCGCGCGTCCAGGCGCAGCTGTTTCCGGGCGCGTGGATCGGCTGCGTCTTTTACGTCGTTATCCTTTATGGCGTGGCGCTGGGCGTATCAAAGGGCTGGTGGCGGGTCGATGCCTTCCAGCGCGGCGAGCTCGACGGCGCGCTGGTGCAGAGTGGCCAGTGGTGGCGTGCGTGGACGGCACTGACGCTGCATTGGGATGGCCCTCACCTGGTCGCCAACCTCGGTGCAGGGGTCTGGTTTGGATATCTCGCCGCGCGCCAGCTGGGCGCCGGCACGGCGTGGTTGCTGACCGTAACGGGCGCTGCGGCCGCCAATCTCTTCGACGCCCATTTCGGTCCGTCGAGCTACCTGTCCGTGGGCGCTTCCACCGCGGTGTTTACCGCGCTCGGCCTGATCGCCGCGCATTCCTGGCGGACCCGCTACCATCTTCCGCAGCGCTGGGCGCTGCGCTGGGCGCCGCTGATCGCGGGCCTCGTGTTGCTGGGCTGGTTCGGTTCATCCGGAGAGGGCACGGACCTCGTCGCGCATGCACTCGGATTCATCACCGGTTGCCTGCTCGGTGCGCTCGCCGCGCTTGGCGCGGTAGCTGGACTGCTGCAGCGCCTGCCACAGTGGCTGGCGGGATTTATCGCCGTCGGCTCGCTGGCGATCGCCTGGGCCTGCGCCCTGGCCCACTGAATGCGCCATCAGGCACGCATGGCGAATCCTCTGATCGCCGCCGTCCTGTCAGCACTCTGTGCCTGGAGCGGCGCCGCGAGCGCCACGCGCCTGGGCGTCCTGGTGCCCGTGCAGCAGGGCGCAGAGGTCGCGAGCAAGGCCAGTCCGGGCGGCGCGCTGCGACCGATCCTGCAACCCGCACCCAATGGATTGCTGTATCGGGCGCTGATGGCTGAGTCCCGGCGCGGCGCCGTAGCGTTTGTGCTGCAACTTGATGAGCAGGCGCAGCGCCTCAGTGGACAGGCCCTTCAGCCGACCTGGCTGCTGCTGACGGAAGAGGAAGGTGGCTTCGCGCAGCGCGGATTCTGGTTGCGGCAGTCGGGTCGGGACCGCTACATCGACCAGCCCTATGTGGCGCTCCTGACCGATGCGGCTTCCGTCAAGGACGGCAGCTTCGAGGAAGTTTTTTCCCACGAGACTGGCCACGTGCTGCTGCGCCGGCTGCTGCCGAACCTGCCGGCCGGCAGGTCGCGGGTCAGGCACGGCAGCCTTACCGTGACCGATGATCCGACGGCGCTGGATGAAGGATTCGCAATCCATTTCCAGGCCCTGTCGCGGCTGCTGACGGCCAACCCCGCACTCAGGGCCCACGATGCCGGGTTGGGCGACAAGCCCTTCACTCCCCTGTGGCAGAGCAACGTCGATGGCAGCTTCCGGATCGATGGCGTGCGCCGTAACTGGTTCATTCACCGCCAGCTCCTGCCGCCGGGCACGGGTGACGCGCCCACGCGGCGCGCCAACAGCAGCGCCTTCGATGTGGCGACGCTGAAGAACGGCAACCAGATGCTGGCCTCCGAAGGCGTGGTGGCGACATTGTTTTACCGCGTGTTGGCGCCGCATCCGTCGCTGGCCCGCTACGCGTCGCTGTTTCGCGCGCTGCAGCGGCTGAATCGCCAGGAGCTGAAGCCAGACTCCCCGCTGTTGCCACTGCTGGTGCAGAGCTGGATCGCCACCGATCCGTCGCAGGGTCAGCAGTTCCTGCGCCTGTTCATCGAGACCACCTATGGCGCCACGATCGAGACCGCTTTGCCGCAGGCGACAATGGCACTGGCGCAGGTGGGACGGGTTGGCGATCAGGAGGCTTTCGTTCAACAGCTGAAGCCGGCCCGCGAGCAATTGGCGGCGCTCGCCGCTCGCGCGACGCGCGAGCCCGGCCTGCTGACTGCGGCACTGGGCCCACCGCTGTGGGTCGCCTCGAGCGCCCCATTGATCGTCAATCTCAACACCGCGGAGGCGGACGAGCTGGCCGCGCTTGATCAGAGCCTGGCCGAATGCGCGGAAAAGATTGTGAGCGAACGCGATGCGCACGGGGCTTACCTCAGCCTCGATGAGCTGGTGCGGCGCACGGGACTGGTGGGACCGCTCCCGGAGAGGCTCGGCGAACTGGCCACCGCCGCCGCCGAGCTCGGCACTTACCCGCGCCTGTAGTCCGCCTTCCGCGGGCCACTCTGGCCCCATGACCTCGGTCAATCTGGCCCTATCTGTGGGGCCAGCCAGCTGTCAAGTTCCGCGCCAATGCTTCACACCCGGGTGATGGAGCGGGGGGCGCTTTGAGCCGTTTCGGAATCGCTGCACTGCAACTGGACTTGCCCAACGCGGACAACCTGGAACGGTTGGATGCCGAGATCGACACTGCGCGCCGCCGCTTCCCCTGGGTGGACATGGTGATCATCGGCGAATTGGCCAGTTTCGGGCCCAGCACCGCACTGGCCCAGCCGCTGCCGGGCGCGGCCGAGGCACGCCTGTGCGCGGCGGCTGCACGCAACAATCTGTGGCTGGTCCCAGGGACACTGTTCGAGAAGCGCGGCGGGCGCACCTACAACACCGCTCCGGTTATTGATCCGGGCGGCAAGGTGGTCGCTCGCTACAGCAAGATGTTCCCGTTCCTGCCTTATGAAAGCGGGGTTACGGCGGGAAGTGAGTTCGTGGTGTTCGACGTGCCCCAGGTCGGACGTTTTGGGGTGTCGATCTGCTACGACATGTGGTTTCCGGAAACGACGCGCTCGCTGGCCTGGATGGGCGCGGAAGTCATCCTGCACCCTTCAATGACGAGCACCGTGGATCGCGACGCCGAGCTGGCCATCGGCCGGGCGAACGCCACGGTCAATCAGTGTTATTTCGTCGACGTCAATGTTGCCGGCAACCTGGGTGTGGGCCGCTCCGCGATTTTCGGTCCGGGCGGCGAGCTGGTCTGCCAGGCGGGCGCCGGGCGCGAGATCCTGGCGGTGGAGCTGGACCTGCAGGCCGTTCGCAGTGCGCGCACCCAGGGCTGGCTCGGCCTGACACAGCCGCTCAAGAGTTTCCGCGACAGCGTGGTGGAGTTTGCTCCCTACGCGCTCGCCGTGCGCCGTTCGCCGTACCTCGATTCCTTGGGTCCACTGAATATGCCAACCAGAGCAGGGAGAATGCCGACATGAAGCACTACGTGCCAGAGCGCAGAGGCGTGGCATCGCGGGTGACGCCCACACCGATGATCGCGGCCGCGATTGCCGGGGTGCTGTACGGTGTCAGCTGCAGCCCGGTTGCGATCGCACAGAGCGCCGCGGCCAGCCCGGCCGGCAATACCACCCTCGAAGAGATCGTGGTCACGGCCACGCGGCGTGCGGCCTCCGTGGAGGACATCCCGTTCAACATCTCGGCGGTGAGTGGCAAGCAGATCGAGGCGCAGAATCTGTCCAATCCGGTCGACCTGCTGCGCACTGTACCCGGCGTTTCCGTAGTGGATCGCGGCGTGCGCAACGCCGGCACGCTGAACAATGTGCGCATCCGTGGCGTCAACGTGGATTCCGCCCAGCTCGGTGATTACGTCCCGGCAGGCGCGGCTGCCATTTCCAGCTACGTCAACGACACCCCGATCTTTGCGAACTTCCTGCTCAAGGACGTCGATCGCGTCGAGGTGTTGCGCGGCCCGCAGGGCACGCTCTATGGCCGCGGGTCGATGGGCGGCACGGTGCGCTATATCCTGCGCGACCCGGTCATCGGCGAGACCTCCGCCAACGTGGCCGCGGGTGTTTCCTTCACCAATGGTTCCGGAGGGGTGAACTGGAGCACCGATGGCACCGTCAACATACCGGCCAACGCCAATCTCGCGCTGCGCGCGAACTACAGCCACCAGGACAATGCGGGCGTGGTCGACTACGTCAATCTCTACAAGCTGGATGCCAATGGCATTCCCGTGGCACCGAACGGACTGCTGGACCAGGCGACCCAGTACACCTCCAAGAAGGATGCCGACTGGTCCAAGATCGATTACGGGCGCCTTGCGGCGACCTGGGCGCCAACGGCCGCGGCGCGGGTGGTGCTGAGCCTCGCGCACCAGAAAGACAGCACCGGCGGCCGCAGCCAGATCGTCGCGCCCGGCACCCCAAACTATGCCCTCGGCGGCACCTATGGCGAATATCAGCAGGGCGCCGTGATGCTCGAGCCCTCAGGCCGCGAGGTCTCGCTCGCCAGCCTGGAAGCGACCTTCGACCTGGGCTTCGCTTCACTGACTTCCAGCACCTCCTACACCGATCACACGGGCACCAGCACCAACGACAATTCGGGGTTGTACGCGAAGGGCTTTCCGTTCCTGTACTATTTTTATCCGCGGCTGATGGCGCAGAAGTATCGCGACTACAGCGATCGGAGCTTTGCGCAGGAGTTTCGGCTGGTGTCCAAGACGCAAGGGCCGGTGGACTATATTGCCGGCCTGTATTACGAGGAGGAGAAGCTGCATTCGGGCGAGACCGACTGGGTGCGCGGCTTCTCCAACTGGTGGGCGGCGGAGAATGCCGTCAACCCCGGCCTGGTTTACTACTACGACCCGGTCGCGCCGACCAGCGACCGCGATTTTCTCTACAGCCGCAACGAGCAGTTCACGGAAACTGCAGTCTTTGGCGAGCTCACCTGGCACGTGACGCCCAGGGCGCAGGTCACGCTCGGCGGCCGCTACTTTCAGGACAAGGACGCCAACCAGCTGACGGTGACCCCCGACCTGCCAACGCGCGTACCGGAGACTTCGCCACTCGTCCCGGACATCAGCAAGAACAAGAGCATCTTCAAGCTGAATGGCTCCTGGCGCCTGAGTGCCCGGGACAGTCTCTACGCGACAAGATCCCAGGGCTACCGGCGCGGGGGTGTCAACGACATCCCGACCACCGGCTACATCGGGGAAAATCCCGGCTGGCTGAACTTTGGTCCCGATACGCTCATCAACTACGAGGTCGGCGTCAAGGGCGCGCATGAGTCCTTCAGCTACAACGCCTCGGTGTTCCGCATTGACTGGAAGGACATTCAGCTCAATACGGCCACGCCGGTCTGGGGCTATTACGTCACCGCGAACGCCGGCAAGGCGCGCTCACAGGGACTGGAGCTCGAACTGCGCGGCAAGTTCACCAGCTCCCTGAGTTACGCACTGGGCTATGCCTACACGGATGCCAAACTCGTAGCCAACGCCACGCGCCCGTACGCGCCCTATGCCCTGATCGCGCCGAGCGGGAGCCGCCTGCCTGCGGCGCCTGAGAGCGTGATTAACGCCTCGCTCGACTACACCGTGCACCTGAGTTCCGGGCTGAGCCTGGTGCCGCACCTGGATGCGTTTTATCAGAGCGGCACCCTGAGCCGGCTGGCGACGACCGAGGCAGCGGCCATCCCGATGGATGGCTACACGATCCTGAATGCTTCCCTGGCGCTCGATTCTGAAAAATGGACCGTGGCCCTGCAGGTTCGGAACCTGAGCAATGCCGCTGCGATTTCCGGCATCTTCCCGGAAGGCCAGTTTGGCAGTGCGCCCCTGTATCCCGATTATTTCAATTTCTTCATCAACGCCAACGGATACGGGTTTTTCGGTGATACCACGCGCGAGCTCATTGCCCGGCCCAGGACCATCGGCCTGATCGCGAAGTACCGCTTCTGACGACGGCGCCGCCGGTGGACACCCTTATAAGTGAGGTCCAGCGGCACATTGAAGCAGGGCGCCTGCCCGCGGCGCGGCGCGCGGCGCAGGGCCTCCTGGAGCAGCAGCCCAAGTTGGCTGAAGGGTGGCTGCTCCTCGCGCTGGCCGAGCAGCGACTGCAGCATCACGAGGCCATGCTGGCGGCAGTGCGGCAGGCCGCGCATATCCAGCCAGAAAGCTTCCAGGTCGCGCTGAAGCTCGTCGAGGCACTGTTGCTGTGTGGCCTCGGTGCCGAAGCGCGCGCCACGCTCGCCGGCCTGGAGGCGCGGGCCCAAGGCGACGCGCGCCTGTTGACCGCAATCGCCGGCCTCTATACCGGCGCGAACGCACACGAAGACCGTCTGCGCTGTGCGCAGCGGGCACTGGCCCTGGCCCCGGGCGAGCCCGCCATGCTGGGCAGCTGTGCTGCCGCGGAGACCGCCTGCGGCCTGATCCAGGATGCCGAGCGGCATCTCGATGAACTGCTGGAGCGCAAGCCCAATGACTACGGCAGTTACTACCGGCGCAGCATCCTGCGGCAGCAGCATGCCGATCGCAATCATGTCACCGAGCTGACGAGCGTGCTGGCGAGCCTGCCGGCACAGTCCGCCGACATCATTCCGCTCTGCTTTGCGCTGGCGAAGGAGTACGAGGACCAGGCCTGCCACCTGCTGTCCTTCAGTCATTTGCGGCGCGGCGCGGCGCGGCGCCGGCGCGGCATGACGTACGAGGTGGCCGACGACGAAGCGGCCATGAGGGCCATCGCCCAGGCCTTCGACCGGCGTTGCCTGTCAGCAGTTGGGACCGTAGGCGAGGCGGATCCGACGGCGATTTTCGTGACCGGGTTGCCGCGCAGCGGCACCACTCTGGTCGATCGGATACTCAGCAGCCATTCCGCGGTGCACAGCCTGGGCGAGATCAATGACCTGGCTTACGCGATCATCAAGTTTACCCACGGCGCCGGCGAGCCGGCCGGGGATCCGTCGGACCGGCTGCAGCAGATTGCGCGCGCCGCGCAGCTTGATTTCACGGCGTTGGGTCGCGATTACCTGGCACGCGTGGCAGGCTATCCGCGCGCCAAGCCCCGCTTCATCGACAAGACGCCATGGAATTTCCTCTACCTGGGCCTGATCGCACTGGCCTTGCCGCAGGCGCGAATCATCCATCTGCGCCGCAATCCGATGGACAGCTGCTACGCGCTCTACAAGACCCTGTTCCGCGCAGGATCCCCGTATTCCTATGATCTGGGCGATCTCGCGCGCTACTACCTGGCCTACCACGCACTGATGCGGCACTGGCGCCAGGTCCTGCCCGGGCGGTTCCTGGACCTGGACTATGAACAGCTCGTGAGCTCGCCCGAGGCGGCATCGCGCTCCGTGCTCGAGTGGTGCGGGCTACAGTTCGAACCACAGTGCCTGGAGTTCCACCGCAATGCGGCGCCCGCGGCCACCGCCAGTGCCGCGCAGGTGCGCGAGCCGATCCACGCTCGTTCGGTCATGAACTGGAAGCACTACGCCGCGGAATTGCAGCCCCTCGCGCAGGCTTTGCGGGAGGGCGGCCTGCGGATCGAGGAGCCTGGCTGAGCGGCGAGCAGGCCGCCGACCGCCAAGGCCCGTGACGCTTCGCTCGCTTGCCGCGAGCCAGACTGGCATCATGGACTCGAAGAATCTGGCCCTATGCGCAGCCCGTCCCGGGCCGAAGCTGCGCCCACATGCGCGTGCCAATGAAATCGCAGAAATACGACTTCACCCTGTCCGTTGACGCCGGCAGCTCGCTCGGACTGCAACATCAGGTGCGACAGCGGCTCATCGATGGCATCAGCCGCGGTATCCTGCGCCCCGGGCGCCGCCTGCCTTCCTCGCGACGGCTGGCCGAGCAGGCGGGAGTTTCGCGGAACACGATCACGCTCGCCTACGACGCGCTGCTCGCCGAGGGACATCTGCAGAGCCGGCCGCGCAGCGGCATCTACGTGGCCACCGACGTGCAGGTCGAGCGTGTCACCACCGGGCGCCGTGGCCTGCAGAAATATTCGACGGACCCGGACAGTACGGCGGCGCCAGTCACCGACAAGGGGTTTCGGGTGCCGCCCAACTGGCGGCAATATCCGTTTCCTTTCATCGATGGCTGCATCGACCCGGAACTCGTTCCTGTCGAGGGCTGGCGCGAGGCGCTGCGCCTGTCCTGTTCCAGGCAGGACCTGCTGCGCTGGGGTACCGCCGCCGATGGTGCGGACGATCCGCGGCTCCTCGATGAGCTGCGCACCAAGCTGCTGCCTTCCTGGGGCATCAACGCCGCTCCCGACGAGGTGCTGGCGACCGTATCGATTCAGCAGGCCCTGCATCTGGTACTGGAAACCCTGCTCGATCGCACGACCAGCGTGGTGGCCGACACCGTGCTCGACCCGGAAGTGCGTGGGTTCCTGCGCTCGCGCAATGTGACTCCAGTGCCTCTGGCCTGGGACGGGGCCACCGCCAGGCTTGCGACGCCGCTGGCGCGCGAGGCCGTCATCCTGGTGGGCTCGCGGCGTGCCGCGGCAGGCTCGATCAGTACCCGCGAGCGCGCCGAGGCCCTGCTGCAGGCCGCGGCGGCGAGCAACGCGACGATCGTGGAGTGCATGCACAGCTTCGAGCTGCCGGAGCACTCGCGCGATTCGATCGCACTGCGGGCGCTGAGCCGCACCGGCCGGGTGGTGTCGATCGGTGGCCTGGCGGCGGTGACGGCGCTGGGCACCGCGCCGGGCGTGATCCACGGCAGTGCGCGTGCCATCGCCAGGATCAGGAGCCTGCGGCGTTTTACAGGCGGGGAGTTCCCGGCCGGACTGCAGCGTGCGTGGGCTTATTTCATCGGCCTCGGCCACTACGCGCGTGCCCTGGCGCGTGCCCGCGTCAAGCTCGCGGCACGCCGAACCGCACTGCGCGACGCCCTGAACCACTACCTGCACCGCTTTGTGAGCATTACCACGCGGCCGACTTCGAGTGCCTACTGGATCAGCGGCGGGTCGCAATGGAATGCGGAGCACCTGGCGCGCGCAGCGGCGGAGGTGGGCGTGCTGATTGAACCCGTGACCGGGACCGACGAGACGGCGCAGCTGTGCATGGGGGTGACGAGCATCGGCACGGCGCAGGTACGCGAGGGTGTGGCGACACTGGCCCGCATCATCCGTGCCGATCCACAGCTGGGCTCGCGCAATCTGCGCGACGAGGCCCTGCCCATGCTGACAGGCTCGGCGCTGCGACGCGCGCTGTCCGGCACCACCTTGCTCTATAACACCGTTTATGGCGAGCCCTGCACCCTGCATCTGGGTGCCGACGGGACCCTGAGCGGGCGGGCAGGGTATTCAAAGGAAGATCGCGACAACGGTCGCTGGTGGGTGGAGGGCGATCGCTGGTTCCGCCAGTGGCACCAATGGGCCTACGGCGAGGCCGCCGGCTATTTCATCGTGGTCCAGAAGGAGCAGATGCGGATCTTCAATAACGATGGCCTGCTGGTGGACACGGCCGTGATCGTGCGGCGGGCACGGCGAAGGAGAGCGAATTGAGATTTCAGGATGCAAAGGCGGTCGTGACCGGTGCGGCCTCCGGGCTGGGGAGGGCAACCGCGGCGCGCGTGATCCAGGCAGGTGGCAAGGTCGCCCTGCTTGATCTGCAGGATGCGGCCGGGCAGGCCGCCGCCGCTGCACTGGGCACCCAGGCCAGTTTTCATCGCTGCGACGTGACCAGCGAGGCCGAAGTCGACGCCTCCATGCAGGCGGCCGCGCAGCGCATGCAAGGCATCAACCTGCTGGTGAACTGCGCCGGTGTCATCGGCGCCGGGCGTGTGCTGGGCAAGCAGGGGCCGATGGCCGGTGATTTCTTCGCGCGGGTCGTGCGCATCAACCTGTTCGGCACCTTCCTGTGCGACAAGGCCGCGGCCTCCATCATGCAGCACAATGACCCGGTGGCGGATGGCGAGCGGGGTCTGATCATTCATACTTCTTCGGTCGCCGCCTACGAGGGGCAGATCGGCCAGGCGGCCTATGCCGCGACCAAGGCCGCCGTCGCCGGCATGACCCTGCCGATGGCGCGGGAACTGGCAAGATTCGGCATCCGCTGCGTCGCGATTGCCCCGGGAACCTTCCAGACGGCAATGGTCGAGCAGATTCCGCAGGACATCCAGGATTCCCTGGGCAAGCAGGTACCCTTTCCGCAGCGACTCGGCCGGCCGGAGGAATTCGCCCAGCTGGTGCAGAATATTTTCGAACTGCCGATGCTTAACGGCGAGACCATCCGCCTCGATGGCGCCATACGCATGGGACCGCAGTGAGTCGGCCCTTCCGCACGGTTGCAGGTGGTGGGCTGGCGGGCTGAGCGCTAGACTTCGGTTTATGCGACGCGCAGTTTCGGGACCTGAAGGCACGGTGCGCCGCCTGCGCCTCAAGAGTACGGTCCTCGAAGGCAACCTGCTGGGCGATCCGGCCGACCGGATCATCGATGTCTACGTGCCGCGCGCTCGGAGCGGGGCAGGGCTGCCGCTCCTGGTCGATCTGGTCGGTTACACCGCCGGGGGTCCCGCCCACACCAACTGGAAAAATTTTGGCGAAAACGCGCCCGAACGCCTCGATCGGCTGATCGGTTCAGGTGCGATGCCGCCCGTGGTGGTCGCTTTTCCGGATTGCTTCACCAGGTTGGGCGGCAACCAGTACATCAACAGCGCGGCCATGGGTGCGTGGACAGATTTTCTGGTCCAGGAGGCGGTGCCCTATGTCGAAAAGGAATTTCATTGCGGCGGCGATGGCCGGCGCGCTGTCTTCGGCAAGAGCTCAGGGGGCTACGGCGCTGCGGTGAACGCGATGCTCCGGCCGGACTTCTGGGCCGCCGCCGCCTGCCATTCGGGCGACATGGGCTTTGAAACCGTCTACCTGCCGCCGCTGGTCGCGATGCTGCCCGTACTCGCCAAGTCCGGCGGCGTCCGCGCCTGGCTTGAGGAATTTTTCGCCAAACCCAAGGCCAAAGACGAGGATGTCCAGCGCCTGGAAATGCTGGGCATGTGCGCCAGCTACGATCCGGACCCGCAGGCGTTCATGGGCGTGCGCCTGCCGCTCGACCCTGAAACGGCCGAACTGCTACCCGAACGCTGGGCGAATTTCGCGCGCTGGGATCCTGTGAACATGGTCGAGAGCCGGGGCGCCGCTCTCGGAAAGCTCAAGGCGCTGTATATTGACTGCGGCGATGTTGATCAATTCAAACTCGTATACGGCGCCCGTCGGTTTGTCCGTTCCCTGAAGCGCCAGCAGATCGCGCATCGCTACGAGGAATTTCCGGATGACCATTCGAACGTTGACTATCGGATGGACGTGAGCCTGCCGTTCCTGGCAGCGGCCCTGTCAAACTGAGCCCGGCGCGAGACCGCATCGACCGGGGCATGGAGAAAGCAATCATGGATCGTCGCCTGTTTGTACGCTTATCGGCCGCCGTTGCCGCGACCGCAGTGCTCCCGCGCAGCGCCGTTGCGGAAGCGGTGCCGGGCTCTGAGGACGCGCGGCTGCATGCGCTCCTCGATACCTTCCTGGACGAGATGCTCCAGGAACAACCGGAGTCCGCAACGCAGTGGGGGCTCGACTCAGAGGCGCGAGCGGCGCTCAGGAGCCGCCTGGATGACTACTCGTCTCAGGCCCCCGCCCGATGGCTCGCCTCCTGCAAGTCCAGCCTTGAGCGCCTGGGTCGCATTGATCGCGCGCGGCTCTCGGCGAACGCCCGGGTCGATCGCGATATGGTCAACTGGTGGCTGGATAAAGTTGTCGCCCTCACGCGCAAATTCCCGTTCGGCGAAGTCACAGTCAACACCTGCTCGCCCTACGTTTTCAGTCAGCTGAGCGGGCCCTATCAGAGCGTACCGGACTTCCTGGATTCACAGCATCCGGTGCGTACGCTGGATGACGCGGAAGCGTATCTGGCGCGCCTGGCGCAATTTCCGGCGGCGCTGGACGCGACCACCGAGGCGCTGCGCGCCGATGCGGCGCGCGGCATCCTGGCGCCTGATTTTACGCTCGACACCGGCATCGGGGAGGTCGCGCAATTGCGCGCGGGGCCGGCCGCCGCCCACGGCCTGGTGACTTCGCTGTCGCGCCGCGCTGCCCAGGCGGGCCTGGCGGGCGACTGGGCCGCCCGGGCCACCGCGATCGTGGCCGATAAGGTCTATCCCGCCCTTGATCGGCAGCACAGTGCCGCGACGGATGTGCGCCGGCGGGCGACCCATGACGCGGGCGTCTGGAAACTGCCCGATGGCGAGGCTTACTACGCCGCGGCGCTCGCCTTCCAGACCACCGTGGACCGCACGCCGAAGGACGTGCACCGCCTGGGGCTCGATCAGGTCAGCGAAATTTCGGCCCGGATCGACAGACTGCTGCGCGACCAGGGCTACACGGCGGGATCCGTCGCCGCCCGGATGGACGCGGTGTCGCGGCGCCCCGACCAGTTTTTTCCCAACGACGACACCGGACGGGAGGCGCTGCTCGGCTCCTTGCGCGCCCAGGTCGATGCGGTGCGCGTGCGGCTGCCGCAGGCATTTCGTACCCTGCCCGCGGCCCCGGTCGAGATCGTGCGCGTGCCGGCGGAAATTCAGGATGGCGCACCATTGGGGTATGCGCAGCCCGCGCCGCTGGACGGCTCGCGCCCGGGCCGCTACTACATCAATCTCAGGGACACGGCGAACTGGCCAAAGCTGTCGTTACCGACCCTGAGTCACCACGAGGCGCTGCCGGGACATCTGTGGCAGGCCGCGATCACCCTGGAGGGGAAGGAGACCCCGCTCCTGCGGCGCACGCTGATCGACATGGACGCCTATGGCGAGGGCTGGGCCCTGTACGCCGAGCAATTGGCGGACGAGCTGGGCATGTATGAGAACGATCCCCTCGGCCGTATCGGCTACCTGCAATACTCGCTGTTTCGCGCGGTGCGGCTGGTGGTGGATACGGGCATGCACGCCATGCACTGGAGCCGCGAGCGTGCCATCGCCTACATGATCGATGTATCGGCTTTACCGCAGGACCGCGTGCATGGCGAGATCGACCGCTATTGCATCTGGCCAGGCCAGGCCTGCACCTACAAGATTGGCCACATCGAATGGCTGCGGGCGCGCGAGGCCGCCAAGGCACGCGCGGGCGCGCGCTTCGATCTAAGGGCCTTCCACGAGATCCTGCGCCGGGGCTGCGTGCCGCTCGACATGCTGGCGCGGATCGCGCCGGAGTACGGGACGGCGAGCTAGCTAGCGGAGCGCAGGCAGGTCCGTCCAGCGCTCGCTGGCCTCCCAGAGCCGTTCCTGCTGCAAGACGTCGCGGGCGAGGGCCGAGGCGGGCTGCTCGCGCTGATGTTCGTCGAAATAGCGGCCCGTCAATGAAGCGACTTCTGCGGACAGCGCCAGGTACAGGCTCGTTTGCGCGCCGCGTTCGGCGTCGATCATCGGCCGGCCGGTCAGCCTGTAGAAGATACGCAGCCAGCGCGGCAGCAGGTTCGTCGCCACAACGCCCGGATGCAGGCAATTGACAGTGATCTCATACCCGGCCAGGCGTCGTGCCAGCGCGAAGCTGAACATGACGTTGGCCAGTTTGGACTGTGCGTAAGCCTGGGTAGGGCGGTAATGCGCCGCCGGTGCAGCCACGCCTGCCAGATCCAGGCGGCCGCGCACGTGGATCCAGGATGCGACGTTGACGATGCGCCCGCCCGCCGGGATCCGATCTAGCAGCAGGCGTGTGAGCAGGAAGGGACCCAGGTGGTTGGTGGCGAAACACAACTCGAAGCCGTCCGGCGAGCGGCGTTGGAAAGTGCTGACCATGCCGGCGTTGTTGACCAACAAGTCAATATTGCCGAAGTCCTGCCGCAGCGTGGCCGCGCAACGCCGCACCGAGTCCAGCGAGCCGAGATCACAGTGCACGGCCTGCAATTCAGCCCCGGGAACGAGCGCGCGCACTTCATCGCACCGCTGCCTCGCGGACTCCAGGTCACGGCACAGCATGACTACGGTGTAGCCGGCGCGGGCGAGCTCCCGGCCCGTCACGCGGCCGATGCCGTGCGTGGTGCCGGTGATGGCGGCAATTTTCCTGACGCTCATGGTGGATTGCTATGATGAGCTGAGTTCACCATGAACGCCCTGATTTACAATGCCCCGCCGCTCGTGACCTTCATGTTCGTCATGTCGATCACGCCCGGGCCCAATAACCTGATGCTGCTGGGTTCAGGGGCGCGCTTTGGCCTGCGCCGCACGCTCCCGCACCTGCTCGGCATCACCAGCGGGTTCCTGCTGGTCCAGTTCGTGACCTTTGCGGGCCTGGGCGCCGTCATTCTGGCCTATCCGTCGCTGAAGAGCGCGTTGACCGTGGCTTGCGTCGTTTACCTGCTGTGGCTCGGGTACAAGTTGCTGCTCGCCGGGGACCCCAACGATGCCACCTCGGCACCGGCACGTAACAGCGCCGGCCGACCCCTCAGTTTCTGGGAGGCCACGATCTTTCAACTGGTGAATCCCAAGGCCTGGGGCGCGGCCGTCCCGGCCATTGGCATCGTGGCGCGGGACGCTTTGTCGCCCACGTACGGACTCCTGCTTCTGCTGGGAGTGAGTCTGATCGTCGGCCCGCCGTGCATCCTGGTGTGGACCCTGTTCGGTGCCACCGTCAGGCCGTTTCTGGCCGTACGCTGGATCCGCCGTGTCTTTAATGCGCTGATGTCCGCCCTGATCCTGGCGACGGCGTGGTGGATGCTCCAGCCACTGCTTGCGCACTGACGCCGTGGTCACTGATCAGCCCGCCAGGCCCTGGCTCAATCGCACCGTCGTCGGCATCGGCCTGGCGTCCCTGTGCAGTGACTGGTCGCACGAGATCGCCACGGCCGTGCTGCCCTCATTTCTGGCCACCATGGGCGCGGCCGCGGCCTGGCTCGGATTCATCGAGGGCGCCGCCGACGGCCTCGCCAGCTTCGCGAAACTGATGTCCGGCTTTTATTCGGATCGACTGCCGCGGCGCAAGCCTATCGCGGTAACCGGCTATATCCTGACCGCACTGGGCACGGCCTCCCTGGGGTTCGCCGCGAACGCCTGGCAGGTCCTGGCCGCACGCTCGACGGCGTGGTTGGGGCGTGGCGTACGCACGCCGGTGCGCAAGGCCCTGCTGGCCGCCGCCGTGACGCGTGAAGCCTACGGTCGGGCGTTCGGCTTCGAGCGCATGATGGACACGATCGGCGCCATCGTCGGTCCGATCACGGCGCTGATCCTGCTGCAGCTGCTGCAGTACGACTACGCGCGCATTTTCACCCTGACGGTGATTCCGGGGCTGGCCGCGGCGGCCCTGATGGCCTTCGCGGTGCAGGAGCGCGGGCGCGTGGTCGCTGCGCGGGAGCGGTTCAGGGCCAGCGTGCGCGCGCTGCCGCCGCGATTCCGGCGGCTGCTGGTCGCCGTGGGCCTGTTCGGACTGGGCGACTTCGCGCATACCCTGCTGATACTCCTGGCGGTCCAGCAGCTGACGCCGCTGTACGGCGCGACGGTGGCCGTCACGGCCGCCACGGGGCTGTACATCCTGCACAACGCGCTCTACGCCGCATTCTCCATGGTCGCGGGCGCGGTCGCGGACCGCATGAACAAGGGACGATTGCTGGCCCTGGGCTATGCGCTGGCCGGCTCGATGGCCTTGGCGATTGTGCTGCTGCCGCCCGGCCCGTGGACGCTGGGGCTGATCTTCGTGCTCGGTGGCGTCTCGGTCGCGGTCTGTGAAACCGCCGAGGACTCCTACTGCGCGGAGCTCGTGGATGACGCCCAGCACGGCATGGCCTTCGGGACGCTTGCGACGGTGAATGGGATTGGAGACTTCGCCTCCAGCCTGGTCGTCGGCGCACTCTGGAGCGCTTTTGGCGCGCCGCTCGCCTTTGCCTACAGCGCCGCGCTGCTGCTGGTGGGCGCCCTGATGGTGTTGCGATCTTCCTGAAATCTGGATCCATGCCCGGGAAGTTTGCAACGTACGGTGACACAATAGCGGTCATGAGGCAGCTACGTGTCATGGCGCTCCTGGCAGGAGCGACGCTCAATGTCTGGGCCGCCGATACCGTGCCGGCAGGCGCGAGCCCCGATCTGTCCGTCTCAATCCCGGCCAGCGACGTGGACGAGCCCACGGAAATATTGATCGAAGCGCCCGAGCCGCGCTACGTCGCGCCGACGCGCCGCGATCGCATCGGACGCATCTGGGCGCCGGTCTATATCAATGACAAGGGGCCGTTCCGCATGGTGCTTGATACCGGAGCGAACCGCTCGGGCATCACCGCGCAGGTGGCCACGGCCCTGGGCATGACGCCCGATGTCTCCGCGCCGGTAATGCTGCAGGGCGCGACCGGATCGCTGGTGGTGCCCACCATTCTTGTCGAGACCCTGCTGGTCGGCGATGTGCTGATCAGGGGCTCGAAACTGCCGATCCTGAGGGACGCGCTGGGTGGCGCCGAAGGCATTCTGGGCAACGAAGGGCTCGGGGACCGGCGCGTCTACATCGATTTTCGCCACGACCTGATCATCATTTCCCGTTCCCACGATCAGCGCGCCGGTGCTGGCTTCATGACGATACCCTTCTCGCTCGAGCACGGTCGTTTGCTGGTGGCACTGGTGCAGTTGGGCCATGTGCGGGCCAAGGCGGTCATCGACACCGGCAGTCAATCCACGGTGGCGAACATGGCGCTCCGGAAGGCCCTGGTGAACCGGTACAGAAAGGAGGAGGGGACGATTGATCAGCTCCAGGGCGTCACGGCCGACGTTGAGCAGGGTGAGGGCCACTCCGCGCCACCCATCGAGTTCGGGCCGATCGAGATACACAGCGAGCGGATGACGTTTGCTGACGCGCACATCTTCAAGGTCTGGCGCCTGACGAACGAGCCCGCATTGCTGATTGGCATGGACGCGCTGGGCACGCTGGACACGCTGATCATCGACTACCGGCGCCACGAGCTGCAGCTGCGCATGCGCGAGGGTACCTGAGCACCGGCGGCGGTTATTTCTCGCTCACGGTCCCGTCGACGACCCGCACGGCCGCACCCACGGCCAACTTCGGCTCCTGGTCCTGCGATACGGTGGTTTCAGTGCCGTTGTCGAATCGCACTCTGATGTCAAAGTGCGTCGCGCCGCGGGCTTTCTTCTCGATCTTGTTCCCAAGCACGGCGCCGCCGGCTGCGCCGGCGATCTTGGCGATGGTCTTGCCATTGCCACCACCGACCTGGTTGCCGATGATGATGCCGGCCAGACCACCGGCCACCGCGCCGACGCCGCTGCCCTTGCCTTCGACCTTGACCGGTGTGATCGAGACAATAACGCCACAGTCGCTGCACACGCTCATGGGCGTGCGCGCGGGCGCGCGGCTGGGCGCCGGGACGGCCTCGGCGACCGACTCAGGCGCAGCGTGGTGCCGGGTTTTCCGGCTCGGACTCTCGCGGGCTGCCGGCTCTGGAGTGGGCGCCGGCGCCGCGGCGGGCCTGCTGTCCGCAGCGGCTGCGCTGTCCGCACCGGGCGCCGTCGTTGAAGGCGCGGGCGCCTGGCTGCAGGACTGAAGCGCGGCGGCCAGGACCATCAGAGTGGCGCAGCGCGCCGGCATCCGCAGGCGACCGGATGATGTATGCATGATTGCTACACTCCTGATGTCGATAACTGGAAGCGCAATCTACCGCAATGAACTGGCAATACAACCCTGAGGCGCTGTGCAGCGCATGAATTCGCGGAGCCGAAGGGGCGAACGCTATCTGGCTGTGGAGCTCGCACAGATTCAGCTGTTGCGTAGCGGAAAACGCGTCTTGCACGACCTGCGCTGGCGCATCCGGCCCGGGCAACGCTGGATCCTGCGCGGCGACAACGGCGCGGGCAAGACGCAGCTGCTGAAGCTCATTGCGGGCGATGTCTGGCCACAGCCGCGTGCGGGCACGCGGCGCCACTACCGTTGGCGCCGGCAGCTTTACACCGAACCGCTCGGCGTCAAGGAGGAGATCGCCTATGTCGGGGCGGAGCGGCAGGATCGCTACGAGCATTACGACTGGAACCTGCGCGTGACGGAGATCGTAGGCACCGGGATCGAGCGCAGCGACGTGCCGCTGCGCCGCTTGACGGCCGCCGAGCGTTCCCGGGTGGCGCGCCTGCTGCGCCGCGTCGGCATCGAGCCACTGGCCAGGCGACGCTTCCTGACGCTCTCGCAAGGCGAGCGGCGCCTGGTGCTGCTGGCCCGGGCGCTGGCCTGGCGGCCGGCCCTGCTGTTGCTCGACGAGCCGCTCAACGGCCTGGACCCGCAATACCGCGGCAGAATGCTGGCGGCAATCGGTAGTCTGCGACGCTCGGCCCTTCCCTGGGTCTACGTGACGCATCGCGGGGACGAAATGCCCGCGGGCGTCACTCACCAGGCGCAATTGCAGCGCGGGCAGCTGCGCACCGGGCGCTGGCGGAGAACGCCGCCGCGCCGCCGGCCCGTGGCGGCGGCGCCGAAGTCTCCGCTGCCGAAGGGGGTGCGCGCATCGCGGGGACGCAGTTTGGTTGCGCTGCGCGGCGCCTCGGTCTGGCGCAACGGGGTCCCCGTCCTGCGTCGCCTTACGCTGCAGCTCTGCGCGGGCGATTGCTGGGTTGTGCACGGCGCGATCGGGAGCGGCAAGTCCACGCTGCTGGCGGCGCTCCACGGCAATCACGGGGTTGCTGCCGGGGGCACGATCTGGCGCCGCGGCCAGGGGAGCGGCGCCGCACTCAGCGCGTTCCAGCGGCGCACCGGCTTCGTGGCGCCGGAGCTGCAGGCGGCCCTGCCGCGGCAGCTCAGTGCGCTCGAGGCGGTGGTGGCCGGAGGTCGCGGCGCCTTCGGGCTCGACGGGCCGGTCCGCAGTGCCGAGCGCCGCGCGGCCCTGCGATCGCTGCGCGGGGTCGGAGCGCTGACGCTGGCATCGCGCCGCTTGAGCGAGTTGTCCTACGGCCAGGCCCGCCGCGTGCTGTTTGCGCGTGCGCTGGTGCGGCGCCCTGATATTCTGCTGTTCGACGAACCCTACGCGGGCCTCGACGCGCTGAACCGGGCGCGACTCGGGGCATTCCTCGACGGTATCGCCCGTGGAAACCATGCCATCGTGATCGCCTGCCACCACCGTGACGAATGGCCGCGTCGCGCCACGCACGAACTCGAGCTGCGGCGCGGCGCGGCCCGCTATTGCGGACCGCTGCGGCGATGAATCGCCGAATCGTCCTGGCGCTGCTCGCGGCGCTGGCGCTTCTGGCTGGCGCGGGCGCCTGGCATTGGCACCAGGCACGCCTGCCCGGGCGGGCCGCCGTGACGGTCGCGGGCGGTGACGCCGGCGGCCTGCCACGGGCGGAAGCCGACACCGAAGGCTTCGACGCCAAGGGCTTGCAGGCGGCCGTGGAATTGGCCGGCGCGCAGCACTCCGCGGGGTTGCTCGTCACGCGCCATGGGCATCTGGTGGTTGAGCGCTATTTTGGCGAAGTGGACGCTGACAGCCTCATTGATGGTGGAGAATTCTCCCGCGCGCTGCTGACAGTGGCGGTTGGCATTGCGGTGGCCCAGTACGGGCAGCGCGCGCCCCTGCCCTCCGGCGACGAGCCTGGTGCCCGGGCCGCGTTCATCACCCGGGCCAGTGGGCTGGCCTATCCGCAGTTCCTGTCGAGGAATGTGTGGCAACCGCTGAACGCCGCGGCCGCGCGCTGCACCGGCGAGCAGATCTCGGCGCGAGCCGTGGACTGGCTGCGGGTTGCCGAGTTGCTGCTGCACGATGGCCGCTTCGAGGGCACGCAGATCGTGCCGGCCGGCTGGGTGCTGCAAATGCGTCCGTCCGTCCGCGGCGGTGACCGGGACGGCACGGGTCTACACGGCAAGCTGGCGACGAGCGGCGCCGAGCCCTTCGCCAGCGACGACACCTTCTTCATGCGCGGGCCCGGCGGGACGCGCCTGTGGCTGGCTCCGCGGCTCGACCTGGCGATCCTGCGCATTGAGGGCTCCGGGGATGACAGGACCGGGGAAGCGCGCCTGCCCAATGCACTGATTCGAGCGCTGCGCGATCGCCCGCCGTCGACGGGCGTCGACCTGCGTGAGCTGGTACCGAATCACTGAGCCCGGATGCCAGCGAAGACAAGCACGTGAAACCACTTCTGACCATCTTCATCATCTGCGCCGTCGACGTAGTGGGCTTCGGCATTATCGTGCCGCTCGTGCCCTTCATGGCCATCCGGTTTGGCGCGGCGCCATGGCTGATCACCGCCATCCTGGGCAGCTACTCGCTGTGCCAGCTCATCGCGGCGCCGTTGTGGGGCCGGCTCAGCGATCGCTACGGGCGCCGACCGATACTGATCATCGGCATGGCGGGCGCGAGCGTGTCGTACCTGCTGCTCGGCTTCGCACCGGGATTGGCCTGGCTGCTGGTGTCGCGGATGCTGAGCGGGTTCATGGCCGGCAATATTTCCGCGGCCATGGCCTATGCGGCCGATGTCAGTCTGCCCGAGCACCGCGCCCGCGCACTCGGCGCGGTCGGGGCCGCGATCGCGGTGGGCTTCATGATCGGTCCGGGGCTTGGCGGCCTGCTGGTGGGCAACAATCTGAGCGCAGCGATCTTCCTGCGTCCCGCGCTGGTGTCGGTAGCCTTGAGCATCGTGGCCATGTTACTGGTGATGCTGCTGCTGCGAGAGAGTGTGGGTGCCGTGGAGCGCCAGGCCAATCGCGGCCGCGCCGTGCCGGCGACTGCGCTCCGGACGCTGGCCGCGCGCCCCGCTCTGCGCTGGCTGGTGCTGGCCGGAGTGCTCGTCACTTTTTCGCAATCGACGCTGGAATCGATCGTCGGCCTGTGGGGATTGAAGCGCTTCGGCGTGGGCCCGCTTTCCATCGGCCTGGTCCTGTTTGGGCTGGCGGCCATCACGGTGGCGATGCAGGGCGGCCTGGTCCGGGTGCTGGCGCCGCGATTCGGCGAACAACGCCTCGCCATCGGCGGCATTGCGGCCTATGTATGCGGCCTGCTCATTGCCAGTGTGGCACCCACGCTGTTCCTGGCTATCGGCGGGCTGGCGCTTTGCGGAGTGGGATCCGGTGCCTTCAGTCCGAGCGCTTCCGCGCTCGCCTCGCGCCAGGCGGATGCCGGCAATCGCGGCGTCGTCATGGGCACCTACCAGGCAGGCGCTTCCCTCGCGCGGGTGCTGGGGACTTTCAGCTCCGGTTTTATATTCGGGCGCTTCGGCTCGGGCGCGCCATTCCTGGTCGGCGCCCTGGTGACGCTGCAGGCATTCTGGTGCATGCTGGCCGCAAAGCGCGCCGGCGATCGGGAAGCCCAACTGTGATCCACGCCTTCGAAGGCAAGCGAGCGGCGATGGCCACCACCCGTTGCTACATCGCACCGGGCGCGCAACTCATCGGCGATGTCCGGCTCGGAGATGCGGCCAGCGTCTGGTTCAATGCCGTGCTGCGGGCCGACGATGATTTCATCGAGATCGGTGCGGGCAGCAATGTCCAGGATGGCACGATCATCCATTGCGATGAGGGTACCCCCACGATCGTCGGCCGCGGCGTCACCATTGGCCATCGCGTCCTGCTCCATGGCTGCACGATCGCCGACGACAGCCTGGTCGGGAATGGCGCGATCGTGCTCGATGGCGTAAAGATCGGCGCGCACTGTCTCATCGGCGCGGGTGCGCTGCTGACGCCGGGCAAGGAATTCGCGGACGGCAGCGTGGTCATGGGCTCGCCGGCGCGCGTGGTGCGTCCGGTCGGGGAGCGCGAGCGGGCCCTGATCGAACGGGGCGCGCGCGCCTACCGGGAGCGGATCCTGCGCTACCTGGCAGAGCCCGGGCTGCGCCCAGGCGGCTAGGCCCGCGCTCCGGCTAGTTATCGCGCAGCGCGGAGGCCACCGGCAGGCGCGCTGCGCGCAGGGCCGGATAGAGACCGCCGATGACGCCGATGGCCAGCGCCCAGGTCATGCCCGTCCACAGCAGCGGTCCCGTGACCTTGAAGTCAAAGGTGAGCTGGCCGACGCCGCCGGCGATGCTGGAAGCGGTAAAGCCGTTGAATACCAGCCACGCCAGCAGCCCGCCCAGCGCGCCACCGAGCAGCGCCAGCAGCATGGTCTCGATCATCACGGCGACAACCACCGCGAGGCCTCGAAAACCAATCGCGCGCAATGTGGCGATCTCCCGCGCCCGGGTGGCCACGGCCGCGAACATGGTGTTGAGTGCGCCGAAGACTGCCCCGATCGCCATGATGGCGCCCACCACCAGGCCGATGATGCGGATGACCTTGGTGATCGTCTCGGACTGCTTGCTGTAGTATTCCGTCGTCGTTGAGACATCAACCTTCAGGCGCGGATCAGCGCCCAGCGCCGCCTTGAACTGGTTGTAGGCGCCCGGGTCCGTCAGCCGCACGAATACCGAGGACAGCGAGGATCCGCGGCGGTATGCGGCGCCCACGTCGGTGGCATCGGCCCAGACCTCGGATTCCAGCGCGTCCCTGGTTTCAAAGACCCCGACGACCTTCCACAGCTGCGATCCCAGCTTGACCTCGCGACCGACCTCCAGCCCGGCAAACTGCCGCTGTGCGCCCCGGCCCACAACGAGCTCCCGCAGCCCCGGCCGGAATTTCTCGCCCGAGATGATTCTGGCGTTGGTGCGCAACCGCCAGGCGTCCGGCCCGATCCCGCGCAGCTGCACACTGCCGAGGTCGTTCGGGTCCCGCGACTTCTTGATGGGCAGATTGGCCGCGACCACCAGTTCCGCCGATGTAATCGGCTTGCCGGCCGCATCGTGGGCGACGCCCGGCGCCTCCGCGATCACCAGCGCATCATCGTGGGCGAGCACGGAGTTCACTTCGGCAGAGGAGCCGCCACGCAGCACCACCGCGCTGTCCGCGCTGCCCGTGCGCCGCAGCGTCTGGCTATAGCCTTCCGCCATGGCCAGCAGTGCCACCAGCACCGCCACCACTCCGCCGATGCCGATGATGATGACGAACGAGGCCCCCGCCCGCTGCGTCAGCGTGCGAACCCCGATCGCGGTCACTGATGCGGTCTGCCGGCCCACGCGCGTCATCCACAGCCACGCGCCAAGGCACAGCGTGGCGCCCAGCAGCAGCGGCCAGGGCGCGGCGATCAGTACGATCACGGCGGCAATGACCGCCAGCAGGGTGAGCAGATTGCTGAGAAACCTCATCGACCCAAGCCCTCAGTGAGCCGCGAGCGCATCGACGATCTTCAGGCGCACCGCCTGCCAGGCCGGCAGCGCTCCTACCAGCAACCCGATCAGCACCATCAGCCCGAATCCCATCGCCCAGCTGCCGGCGCCGACGGTGGGCAGATTGAGGATGCCGCCGCTCCCCTTGACGATGGCGGGCACCAGGATACTCACCAGGCCGAGCCCAACGATGCCACCCAGCACCAGCAGCAGGAGTGATTCCGCGAGCACGATGCCCAGCACGGCCCCGGGTGGAAAGCCGATGGTTCGCAGCACCGCGAGCTCCGCGGTGCGTTCCCGGACGGACTGCATCATGGTGTTGCCCGTCAGCAGCAGCAGCGTGAAGAACACGGCGCCCATGATCGAGCCGACGATCAGTCCGATGTCGACGAGCTGCTTCATCCAGCTCGTGGCCGCGGCCTGCTCGGTCTGGGTCCGCGTCTCGTGATCGGAATTGGCCGAGAGCGCATCGATCGCGCGGGCGACGCGGTCCGTCTGGCTGGCGTCCGCCACCCGTGTGATGTACCAGCCGACGGAGCCCTGGTTGTAGGGCGTGGTCTCGTCGAAGTTCTTCCAGTGCAACAGCACCAGGCCGTCGAAGAAACCGCCGGTTTTCCGGTCGCGCGCCTTCAGGATACCGGCCAGATCGAAGTGCCAGTTCTTGCTGCCCTGGCGGTCGGGGAAGATCTGCGATTGCAGCGGAATGTGATCGCCGATCTTCCATCCGAAGCGCTTGACCAGGGCACTTCCGGCGACGATGGCATTGAGGTTTGATTCGAATTTCTGGCGCTGGTCCGCCGCCAGGTCCATCTCCGGATACAGGTCAATGTAGTTCGGGCTGACCGCGAAAGTGAAAATCTGGTTGTGCGGGTCCTGGTAGGCGCCGCCAAACCAGTTGGCGTAGGCGACTTCCTTGACGCCGGGTACCGCGGCAATCTGCGCCAGGAGACTGAAGGGAAGGGGCTGGATGAAAGACAGGCGTGCACCGGTCTGCAGACGCTGCGCACCGGCCGCGGAGCGGCCTGCCTGATCGAAGGACACGCGCACCGCGTCGAGCAGTCCGAACAGCAGGAAGGCCGCGGCGATCGACACCAGCGTGAGGATGGTCCGGAGCTTGCGCCGGAACAGCGATGCCCAGACCAGGTGCAGATATTTCATGGCCGACTCGCTAGCCCTGAGTGCCGCCCACCAGCGTGCCCTTGTCCAGGTGCAGGGTCTGGCGCGCAAACTCAGCCGCCTTGGGGTCGTGCGTCACGACGATGATGGTCTTGCCATGTTCCCGATTCAGCACCTGCAGCAGTCCCAGCACTTCCTCGGCCGACTGGCGGTCCAGATCGCCCGTGGGTTCGTCGCAGACCAGCAGTGCCGGGTCGGAGACGATGGCGCGGGCAATGGCGACCCGCTGCTGCTGTCCGCCGGACAGCTCGGCCGGCTTATGGCCCGCGCGATCGCCAAGGTTCACGAGCCGCAATGCCACCGCCGCGTTCTGCCGCCGCTGTGCCGCGCCGAGTTTGGTCAGCAACAGGGGCAGTTCCACGTTCCGCTGCGCCGACAGGGTCGGCATCAGGTTGTAGAACTGAAACACAAAGCCCACGTTTGAGGCGCGCCAGCGCGACAGGGCGCTCTGGCTGAGGTTGTCGATACGCTGCCCGGCCACCGCAATGGTGCCGGTCGTGGGCGTATCCAGTCCACCGATCAGGTTGAGCAGCGTGGTCTTGCCGGATCCGGAAGGACCCATCAGGGCGAGAAAATCGCCCTGGCCGATTTCAAGATTGATGCTGTGCAGGACCTCGATTTTCTGCCTGCCGCGCGTATAGACCCTGCTGACATTGCGAACTTCCACCAGCGTAGCCATCAGTCCATCCTTCGCGAATTCATCGCCTGCTACTTTTCCGCCTCGGACCAGTCCACCGTGGCGCCGTCGGCCAGGTCGGCGGGCGGGGCAACCACCACCTGGGCGCCTGCCGCTATCCCTTCGACCTGGCGCATCTCGCCCACATCCCCACGCGGCGTGACCTGGACCAGGCGCACCCTGTTGCCGTCGAGCACAAACAGGACCGCGCGGGCGTCACGCTGCAGCACGGCGCTTGCCGGTACCAGCACACCGGGTGTGGGTGCCGCCGCGGCGGGCCGGGCCGCCTGCAGAAAGGATACCCTGACGCCCATGTCCGGCAAAATGCGCGGGTCGTGGGTGTCGAAGGCGACCCGCACCTTGACCGTCGCCTTGCCACGATCCGCTGTCGGGATGATCGCGATCACGTGTGCGGGAATGGTCCAGGCGGGATAACCATCGAGGACCGCCTCGGCGCGTTGCCCGCCCACGATGCGATCGATGTAGGATTCATTGACGTCGACCTCGATTTCGAGCGAATTCATGTCGACGATCGTGCCGATGCCGGTGCGCGTGAATCCGCCGCCGGCTGAAAATGGCGATACGATCTCCCCGACCTGCGCTGACTTGGCGATGACCACGCCATCGAAGGGCGCGCGTACGGTGGCGTAATTGAACTGCACCTGCGCGGCCTGCACCGCCGCGCTGCCCAGATCAAGCTGCTTGTGCTGGATCTCCACCTGGGCGCTCGCCGTCGCGACCCGGGTCTGCGCATCTTCCAGCGCCTGCTGCGAGGTCAGCTGCTGCGCCATCAGCCCCATCTGGCGCGTCAGGTCGCGCTGCGCCTGCGCGAGCTGCGCCTCAGTCTGGGGGAGCGTGGCCTGCGCGGCGTGGTATTGCGCCTGCGCCTGCGCGAGTTGCGCGCGCTGCGCGGTGCTGTCGAGGTGCGCCAGCACCTGGCCGGCCTTCACGCGATCGCCTTCCTCGATGAGCACGTCCGTCACGGTGCCGGTGATCTGCGCCGAGACCGTGGCCTCGCGGCGCGCGGTCACGTAGCCCGTGGCCTGCAGCACGGCCGAGCCAGCGCCGCCCGCCAGCGGCGCGGCCGCCGTCGTCACTTTCACCGCGATGTGATGAACGGGGCGCAGTAGCCAAAACGCCACCGCGATCGCGAGCAGCACGCCGGCGGCGATTCCTGTCGGCAGCAGCCAGCGGCGGGACGCCCCCACGCTCTCGCGCTGAGTGCTGTCGAGCCGCAATGATTTCAACAACAGCAATTTGTCCGCGGCGCCGAGACTCGCCGGAGCCTCGGGCTGCGCGCCATCGCGCTGGCTCATGGCAGGAGTTGCCTTTCGAGAAGTCCCGGAGCGATCACTATATCACGGGGTCGGTGGCAGCTCGATGACGGCATCGAACACGATGATCGCATGACCCGAGACCTGCACGGCCTGGATGAGCCCGCCGGCGGCGAAAACGGTGACGATGAGCGAGCCGGGCCGGTCCATGTGATGGCCCTGGCGGGCGATGAATCGGGCCCCGGACTCTCCGGCCTCGAGCAGGCCCAGCCCGTACAGATAGGCGCCGAGGAGCGCGTGTGCATTGCCGCTGACCGGGTCTTCAGGGATCCCGAGGGCAGGGCAGAACATGCGCGCCTCGGTCTGGCAGTCGGGAACGGCCGGCGCGAGCGTGTAGAGGAAACAGCCGGCCGGAGCGCCCGCGGCCGCCAGTCCGGCCAGCCGCGGCAGGTCCGGTTGCAGGCTCGCGAGCATCGCGCCGTCGCTCACCGCGATCAGCGCGCGGCTGCCGCCGGTTCCGGCCACCACTGCAGGACAGCGCGGATCGAGTTCAACGCTGCGTACACTGAGGGCTGCGAGGAGCGCGGCCAGCGCCGGCTCCTCGAGCGGGCGCGGCACCGGGGGCGGCGATTGGGTGAAGGCGTAGCTTTCGCCCGCGTGATCCGCCTGGCGCTCGAAATTGACGATGCCGGTGCGCTGCTTCTGGCGAGGGCAGGGCGGAAGTCCCAGCGAGGCGAGCACCGCGTGCGCGGCAATGCTGGCATGGCCGACAAATCCGGTTTCGCCACGCGGCGTGAAAAATCGCGCGCGCAGATCGTGGTCCGGTCCATCGGCGGGCAGCAGGAAGATCGTGTCACCGTCGTGCAGCTCACGGGCGATGCGCGGCATTTCCTCTTCGCGCAGCCGCTCCGCGTGCAGCACGACACCGGCCGGGTTTCCGGCGAAGGCCTGCGTGGTGAAGGCATCCACATGAAAAACCCGGACGCGGCGCGACTCGTTTTCTGGATCGATGGCCAGCTGACTTCCTCCGGGTCCGCCGTGCCCCAGGGCCGGCGGCGCAGGCACTTGCAATGTACGGCAAAGCCTAGGATAGTCCGGCGCGCAAACCTTGGGGTGGTCCGTTGCGGGACCTGAGATGCCGGCGTGGCCCGGCGAACCCGTTGAACCTGATCCGGTTAGTACCGGCGTAGGGAGCAGGTCGATGAATCTTCACACACTGGCTGGTGTGGCGCTGGGCGTCATGGCGACGGGCGCCGCGGCCATGCCGCCCGACAGCGGAGGACTCGAGGAGATCGTGATCAGCGCGAGCCTGCGTCCGACGCCGCTGGCGGAAGTGCCGCAGAGTGTCACGGTGCTCGATCGCGCCACGTTGCGCGCCGCGGGTGTGCAGCATTTCGAGGACGTGCTCGGACTGGTGCCTGGCCTGAGCTGGGCATCCGGTACTTCGCGGCCGCGCTATTTCCAGCTGCGCGGCGTGGGCGAGATCGAGCAGTACCAGGGCGCGCCCAATCCTTCGGTGGGCCTGCTGATCGATGACATCGACTTTTCCGGTGTCGGCATGCCTGCCACCCTGTTCGATCTGGATCACATCGAGGTCCTGCGCGGCCCGGGCAGCACCGTCTATGGCGCCAATGCCCTGGCGGGGCTCATCTCGCTCCGTAGCCGCGATCCGGGCACCGGCTTCGATCTGCAGGGGGAAGCGACCGCCGGGGACTTTGCAACCGAGGCGGTGGGCGTGGCGGTGGGGGACGGGCGCGCCGATGGAAGCGGGGGCTGGCGCGTGGCGGCCCAGCGCTATCGGAGCGATGGTTTCAGGCGCAACATCTTTCTTGGACGTAGCGACACCAACGGCTACGACGAAACAACGCTGCGCGGCAAGCTGGCCTGGAACCCGTGGGCGGCACTGCGGGCCAACTTAAGCCTGCTGTATGCCGACCTGGACAACGGCTACGACGCCTGGTCCGTGGACAATTCCTTCATCACGCGCTCCAACCAGCCGGGGCGGGATGCCCAGCGCTCGAGCGGCGCATCGCTGCGGGTGGAGTACGCGACCGGACACGGTAGCCTGGTGAGCGTCAGCAGCGCCGCGGTCTCGCACATCGATTATTCCTTCGATGGCGACTGGGGCAACGACACCTACTGGGGTGTCAATGCGCCCTACGACTATTTCGAGGAGCACCGCCGCGTGCGGCGCACGCAGGCCCAGGACCTGCGCTTCATCGGCGACGAGGCGCAGCAGTGGCTGGGGCGGCTGCAACCCGTGGTGGGCGTGTATGTGTTGCACCTGCAGGAGAGCGATGCGCAGTTCGACGGCTGGAACGACCAGTATTACGGCTCGGGGCAGAGCCTGCTGGACAGCGATTACCGCGCCACCAACCTGGCACTGTATGGTTCGCTGCAGATGCGCATCGCGCAGCACGGCCAGCTGACCCTCGGCCTGCGCGGGGAGCGCCGGACCGCGGACTATACCGACAGTTCCGATCCGGTGTTCCCGCGCGCCGCGGACTCGCTGCTCGGCGGGAATCTGTCCTGGCTGTGGCGCCAGAGCGATGCGCGCCAGTACTATCTCACGCTGGCGCGCGGCTACAAGGCAGGTGGTTTCAACATCGGCGCCACCATTGATCCGGCGCAGCGCCGCTTCCGCGCCGAGACGCTCTGGAATCTGGAAGGGGGCCTGCGTGTGCATGATCCCGCGCGCCACATTACGCTGCAGGCGGACCTCTACCTGATGCGGCGAGTGGACATGCAGGTATACAGTTCGCGCCAGTTGCTGCCTGACAATCCCCTGACCTACGTCTTCTTTACGGGCAACGCGGCGCACGGCGACAACCTGGGACTGGAGAGCGAGCTGCGCTGGCAGCCGGCCCCGCGCTGGTCCTTAATTGCATCGGCCGCGTTGCAGAGCACCCGCTACCTGGGGTATGAGGCGGACGGCCTGGACCTGCGCGGCCGCGAGCAGGCCTTTGCGCCGCCCTGGCAGTTCAGCGCCAGTGCCGGCTATGAACACCCCGCGGGCGGGTTTATCCGCGCGGACCTGCAGTCGCAGGCCGGCTTCTACTTCAGTGCCAGCCATAACCAGCGCGCCCGCGCGCGTGAGCTCGTCAATCTGCGCCTGGGTTGGCGCCATGAGCGCTGGACGGCAAGCCTGTGGGCCCGCAACCTTCTTGATGAGCGTTACGCGGTCCAGGGATTCTACTTTGGCGACGAGCCGCCCGATTTTCCTGTCAAGCTCTACCTCCAGAATGGCAATCCCAGGCAGCTGGGGCTGACCGTGAGCGTCGACGCCACCCATCCCTGAAGGGGTATTCGTGCAACCGCTGATCACGCAACTCGCGCAGGCTCTACGCGCGCTCACCGCGCTGGAAGTGATCGCGGTGCTCTCCGGCCTCACCTACGTGGTACTGATCCTCCGGCGGCAGCGCTGGGGTTGGGTGGCCGGCGCCGTGAGCTCTTCGATCTACGTGCTGCTCGCGGCGCGCGCGCGCCTGCCGATGCAATCGATGCTCCAGGTCTACTACGTGATCATGGCCGCCTACGGCTGGTTCAGCTGGAAACGCAACGAGGAGCAGCAGGGAGGGCGCATATTTCGCTGGCCACTGCGCCGCCACCTGTATGCCGTTGCGCTGATCGGCGTCGTGAGCCTGCTGAGCGCGCGGTTCCTGGCGCGCGAGACCGGAGCGGCGTGGCCGCTGCTCGACTCCCTGAGCACCTGGACCAGCTTCCTGGCGACCTGGCTGGTGGCGCGCTCGGTACTGGAGAACTGGCTCTATTGGATAAGCGCGGACATCATCATGGTCTTCCTGTTCGCACGCCAGGGTTATCCCTTCACGGCGGGCCTGTTCTTAAGCTACATGGTCGTCAGCTGCATTGGCCTGCGCGCCTGGTCGCAGCGCTACCGCCACCAGAGTGGCTGAGCCGCCGCCAGATCGGACGCCGGCCCCGGGGGCGCTCGCCCTGGTGCCCGGTCTCGAGAGCGGCGCGGCGCCGCTGCGGCTCGAGCGACTCCATGGTGGCAGCGTCAACGACAGCTGGCGCGTAGAGACCCCCGCGGGCCGCTTTGTACTGCGCCTGGATGGTGCCGAGTGGCGCCGGCCGGGCGTGAATCGGGCCCGCGAGCGCGTGCTCCACGCCGCCGCGGCGCAGGCGGGCCTGGCGCCCGCGCTGATCGCGCAGTCTGTTGCGGCGGGCGCGCTGGTCAGCACCTATGTGGACGGGCACGACTGGAGCGAAGCTGACTTTGCCGTACCGGCGCAGCTCGAACGCCTCGGCGAGCGCCTGCAGCGGCTCCATTCCCTGCCGGTGCCGCCTGGACTGAGCCAATTCGATCCGCAGTCCTGCGCGCGCGATTACCTGCGGCGGCTCGCTCCGGGAGTGGGCGCGCGGGCCGGCGCGGCGGCCGTCGTGGACCGGGTGGGCGAGGCGGCCGCCACGGTGGCGGGCGCGGCGGCGAGCGCCTGCATCATTCACGGTGACCTGGCGCCGGGCAACCTGCGCGAGGGCGCGTGTCTGTGGCTGCTCGACTGGGAATACGCGCAGCTGGCGCATCCCGATTACGACGTGGCTTGCCTCCTGGCTTATCACCCGGCGGCGCGGCCACACCAGGCACGGCTCCTCGGGGCCGCCGGTCTTGCGGGCAACCTGGAGGCGCTCGGCGCGGCGGTCTATGTCTACGAGGCGCTGACCTGGCTGTGGCGTCTCGCTCGGGGCGAGGCGGCGCTCCCCCCGGAGGGCGCTCGCTGAGCGGAACGGGCCCGCTTCGCCGCCCTGCCACTGGCATCCAGCCCCGCCTGTGGGCAAACTAGCGCGCCCCGATCGAATCGCCGGAGTTGTTGATGCCCTTGCTGCATGTGGTGAATCGTGACGGTGTCGAGCAGGAAGTCCAGGCCCCGAGCGGCGGTGTGCTCATGGAAACGCTCCGCGACATGGACGATGGCGTCATGGCGATCTGCGGCGGCATGTGCTCCTGCGCCACCTGCCATGTGTACGTGGACGAGGCCTGGGTGGGCAAACTGCCCGCGCCGATGTCGGATGAGACCGATATGCTCAAGGACCTGAGCTCCTATCGCCCCAATTCGCGGCTGTCCTGCCAGGTCCAGCTCAGCGACGCGCTCGATGGTCTGCGCGTCGCGATCGCGCCCGAGGACTAGCCTTCAGGCGGCGCCGCACACCGCATGCAGTTCTTCAGCTGGTTGTTCGTGGGCGCAGCGGTGGTGGCCGTGCTGCGGATCTATTACGCCGTACGCAAGCTCCGGGCCCAGAAGACGGACGAATGGGACGAGAGACTGGTGAAGAATCTGCGGGCCCAGGGCGGCGATCCCTTCAGTCCCTATGAAGTGGATTTTTTCTTCGACCTGCCCGATCAGGACGCCTGCGAGAAAGTGGCGGCGCTGCTGCGCACGCGCGACTACGTGGTCGATTTTCGCCGCGTCGACGCGGACCGCGGCGATCGCTACACCCTGCATGGGCTCAGGTCATTGCGGGTCTCGGTGCCGGATATGCAGGCCCTGACACATGAGCTGACCGCGCTGGCGGTGAATCATGGCGGGCGCTACGACGGCTGGGCCACCGCGGGGGTCACGCGCACCGTGCGGCGCTAGGACCTGATTCAGGCCGGCTTCTCGGTCTGCCGGCGGACCGCCTCCGCCGCCGCCTGCACCGCGGCCTCATCGCCCAGATAGCGGCTCGCCTTTGGCCGCAGCTGCCCGTCCAGCTCATACAGCAGCGGAATCCCGGTCGGGATGTTCAGCTCGACCACGGCGCTCTCCGAGAGCGCATCGAGCATCTTCACGAGTGCGCGCAGGCTGTTGCCGTGGGCCACGATCATGACATTGCGCCCGGCACGCAGGTCGGGCGCAATGCGCTGCTCCCAATAGGGCAGCACGCGCGCCAGCGTGTCCTTGAGCGACTCCGTGCCGGGCAGCTCCGCGGGAGGCACGTGCGCGTAGCGCCGGTCCCGGCGCGGATGGCGTGGATCGTCGGTCGCAAGCGGTGGGGGCGGCGTGTCGTAGCTGCGGCGCCAGATCTTGACCTGCGCCTCGCCGTATTTCTCCACCGTCTGCTGCTTGTTCAGTCCCTGCAGCGAGCCGTAGTGGCGCTCGTTCAGGCGCCAGTCCCGTTCGACGGGCAGCCACAGCAGATCCAGTTCCTCCAGTATCAGCCACTGCGTACGGATCGCGCGCTTGAGCACCGAGGTGTAGACGATGTCGGGTACCAGGCCTGCCCCTGCGATCTCGCGGCCCGCCTGGCGCGCTTCCTCGATGCCCTGGACCGAGAGGTCGACGTCCGTCCAGCCGGTAAACAGGTTTTCGAGGTTCCAGATGCTCTGGCCATGACGGACCATCAGCAGTTTGCCGGGCATGGGCGATCCTTTCACAGGGCGTGGCGCGTCGTAAAGCGGCTGCGCGTCGTTGCAGGTTCAGAACTGCGCCAGGTTGCGCAGCGCCTCGGCGCCCGCCATCAGGGCGGCCATGTCGGGCGCCGCGCTGGCTCGCAGCTCGCGCACCGTGAGAAGCCACTGCTGGCCCGGGGCCCCCAGGCGCTCGATCCAGCGTTCCAGCGCCGCGCCTTCCCCGGCGCGTTCACGCAGCGCGCGCGCGGCGAGCGCGGCCTGGCCATCCAGGCAGGCCGTGTACAGCCGCTCGCGTGCCACCGCCTGCCAGCTGCCGGTGGTGCGCAGCAGGCGGATGGCTTCCGCGAGCCAATCGATGCCGAGCGCGGCGGCAATGCGGAAGTACTGGTGTGCCACCTGGGCCAGCGGGCGGTGCAGGTCCGTCGCGATCGTCGCCAGGTCCGGTGTGGCGCGCAGCGCGGGCAGGGCGGCGAGCCAGGCGGCCAGCGGGTTGGGTGCTCCCGCCGCCTGTTGCTGCGCGTAAAGCTGCTGATAGCGCTCGTGCGCGATGCCCGGAAGGCTCGCGGGCAGCAGGCCCTTGAGCGCCTGGAATGCCGGCGCGAGCCGTACCACCTCGGCGCCGATCGCGGCGCTCTGTCGCCGCGCCCGCGCCAGCAGCAGCCGGCGCGTGAGCTGTTCGACATAGTCGCGCGTCGCCAGCAGGGCATCGTACTGCGCTGCCGCCGGCACCTTGTTGTCGAGGGCCTCGATGGCCGACCACAGTTCGCGCAGGCCGGCGCTGTCGCGCGCGATGGTGTAGGCGCGCGCGACGGCGGCGATTTCCACGCCGGTCTGGGCGGCCATGCGCATCACGAAGCCAGGATCCATGCGATTGAGAATGCTGTTGGTGGTCGCCGTGGCGATCAGCTGCCCGCGCAGCCGGTGCTGGGCGATGCGTGTTGCGAAGCGCCGCCGCCAGCGCGCGGGGAAATAGCGCTGGAGTTCTCCGGCCAGGTAGGGGTCAGCCGCGATATCGGCGGCCGTCAGGGCCTGATTGAGCGCGATCTTGCCGTAGGCGAGCAGCACCGCGAGCTCCGGCCGGGTGAGCCCCCGGCCCCGCACCAGGCGCTCCTCGATCTCGGTGTCGCTGGGCAGGCACTCCAGGGCGCGATTGAGATCCCCGTCGCGCTCCAGCGCGCGCAGCAGCTGCTGGTGATCGCCGAGGTCGGCGCTGCTGCGCTGCTCGAGCAGGCTGATCGCCTGGCTCTGCAGGTAATTATTGCGCAGTACCTTTCCGGCCACCTCGTCGGTGACGCTCGCCAGCAGCGCCCGCCGCCTCGCGCCCCGCGGGGTGGGACCTTTCCCGGCGCCGGCCAGCATGATCTTGAGGTTCACCTCGATGTCGGAGGTGTTGACGCCGGCGGAGTTGTCGACAAAATCGGTGTTGATGCGCCCGCCCTGCTGGGCGAACTCGATGCGGCCACGCTGCGAAAAACCGAGGTTGCCGCCTTCACCCACGACGCGGGCGCGCAGCTCGCGGCCATCGAGTCGCACCGCGTCGTTGGCGCGATCGCCGATTTCGCCGTGGCGCTCCTCGCTCGCCTTGACGTAAGTGCCGATGCCGCCGTTCCAGAGCAGATCGACCGGCAGACGCAGGATGGCGCGCACCACCTCGACGGGAGCGACACGCTCCTGCTCCAGTCCCAGCAGGGTGCGCGCCTGCGCCGTCAGCGTCACCGTGATCTTCGAGCGCTCCAGGATCAGGCCACCGGAGGAGAGGGCGTGCGGATCGTAATCCGCCCAGCTCGAGCGCGGCAGCGCGAACAGGCGCGCGCGTTCGCGGAAACCGCGACGCGCGTCGGGATTGGGGTCGAGGAACACGTGCCGGTGGTCGAAGGCCGCGACCAGGCGGATATGCGGCGAGAGCAGCATGCCGTTGCCGAACACGTCTCCCGACATGTCGCCGATGCCGGCCACCGTGAAGGGCTGGCGCATGATGTCGACGCCGAGCTCGCGGAAATGGCGCTTCACGCATTCCCAGCCGCCGCGCGCGGTGATGCCCATTTTCTTGTGATCATAGCCGGCCGAGCCGCCCGAGGCGAAGGCGTCACCGAGCCAGAAGCCGTAGTCGGCGGCGATGGCGTTGGCGACATCCGAAAAACTCGCGGTGCCCTTGTCCGCCGCCACCACCAGATAGGGATCGTCGGCGTCGCGGCGACGCACCTGCGGCGGCGGCACGACCACGCCGCCGACGATGTTGTCGGTGAGATCCAGCAGGCCGCGGATGAAGGACTGATAGCAGGTGCGTACCTCCAGCGCACGCTCCTCGGCTGGCGCATCGGGCGCCAGACGGCGCGCGACGAAGCCGCCCTTGGCGCCGACAGGGACGATGAGCGTGTTCTTGACGTGCTGCGCCTTCATCAGGCCCAGCACCTCGGTGCGAAAATCCTCCGGCCGCTCTGACCAGCGGATGCCGCCGCGCGCGATGGGTCCGCGGCGCATATGCACGCCCTCGACGCGCGTGCCGTGCACGAAGATCTCGAAGTCCGGCCGCGGTTCGGGCAGGCCCGGGATCGAACGCGGCAGCAGCTTGAAGGCCAGCGGCTGGGCGAGCGTGTGGTCGCGGAAATAATTGGTGCGCACGATGGCCAGGATCAGCGCCAGGAATCCTCGCAGGATGCGATCATCGTCCGGACTTCGCACCGCGCTGATCGCATGCCGCACCCGCCGCTCGATCGGCGCCGGCCCGCGCGGCGTGCGCCGGTCGGTGGCGGCGGGATCCAGCCGCCGCTCGAACAGCTGCCACAGGTCGCGCGCGATGTGCGCATGCTCATGCAGGGAGCGCGCGACATAGGCCTGGCTGAAGGGGAGACCCGTCTGCAGCAGGTAGCGGCAGCAGGCGCGCAGCACGCGCGTCTGCGCCACCGTCAGGCCGGCGCTGACAATGAGCCGGTGGAAGCCGTCGCTGTCGAGCTCACCGGCGAGCACCGCCGTGAAGGCGATGTTCAGCTGCGCCTCGAGTGAGGCCGGGTCGGTCCCGTGCAAGGACACGGGTTCGAGCTCGAAGTCCTGGACCCACGCGGTGCGTCCCTCGATCGCCTGCAGCTCGTAGGGGCGTTCGGCAATCACGCGCAGGCCGAAGCTCTCCAGGATTGGCAGTGCCTCGGAGATGGCCAGCGGTTCCCCGTGACGGAGCAGCCGCAGGTGCGTGTGCCCGTGGCCGGCGCTGGCTGGCGGCTGCAGTCGCAGCAGGCCGGCGCCCGCCGCGGCGGCGCTGCCAAAGTCGGCGATATCCTGCACCGCCAGTGCCGGGGCCACATCCTGCCGGTAGGCGGCCGGAAACGCCTGGCCGTAGCGCCGCTCGAGCGCCGTGGCGCTCGCCTCGTCGTAGCGGGCCCGCAGCTCGAGCCGCAGCCGATCGCGCCAGGTGACCATCGCTTCGTTGAGCTCGCGTTCCAGGGCACGCCGGTTCACGGTCGTCCTGGCGCCGGCGTGTATGCGCACCGTGATATGCAGCTGCGCCAGCGGCGCGTCGCCTACAGCGAGGGAGGAGTCGAGCTGGCCGCCGCCGAGTGCGCGGCGCAGGACCTGCTCGAGGCGGCGAAACGCGTCGTTGTCGAGGCGCTCGCGGCCGAGGTAGACCAGGCAGGACCAGAAGCGGCGCAGCGGGTCGCGGCGCAGCACCAGGCAGACACCGCGCGCGCGTTCGTGCAGCTCGAGCACGGCGCGTGCGCATTGCCGCAGCTCGGCGACCGAGGCCTGGAACAGCTCGTCACGCGGCAGGCCGTCGAGGATGCTGACCAGGCGCTTGCCGTCATGGCTGGAAGCACGGAAATGGAAGCTGTCGATCACGCGCGCCACCTTGAGCCGCAGCAGCGGCACCGTGCGTGGATCGGCGTGATAGGTGTTCGAGGTCCACAGGCCGAGGAAACGCGCCTCGCCGCGCAGCCTCCCGCGCCGGTCGAACTCCCGGACCGCGACACAGTCGAGGTAGCCCGGGCGATGCACGGTCGAGCGACGATCCGACTTGGTGATGGCCAGCTGCTCGCGCCTGCCGGCCTGGATCGTGAGTTCCGCGGCCGGCGATCGGCCGCCGCGCCCGGGGCGCAGGACGCCCAGTCCGCTGCCCGCCACGGCCTCGAGCTGCGTGCCGCGCCGCAGGCGGTAGCGCTGGTAGCCCAGGAAGGTGTAGTGGTTGTCCTCCATGTACGCCAGCAGTGCCGCGGCTTCGGCGGCGATGCCGGCCGCAGCGGGCGGACTGTGCGCCAGCGAGCCGCACAGCTCGCGCGCCGTGCGCCGCATGGCCTGCCAGTCCTCGCAGGCGCTGCGCACATCGGCGAGTGCCGCCAGCAACCGCGTGCGCAGCGCGCGTCGCTCATCCTCGTCGGCGATGCGGTTGATGCGCAGGTACTGCCAGGATTCGCTGCGCGGCGGCTGCGCCGGACGCCGCTCGCCCAGGTGCAGCAGCCGGCCGTTCCGGCCGCGCACCACCTGCAGGATCGGATGGGCGATCAGCTGCACCGCGTGGCCGCTCGCGGCGAGCGACATGGTGAGCGTATCGACGAGGAAGGGCATGTCGTCGGTGACCAGTTCGACCACCGAATAACTGCCGTCCGGCGTGTCCTCGATCGGCGGGCTGGAGACGCGCAGCAGGGTGGCGCGCGGCGCGCGGCGCGCCCCGAAGCGCAGCTGCGCGGTGGCCGCGGCGCGCAGGGTCATGGCCCCGGCCGCATCCCAGTCGGCCGCCGGCAGGTCAGTGCGCCAGGCCCGCAGCAGTCGCGCAGTGAGCCGCGATTGGCGATTGACAGTCGCTGGGGCGGCGGACCGGACCATGCGCGAATCCTAACACTACTGGTCCGTCCAGGATCAGTGCGCGCCGCCGCGGCTCAGGCCCTTGAAGGGTGGGCGCGCCAGCCACACGATCGGCAGCGCGACGAGCGTGAAGAGCGCGAAGGCGAGGAATACGTCATTGGCGCCCAGGGTGCGCGCCTGCAGATACAGCACATTGTCGGTGTAGGCGAGCGCGCCAGCGCCGTCCACGCCGGAGTTGGCGAGTGCCCCGGACCAGTCGCTCCATGCGGTGCCGGCCGTCACGTGCTGCGCGAGCATGGTGCGGTGAAAATCGGTGCGCGCGCTCCACAGCCAGATGCTGGCGGCGGTGCCGAGCGAGCCGGCGATGTTGCGCAGGAAGTTTGACATGCCGGCGGCGGCCGCCAGGTGCGCGGAATCCACATCGGAGAGCATGATCTGTTGCAGCGGCATGAAAAAGAAGGCCAGGCCGATGCCCTGGAAGATGCGCGGCTCGCTCATCTGCAGGAAGCTGACGGTGGCATTGAGGTTGCTGTACCAGTACATGCAGGCCGCCAGCACCGACAGGCCGAAGCAGGCGGCCAGCCGGATATTCAGGCGCTGCAGGTTGGCACCGACGAGCGGCATCAGGAACAACGCCATGATGCCCACCGGCGCCATCGCCAGTCCGGCCCAGGTCGCGGTGTAGCCGGCCGTGAGTTGCAGGAACAGCGGGATGGTCACGGTCGAGCCCATGAACGCCGCGAAGCCCAGGCAGGTCACGCTCGCGCCGACATTGAAATTCCTGAGCCTGAACAGGCTCAGATCCACGACCGGATGCGCGTCGGTGAGCTCCCAGGCGATCAGCAGCGCGATGCACACCACCGCGACGACGGCCGCGGCCACGATCAGCGGTGAGCCGAACCAGTCCTTGTCATTGCCGTTGTCGAGCATGAACTGCAGCGCACCGACGCCGGCGAACAACAGCAGCAGGCCGGTGATGTCCACCGGCACCTTCTGCCGCGCCGTCTCCCGCCGCCGCAGCAGGCCCCAGACGGTGGCGCTCGCGATCAGGCCCACCGGCACGTTGATGTAGAACAGCCAGGGCCAGGACAGGTTGTCGGTGATCCAGCCCCCGAGTATCGGGCCGAAGATGGGCGCGACCACGACCACCATGCCCCAGATGCCCATGGCCATGCCGCGTTTTTCCGGGCGGTGGCTTCGCAGCAGGAGCGATTGCGCCATCGGCGCCATCGGTCCCGACACCGCGCCCTGCACCAGGCGAAAGAACACCAGCATCGGCATGCTGGTGGCAAGCCCGCACAAGGCCGAGAACAGCACGAACAGCAGGGTCGAGATCGCAAAGGTGCGCACTTCCCCGAAGCGCCGCCCCAGCCAGCCGGTGAGCGGCTGCATGATCGCGGCGGCCATCGAATAGGAGGTGATGGTCCAGGTGCCCTCATTGGGGCTCACGCCCAGCGTGCCGGCGATCGCCGGCACCGAGACATTGACAATGGTGATGTCGAGCACCTCCATGAAGGTCGCCAGGCTGATGGCGATCGTCACGAGCAGCAGCTCGGAGCCGCGCAGCAGCGGCAGTTCGATGGGGCGGGGCGCCACCGCCTCGCTCATGGGCGGCGCAGGGGCTCGCCGCGGATCACCGCGTCCGCCGCCTGTTCGGCGGCCTGCAGATCGGCGGCATAGATCGCGGTGCTGGCGACGGCGCGGGTGTCGGGCGAGGCGGCCAGCGAGGCGCCGCTCCGGTCCTTCGTGTCCACATTCACGTTGGTGGACAGGCCGATGCGCAACGGATGCCTGACCAGCTCGTCCGCCGCGAGCGCGATGCGCACCGGCACGCGCTGCACGACCTTGATCCAGTTGCCCGAGGCGTTCTGCGCCGGCAACAGCGAGAAGGCCGCGCCCGTGCCGACCCCGACGCCGGCAATCCGGCCGTGATACTCCACCGCTCCGCCGTAGAGATCCGCATTGATGCGCACCGGCTGGCCGATGCGCAAGGCGCGCAGCTGGGCTTCCTTGAAGTTGGCCTCGACCCAGAGCTTGTCGAGCGGCACGATCGTGAACAGCGACTGTCCCGGACTGACCTGCTGTCCGGCCTGGACATTGCGGCGTGCGACGTAACCGGCCACGGGGGAGCGCACGATCGCGCGGCTCGCCCCGATCCAGGCCTGCAGGAACGAGGCGCGCGCCTCCTGCACCGCCGGGTTGAGTTCGGACGGCACGCCATCGACCAGGGCGTGCGCCGCACGGGACTGGCGTTGCGCAACCTGCAGCGCGGCCTGTGCCACCGCCACCTTGGACTCCAGTTCCCGCAGCTCCTCCGGGGCGATGGCGTGCTGCTCGAGCAGCGGCTGGCGCCGTGCCAGTTGCGCCTCGGCCCATTGCAGATCGAGCTGCCGGCCCGCGATGCCCGCGTCGCTCTGAGCCGCCGCCGCGCCCTGCTGGCGGACCTGGCGCACCGCCAGGGCCAGGGTACTGGCCGCGTGCGCCAGGGCGACCTGGCTGTCGGTCGGGTCGAGGCGCACCAGCACCTGGCCGGCATCGACGCGCTGCGTTTCCTCGGCCAGCACATCGATGACCGTGCCGCCCGCCTGTGCCGCCACCGCGACCTGATCGCCCGCCACGTAGGCATCGTTGGTGGTCTCGCGTCGCGACAGCACCAGCAGCCAGTAAAGCACCCAGGCCAGCGCCAGGAGTGCGAAGACAGAGCCGATCACGCCCAGGAATTTCCGGCGCCGCGGATTGCTGATCGCCGGGGCTGGTGCAGGATCGTTCATGATTGGGGTTCCATCCGGTAGCCGCCGCCAAGGGCGCGTATCAGTTCGAGTTCCGCGCTCAGGCGCGACAACTGCGCCTGTGCCGCCGCATCGCGCCGCGCGAGCACAAGCAGCGTGGCGCTGATCACCGGGCGCTCGTCGCTGAGGCCGGCGGTGGCGCGCGCCGCCGCACTGGCGTGTAGCGCTTCGGCAGCGAGTACCGCCTGTGCGCGCAGCGCAATCAGCTGCTCGAGCGTGGCACGGGCGGCGAGCTGCGTATTGACCTCGCGCGCCGCGCCGACGACGCTCGAGCGATAGCCGGCGACGGCGCCGTCGAGCTCGGCGTTGCGGCGCGCGTAGGCGGCGCGCAGCGCCCCGCCGTCAAACAGTGGCAGGTGCACGGCCGCCCCCAGGGAGTGAGCGGCGCTGCCCGATTCAAGCAGCGAGCCCAGCTCCAGGCTGGTGACGCCCAGCAACGCCTTGAAGCTGACGTCGGGATAGAAATCACTGCGCGCGGCTTCGCGATGCTGCAAGGCCGACTCCACCTGCCAGCGCGCCGCGGCGATATCCGGGCGCCGGGCGAGCAGATCGAGCGTGGCGTTCTCCGGCAAGCCGCTTTTCAGATCGGGCCAGGGCTGCACCGTGAGGGCGGGCAGTTCGGCGGGGGCATCGCCGAGCAGCGCCGCGAGCGTGATCAGGCGCAGCTGCGCGGAAATCTCCACCTCGCGTTGCTCATCGCGCGTGGCCAGGGTATCCAGCTCGGCCCGCCGCGATTCCTCGTCCCTGACGATGCCGGCGGCGACCTGCGCGCCGAGGATCGATTCCAGTTCCGTGGCGGCGGCCACGCGCTGCACGGCCAGTTCCAGGCGCAGCTGGTCGCTTTGCCAGCCGTAGTAGGTCTGGATGATGTCCCCGGCCAGCGTCAGGGCGACCGCGTCGCGCTCGGCGGTGGCGGCGTGCTGCGCATCGAGCATCGCCAGGGTCGCGCTGCGATGACGGGGCGACTTGCCGAGCGTATAGCTGCCCTGCAGGCCCAGATCAAACTGGTTGTACCAATGGAAGCCGAGAAAGGCCGGCGGGAACAAGCCGTTGTCGCTCAAGCGCTGGCGGCTGGCATCGGCGCCGGCGCCGAGCTGGGCGCGATAGCCGGCGATGGTCGCGCCGACCGCGGCCCGTGCCACATCGAGTCGTGCCTGCGCCGTGGCCAGATCGGGTGAATTCGCCAGCGCCCGTTCGACCAGATGATCGAGCGTGGCATCGCCGAAGTCCTGCCACCACTCGGGCCGCGGCCAGGCGCTCCCGGCGCTGGCTTTCAGGAGTGGCGCGGCGGCGGGAAGGGACGGGGCGATTTCCCGCGGCGGCAGGCCGGCGCAGGCCGTGAGACACAGCGCTGCGGCCAGGCTGAGCCGCCTTATCGCCTTCCGCTTCACGCCGCGGGCGCTTCCGCGCTGGCGGCCGCGGCGCCGGCCGCGGTGGCCAGGGTCTGCGCGTCGTAGGCCGCCGCAATCTCGCCCAGGCTCGCGAGCAGCTGGCTGCGCGCGGCCGCTGACAGGGAGGCGAACAGTTTCTTGACCGGCGCAAAAGCCGCCGGCACGAAATCGCGGGCGAAAGCTTCGCCGCGAGGGGTGATCTTGAGGATGGTGCGGCGGCGATCCTCGGCGCTCGGATCACGGGTAATCATGCCGAGGGCGACGAGTGTGTCGGTGATGCGGCTCATGTTCGCCGGGCTTTGTCCCGATCCCGGGCACAGCTCGCCGGGGTGGCCGACGCCGTCGGGCTGGGAGTACAACAGCATCAGGACACGGAATTCCGCCTCTCCGAGCCCGCTGGGGCGCAGGGCCTCGTCGGCCAGCTGGGCCAGGGCCCGGCCGAGCAGCACCAGCGTGCGAAACATCATGATGTCGGCGATCGGGACCGGCAGGCCGCGGGCTTCAATGCGACTGAGGCCCGCGAGGATGGCTTGAAACTGCTCTCTTAGCACAGAAGCTCCTATCCAAATAGTTTAGATTGGA
Source organism: Steroidobacteraceae bacterium (assembly GCA_035300345.1). Lineage (GTDB taxonomy): Bacteria > Pseudomonadota > Gammaproteobacteria > Steroidobacterales > Steroidobacteraceae > FEN-1191. The sequence goes on from DATGVM010000036.1 coordinate 133,569, forward strand.
AATGTTCCGTGCACAATATTATATTCTTACATTAACTTAATCCAGTCCTGGCATGGGCGCGGGCCAGGTACTCCTCGCTCTGCATCTCGATCAGACGGCTGACGGTACGCCGGAACTCAAAACCCAGCCGTTTGCCCTGGTAGAGCTGGGTCGGCGCCCCGGCGGCCGAGACGATGAGCTTCACGCCCTGGTCGTAGAGGGCATCGACCAGCGCGATCAGCCGCCGCGCCGCGTCCTCCTGCGCCTCGCCCAGGGTCGGGATCTCGGTCAGGAAAACGGTATGGAATTCCTCGGCCAGCTCGGCGTAGTCGGCAGCGCTGCGCGCGCCCTGGCAGAGAGTGGCGAAGCTGAACCAGACGATATCGCCAGCACGCCTGGCGGCATGGAGGGTGTGGCCGTTCACGAGCAGATGCCGTTCGGTCTCCGTAGGCGCGCCCGCCAGCTGCTCGAACAGCGCAGCGAGCCGGCCGCGCGTGGTCTCTTCGCCCGCGGGCAGGTAGATCGGCGCCTGGCGCAGCTGGCGCAGCCGGTAGTCGGTGCCGTCGTCCACGAGCAGCACGTCCAGCCGGCTCTCCAGCAAGGCAATCGCAGGCAGGAAGCGCGAGCGCTGCAGCCCATCGCGATACAGACCGGCCGGGGGCGTATTGGAAGTGATCACGAGCGAGACGCCGCTGGCCAGCAGCGCGTCGAACAGCCGGCCGAGCAGCATGGCGTCGGCAATGTCGATCACGTGCAGTTCGTCGATGCACCACAGGCTGGCCCGGCGTGCCATGCGCCGGGCCACGAGCTGCAGCGGTTCCTGCTGCCTGGGCGTAGAGGCGAGAGCGGCGTGGACGCCGCGCATCAGCTGATGGAAATGGCTGCGGCGACGGGCCAGCGGTGCGAGGCTGTCGTAGAACAGGTCCATCAGCCAGGTCTTGCCGCGCCCGACTCCGCCCCACAGGTACACGCCGCGCGCTGCGGGCGGCGCAGTTCGCGGCCAGAGCCGCTCCAGGAGCCTTCCTGCCACGCCGAGCTCGCCACGCCTCGTCAGCAGGCGGCCGCGCAGCTGCTCCAGCCGTGCGACCGCCAGACGCTGGGCCGGGTCGCTGTGCCAGCCGCGCTGGCGCAACTCGCGCTCATAGCGTTGCGGCAGGCCTTCCCCGCCCGTGGCAGGCTCGTGCATCGGTGCCGCCGTCAAAGGTTCTGGTAGTTCGGACCAGACCCGCCCTCGGGTGTCGTCCAGGTGATGAGCCGGTAGGGATCCTTGATGTCGCAGGCCTTGCAGTGCACGCAGTTGGCCGCGTTGATCTGCAGGCGGCGCCGGCCGTCATCGGCCGTGATGATTTCGTAGACGGCGGCCGGACAGAAGCGGGTGCAGGGGTTGCCGTACTCACGCGCGCAGCGCTCGGCGCAGATGCTGGTGTCGGCCACGTGCAGATGCACCGGTTGCTGCTCATCGTGCGCGGTAGAGGCAAGATAGACCGCGGCAGTGCGATCGCGCGGCGGGAGCGCCGCCTCCGGGACCGGCGCCGACTGCATCGCCGCGGCCGCAGGGCTCTCCTGATCGAGGCGCCGCAGCGTGCCGTCATTGGCCGCGTGCTTGAGCGTCCAGGGCGTGTGCCCGCCCAGTGCGGTTTCCAGCGCGGCATTCGCCAGGCCCCACCACAGCCCGTGCTTGAAGCCGGGCTTGATATTGCGCACCGCCTGCAGTGCACGTCCGCCGGGCGAGGCCCGCCAGGCCGCATCGAAGCCCGTGGTGCCGGCGCGGGCCGCGAGATGTTCCGCGGCGAGCACCCCTGAGCGCATGGCCTGGTGGATGCCCTTGATGCGTGCGGCATCCAGCGTGCCGGCCGCATCGCCGATCAACAGCGCGCCAGGCATTTCCATGCGGGGCAGGGCCTGTGCACCGCCGGCGGCAATTGCGCGCGCCCCGTAGGCGAGCGGCTCGCCGCCTTCCAGGAGCGCCAGTGTGGCGGGATGATTCTTGAAGCGACGGAAGGCCTCGAAGGGCTGAAACAGGGGGTCGCGATAGTCCAGGCCAATGACCAGGCCCACGTACACGCGATCCTGGTCGAGGTGGTAGATGAAGCCCCCGCCGAAGGTGTCCCGCGGCATCGGCCAGCCGATCGTGTGCTGCACGAGGCCGGCTGACGTGCGGCCCGGGGGCAGTTGCCACAGTTCCTTGAACCCGAGTGCGAAAGTCGGCGGGGAGCGGTCGGCATCGAGGCGGAAGCGCGCGATGAGCTGCTTGGCAAGGCTCCCGCGGCAGCCTTCGGCTAGCACCGTGACCGGCGCGTGGATCTCGGCACCGGGCGTGAAATTGGGCCCTTCGCTGCCATCGCGCAGGCGCCCGACGTCGCCGAGGCGCACTCCGGCGACCGCGCCCGCGGCGTCGATGAGCGCCGTGTCGGCGGCGAAGCCGGTGAACACATCGACGCCGGCGGTTTCCACCCGGGCGCCCAGCCAGGGCACGAGTTGCGACAGGGAGACGATGAAATTGCCGTGATTGCGCTGTTGCGGCGGCGTGGGCAGGCGGACGCTGCGCCGCTCGGTCAGGAAGCGGAACTCGTCACGCTGCACGGGCACACAGGTCGGGGGCGGCGCCGCGCGCCAGTCCGGCAGCAGTGCATCGAGCGCGACCGGATCGAGGACCGCACCGGAAATGCAATGCGCGCCGAGGCTGGCCGCCTTCTCGATCACGCAGATCGAGCGCTCCGGCTGCAGCTGGCGCAGGCGCAGCGCGCAGGCCAGACCGGCCGGGCCCGCACCGACAATCGCCACGTCATAGTTCATGATGTCCCGCTCGCCCATTCCTAGCCTCTCGCACGCACGGTGTTCACGATTCATTGCCCAGCGCCGCAAGGATGGCCGCGCGTGCCGCGTCGCGCAAGGCCGCGGCGCCGTCGGGAGGACCTGGGTGCGGTGCGGGCTGCATGGGCTCGAGCATCTGCACCTCGATGCGGCCCGGTTGCGCCAGGAAGGTCTCCGGCGGCAGGCAGCGGCGCGTGCCACGGATGACCAGCGGAACGACGGGCATGCCGGCGCGCTGGGCGGCCGCGAAGGCGCCGGTGTGGAAGCGCAGCAACCCGGGCTCCGGGCCGAAGGTGCCCTCGGGGAAAAAGGCCAGCGAGCTGCCACGGGCAGCGCTGCGCATCAGTCGCAGTGCGTCGCGCGCCCGGCCCGCGCGATTGTCGCGCGACACGAAGTGCGATCCGATGCGCGTCAGCAGCAGTCCGGCCAGCGGCACCGCACTCATCTCGCGCTTGATGACGAAGCCGAAGCGCGGCGGGAGTGCCGCAGTGAGCACCACGCCGTCCAGATAGCTGCTGTGGTTGGCGACGACGATGCAGGGTTCGGGCAGCGGCCCGCGAAAATGCACCTTCACCGGCATGCCCATCAGCGTCAGGGCGCTGCGCCCGATCCAGCGCGTCAGGCGGCGGCGCGTGCCCAGGGCCGGCAGGATCACCAGCAGCGGCAGCGAGCCCAGCGCCAGGGCCATGAATACCGTGGCCGCGTACAGGGTGTAAAGCAGCCTGAACGGCAACAGCCAGCGGCGGGGCAGAGCGCCCCCTAATACAGCAGGCGGGGCGTCGGAATGCGGCATTTCGGGTATTGGCACTGTGACCCAGGTCACCGTATGTTAACGGTTCGCGCGGTTGTGAGTCCCATCACATCGCCGGACCATCCCGGCTTTGCATACTGGCGGTCGGGGCAATCCCCCTTCGCGCAGGGCACCGCATTGAGCAGAAACGCCACCGTCACCAAAGAGTCGGTCCCCGAGATCGTTGACCCGGTCATCGGGCGTTTTCTGGATGCCGTATGGATGGAGCGTGGGCTGTCGGCGAACACGCTGGCGGCGTATCGCGCCGACCTCGTGGCACTCTCGCGCTGGCTCGCACTGCGAAATATTACCCTGTCGCGGACCAGCCGTGCCGACCTGCTCGCCTTCATTGCCGCGCGTGCCGCGGGCGGCTCGCGGCCGCGTTCGACGGCCCGGCAGCTGTCGTCGTTTCGCCGCTTTTTCCGCTACCTGATGCGCGAGGGCGCCGTGCGCGAGGATCCGACCGCGCAAATCGCCATGCCGCGCATTGGCCGCTCGCTGCCCAAATCACTGACCGAGGCGGAAGTCGAATCGCTCCTGATGGCGCCCACGGTGGGCGATCCGCTCGGCCATCGCGACCGCACCATGCTCGAAGTGCTGTACGCGACGGGACTGCGGGTTTCGGAACTCGTCAGCCTGCGGGTCGATCAGGTCAACACCACGCAGGGCGTGCTGCGCGTGCTGGGCAAGGGCAACCGGGAGCGGCTGATTCCGCTGGGCGAGGAGGCCGTGCGCTGGCTGATCGCCTTCCTCGGCAACCCGCGCGCCGAGATCCTGCTGGATCGCAGCACCGACTATCTGTTTCCCACGCGCCGGGGCGATCGCATGACGCGCCAGGCCTTCTGGCACATCATCAAGCGCTACGCCCGCAAGGCGAGCGTCAACCATGATCTCTCGCCCCACACGCTGCGCCACGCCTTCGCGACGCACCTGCTCAATCACGGCGCCGACCTGCGCGTGGTGCAGATGCTGCTCGGGCACAGTGACCTGTCGACCACCCAGATCTACACGCACGTAGCGCGCGAGCGCATGAAAGAGCTGCATTCCGAGCATCATCCGCGCGGCTGAAGCGCGCCCCCAGGGGCGCTGGATTCACGCCGGAACCGGCCCGCTCTGTTAAACTCCCGCCCATGCAAACCGGAAATCGCTGGCTTTCGATACTGGCCCTCGCGCTGGGGTCGATCGCCGTGGCGCTGGGCGCTGCCCCGTTGCCCGCCCCGGCCACGCCTACGCCGCTCGAGGCGGAGCTGGCGGCCGTCGCCGCGCACATCCCCGGGGCCAAGGCGAGCGATCTGCGCACCACACCGGTCGCCGGCATCTACGAGTACAGCCACGGCGCCGAACTCGTGTATGTCACCGCGGACGGGCGCTACGGCTTTGCCGGTGACCTGTACCGCATGTCCGACCGGAGCAATCTCAGCGACGCGCGCCGACGTGAGCTGCGCCTGGCACTGATCGGTGCCGTGCCGGAATCCTCGATGGTGGTGTTCACCCCGACGGTGGCGACGAAATACACCATCACGGTGTTCACCGACGTGGATTGCACCTACTGCCGCGCGCTGCACAAGCAGATCGCCGAATACAACCGCCTTGGAGTGAAGGTCCGGTATCTGTTCTTCCCGCGTACCGGCCCGAACACCGAGAGCTGGGCGAAGGCCGAGCAGGTCTGGTGCTCAGCGGACCGGCGCGCCGCGCTGACGCAGGCCAAGCTCGGCGTGGCGCTCACGGCGGCGGTGTGCAAGCCCAACCCGGTCGCGGATCAGTATGCGCTGGGCCGTGCCATCGGCCTTACCGGCACACCCGGGATCGTCACGGACAACGGCGATCTGTTGCCAGGCTATGCCCCGCCCGATGAGCTGGTGCAGGAGCTGCAGCGGGACGCCACGCCCGGCCCGGGCTGATCGGCCTCAGCGCTCCAGCAGCGCGAGTTTGTCGGGTTTACCTTCCCATTCCTTGGCGTCGGCCGGGGGCGTGCCACGCTCTGAAATGACTGGCCACTGCTTCGCCAGCTCGGCATTCAGGGCCGTGAATTTCTCCTGGCCCGCCGGCAGCTCTTCCTCCGAAAAAATCGCCTCGACGGGGCATTCCGGCTCACACAGGGTGCAGTCGATGCATTCGTCCGGATCGATGACCAGGAAATTCGGGCCGACATGGAAGCAGTCGACGGGGCAGACCTCCACGCAGTCCATGTATTTGCACTTGATGCAGTTTTCGGTGACGACAAAGGTCATTGAGACTCCGGTCCAAGCGGGGTGTGGGAGCCCGGCGGGGCCGCGTTATTCTGCCAAAGCGGCCCGCCAGTGCAAGCACGGCGAGGGCCATCAGCTGATCACCTGGGGCGCGGCTTCTGGATATCGTGGAAATGCTGGTGTTCCGCGCCTGCGCGCCGATCGGCAAAGTATTGCTCCAGCGAAAAATGCACGCTCTCGAAGGCAATCTCGTCCCAGGGCAGCTGCGGTTCGGCGAACAGCGCCGTCTCCAGGCTCTCGGCGCCGGCGCCATGGTGCTCCGAGCCCATGCGGGCGCGGAACATGATGTGCACCTGCGCGGCGTGCAGCACGTTCACCACGCTCAGGAGCGAGCCGATCGCGACTTGCGCGAGCGCTTCCTCCGCGGTCTCCCGGAGTGCGGCGGCATGAACCGATTCACCGATTTCCAGGAAGCCCGCCGGCGCGGTCCAGTAGCCGCGACGCGGCTCGATCGCGCGGCGGCACAGCAGCACCTGGCCGCGCCACTCGGGCACGCAGCCGGCGACGATGCGCGGATTCTCGTAGTGCACGGTGCCGCAGGCCACGCAGACCGCGCGCGGCAGCTGGTCGCCCGCGGGAACCACGTATTTCACGGGCTGGCCGCAGTCCGGGCAAAACTTCATGGGGGGCGGCGGCATTTGGGGCGGCGGTGGCCTGCAATCGGGTGATTCGGGTATCGTACTCGCATCGCGCACGGCCTCGTGGCGGAACTGGTAGACGCAGTCGACTCAAAATCGACCGGGCTTGCCCATCTCGGTTCGACTCCGAGCGAGGCCACCACCGGCCAGCTTCGGAAGAGTCAGGCGGCAGCTCATGCGGCGCAGTGATTTCACCTATCCCCTGTCTGCCGAGCTGATCGCCCAGGTGCCGCTGGCGCGGCGCTCGGCCAGCCGCCTGCTGGTCCTGGACGGCGGCAGCGGTGTGCGGGCAGAGCGGACGGTGGACGAGCTGGCAGGGCTGCTGCGAAGCGGTGACCTGCTGGTCTTCAACGACACGAGGGTATTGCCGGCGCGGCTGGCGGCACGCCGTGCCAGCGGCGGTCAGGTCGAGGTCTTCCTGGAGCGACCGCTCGAGGCCAACGGCGCGCTGGTGCAGCTGCGCGCGAGCAATCCGCTGCGCGCCGGGGAGGCGCTTTCGAGCCCGGGCGGGGCGGTCGGGCTGGTGGCGCGCCGGGGCGATCTGTGGGAGGTGAGCCTGCCCGGTCCGGCGGTGGACTTCTTCGAGCGCTTCGGCGCCGTCCCTCTCCCGCCCTATATCACGCGCGCGGTCGAGCCCGCGGATCGCGAACGCTACCAGAGCCTGCTCGCGCGCGTGCCCGGTGCCGTGGCCGCGCCCACGGCCAGCCTGCATTTTGACGCCGAGTTGTTCGCGGCCCTGGCCGCGCGCGGCGTCGGGCGCGCCACGCTGACGCTGCACGTGGGCGCCGGCACATTCCAGCCCCTGCGCACGGAGGAACTCGAAGGCCAGGTGCTGCACGCGGAGTGGTATTCCGTGCCGGCTGAAGCGCTGCGGGCGATCGAGGCGACCCGTGTGGCCGGCGGGCGCGTGATCGCGGTGGGAACCACGGTCGCGCGCGCGCTGGAGTCGACCGTGGCGACGGGCATGGCCTGCGGGGACACGCGCTTGTTCATCCGCCCCGGTTTCGCCTTCAAGGCGATTGACGGACTGATCACCAACTTTCACCTGCCGGGATCCACGCTGCTGATGCTGGTCGCGGCCTTCGCCGGCCGCGAGGCCGTACTCGCCGCCTATGCCCATGCGGTCGCGCAACGCTACCGCTTCTTCAGTTATGGTGATGCCATGCTGGTCTGGCCGGCGCCGGGTGTGCGCCCATGACGTTGCGGTTCGAACGGCTCCACTCCGACGGTGCGGCGCGCTGCGCGCGCCTGCACCTCAGGCACGGCGTGGTCGATACACCGGCGTTCATGCCGGTGGGCACCTACGGCACCGTCAAGGCGATGACACCGGAGGAACTCGAAGCGCTCGGCGCGCAGATCGTGCTGGGCAATACCTTTCATCTTGCACTCCGGCCTGGAGCGGAAATCGTGGGCCTCCACCGCGACGGCCTGCACGGCTTCATGGGCTGGACGCGCCCGATACTCACGGACTCGGGCGGTTTCCAGGTCTTCAGCCTGGCCGCGCTGCGCCAGATCAGCGAAGCGGGCGTGCGCTTCCGCTCACCGGTGGACGGGAGCGAAGTACAGATGAGCCCGGAGGATTCCGTCGAAGTGCAGCGCCTGCTTTGCTCGGACATCGCCATGGCCTTTGACGACTGCACAGCCTATCCGGCCACCGAGGCGCAGGCGCGCGAATCCATGGAGCGATCGATGCGCTGGGCCGGGCGCAGTCACGCTCATTACTATCGCGACGCGCCGCCGGGGCAGCTGTTCGGAATCGTCCAGGGAGGGATGCACACTTCGCTCCGCAGTGCCTCGCTCGAGTCCCTCGCTCGGCGCGAGTGGGCCGGGCTGGCCATCGGGGGGCTGGCCGTGGGCGAGCCGGAAGCGGAGCGGCTGCGGGTGCTCGAATACACGCTGCCGCTGATGCCGAGTGACCGACCGCGCTACCTGATGGGGGTCGGCTATCCGCAGGACATCGTGGCCGCCGTGCAGCGCGGCGTCGATCTGTTCGATTGCGTCATGCCAACGCGCCACGCCCGCAACGGACACCTGTTCACCTCCCAGGGCATCGTCAACATCCGCAACGCCTGCTACCAGAAGGACACCGGGCCGCTGGACCCGGACTGCCGCTGCAGCACCTGCCAGCGCTATTCGCGCGCCTATCTGCGGCACCTGGACCGCTGCGGCGAGATCCTCGGCGTGCGGCTCGGCACGATTCATAACCTGCATTTCTACCTCGATCTGATGCGCCAGATCCGTGCCAGCATCGCTGCGGGCACCCTGGCGCAGCTCAGCGCCCGGATTTTGGCGATTCCACGGCGCAACGCCACAGCTATGGCATAATGCCGCCCTTTTTCGCAGCCCAGCTACAGGCCCAGCCCATGAACTTCCTGATCTCACCCGCATACGCACAGTCGGCCGCCCCTTCCTCGGGCGGCGGGCTCAGCCAGATCCTGATCCTGGTTGTGTTCGTGGCGATTTTCTACTTCATGCTGATCCGCCCGCAGCAGAAACGCATGAAGGACCAGCAGGCGATGCTGTCCAAGCTCGCTGCGGGTGACGAAGTGGTGACGAGCGGCGGCATCCTCGGGCGCATCACGCAGGTGGGCGAGACCTTCGTGACGCTCGAAGTCGCCGACGGGGTACGCATTCACGTGCAGCGCGGCCAGATATCGCAGCTGATGCCCAAGGGCACGCTGAAGGGCGCCTGAGGGGCAAGCCATGCTGGATTTTCCGCGCTGGAAATACGCGCTCGTCGCGCTGGTCACGCTCCTGGCCCTGATCTTCGCGCTGCCCAATTTCTTCGGCACCGATCCGGCCCTGCAAGTGGCGCGCAAGAACCGCGCGCCGATGGACGATTTCGCCCGCCAGGCCGTCGAGCGCTCGCTCACGGCGCACACCGCGGCCTTTCACGGCGACTATCTCGATGACGGCAAGCTCATCGTGCGTTTCGCCAGCGTCGCCGACCAGCTCAAGGCGCGCGATGTGGTCAACGAATTCCTGGCGGTGGATTACATTTCGGCGCTGACCACCGCCTCGCGCGCTCCGGAGGCGCTGCGCCACATCGGATTGCGGCCCATGCCGCTGGGGCTTGATCTGCGCGGTGGCCTGTATCTGCTCTATCAGGTCGACGTGAACGGGGCGGTTGCGCAGCTGCTCGAGAGCTACGACCAGGGCTTCCGGCGCACCCTCAGCAGCGCCAATCTGCCCTTCAACGACATCGCCACCTACACCTCCAGCAAGAGCACGATTCCCAACGCGCTGCGCGTCTCGCTACCCGCGGGGGCCGACGTGACGGCGGTGCGCGAAGCCTTGCGCAGGGGCAACAGCGACCTGACCTTCAGCATCGGCAGCGATGCCACCGGGCCGACCATCGACATGGAGCTGAGTCAGACGCAGGTGCGGGCCCGCCAGGACTACGCGCTGCAGAAGAACATCACCACGCTCCGCAACCGTGTCAACGAGCTGGGCGTCTCCGAGCCGATCGTCGCCCAGCAGGGGATAGATCGCATCAACGTGCAGTTGCCCGGCGTGCAGAATTCCGCCGAGGTCAAGGACATCCTCGGCAAGGTGGCGACGCTCGAATTCCGCCTCGAGGACTCGCAGAACAGCGCCGCCGAGGCGCAGCAGCGCAACCGGGCGCCGCTGGGCTCGAAGCTCTACCAGATGGAAGGCCGCCCTGTGCTGCTCAAGCGCGAGCTCATCGCCACCGGCGACCAGCTCACCAATGCCACCTCGACCAACGGCAACGAAGGGCCTGAGGTCAATGTCACGCTCAATGGCCAGGGCGGAGACTCGATGCTGCGCAACACCCGGCTCAACGTCGGCCGGCGCATGGCGGTGGTCTATATTGAAAAGAGCCGCGAGACCCGTGTCATTGACGGCCAGAAGAGCAGCCGCGATGTCACCACGGAAAAGATCATCAGCCTGGCCACGATTAAGGCCGTGCTCAGCAACCAGTTTCGCATCACCGGGCTGTCGTCGGTGGAAGCACGCGAGCTGGCCCTTCTGATGCGCTCCGGTTCGCTGTCGGCGCCCATCTTTGCGGTGGAAGAACGCACCATCGGCCCGAGCCTCGGCGCGGAAAACATTCGCAAGGGCGTGCAGGCGCTGCTGATCGGCATGCTCGCGGTGTTCGCCTTCATGGCGCTGTACTACCGTCGCTTCGGCTGGGTCGCCAACCTGGTGCTGGTGGCCAACGTGGTGCTGCTCACCGCGCTCCTCTCGTTCTTTCGCGCGACACTGTCATTGCCGGGCATCGCAGGCATTATCCTGACGGTCGGTATCGCGGTCGATGCCAACGTGCTGATCTACGAGCGCATCCGCGAGGAGCTGCGGAACGGGGTGACGCCGCAGGCGGCGATTCGCGCGGGGTTCGATAAGGCCTGGTCAGCGATCCGGGATTCCAACGTCACGGCGCTCATCGCCGGCGTGGTGCTGTGGGTGGTGGGCCGCGGCGCGATTCGCGGCTTCGCGGTGGTGCTGACCCTCGGCATCGCGACCTCGATGTTCACCTCGCTCCTGGGCAGCCGGGCCCTGATCACGATCATGTATGGCGGGCGCCGCAAAGTGACGCGCCTGTCCATAGGTTAGGAGAGCAGCGTGGAGTTCTTCACAAAAGCCACGAACTTTCCCTTCATGTCGACGCGCAAGCTGTGGTACGGCTTGTCGGTCGTGTTGATACTGGTCGCAATTGGCTCTTTCTTTGTGCGTGGCCTGAATCTGGCGGTTGATTTCACCGGCGGCGTGCAGGTGCAGGCCGGGTTCAGCAATGCCGTGAACATCGATGCGCTGCGCTCGGGGCTGGAGCGCGCCGGGTTTCGCGAGGAGCAGGTCCAGTATCTGGGTTCCTCGCGCGAGGCGGCGATTCGCCTGCCGACGCAGGCCAACCAGTCCAGCGAAGCGATCCGCGCCCGCGTCGAGGGCGTGCTGCATGCCATCGATCCGCGTGCTGAAGTCACCAGTCTCGATGTGGTGGGATCGCAGGTGGGCGCGGAGCTCAAGAGCGGTGCGGTGGTGGCACTGGCGGCGACGCTGTTCTTGATCTTTGGCTACATCGCGCTAATTTTCCATACTTGGCGCCTGTCGCTCGGTGCGATCCTCGCAGTGCTGCACGACCCGATCCTGGTGCTGGGCGCCTTCTCGCTGTGGCACACCTCCTTCGACCTGCCGGTGGTGTCGGCCATGCTCGCGGTGATCGGCTATTCGCTGAACGACACGGTGGTGGTCTTCGATCGTATCCGTGAGCGCTTCGAGGGGAGCCGCCGGCTTGAGCCGGTCGCGGTGCTCGACCAGTCGATCAACCAGACGCTGTCGCGAACCATCATGACGAAGGTCGTGACGCTCATCGTGGTGGTGGCGCTCTACCTGCTTGGCGGCCAGGCGCTCAAGGGCTTTTCAGAAGCTCTGATCATCGGCATCCTCGCCGGCACCTATTCCTCGATCTACATCTCGAGCGCCATTGCCCTCGACTGCGGCCTGAAGGCCGAGCATCTGCTGCCTACCGCCATTAAGAAGCCGGTCGACGATCTGCCTTGAGCGCTAGTACCGGGGCCTGGCCGGAGCGTGCATGCTGCAATTGCTGAACGAACCGGGCACCTGGGCGGCGTTTGCCACGCTGACGCTGCTCGAAATCGTCCTCGGCATCGACAACATCATCTTTCTGGCGATCCTGGTCGGACGGCTCCCGCCCGCCCGCCAGCCGCGCGCGCGCGTCGTTGGCTTAGGGCTCGCCATGCTCACGCGGCTCGCGCTGCTGTTCTCGATCATCTGGCTGACGCGCCTGACGCAGCCCTGGTTCGAGCTGCTGGGGCAGCAGTTCTCCGGCCGCGACCTGATCCTGGGCGGTGGCGGCCTGTTTCTGCTGGCCAAGAGCGTGCTCGAGATCCATCACACGCTGGAGGGCGCCGCCGCGGAACGTGCCGCGCGCGTGCGTGCCAGGTTCACCGCCATCGTGCTGCAGATCGCGGTGATCGACATCGTGTTCTCGCTTGACTCGGTGTTCACGGCCGTGGGACTGGCGCGCCCGGACCAGGTGCCGATCATGGCCGCCGCCATCATCGCCTCCATCATCGTGATGATGTGGCTGTCCGGACCGATCTCCGCCTTCGTCGAGGAGCATCCGACGGTAAAGATCCTGGCCCTTGCCTTCCTGATCCTGGTGGGCGTGGCCCTGATCGGTGAAGGGCTCGATTTCCATATCCCGAAGGGCTATCTGTACTTTGCGATGGCCTTCTCGGTGCTCGTCGAGATGATCAACATCCGCCTGCGCAAGCTCCTCGATGCGCGACGGCAACGGAGTGGCCGATGAAATTCTGGATTTGTCTGACGATGCTGCTGCTCGCCCCCCCTGGATTGATGGCAGGGCCCCAGGCCCCGGCTGGCGCGGCGACCGATGCCAGTGCCAAAGCCGCCGGCGTCGCGGCACTCATTGCGAAGGCCGGGCAGGTCGGCAAGGAGGCCAGGCTTCCGCCGCACGTGGTCGATGTCCTGGGCCTCGGCACGCACGTCGGTGGACTGGCGGTGCGGCAGCTCGCGCTCCGCAACGGCAGCGAAGTGCGCGCATTCAATGTCAGTACGGAAAACAGCGTGGATATCGTGATATTCGACTACGACGAAGCGACCAAGTCCTCGCAGATGTTCCTGCTGACGCCGGCGGGGAAGCTGCGCCGCGCCATCACTTTCATCGCCGGCGGCGAGAGCCACTCGCTCGCAACCGCGGAGGGGCGGCGACGCTTCAAGCCGCAGCTCGATTACTGGCTGGCCATCCTGCGCAGCGCTTCTCCGGCCAGCCGGTAGAGGCTCCAGCCGTTTAACTCCACCGCGCCGAGCCGGAGATAGAAATCGATGGCGGTCCGGTTCCAGTCCAGGGCCGACCAGTCAAGCCGCGCGCAACCGCGCTCGACGGCAATCCGGGCCAGCTCCTTGAGCAGCGACTTGCCGACGCCGCGGCCGCGGAAGGGCGGGTCCACGAACAGGTCTTCCAGGTAAATGCCCGGCCGGGCCAGGAAGGTGGAGTAATTGTGGTAGAAGAGCGCGAAGCCGGCCGGCTGGCCGTCGCAATCGGCCAGCACCACCTCGGCGAAGCGCTGCGCACCAAATAGCGTCTCCTTGAGCCCCTGCTCGGTGGCGCTGATCTCATCGGCCAGGTGTTCGTACTCGCCGAGCGCGCGGATGAAACGCAGGATCTGCGGTACGTCGGCAGGCGTGGCAGTTCGCAGGTTCGTAGTCATGCACGCATTGGAGTGTCAGCGCCCACTCAGCCCTGTTCGGCGAGTTCGCTGTGGCGGTACGAGTAAAGAAAGTAAATCGCGAGCCCCGCCGCGGACCAGATGAAAAACGCTTCCCAGGTGATCGCCGGCAATCCTGCCATGAGGAATGCGCAGAAGCCCATCCCGAGGAGCGGTACCAACGGAACCCACGGTGTGCGGAACGGGCGCTTGAGTTCCGGTCGAGTCCTGCGCAGCACGATGACGCTGGCGCAAACCAGGAAAAAGGCAGAGAGCGTGCCCAGGTTGACCAACTGCGCCACCTTGCCGATCGGCGATAGGCCGGCTATCAGGGCAATGGCGACGCCGGATCCCAGAATGAGGCGCACCGGCGTCTGGGTCTTCGGATTGACCCTGGCCATTGGCGTGGGCAACAGTCCGTCCCGTGACATCGCCAGCACCACGCGGGTCAGTCCGAAATAGAGCACCAGCATGACGGTAGTGATGCCGGACAGCGCGCCGATCGAGATCAGGGCTTCCGCCCAGCCGATGCCGAGCTGCTTGAGTGCATCGGCGATCGGCGCCTTGATGTCTATGTGGTCGTAATGCACGACCCCGGTGAGGATGCCGGACACCACGATGTAAAGTACCGTGCAAATCACCAGTGAAGCGATGATGCCGATCGGCAGATTTCGCTGCGGGTTGACTGTTTCCTCCGCCGCGGTGGAAACGGCGTCGAAGCCTATATAGGCGAAGAAGATGAGCGAGGCGCCGGTCAGGATACCGCCCATGCCGAAATGCGACTGGCCGGCGGCGTCCGTGACCTGCGCCGGGATGAATGGATGCCAATTCGCCGGATTGACGTGCGGCGCGGCAACCCCGATGAAGACGAGGACCGCGGCAAGCTTTACGAACACCATCACCGTATTGAACCGGGCCGATTCGCTGACGCCGATGGAGAGCAGCAACGACAACAACAATACGATGACCATGGCCGGCACGTTGGCGATGCCGCCGTCGAGCGGGGCATTGGTCAATGCGTGAGGAAGATGCACGCCGATCAGTTCCAGAATCTTGCCGAAATAGCCGGACCAACCGATGGCCACGGTGGAGGTGGCAACGGCGTATTCGAGGATGAGGTCCCATCCGATGATCCACGCGATCAGCTCGCCGATTCCGGAGTAGGCATAGCCGTAGGCGCTGCCGGCACCGCCAATCGCGCCAGCGAGCTCGGCATAGCACAAGGCCGCAAACGCGCAGGCGATACCGGAAAGGATGAACGATAAGACGATGGCCGGGCCCGAGTACTGCGCGGCGACCACGCCGGTAAGGACGAAGATACCGGTGCCGATGATGCAGCCGATGCCGAGCATGGTGAGGTCAAACGCGCCAAGGCAGCGTTTCAGTCCCGTATTGGCGTTGACGTCGATTGGTTTGGTGCGGAACAGACTCATGCGTTCTCCCTGTGAATCCGTGCTTTCAGTGACCGGCAGGTTCTCCGAGAGCGGGGCGCCAGACTCGTGCCTGGAACGCAGGAAAGATGCCGACAGCCGGTCAGTTCATCAACTGGCAGCACGGCTTGTGGCTCACAGGAGCAGCGAACGTCGATGCAGGGCATCGGATCGACAGCCCCTTGGGTGCATTCTGCATCACCCTGCCAGGGCACGATTAAGCTTGGTATTGAGTCTCTCCGCCTCGAGCTCCTGCATCGGCTCGGTCGCCAGCAACTGCTTAAGCATTCGCTTTCTCCCCCGCGGTGTGTAACGTGCCCTTGTTGGCCGACTCTACACCCACTGGGCGGGCGGCGACGAGCGGCGCGAAAGCCGCGACCATGCTGGCGTGGATCCGCGGGCTGCCCGCGCAGACATCGGGTCCGAGCTGGTACTCCTCGCCGCTGACGGTGCTGATGTGGCCGCCCGCTTCGGTGACGAGCAGCGTGCCGGCGGCGGTATCCCAGGGCTTGAGGCCCAGTTCCCAGTACCCATCGACCCGGCCGGCTGCGACATAAGCCAGATCGAGCGAGGCGGCACCGGCGCGGCGCACGCCGGCGACCTGCGGCATCACCGTGCGCAGCATCTGCAGGTAGCTGTCCAGGTCATCGTTGGCGCGGAACGGAAAGCCGGTGGCGAGCAGCGCACCATCAAAGCCGCGACGCGCGCTGACACGGATCTTGCGGCCGTCGAGCTGGGCGCCGACGCCGCGCGTCGCGGTGTACAGCTCCTGGCGCAGCACGTCATAGACCGTGCCCACCTCGAGGCGGCCGCGCAGCTCGCAGGCGATCGAGACTGCGTACACCGGAAAGCCGTGGAGGAAATTGGTGGTGCCATCGAGCGGATCGATGATCCAGCGCGCCTCGTGGGTGCCGCTGGCGCCGCTCTCCTCGGCCAGGATGGCGTGCTCGGGATAGTGGTGGCGGATGATGGCGATGATCTCCCGCTCCGCGGCGCGGTCGACCTCGGTGACGTAGTCGTGCCGGTCCTTGGCGTGGATCTCGATGCCCTCGAGGCGCGGAATGCTGCGCGCAATGACCTCTCCGGCGCGCCGCGCGGCGCGTACCGCGATATTCAGCAGCGGGTGCATAGTCGACTAGAATAGCAGGAATGACAGCATGGCCGATCCGCTTCGTCCTGGTCGACACCTCGCATCCGGGCAACATCGGCGCGGCGGCGCGCGCGATGAAAAACATGGAGCTCGGTGAACTGGCGCTGGTGCGGCCGCGGCAGTTTCCGCACCCCGACGCCGTGGCACGCGCTTCCGGGGCCGATGACCTGCTGGCCGCTGCGCGCGTCTGCGCGACGCTCAGCGAGGCGCTCGCCGGCTGCGGGCTGGTGCTGGCCAGCACCTCGCGGGACCGGGACCACTACTACCGGGTGCTCGATGTGCGCGAGGCGGCGGCACGGGCCGTGGCGGAATGCGCCGCAGCACCGGTGGGCATCGTCTTCGGCGCCGAGCACAGCGGGCTCAGCAACGAGGACCTGGCGCCCGCCCACGCACTGCTGCGCATCCCGACGGGTGATGCTTACGCTTCGCTGAACCTGGCGATGGCCGTGCAGGTGGTGGCCTATGAGATCTTCCGGGCCCGCGGCAATGCCGCGAGCGCGCCGTCTCGTGAGCAGCCGCTCGCCGATCCGGTCGCGATGGCCGCCCTCTATACGCATCTTGAAGCCGTGCTCGAGCAGATAGATTTCCGCGACCGTACCCAGGCAGGCACCAACCTCATCAACCGCATCCGGCGCTTCCTGCAGCGTGCCGAGCTCGACACCAACGAGGTGAACATCCTGCGGGGCCTGCTCACCTCGGTGCAACAACGCCGCCGGCGCGCCGGCGATGCGGTGACTTCCCCATGAACGAGGGCGAGCCGATCTATCTGGACTACGCCGCCACCACCCCGGTGGATCCGCGCGTCGCGGCCGCCATGGCCGAATGCCTGGTGGCCGGCGGCGTGTTCGGGAATCCCGCCTCGAATCACCGCTACGGCCGCGCCGCGCGGGAGCGGGTGGCTGCGGCGCGCCAGCAGGCGGCGGCGCTGATCGGCGCGCGCGCCAATGATGTGTTTTTCACCTCCGGCGCGACCGAGGCCGATAACCTGGCGATTCTCGGTCTGGTGCGCGGGTCACGCGCGGCCGCTCCGCACCTGATCACCGCGCGCACGGAACACAAGGCCGTGCTCGACCCCTGCCACCAGCTCGAACGCGAGGGTTGCGCGGTCACCTACCTGAGTCCAGACGCCTCGGGCTGCATCAGGCCGGAGCAGCTGCAGTCGGCGCTGCGTCCCGGGACCGTGCTCGTGTCCCTGATGCACGCCAACAACGAGACAGGCGTCGTCAACGATATCGCCGCCTTCGGCGCACTGTGCCGGGCGCACGGCGCTGCGCTCCATGTCGATGCGGCGCAGAGCGCGGGCAAGCTCCCGATCGACGTGGCGGCCATGGCGGTGGACCTACTGTCCTTCACGGCGCACAAGTTCTACGGGCCCAAGGGCGTCGGGGCGCTGTATGCCCACCCCGCGCGGCGTGTGACCCTCCAGCCGCTCATGTTCGGCGGCGGGCAGGAGCGGGGACTGCGCTCGGGCACGATGCCGGTCCACCAGATCGTCGGTTTCGGCCTGGCCTGCGAGCTGGCGGTGGCGCAGATGGCCGCCGAATCGGTGCGCCTGGGGGCTCTGCGGGCGCGGCTCTGGGAGGGCATCGGCGATCTTCCGGGCGTGAAGCTGAACACGCCGCTGGAGACCTCGCTCCCCGGCCTGCTCAATGTTTCATTTACCGGGATCGAGGGCGAGAGCCTGCTGACCGGGCTGCCCGAACTCGCGTTGGCAAGCGGCTCCGCCTGCAATTCCGACAGTGACGAACCCTCCTACGTGCTGCGCGCGCTGGGCCATGACCGCGAGAGCGCGCAGAGTTCGCTGCGCTTCAGCCTCGGCCAGGGCACGAGCGGCGCGCAGATCGAGGTCGCGATTGCCGCCGTGCGGCGCCAGGTGCTGCGGCTGCGTGCGCTGGCGGGCGCCAGCACGTCTGGGGATGAGCCTGCGGCCAGCGGCGAGGCCGGCACGCGGGAGCAGGGCACCTGGGTGCGCTTTATGTTGAATGTTCGCGACGGCCAGATCGAGCAGGCCCGCTTCCAGGCCTACGGCTGCCCACAGACCCTGGCGGCCTGCGAGTGGCTCTCCGGGCGGCTGCGGGGACGCCCCTGGCCGCAGCCGGACGTTGGCGGGCCTCTGGATTGGGCCCAGGCGCTCGCCCTGCCGCCGGACCGCCTGACGCGGCTCCTGGTGGTGGAAGATGCCCTGCGTGCGGCGCTGGAGGCGGCTCAGCTGCATGCCGGCGCTCGCGGTACAATAAAGGGGTCTGGAACCGTAACACCATGAGCATCTCCCTCACAGCTTCCGCCGCCGAGCGGGTCCGCAGCCACCTCGCCAGCCGGGGTCACGGCCTGGGCCTGCGTCTGGGGATCAAGACCACGGGCTGTTCGGGTTACAGCTATGTGGTCGATTACGCCGATGCGGCGGGCCCCGATGACCTGGTCTTCGAGGACCAGGGGGTGAGAGTCGTGGTCGATCGCGGGAGCCTGTCGATACTCGATGGCACCCGGGTCGATTTCGTGCGCCAGGGCCTGAGCGAGTCCTTTCGCTTCACCAATCCCAACATCAAGGGCGAGTGCGGCTGCGGCGAGAGTTTCACGGTCTGAAAATTCCTTAGCTTCCGGGGACTTCCGCGCTCATTGCGATTGCTGGATGAGGCCCGGAGCGGCTAAACTCCTCCGCCTTTTCCCCGAGGAGTCCTCTGTGATGGCGCTCGAGCGCACCTTGTCGATCGTCAAACCCGACGGCGTCGCCCGCAATCTGATCGGAGAGGTTTACCGCCGTTTCGAACAGGCAGGGCTTCGCATCGTGGCCGCCCGCATGCTGCAGCTGTCCACGGCGCAGGCGGAGGCTTTCTACGCCGTGCATCGCGAGCGCCCGTTCTACCGCGACCTGGTGCGCTACATGAGCTCGGGGCCGGTGATCGCACAGGTGCTCGAGGGCGACGACGCGATCGCGCGCAACCGGGACATCATGGGCGCCACGGATCCGAAGCAGGCCGCGCCCGGGACCATTCGCGCGGACCTGGCGCAGAGCATCGAGGCCAACGTCGTGCACGGCTCCGATGCGGCCGAAACGGCGATGCGCGAAATCGGCTTCTTCTTCAGCGGCACGGAGCTGTGCCCCAGGCCCTGAGCGTGGAAGTGCCTGTCAATCTGCTGGGTCTGCCGCCTCGCGAGCTCGAGGCCTGGGTGCTTTCCCTGGGGTCGCGCGCATTCCGGGCCCGCCAGCTGCAGCATTGGCTGTACAAGCGGGGCGTCGAGCGCTTTGAGGACATGACCGACCTGGCCCGCGACTTTCGCGCCCAGCTGGCCGGACACGCGAGCGTCAAGCTGCCGCAGATCGTGCTCGCGCGCCAGTCGGCCGATGGCACGCGCAAGTGGCTGCTGCGTGCCGACGCCTCACAGGCCTTCGAAATGGTCTTCATTCCGGAGGCGGAGCGCGGCACCCTGTGCATTTCCTCGCAGGTGGGCTGCGTGCTCGACTGCTCCTTCTGCGCCACGGCACAGCAGGGGTTCAACCGCAATCTCAGCACCGCCGAGATCGTCGGCCAGGTCTGGCTCGCCAACCGCGAGCTCGGATTCGAGCCCGGCGGCGAACGGCGCGTCACCAACGTGGTGTTCATGGGTATGGGTGAACCGCTGGCGAACTTCCGCAATGTCGTGCCGGCCCTCGCCATACTGCTCGACGACGCCTGCTTTGATCTTTCCCGCCGCCGTGTCACGCTCTCGACCGCCGGACTGGTGCCGCAGATCTACAAGCTGGCGGAGGTGAGCAACGTGGCGCTGGCAGTTTCCCTGCACGCGGCAGACGACGAGTTGCGCAATACGCTCGTACCCATCAACCGCCTGCACCCGATCGCCGAGCTGCTCGAGGCCTGCTGGCATTACATCGACGAACAGAACGGCCGCAGCGTCACCTTTGAGTACGTGTGCCTTGACGGGGTCAACGACTCGCCGCAGCAGGCGCGCGCGCTGGCGCGACTGCTCGCCGGGCGGCCCGCCAAGGTGAACCTGATTCCCTTCAACCCATTTCCCGGCACCCAGTACCGGCGCTCGGGCGATGCGGCGATCTGGCGATTTCGCGACGAGCTGCTCAGGAGCAACGTCATGGCGACCGTGCGACGCACACGCGGTGAAGACATCGACGCGGCCTGCGGACAGCTCGTCGGCCGCGTGCAGGATCGCACGGTCGCGCGGCTGGGCGAGCGGCACCGGGCCGCACCGGCGGGCGCATGAGCGCTCTGCGCGCAGCGCTGCTCGGCGCCGCCCTCGGAGTGGGGCTGTGCAGCTGCCAGTCCAGCGGCGGGCCGCAGGCGGATGCCTCGGCCGCACGCGCCAATATGCAGCTGGGTTCCGCCTATCTGCAGCAGGGCAACCTGCCGGTCGCCAAGGAGAAACTGGAGCGGGCGGTGAAGCAGGCGCCGCGCGATCCGGCGATCCATGGCTTGCTGGCGATGCTGTACTTGCGGCTGGGCGAGGAGAGCCGGGCAGAGAGTGAATATCGCGCCGCGCTGGTGCTGGCGCCACGCGATCCGGACCAGCTCAACAACTACGCGGTATTTCTCTGTGGCGCGGGACGCATCGACGATGGGGTGGCCCGCTTCCAGGAAGCGGCGCGCAATCAGCTGTATCGCACGCCCTGGGTGGCCTACACCAATGCGGGCGTGTGCCTGCATAGCGCCCGACGCGACGCCGAGGCTGAGCCCCTGTATGTGCGCGCCCTGCAGGTGCAGCCCGACTACGCCGAGGCCGCGATGCAGCTGGTGGAGCTGCTGCTCGCCCAGAATCGCGGCGCCGACGCCTACGGACGCGTCACCGATTTTCTCAAGCGCAACCCGCCGACGGCCGCCATGCTGCTGCTGGGCTGGCGAGCGGCACGCGCCCAGTCCAATCCGTCCAATGCGGCGCAGATGGCGTGGCGGCTGCAGACGGAGTTTCCCGACAGCGATCAGGCCCGCAGCATAGCTGCGGTATCCGCCACCAAGAACTAGGCCATGGTGGAGCAGAGGCAAGCGGTAATCGAACTTCCTGGCGCCCGACTGGTGCTGGCGCGCGAGCGACTCGGCATGAGCGTCACCCAGGTGGCCGCCAAGCTGCGCCTGGATGTCCGGACCGTGACCGCCCTGGAGAGCGGTGAGTACGCCCGGGTGGGCGCCGCGGTCTTCGTACGCGGGTTCCTGCGCCGTTACGCCGAACTGGTCGGCGAACCGGCCCAGGAGATCGACGCCCTGTACACGCATCAACCCGATGCCGCCGCGGTCCCGGACCTCGCGAAGACGGGCCTCAAAAGGCTCGATGCCGCCGCCCAGGGTCGGGCCCTCGGGGTCGGGCCCGCGTTGATTGCAGTCGCGGTGCTGGGCCTCATTGCCGCAATCTGGTGGGCGCTGCGCGTGGGGAGCACCGCCAATCCATCCACGGTGGAAGGGCTGGCCGAGGTGCTGCATCTTTCGGTACCCGCCGGCGAGCCGCCGGCCACGGCGCCCGCACTGGCGGGCCAGGCGCCGGCAGTCGCGGCGAGCGCCCCGGGCGCGAGCGATGCCGGCGCCGATGCGCTGCTGGCCGCGCTGCCGCACAAGAGCGTGCAGCTCAGCTTCAGCGGCGAGTGCTGGGCCGAGGTCTACGACGCGCGGGGTTGGCGGCTGTTCTTCGGGTTTGGCCATGCGGGTACGACTCAGGCTTTGAGCGGAGTGCCGCCGTTTCGCCTCGTGCTGGGCAACGTCGAGGCGGTCGCGGTCGCCATCGAAGGCACGCCGGTTGAACTGCCGGCCGCGCAGCCCGGCGCGCGCCTGCGCGTCTCGCTCAAGGGCAACGGCACCGTGGCCGGCGTGCGCTGAACGGACCTGGCGGAGACTCCCGTGATCAAGTCACTACAGGCCGTGCGCGGCATGAACGACGTGCTGCCCGGCCAGATCGGGGCCTGGCGGCATCTGGACCGCGTGCTGCGTGGGCTGCTGCGCGACTACGGCTACGAGGAGCTGCGCACCCCGATCGTCGAGCACACCGAGCTCTTCCGGCGTTCGATCGGTGAATTCACCGACATCGTCGAAAAGGAGATGTATTCCTTCGAGGATACCGGCGGTGACAGCCTCACGCTGCGCCCGGAGGCCACGGCCGGCATCGTGCGCGCGGTGATCACCAATGGCCTGCTGCGCGGCGCACGCCTGAAACTGTGGACCGCGGGCCCTATGTTCCGCCATGAGCGGCCGCAGAAGGGGCGCTTCCGGGAGTTCTACCAGTTCAGCGTCGAGGCTATCGGCTACCCCGGTCCGGACATCGACGCCGAGCTGATCGCGCTGGGGGCGCGGCTGTGGCGCCAGCTCGGAATCACGCGGGTGCGATTGCTGCTCAATTCCCTCGGCACCGCGGCGGCGCGCCACAGCTACCGGACGGCGCTGCGCAGCTACTTCGAGGCGCACGCGGAGATCCTCGATGCCGACAGCCGCCGGCGCCTGCAGGGCAATCCGCTGCGCATCCTCGACAGCAAGAACCCGGCGATGCAGGCCCTGATCCAGGGCGCCCCGGTCCTCGCCGAGCATCTCGACGGGGAATCGCGGGCGCATTTCGCCAGTTTGTGCGCCCTGCTCGATGCCGTGCAGATCCCCTACACGATCAACCCGCGGCTGGTGCGCGGACTCGACTATTATTCGCACACGGTCTTTGAGTGGGTCACCGACGCCCTGGGGGCGCAGGACGCCATTTGCGCCGGCGGCCGCTACGATGGGCTGATCGCCCAGCTCGGGGGCGAGGCGACGGCGGCGATCGGCTTTGCGCTGGGCCAGGAGCGGGTGGTCGAGCTGATCACGCAGACCGGTGCTGCACCGGACCCCCGGCCCCCGGCGGTGTACCTGATCGCCAGCGGAGCGCGTGCCGAGGCGGCGGCCTTGCCGCTGGCCGAAGCCCTGCGGGAAGCCCTGCCCGGGCAGGGCGTGCAGATGAACCTGGGGGGCGGCAATTACAAGGCGCAGTTCCGCCGCGCGGACCGGAGCGGTGCCTGCCTGGCGCTGATCCTGGGGGATGCGGAGCTCGACCGCGGCGTGGTGGCATTGAAACCATTGCGCCGCGAGGCCGGTCAGATCGAATGCACGCCCGGGGAGTTGCCGGAGCGTGTGCGACGAATGCTGCAGGAGGAATCGTGGACGAGTATCTGAATGAACAGGAACAATGGGAGGTCGTGCGCGGGTGGGTGCGCGAGAACGGGCCCTGGCTGATCGCCGGAGTCGCGCTGGCGGCTTTCGGCGTATGGGGCTGGAAGGCCTGGCAGGCACGCCAGGAGACGCGGCTGCTGGCCGCGAGCGCCCAGTACGAACAGCTGGTGGCGGCGTTCGCGAAGAATGACATGCCCACGGTCATTTCCCTGGCCGACAAGCTGGCCACCGAGTATCCGCGCACCGGCTACGCCGAGCACGGCGAGCTCACGGCCGCGCGTCTCGAGGTCGAGAACGATCAGCTGCCCGCGGCGCTCGCGCGGCTGCAGAAGGTCCTGCTTGCCACCAAGGACCATGAGCTGGCGCTGGTGGTGCGGCTGCGGATCGCACGCCTGCAGATCGGGCTGGGCAAGCCCGACGAGGCGATGGCGAGCCTGGCGGCGGTCGAGCCCGGCGCCTTTGCCGGCCGCTACGCAGAGGTGCGCGGCGACGCCTTGTGGGCGAAGGGCGATCATCCGGCCGCGCTCAAGGCCTACAAGGAAGCACAGGCCGCACTGGGCGGCGCGCCCGGAGGGGATTTGCTGGCGCTGAAGATCGGATCTCCATGACCGCGCGCCAGACCCTCCTGATCGTAGCCGCCATCGCGCTGGGCGCGCTCGCCGGCTGTTCGCATTCAAAATCCAAGACCAAGCCCGACAAGCCGATGGTGCTCGTTCCCATCAAGGCCCAGTTCGAGCCGCGACGGGTGTGGAGCGCCAGCCTCGGCAAGCCCGAGCCCAAGCTGCGCTTGGGGCTGGCGCCTGCGATCGACGGCAATCGGGTCTACGGCGCCAATCCCCACGGCGATGTGGTGGCACTCGATCTGGCCACCGGCCGGCAAATCTGGCGGCGCAACTTCAAGCTGACCTTCTCGGGCGGGCCGGGGGCAGGGAACGGGCTGGTGCTGATCGGCACCAGCGGCGGCACGATGCTCGCCCTGGCCGCCAGCGACGGTGCCGAGCGCTGGCGCGTCCAGCTCAATTCGGAACTGCTCGCTGCGGCGGCCGCTACGGCGGACCTGGTCGTCGTGCGCACCGTGGATGGCAAGCTCTACGGGCTCAACGCGGCGGACGGGCAGCAGCGCTGGGTCGCCGATCAGCAGGTGCCACGGCTCTCACTGCGCGGCACGAGCGCCCCGCTCGTCGCGGGCGAGCTGGCGATCTCGGGATTCGACAACGGCCGCCTCATGGCCGTTTCGCTGGCGACCGGCAACACGGCGTGGGATGTGGCGGTGGGCCAGGCTCGGGGCAGCAGCGAGCTGCAGCGACTGATCGACATCGATTCCCGGCCGGTGATCGACGGCGACGATCTGTTCGCGGTCGCGTTCCAGGGCCGCGCGGTGCGCCTGACGCGTGATACCGGGCACGAGATCTGGTCGCATGAGGTCTCGAGCTACCGCGGACTCGCCGCCGACGCACTTGGCGTGTACGTGTCGACTGCGGAAGGCGCGGTGGTCCGGCTCGATCGCGCCAGCGGCGCGGAGCGCTGGCGCCAGCAAGCGCTATTGCGGCGCATGCTGACCGCGCCGGTCATCCAGGGCAGCAACGTCGTGGTGGCGGACATCGAAGGGGTGATCCACTGGCTCAGCATCGAGGATGGCTCGTTCCGGGCGCGGGCGCGCAGTGGATCGCGCGTCACCGCAGCGCCGCTGGTGAGCGGCAATCTGCTCCTGGTCCAGACCGACAAGGGAGTGATCGAGGCCTGGCGCACGCCGGGAGGCTAGTCCGCCATGCTTCCGGTGGTGGCCATCGTGGGCCGGCCCAATGTGGGCAAATCCACGCTGTTCAATGCGCTGACGCGCACGCGCGACGCGATCACCGCCGACGTTCCGGGCGTCACGCGTGACCGGCAATACGGCTATGCGCGCATCGGCGCCGTGCCCTGCGTGCTCATCGACACCGGCGGGTTGATTGACAGGCCCAGCGGGATCGCAGCGCAGATGCGAGCGCAGACCGAGAAGGCAGTGGCCGAGTGCGATCGCATCATTTTTCTCGCCGATGCGCGTGCCGGGCTGACCGCCCAGGACCGGCAGATTGCCGACGAGCTGCGGCGCGCGGGCAAGCCGGTCACGCTGGCCATCAACAAGTCCGAGGGCCTGGACGCGGACCTGGTATCCGCCGACTTCCAGGTGCTGGGCATCGGCGCGCCCCAGGCCATCGCGGCCGTGCACGGCCAGGGTTGCCGCGAGCTGATCGACACCGTGCTTGAGGGACTGATTCCTGGCCCCGGCCCGGCCGATGACACCAGCGCCATCCGCGTCGCCATCATCGGCCGGCCGAATGTCGGCAAGTCGACCCTGGTCAATCGGCTGCTGGGCGAGGAGCGCGTCATCGCCGGCCCGGAGCCCGGCACCACGCGCGATTCGATCATGGTGCCCTTCGAGCGCGACGGGCGCGATTTCCTGCTGGTCGACACCGCCGGCGTGCGCCGCCGCTCGAAGGTCGAGGATGCGGTCGAGCGTGCCAGCGTGGCGCGTACGCTGCAGGCAATCGCCGAGGCGCACGCCGTCGTGATGGTGCTCGACGCCCATGACAGTGTCGGGGAGCAGGACGCCAGTGTGCTTGGCCAGGCGCTCGAGCGCGGGCGGGTGCTGCTGATCGCGATCAACAAGTGGGACGGCATCCCACCCGAGCAGCGCGAGGAGATTCGCCGGCAGCTGTCCCTGAAGCTCGATTTCGTGCCCTTCGCCCCCCAGCATTTCATCTCGGCCCGGCACGGGACCGGAGTGGGCGAGCTGGCGCGCGATGTGGTGCGCGGCTACGACGCGGCAATGCGTGCGATGGCGACGCCGGCACTGACAAAAGTGCTCGAGAAGGCCATCGAGGCGCACCAGCCGCCGCTGGTGAAGGGCCGGCGGATCAAGCTGCGCTACGCTCACCAGGGCGGACGCAACCCGCCGCGCATCATCATTCACGGCAATCAGACGGTGGCAGTGCCGGATTCCTACCGGCGCTATCTCGCCAACGTGTATCGCGACGCCTTCGACCTGTATGCGACGCCGGTTGCCGTGGACTTCCGCACTGACGCCAACCCCTACGACCGGCTCAAGGCCGGGAAGCGCCGCGCCCGTCCCGCAGGAACAATGCCGGGTCGACGAAGGCGCGGTTGAGCGCCACGCCAAAGTGCAGGTGCGGGCCCGTGACGCGGCCGGTGGCGCCGACCGCGCCGAGCGCCTGGCCGCGGGCCAGGTGCTGGCCCGCATGCACGCCAATGCTGGAGAGGTGGCAGTACATGGTGATCAGACCTGAACCGTGATCGATGAGCACCGTGTTGCCGTTGAAGAAATAATCCCCGACGTCGATGACCACGCCGTCCGCCGCGGCGACCACGGTAGCACCCAGCGGGGCAGCGATGTCCATGCCGCTGTGCGGATCGCGCGCTTCGCCATTGAAGACGCGCCGCAGACCGAAGGAACTCGAACGCGCGCCGGGCACCGGGGCCCGCAGGCGCAGCGTGGCCGGTACCTGGGGCGAGAAGCTGGCGAGCGCCGCCTGGAGGTGCTCGCGCTCACCGGTGAAGCGCTGCAGATCAGCCTCCGAGAGGTCCACCTGCGCGGGGGGCACTTTCAGCCGTTGAGTGCGGTAATGCGCCGGCCGCACCTCAAAGCTCAGCTGCGTGGGCGATTGGGCCGGATCCCCGATGTCGATGGCCGCCGCGCCCGGCGATTGCGAGAGCGGAATGCCGACAATGGCCACCCATCCAGCACCGTGCGGCAGCACCAGGACCGGGGCACCGCCGAACTGTACCCGGGGCGCGGCCCGATCCTGGTCTGGGACCGGCAGCGCCGTGATATCCAGTACCGCGACGCCACCGGGCACGGCCCGATTGCGGGGCAGGGTGTCGGTTCCCGCGCCTGCAGCCGCCGCGCTGGCCACGGCGAGCACGGCAGCCAGCAGCACCGGCCAGCAGCTCCTCAAGGCTTGCGGCTGCCGGTGACGCGGGCGAGGACGGTACCGTCCGCGAAGCGCGCCTCGATATCCTCGCCCGCCCGCAGCTCGGCGGCGAGTCGCACCAGTCCGCCGCCACGGCCGTGCGCGACGATGGCGAAGCCGCGCTCCAGCGTCGCCAGCGGGCTGACGGCGTTCAGTGCGCGGGCGGCCAGCTCCAGGCGCGAGCCGATCTGGCGCAGCCGGCTACCGAGCGCGCGACGCAGGCGCAGCTCGAGCTCATCCACACGCTGTACGTGCTGACCCAGCCTGGCGCCGGGATGCGCGCGCTGCAGCCGTTGGCGCTGGGCGCGCAGCTGGGCGGCCGCTTCCAGGAGCTGGCGGCGCGCGGCGTTGCCGAAGCGTGCGGCCAGCTGCGCGAGCCGCTGCAGCCAGACGCGGCGATCCGGTACCACCAGCTGGGCGGCGGCGGTGGGCGTCGGGGCGCGCACGTCGGCCGCGAAATCAGCAATGGTCACATCGGTTTCGTGGCCGATCCCCGCCACCACCGGGATCGCGCAGCGGGCCAGGGCACGGGCCACGCGCTCATCGTTGAAGGCCCAGAGGTCCTCGAGCGAGCCGCCGCCGCGCGCCAGGATCAGCACCTGGCACTCGCCCCGTTCACTCGCCAGGTCGAGCGCCGCGGCGATGGCCGGAGCGGCCGCGGCTCCCTGCACCGGCACGGGATAGATCAGCACGCGCGCCGCCGGAAACCGGTCTGCCAGCACGCGCAGGATGTCGCGCACGGCGGCGCCGGTGGGGGAGGTGATGACCCCGATGCGCGCCGGGGCTGCGGGCAGGGTGCGCTTGCGTTCGGCGGCAAACAGCCCCTCGGCGCTGAGGCGCGCACGCAGCTGCTCGAAGGCGAGCTGCAGGGCGCCGGTACCCGCATCCTCGAGCTGCTCGACGAGCAGCTGGTAGTCACCGCGCGGCTCATAGAGGCTCACCCGGCCGCGCGCCATCACCAGCTGGCCTTCGCGGGGCGTGAACGGCGCCAGCGTATTGCGCTGGCGGAACATGGCGCAGCGCAGCTGCGCGTCGCGATCCTTGAGCGTGAAATACCAGTGTCCCGAGCCTGGGCGCGAGTAGTTCGAGACCTCGCCCTGCACCCAGATCGTGCCCAGCCCCGACTCCAGCAGCATCCGCGCCTCGCGATTGAGACGCGCCACGCTGTAGACGTCTCGAATGGTGGGGTCAGCCGCCGCGCGCATGGGGCATTTTAACCTTAATTCCGGAATCCCAAGCGGTTCTGGTTTACCCGCGAGCCGGCGGTGCGTACAATGGCGCGCTTCTTTTTGGGACGCCCACCCATGCGAATTCTCGAGGAAGCACTCACCTTCGATGACGTACTGCTGGTGCCGGCGCGCTCCGACGTGCTGCCGCGCGAGGTGGACCTGTCCACCCAGCTCACGCGCCGCATCCGCATCGGCCTGCCGGTGATCTCGGCGGCGATGGACACCGTCACGGAGGCGCGCCTCGCGATCACCATGGCGCAGGAAGGCGGCATGGGCGTGATACACAAGAACATGGCCATCGAGGCGCAGGCCCGCGAGGTCATGCACGTCAAGAAATTCGAGAGCGGCGTCATTGCCGATCCGATCACCGTTTCGCCCGACGCCACCATCCGCCAGGTGATCGAACTGACGCGTGCGCGTGGCATCTCCGGCGTGCCCGTCGTGAGCGGCAGCAAGGTCGTCGGCATCGTCACGCACCGCGACCTGCGCTTCGAGCGCCAGCTCGACGCGCCGGTGTCGACGGTCATGACGCCCAAGGCGCGCCTGGTGACGGTGCGCGAGGGGGCGCCGAAGGATGAAGTGCAGCGTCTGCTGCACAAGCACCGCATCGAGAAGGTGCTGGTGGTCGGCCCCGGCGATGAGCTGCGCGGCATGATCACCGTCAAGGATTTCCAGAAGGCGACGGAATTTCCGCGCGCCAGCAAGGACGGCACCGGTCGCCTGCGGGTCGGCGCCGCCGTCGGCACCGCTCCCGACACGCCTGATCGGGTCGCTGCGCTGCGCGAGGCGGGCGTGGACGTCGTCGTCGTCGACACCTCCCACGGTCATTCGCGCGGCGTGCTCGAAATGATCGCCCGGCTCAAGGGGCGGTGGGAAGATCTCGAAATCATTGCCGGCAACATCGTCACGCGCGAGGGCGCACTCGATCTGGTGAGCGCGGGCGCCGATGGCGTCAAGGTGGGCATCGGCCCTGGTTCGATCTGCACCACGCGCGTGGTGGCCGGCGTGGGCGTGCCGCAGATCACCGCCGTGGCGAACGTCGCCGAGGCGTTGGCGGCCAGGGGCGTGCCGCTCATCGCTGATGGCGGGATCCGCTACTCCGGCGACCTCGCCAAGGCGATCGCGGCGGGGGCGCACGCGGTGATGATCGGCGGGCTGTTCGCCGGCACCGAGGAATCGCCCGGCGAGGTCGAGCTCTACCAGGGCGCCTCCTACAAGTCCTATCGGGGCATGGGTTCGCTGGGCGCCATGGCCGACAAGCATGGCTCAGCCGATCGCTATTTCCAGGACACGAGCAGTGAGCTCGAGAAGCTCGTGCCCGAGGGCATCGAAGGGCGCGTGCCGTACAAGGGGAGCCTGGTGGCGATCCTGTTCCAGCTCGCCGGCGGGCTGCGCGCCGCGATGGGCTACACCGGCAGCAGCAGCATCGAGCAGATGCGCACCCGCCCGGTATTCGTGCGCATTACCAGCGCCGGCGTGCGCGAGAGCCACGTGCACGACGTCGCGATCACCAAGGAGGCGCCCAATTACCGCGCTTCCTGAACGGGTGGCTGCCGCGGCCACGAGCGCCGCCGATATTCATGCCGACCGCATCCTGATCGTCGACTTTGGCTCGCAGTACACGCAACTGATCGCGCGCCGGGTGCGGGAACTCGGTGTCTACTGCGAGATTCACCCCTGGGACATGAGCGCAGCCGCCGTGCGGGCCTTTGGCGCACGCGGTGTGATTCTGTCCGGTGGTCCTGAATCGGTCACGGCCAAGGATGCGCCGGCTGCGCCTGCGGCGGTGTTCGAGCTCGGGGTGCCGGTGCTGGGGATCTGTTATGGGATGCACACCATGGCCGCGCAGCTCGGCGGCCGCGTGGTGCCCGGTGAGGTGCGGGAATTTGGCTACGCCGAGATCCGAGCCCGTGGCCACTCGGCCCTGCTCCGTGACATCGAGGATCGGGTCAACGCCGAAGGGCACGGCCTGCTCGATGTCTGGATGAGCCACGGCGATCGCGTCGTGAAACTGCCACCGGGCTTCCAGGCGATCGCTGCGACGGAGGATGTGCCCATCGGCGGCATGGCGGATGAGGCGCGGCGTTTCTATGCGCTGCAGTTTCACCCGGAAGTGACGCACACCACGCAGGGTGCGCGCATCTACGCCCGTTTCCTGCACGTGATCTGCGGCTGCGCCAACGCCTGGACGGCCGGCAACATCATCGAGGATGCGATCACGCGGGTGCGCGCGCAGGTTGGGTCCGCTCGCGTGCTGCTCGGCCTGTCCGGGGGCGTGGACTCATCGGTGGTCGCGGCGCTGCTGCACCGGGCGATCGGCGCGCAGCTGACCTGCGTGTTCGTTGATCACGGCCTGCTGCGGCTCGGCGAAGGCGATGCCGTGATGGACGTGTTTGCGAAGCACCTGGGCGTCAAGGTGATCCGTGTCAATGCCGGCGAGCGCTACTTCGCGGCGCTGCGTGGAATCACTGACCCGGAAGCCAAGCGCAAGCTCATCGGCGGCCTGTTCATCGAGATCTTCGAGGCCGAGGCCGCGAAGATCAGCGGCGTCGAATTTCTCGCCCAGGGCACGATTTATCCGGACGTTATCGAGTCGGCCGGCGCCGGGACGGGCAAGGCGCACGTGATCAAGAGCCACCACAACGTCGGCGGCCTGCCCGAGCGCATGAAGCTCACATTGGTTGAACCGCTGCGCGAACTGTTCAAGGACGAGGTGCGCCGCATCGGCATCGAGCTCGGGCTCCCTGCGGCGATGGTGCAG
The DNA here is from genome assembly GCA_035300345.1 of Steroidobacteraceae bacterium. Taxonomy (GTDB): domain Bacteria; phylum Pseudomonadota; class Gammaproteobacteria; order Steroidobacterales; family Steroidobacteraceae; genus FEN-1191. Next base: position 164,915 of record DATGVM010000036.1, read on the forward strand.
CGTCACCCGTTTCCGGGGCCCGGCCTCGGGGTGCGTATCCTGGGTGAAATCACCCCCCAGGCGGCTGAGACCCTGAGGCACGCCGATCACATCTTCATCGAGGAACTGCGCCGGGCCGGCTGGTATGACAAGACCGGCCAGGCCTTTGCGGTGTTCCTACCGGTCAAGAGCGTCGGTGTCGCCGGCGATGGACGGCGCCACGATCCGGTGGTGGCGCTGCGCGCCGTGGAGACGGTCGATTTCATGACCGCCCGCTGGGCGCATCTGCCTTACGAATTGCTTGACGTGTGCGCGCGGCGCATCGTCAACGAAGTACCTGGCATCTCGCGCGTCGTCTACGACATCTCGGGCAAGCCGCCTGCGACGATCGAGTGGGAGTGAATCGGGCTTTTCGGGACCTGGCCGGAATGCCGGGTGCCCGCACGAAGCCGCGAGCGACATCACTGGCACTTTCCTCAAGGCGAATCTGCTTCCGTGCGTGTCACCTCGAGGATCTTTGCAATTCTCGTTTCCGCGTCCGTCCGGATCTTGAACTCCACACGCCGCGAGCGCGCCGGGTCCTCCTTTCCCGATGCATCAAGAATCAGCCTCGAGGAGGACAATCCGTTCGCGGTTACCAGGCGACGGAGCCAGTCGACGTCGCCGCGAACCTGCGGGAGCAACAGCACATAGAGCAGGGTTGATCTCGTCCGTGCCTGAGAAAGGTCCATGTTGTGCAGATAGGCGTCGTCGGGCGATGCGCCACCGATCCAAGCCGATGAAGTATGTCCCTCAATGCGGATCTCGGTGACCGCATCCCGATACTTCGGCGACGCCAGGATCCTCACGTATCGGGGAAAGAAGTCGTTCAGAATGTCCTTGAAAGCCGGCTTCAACTCACTGCTGCCCTGGGCAAAGAGAATGTCCGGATCCGAGAACCGGAGCGTCAGATCCTCCTTGATGAGCTGGGCGTTCCATCTGGGCAGATCCGCGGAGAACCCCTTGCGCAGATCCTCATACAGAGCGTCGCGGGTCTGACTGTACGCAACGGCCACCGTCTTTATCCTGCTGGCGTCGGCCTCGACCCGTATCATGTAGCACACTGCGATCAGTAGAAACATGACCATCAGCCCGGTCATCAAATCACTCAAGGGAATCCAATGAGCCTCCGACCCGGCCGCCCGATCCGCGGACAAAACGTCGTTCACCGCCGCGGTCTCGTGGCCAGAATGGATTCAGCTGGATGCCGAGACACGACCCCGGGCGTCTCCTCCTGATTCGGCCGAATGCCCCGCTCGCTCCTGCCAAACAGCTGACCGATTCTCTGCTCTATGATTGGCAACCCCTCCGTCACCTCGGTTATCAGCCCAGAAAGAAGCATGAGGGCCCGGGCGAGCTGCTCACTCTGATTGTTGATGTCCCGCACAATGTTTTGCAGCGATCGGGCCCCTACAGCAAATTCCGACGCCGAGTTCACGATATCAGTGAAGCGTAATGCCGCTTCCGTCATGCTCGCCCGGGTCGCGGTCTCCTGCTCAATCAAGGCCGCCAGTTGATTCTCATATTGAACCTGCCAGGAAACGAGCCTCTCGACGCCGGAGTTCAACTGCCTGAAGTTGTCACCGAATTGCTCATTGACCTTAACGTTGAAGTCCCGGACCACTTCCGATAGGGCACTTACAAGCGCTTTCGAGTTCGTCTCTGCAATACTCTCCGCGTATCTGTCGAATGATCCGATCATCCTGTCGATGCGATCCGTGCTGTCCGCACGCAAGAGCTTGACCTGGCTCAACAGACTGTGTTCATCGCCGCCCGCCAACGACCCGTTGAGCTGCACCAGCAAACGGGCCAGGTCGTCCACGGTGGACCCTTCCCGCGCGCCGGACGCCAGGACGCTTGCGTCGCCAAACAGCGCGACCCGGATCTTGAGCGTGAGTGCCCAAAATATCCCGACCACAGATGACCAGAACGCTGTGCGGATTCCGCCGAGCAGGTGCGGGACGCTGCTTCGAACGTTGTTCGGGTCGAAATCCAGCAGCCCCCAGGCAATGCCCGCAAAGCAGAAGAATATGCCGAGTGTCGTCAGGATCGTGGGGCCGAGCGCCGTGGCGCGGCGTGTCCATCTGATGTGGAACAGCAAGGCAATCGACGATATCAACAGGGTGGAGAATTGCGTAAAGCCGTTGAGACCTTCCCAGATGCGTACCATCGTCTTTCTCCCTCGGCGCGAGACCCGCGCGGGCAGGACCAACCGATCGCGACGTCCGCACCGGGCGGCCAAGCGCCAGGCACGACAGCCGGCATTCTCCGGACCGTAACGTGTTCAACGTCCAACTCATTTTCTGTTTGCGACGCATTTCCCGCAATCGGGTGTTCACCGGATGTTCTGAGCCGTGATCATCCGGAAATCCCTCGCCCGGCGTCCGAGTCGGAGGCGATTGAGCCAGCTTTCGAACATGAGGAAACACGGAACGCGAGACGAAGGATTGCCTTTAGTAATATTAGTCAGGAGAGAATCGGACCGGATCGCTGACGGGGCTGTGGATACCGGTCTCGTAAAACCCTCACTGCATCATCAGGTTGGGGTGCCAGGAGATCATTGAGTGGGAGTAGAATCGGGTCTATCCGTGGAAATGGTGACCAGGAAACTGCGGCGCTGACTCGCCCGATTCAGTGCGCAGACCATCTACATCACGCGAGGCCGTCCGTGGGAAAATCGTTACCGCGAATCGTTCTATGGCAAGTTGCGCGCCGAGCTCTTGAACGGCGAGGTCTTCTACACGCTGCGGGAAGCCCGAGTGGTGATCGAACAATGGAGCCAGAATTACAGTCGAATCAGACCGCACAGTGCGCTCGGCGACCGGCCACCGGCGCCGGAGACGACTGCCAGGCGAGTGGCGAATGAAAGCCGAATCGGAGAGACTTAAGGAGCTGCTTAAACTGTCATCAAGTCTGGACCAAAAACGGGCCTGCCAGTGCCCGTGAAGGTAATGTGGGGGCCATCCCTGGGTCAGTTCTCGTCGTTGAAGCTGAGGCCAAAGCCCGATTCCCCGAGCCCGATTGGTGCGATCAGCAGAGCGGTTCAACGCCTGAATATTTATGGGTGATCGGCGCTACAGTGTGGGGCGGCTCGCAATCACCACGCAGTCAGGGTATCAGCTCCGGTATCTGTGACGAAAGGACGGGTCAACTCGGACCAACCATGCTTGAATCTTCCGAGACCAACGAGTTATTGCTGACGCACCAGCTGGTGCCCGCAGGTCCGATTCCCACAACAAACGACCCGGACGGATTCTATCCGTACGAGAGTTTTTGCGAGACCAGCAAGCGGCCTGTCTTGAAGAACTACCGCATGGTGTCCCTCGAAAACGACCAGATGCGTGTGAAGATCTGCCCGGATCTGGGAGGACGCGTCTGTTCTATGTTTCTCAAAGAGGCCGCTGTAGAGACGCTCTTCTTTCCGCGCGTTATACGACCAGTACGCATCTTGCCCAGACAATCGTTCACCGGGGGCGGGATCGAATTGAGCTTTCCCATCTCACACAGCCCGGTGCAGCTTGATCCGGTACGACATGTGGTGACGTGCGATCAGGAAAGAATCTATGTCTCCTGCGGGGAGCGAGAGCTCAGATTTGGAATGAACTGGACCGTCGAATATTCTCTTGGCGAACGCGATGCCTTTCTGACCCAGCGGACGGTCTTCTTCAATCCTGATTGTGATGCTCACCCCTGGATGTCCTGGTCCAATGCCGGCGTACCCGCCCGGCTTGACACCGAGTTCCATTTCCCTGTTGGCCCCGTGCTTGTTCATGGTCGTGATCTTCGGACTATTGACTGGAACGCAGAAGGTCCCCGGCGCCAGTCAGACGTGCGCAGAATGACCGGATTCTTCTGGAAGAAACCGGATTGTTTTGCATTTGGAGCCTTCACCCCAAGTTTGCGTGCGGGTCTGTATCATGTGGCAGACCCGTTGCACGCACCCGGGATCAAACTGTGGAGCGATGGCACTGGACGAGATGAACCATGGGTGACTCAATACACCCTGAACGGTGAGCAATGCCTGGAGATCCAGGGCGGTCCCCTGGTCGACCAATCAGTGAAGGATGTCCTTCAGCCCGGGCAGCTGCGACACCACGTTGAATTCTGGATTCCTTCCGCTACGGCGCGTGATATTCGGGGCATTTCTCTTCCTCATCCTGAAATAAGGGCTGTGGACAGGGTTCCACTTTTTGATTGGGCGCAGGGTGACGATGTCTGTTTTTGGCTGAGTCTCCTCTCGGCACGGAAATCAGGCCTCATCAATCAAATCCCGACTGCCCCCAGTTTAGACAGTAACCGCTGGGCCGCCAGTGGAATTGCCGACTTAGGTGACGCGCTCTCCTGGGCGGCTTCGTCAACACAAGGAAGCGAACGGGACAGGTGGTTATTTCAGCGCGGCGCCTGGCTTGCCGGTCGCGGCGAAACAGGCTCTGCATTGGAAGTTCTGGCACAGTCGGGCGACGATCGCGCGCGGGCGTTGTCTGGGCGCCTTTGGCTGGTGCAAAGGAGGGACGCGCATGCCGCGGCAGAGTGCTTTCGAGCAATCGAGTCCGAGGCAATCTCGCTTCACCCCCAGCTAGTGATCGAGCGGGATAAAGCGCTCGCCGCGCTGGGGCCAGAAACGCTCGCCGAGCGTAGGCGTTGGCTCGATGCCGTCTCGGCTCTTGATGACGAATGGTTAGCCGAAAGGCGAGCGAGTCTCCTGATTGACTGCGGAGATTCGCAAGCGGCTCTCAACGTGCTTAGAAGCACCCGCTTCCAGTTGGTACATCAGAGATATGAACGGACTCGCCTGTGGCGACAGGTTGAAGCAAATCTTGGCCTGGAGCCTGTTGAGTATCCTACGTGGCTGGGGGAAGACGATCTGGCGGAATTTGGAGCCTATCGTGAACTTCCAGTGACTTAATGAAGACCACCATCTCCCTTGATGATGCCGCGGCGCGGGAAAGTGACGCAGCTGGGTGGCTCCGTAGCGCGACGCTGGGTTGCCGAAATCATCGAGGTAACAGTCGCAGTGCATTTTCGCGATAGACACGCCTAAGAACATCGTCCGGCAAGCTTAAGCCGTAGATATTCCAGCGCCCCTGGCGCGAGGCATGCGACGGGTATTCGAAATATTCGTCCGCTGTCTCCAGAAATCTGTAGTGCAGACGATACATACTCAGTTCTGGAACCAGGTCCGTACCAAACAGAATGCGGTCGCTGTACTTCAGAAAGAATTCGCGCGCCGTGTAAGGCTGTCGCCCGAGTTCTGCTAAACGTGCCCCGATATCTACATGAACATTGGGATACCTCTCGAGCAATCCGCTGACATAGGAAAGCTCTTCCGCCCGTTCGGCGACGTGTGCGGCAACGAACGTCGTGCGAGGATGGCGCGCGAACACGCGGTCGCGTTGCTGCAGGAGCTCTTGCTTGCCAAACTGCGAAGAGTGAAAGCTCCACTCCGGGTGCGCCGCCAGCTCTTCAAAGCGCTCGTTGTGTTCATCGATGGGCAGGAAAAATGCGTCCGGGTCTGCGATGTGAAACATGACCGGCACGCTCAACTCGGCCGCTTTCTCGAACATTGGCGCGAGGCGCTCGTCGTCAACCTGCAACAAAGCGCCGGTCGAATCCCGCAGGCTCGTGCCCAGATCCTTCCAGACTTTCAGACCGCAGGCGCCGTGCTCCACCATTTGCTCGAGCCGATCAGCGCAACCGCTGAAGAATGTGGCCGTGGTCAGGTCCGTCCAGTCCATCCATGCGTAGGTGGCGAACCGTCCTGAAGCTGATGAGTGAAAACGCTGGATTACCGCGAGAGCTTCAGTCCCGAGCTGCATGGTGATGTTGACAATCCGTTCTATCCCGCACTCATCCATCACCTTCAAGACAGCGGCCGGATCCTGTGCATCAAGGTGATTGTGGTAATCGATAACCGGAAACTTCGCCCGCTTCAGGTGGTGCACGGGCGTGACCAGCATCGAACGCGGCTGATAATCACTTAGGCGAAGGTTGACCTCCGCCTTCGCGGTCACCATCGCGATGAACTTGTCCTTATGAGTTGCCGGCTCACTCATGATCGTGTGTCCGCTGCTCCGCCAGCCGGCTAAACATCAAACGCAGGTCCCTGTAGCCCTTTACCACCACGATCCCGGTGATCACCGCGAACGAAACTCCGGCGACCACCAGCGAGACGGTCCAGAAGATCAACCAATAGTTCATTCTGCCTCCTACAGTGTGGATTCAAGCCTTACGCCAGTTGAGGATGTCGGAGCGCGCCTGCCCAATAGAGAACCGAGGACGAGTCCTAAGGTGGCCAGGCCAAATGCGCAAAGACCGGTGATGTTCTCGCTCCAGTGCAGGAAGAAAAAGGGGATGATCGCTCCGGCAGCGCCCAGCAGCATAGCCAGATAGCCGCCTGACGTATTCGCGCGTTTCCAGTACAGGCCGCCGATTACGCAAATGAACGTGCCCGCCAGATAAATGGTGCCGGTGATGTTCAGGTACAGATAAACGGCGCCCGGAGGCGTGTAGTACAAGCCCCAGAACATCAGGAACAGTCCGACGAATAGGTTGGCGAGACGATTGACGAAGATCTGGCTGCGCGAACTGAGAGCCGGCTTACCCATCTGCTCGCGGATGGGCAGGATGATGTCCTGGGAAATTACTGCGCTCCAGCCCAGCAGGTAGGAACTGTTAACCGACATAGTCGCGGCCAGCATGCCCGCAACCACAATTCCCTTGACGCCTGGGCCAAGGATGCTCGCAAGCATAGCCGGCATGGCGTCGATCGGGGCAAGTGTCTGCCCATTGACTACCGGGAGTGGAACTCCGTTGCGGATCGCACCCAGGCCGAATAGCGTCAGTGCAGCCGCTCCCCAAAGCATGGGTAGCATTCCTCGACCGAGATAAATGAACCCCGTCCAGGTCATGACCCGTTTTGAAATCTCGGGGCTCTTGGTCGAGAACACGCGCATGGCGGTAGTCTGCCAACAGGTGTGGATGGAGAACCAGAGCAGGATCTGCCATATCAGGAAGGTGATACCGAATTTTGGATTCTGAATGGGATCAAAGCCGGCGCTCCCCATGGTGCTGAAGACCTTGGCGACGATATTGCCCCACCCGGCGTGGTAGACGGCGTAAATCGACACCAGAATCGTAGCCACCGACAGCATGGCATACTGAATGAAGTCGGTAATGACCACGGCCATCATTCCGCCGACGACCGTGTAGACAAGTTCCAGCAGCAGAATGGCCGTCATAACCGCAACGAGGTACCGGGAGTCGATGCCGCTCACGATGGTGAGGAATTCGCCCTCGATCTTCAGGAACACGCCCATGTTGAGGATGCCCCCGGTTGCAACCAGAATCCCTGCAAGAAGGCGCAGTCCGCGGCTGTATTTGCGCTCGAAGTACTCCGGCACAGTCATCAACTTCAAAGAACGAAAACGTTGGACAACCAGGCCCGTTCGTCCCACGACGATCATGACGAGTCCAGAAATCAGTGCCGCAGCAAAGGCGGCGAAACCATACTTGTAGCCCAGTTCGCCGTTGTACATGAATGTGATCGTGCCGATCTCGGTGGCCGCAAGCGTCGCAATTCCCGCGTACATCCCAAGTTCTCTTCCGGCGACGAGATAGTGGGAAACGTTGGCAATGTATTTCTTGCCCAGTAGTCCGGCCGCAACGGACAATATGAGATAAGCAACAACAATGAACCAGTCAATGGCGGCGAAGTGCATCCAGTGCTCCTGGTGACTGACACATTGCTTTGGTCCAGATGTGATGACTATTCAGGCGGCTCGTTGAGTCTCTCCGATTCAGCTTTCCTTCGTCAATCTCTGGCGAATGGAAATAGGCAGACATGCGTTGGTCCACCAACCAATCTTGAAGAAACAAAGGTCCGCTTCGGGCTCGAGTCGATCATCGCGTTACCCGGGATATCAGGTTATGCTATATTATGATAGCCGTGATCGATGGAGGATTAGAGTCATGCCCTCAAGCTATACAATCGGTAAGCACTTTGAGCACTTCGTTAAGGAACAGGTCGAGGGTGGGAGTTACGCTTCTGCGAGCGAGGTCATCCGGGATGGGCTACGACTTCTGGAAGAGGACCAGCAGCGTCGCCAGGCGGTACTCAACGGTCTGCGTGGCGAAATCGAAAGGGGTCGGCGCAGCGGCAAACCGAAACCCGCCGCCGAGGTACTTGACCGTCTGGAACGCAAGTACACCAAATTGGCCAAAGAACGTGCGAAGTGAATGCGCGCGCAATTCACACCACAGGCCGAAAGTGACTTGGAGGAGGTTGGCGACTACATCGCACTCGACAATCCTCAGCGCGCTTTATCGTTCATTCGCGAGATACGACAACACTGCGAGAAGATTGCTGTGGGACCGCATCACTACGTGGCGCGTCCAGACCTGGGCGACACGACACGGATGTGCACACACGGAAATTACCTAATCGACTTCGAGCCGTCTGACGACGGCGCACTCATACTGCGTGTACTTCACGGCGCCCGAATGGTGCCCGGAGTTCCCGGCAACTATTGACCCTTTGACCGCTTTTCGCCTCGCATGACTGCCGAAGCACTTCGATCCCTTCGGCATCTATCGCCCGCAGGCAACATGTGTTGACGATAGGCCCGACGGTAAGAGTGCCACGCGCCGAGACGAAGTTGCCCGTTGTCGAGTGTCTACGAGTGCTGGAAACAATGGAGTGGGAGTGACTCCCGCAGACCTTTGTTGATGAGATCAACAATGGATCGGCCACGATCAAAGGTCGTTGAGAGACACCGAATTGTCATGAGGGATGGTATATCTCAATGGATCAAGGCAGGCGACGAGCCCTCCTTCATGGGTGTCTTCAGAGGCGCGCCTCGATCATCTTCCACCCGTTTCCAGATGGGTCACGGAAGCTGGCGTCCACATTGCCGTAGCGGCTCGTGGGCTCCTGCGTGAACTCGACGCCTACGGCATGCAGGCGCTCGTAGGCGGCGCGGCAGTCATCTACGCCCAGCACGAGCGGCGGCATCGCGCCTTTGGCCACAATCGCGTGCACCGTTTGCGCCGTCGCCTCGTCAAGCACCGGCGGACCTGGCTTGAAGAGGCCGAGCTGCAAAGAGGGCTGGTCCGGATGCTGTACCGTGAGCCAGCGATAGTCGCCGTTCCGCACATCCGTGTGGACGCGAAATCCGAGCTTCCCGACGTAGAACGCCAGTGCCTCGTCCTGATCTCGCACGTATAAACCGACTTCTTTGACACCTTGGCTCATGGGATCTCCTTTTGTTCAGATCCATTTATATCGGTCGCCTCCCGGCGTCGCTTCTCCGAAACTGCGATCGTAAGGTCGGGCCGGTGCGCGGCGCTGACGAAGCAGGCGGGTACGCGGCCGAGCTCGTGCGCCGCGGCTCGGGCCCTTGCCCGGACCGCGCCCGGGCTCTCGCCGGTGACGTCGCGGAAGGTGCGTCCGAACGTTCCCAGACTTTCCCAGCCCGTGTCGAGGGCAATCTCGGTGATGGGCCGATCGGTGTCGCGGAGCAGCGCCGTAGCCCGTTCGATGCGCCGCGTGAGCAGGTAGCGATGCGGCGGTACCCCGAAGGCCCGCTTGAACGATCGTGCGAAATGGGCTTCGGAGACTCGGCTCACTCGTGCCAGCCGCCGCACTGGCCAATCTTCGTGCGAGGCGGCGTCCATCCGGTCCTTCGCGCGCAGCAGGCGGCGCAACAGTTCGGGCGCCTGGCTTGCTGAATCGGCACTCATGATGGAGGAGCTCGAGACCGAGACCGAGGGAATTCTGATTAACGGCGTTGACATTATCACGTTCAGCGACGATGGCCAGCTGATTGCGCACTTCAACTTAATGGTGCGTCCCGCCGAGGCGATCAAACTGTTGCAACGTCTGACGGGAGAGCAACTTTCAATTCAATGATCGGCGCGATCGGGACGGTTGCGCAGCTTCAGGCAACGCACAATCGTGAGTGACCGGTGTCAACCTGCTACATTCGCGGGGACTCGGGGCCGCGATACGCTCCACGATGGTCGCCAATGCTCGCCCAAATAGGCAACAGGCAAAATCGTTTTGACGGCATTTCCGACGGTATCGTGAGCACGGCCTGTTGGAAACATGAGCTCGCTCAGTGGGTTAGAATGTCAGGAGATCATTGAGTGGGAGTGGCGCCGATCGAGTCTTCGCGCACCTGTCCTTCCTGCGGCGCCACCGGTGCGGGCTCCTACTGTGATCGCTGTGGCGAGAAGCGGCGTAATAATCATGACTTTTCGATCCGGCATTTCCTGTCGGAGGCCGTTGAACCCTTCACCCACTTTGATTCCAAGATCCTGAGGACCGCCTGGCGACTCGTGGCACATCCTGGTGCGCTAAGCGCCGACTACCTGGATGGGCGGCGCATCCGCTATGTCAACCCGCTGCGCCTGTTCCTGCTGTTCAGCATCCTATATTACTTCTCCAATTCGATCTTTCCCTACAACGCGTTTACGACCACGCTCGCCACGCAGCTGCATCAGAACGACTATTACCACTCCTTCGCAGCGGACCAGGTCGCCGTCGCGATGCATGGGATGGGCATCGAGTACCCGGCGTTTGAGCATGCCTACAACGAAAAGACGGCGATCCTGTCCAAAACGTTGCTGTTTACATTGATACCGGTCATCGCGCTGCTGCTCTACGGATTTTTGTTTAGGAAGAAGCGCTACTACTCTGAACATCTGGTGGTGGCCACGCATTTCTGGTCCTTCGCCCTCATCGTGATCGGCGTATTCATCCCTGCGCTCATGCTGGTGCTTGTGTGGATGGGTGCTGCATTCGGTGTGCCGGCGAGCGTCGTGATGTCGGACAGCGTTCCGACCCTCATCATCCAGGCGATGTTCGCGCTATACCTGTTCGTGATGCTGTTGCGCGTCTATCGCGTGAGTCTTTGGTATAGCGGATTGCTGGCCGCCGCGATTGCCTGGTCGTTCTTCCAGATTGTGTGGCTATTCAGGTTTCTGTTGTTCGTCGCGACCCTGAATTCACTGACTTGATCCGCCATGCAGCTGCTGGAGCGCCAGGAACAACTCGAAAAACTGGAGCGATGCCTGCAGGAAGCGCGGGTGGGCTCCGGCAAGCTCGTACTCGTCGCGGGCGAGGCGGGTATCGGCAAGAGCTCGCTCGTTGACCAGTTTGCGTCGGTCCATCGACGCGATTCCTTCACCCTATGGGGTGCGTGCGATGCGCTGACGACGCCGCGTGCGCTCGGACCGGTACACGAGATTGCCGCGCAGACGTCAGTCAGTGACGGCCATAGCCCTGGCACCGATGAATCGCGCGACTGGCTGTTCCGGGGCCTGCTCGAAGAATTCTCGCGGCCCGAGCGGACTTGCGTAGTCGTGTTGGAAGACCTGCACTGGGCCGACGAGGCGACGCTCGATTTCTTCCGCTTTATAGGCCGGCGCATCCAGCGTACGAGCACACTTTTTATTGCAACCTATCGCGATGATGAATTGCCGCTGCATCACCCCGTGCGACTGGCGCTCGGTGAGCTGACCGGCCATCACGTGCAGCGGATGCGCCTGGCACCACTGACGGTTGCCGCAGTGGGAGACCTGGCCGGGAAGAGTGACATTGACGTCGCGCGCCTCCACCAGCTGACGGGTGGTAACCCATTCTTCGTGCACGAGGTGCTCGCGAGCCCAGGCGAGCGCGTGCCGGTGACAGTACGGGATGCGGTGCTTTCGCGTCTCCTGCGCTGCTCGGCCCCAGCGCGTGAACTGGCCGAGCTGGTCTCAATGTCGCCGGGAAAGACGGAGCGCTGGCTCATCCAGGGTGTCATCGGCGATCGTGGATTGGCCATTGACGAGGGCGTTTCGCGTGGCCTGTTTGCAGCTCAAACGGATGCGATTGGATTTCGCCATGAGCTGGCACGCCTCGCAGTGCAAGGCACCGTTACTCCGGAGCGCGCCCGGGCAATGCACGAAGGGCTGCTGCAGGCGCTGGTGGAACGCCGGGCGGACCTGACCCGGATCGTGCATCACGCGGCTGGAGCCGACAACGCCGCGGCTGTGCTCGAGTACGCGCCGCTGGCGGGGAAGGAGGCCGCGCGGCTGGGTGCGCATCGGGAGGCGGCTGCACACCTGGGCGTGGCCTTGCGCTTTGGCGCCACCCTGCCGGCCGCGAATCGAGGGGAACTCCTCGAGCTGCGCGCTGAAGAATGCAGCGTGACCAATCAGGCTATAGAGGCAATCGCCTCGGCGAACGAGGCGCTTCTGTTGTGGCGCGAGCTTGGCAATATCGAGGCGCAGGCGCGTGTGCTGAGCTTCCTGTCCCCGGAATATCGGGTGGTAGGCGACAAGCAGCAGGCTGAGGACAGTGTCGTCGCGGCCATCGCCCTACTGGAGCCGCTGCCACCGAGCGTACACCTGGCGTGGGCCTACAGTACGCGCTCCCGGCTGGCATCTCACTACGGCCTGGATACCGAAGCCGTGGAATTCGGACGACGCGCACTGGCGCTGGCGCGGACCTTCGGCGATCACGCCACGGAATCGCATGCGCTGAATAACGTCGGCTCCGCACTGCTCATCGCGGGCGACAGGACGGGATTCGAGCAACTGGAGCGGAGTCTCACGATCGCGCTCGAGCATCAACTCGAGGAGGGCGCCGCCCGGGCCTATGGAAACTTTGTTTTCTGTTCGACTCTGGAGCACGACCTGCTGAGGGCGGAGCGGTACTATCGCGAAGGCGTCGCGTACTGCGAGGAGCGTGGGCTCTTCTCAAGCCTCGCCTACCTGCACGCCTACGGCGCCAGGCTGGCCCTGGATCGCGGCGATTGGACCGAAGCGGCGCGGATTGCCACTGGCCTGCTGCAGGGTATGGAACTCGTGCCCTTGCAGCGCGTGCCGACATTGGTGACGCTGGCTCTGGTGCGGATTCGTCGCGGTGACCCCGGCGCCGACGAACTGCTCGATGAAGCCTTCGAACTGGCGTTGCTGATGGGCGAACCGGAGCGACTCGGCCGCGTGGCCTCCGCGCGCGCCGAGCAGGCCTGGTATCGTGGTGATCTTGAGCGCCTGGCGAGCGAGACGGCGACGGGCCTGGGCTATCTGGGTGACAAGCGGTTTCCCGCGATCAAGGGTGAACTGGCCGCATGGCAGTCGCGGGCGCGCGCCGAGGGCCCCGTCCCGCAGGACATTCAGAAACCCTACCGGCTCGCGCTTGCGGGCGACTGGCGGGGCGCCGCCGGATATTGGGAGAGCATTGGTGCACCCTACGAACAGGCGCTTGCCATGATTGAGGGTCCTGAAGAGGCGTTGCGCCAGGCGCTGGCGGTGCTCGACCGGCTTGGCGCGGGCCCGCTCGCCGCCATTGTGCGCAGACGACTGCGCGAACAGGGCGTACGCGCCATTCCACGGGGCCCGAATGAGACGACGCGCGCAAACGCCGGCGGTCTGACGGCCAGGGAAATCGAAGTCCTGGCGCTGCTGGCTCAGGGAAGCACCAACGCCCAGCTCGCACGCCAACTGCATCGCTCCACGAAGACCATAGATCGCCACGTGTCGGCGATCCTTGAGAAACTCGGCGTGCACTCACGCACGCAGGCGGTCGTGGCGGCCCAGGCCCTCGGCATCTTGAAGCCGCGCGATGATGCGCCACCCGGTCGATCGTAATGCCGCTACGCAAGCTCGTCGTGGTGCTTCTCGCGGCCGTAGGCGCCGTGGCCGCGGCCGCCGTGCATTCGCCGGATGAGCGCCGGATTGACGCCGCGGAACCAGTGTTTGCGGACTTTCTCGACGCCGCAGGGGCGATCGAGACGATCGACTCCGGACTGACCTCGCGCTTTGACGGACTGGATCGCGCCGCCTGGAAGGCGCGTTTCGAGCGAAGCCTGCAAATCTTGAATGCGGCGCTGGCAGCCGTTTCGCCGGATGGCATGTCCGCGCCTGGCAGGCGGGCGCTGGCCGGCATGCGCTCCGGCATCACCTTTCGCACCGGCGCTTCACTGGCCCCTGCAGGACTGTGTGCTGATGCGGCGCGGCCATCGGCGACGGGCCGGGAGTTGCGGACCGCGCTATACGCCTGCTTCAGCAGCGCAGGCGATGCGATCCAGTTCGAGGGCCACAGCTACACACGCGGAGACGCGCTGGGGCTGCTCGAGCAGCTCGCGGAACCGGAGCGCCGCCGCGCGCTCTTCATGGCCATGGAGCCTCTGTGGCGTGCAGTCGATACTGACAACACGCCCGACAGTCCCTACCGGCGCCTGATCGTGGCTGAAGCCGAGCACGCGCGAGCCAATATCGCGGCCGCGGAGGAGTCACTGGGCCTGCCGGCAGGAGCCGGAGAGCGCTGGCTCGAGCAGGCTCTCGAGGCGTGGGGTGGGGCGGACCAGGGCGTCACGCTGGAGCCCTGGGACTTTCGTTACGCCCATTCCAGTGGGTCGCGGGCGGTGCAGGCTTGCGCGCACCATCTGCAGGAAGCCAATGTGCGTTTCTTCGATGATCTAGGCGCGAACCTGGCTCACTTGCGGGTAATCGAGGATCTGGAGATGCGGCCCGGCAAGGCGCCGGTAGATTACACGGATATCGCTCGCATCGGTCGCCGTGTGGCAGGCGGCTGGCGCCCGGCGATCCCCCGTGTCTCGGTATTCCTTCGGGAAGAGAGTCTCAGCAGCGCCGGCGAGCTGACACACGAAAATGGCCACGCGGTGCATTACGCCGCAATTCGTGCGCGGCCCTCACTGCAGGTGCCGGACGATTCTTCCCTGGCAGACGAATCCTTTGCCGACATCACGGGCTGGAGCGTGTTCAATCCGGCCTGGCAGCGCAAGTACCTGGGATGCGCCAGCACGGCAGCCGATGGGCGGCGTGCGCGCCTGGGCGCTGTCATTCTGGATGTCGCCTGGGGGCTGTTCGAAATCAGAATGGCGCGCGACCCGGCCAGCGATCCGAACGCCGTGTGGACCGACATTACCAGCCGCTACCTGCACATTGCTCCGCACCCGGAGTGGTCATGGTGGGCAATCCGGGGTCAGCTGGTGGACGATCCGGGTTACATGATCACCTACGCCCTTGGTGCTTTCCTCACGGCGGACCTGCGGGCTCGAATCCGCGTGCAAATCGGGGAATTCGACGCCGGTAACAAGGCCTGGTATCCGTTCGTGTCGGCGCGGCTGTTCCGCTACGGAGGGGAGGTTGAGCCGCAGGAGTTGCTGCGCCGTTTCTTCGGGCGCCCCGTGTCGCAAACCGCGCTGCTCGCCGATATCAGGAGTATCCGCCAGCCCTGAAAAGGGTCCCGGTTCACTCCATCTCAAAGTTACAGTCCGCCAGCGGTATCAGGCGGGTTCTGTTCCGCACTTTGTGCACCAGGTAGAGCACGATGAAGGTGGGAATCATCAGATAGCCGCTGATGAAGTTGAACCATGAGAACACGGGTGCCTGGAACACGCCGAAGTTGGCGCCGAACAGCACGATCGTAAACAGCAGCACCGCGAGCCAGGGCCCGTAGGGATAGAACTTGGCCCTGAATTTCAGATCGTCGAGACTCCGGCCTTGGGCGACCCAGGCCCTGCGGAAGCGCAGATGGCAGAGCGCAATGCCCAGCCAGATGATGAAGCCGCTCAGGCCCGAGGCGTTGTAGAAAATCTGGTAGATCTTCTGATCGCCCACCAGGCTGGTGAAGAAAGCCGTCGCACTGACGAGGCCCGTGGCGAGCAGCGCCGCAACCGGAACGCCGCGGCGGCTGAGACGGCCGAACAGTCGCGGCGCCTTCCGGCTGTGCGCCATCGCGTAGAGCATGCGGGAAGCCACGTACATCGATGAATTTCCGCACGACAGGACCGACGAGAGAATCACCGCATTCATCAGGTGGGCGGCGTAGTAGCCGATTCGCGGCATATGCTGGAACACCATCGTGAATGGCGAGTAGGCAATGTGGCCTTCATCGCCGTGCAGCAGATTCGGATCATTGAAGCTGATCAGGGTCCCGACCACGAAAATCGAGCCGATGTAAAACAGCAGGATGCGCCAGAACACACTCTTGATCGCCCTGGGCACGTTCCTGACCGGGTCCGCGGTTTCGGCGGCGGCCAGGCCCACGCTTTCGGTTCCCTGGAAGGAAAAGCCTGCCAGCAGAAACACCAGCAGCACGGCATTCAAGCCGCCGACGAAGGGCGCGTGCGCGCCGCTCGCCGGGTCTCCCAGGGTCCAGTTGTGCAGTCCGCCACCCTGGTTGCCGAGCATGCCGGTGATCATCAGGGCACCGACGGCCAGAAAGATGATCACCGTGACTACCTTGATGCTGGCAAACCAGTATTCCGCCTCGGCATAAGCCTTTACCGACAACAGGTTCAATGCCAGCAGCAAGCTGAAGAAGCCGATGACCCAAAGCGTGGAGTTCGAGTGCGGGAACCAGAACTGCACGATCAATGCGCCCGCCACCAATTCAGCGGCCAGCGTGACCGTCCAGCTGAGCCAGTAATTCCAGCCGACCGCAAAGGCCATGGAGGGGTCGATGAAGCGTTCCGCATAGGCTTCGAATGAGCCCGGAATCGGCAACTGCGTGGCCATCTCGCCCAGCGACTGCATCATGCAGTACACCGCCACGGCCATGATAGAGTACGCGAGCATCGCGCCGCCCGGTCCCGCCTGGGAAATCGCCGAGCCGCTGGCAAAGAACAGGCCGGTGCCGATTGCGCCGCCGATCGCGATCATGGTCAGTTGGCGCGAACCAATGCTGCGCTCAAGATGACGGGTTTCAGCGCTGCTCATTTGGAGTCATCCCCATGGAAGTAAGCCCGGATCGCTCTGCCGGCCCCACGGAGCCGCCGCTTCAGAGCCGGCTGGGTGTGGCGGGCGAGTGTGCGTGGGCTGGTGGCATCGGTCAACCTGCCTTCTGCTCCAGGATTCCGCAGTAAGTGCGATGGCCTCCGAGTAGCGTGCACCTGACCATCGCCATCCTGGTGTTGTGCGCGACTTGCGGTACCGCCGTGGCGGATCAGGCGCAGACTTCAGCTGAGGGCCGCCAGGCCGTCCAGGATGCCTGGTGGACGGGCCCTTTGCTGGCATCACCGGGCGCGGCAATGCCGCAAGGTCATCTGGTGGTCGAAACCTACTTGTTCGATGCGATCGTCCAGGCGCGGTACGACGACTCGGGGGCGCGCCGCGCCGTTCCGCGGACGGACGGCTTTCAGTCACAGACTTATTTCTTCTACGGACTCACCGATACCGTCACCCTGGGACTGGGTGCCCGCTTCGCTTACGAACAGCCGAGTCAGGGACGAAGCGGCTCGCGCATCGGCGTCGGAGACACCACGGTGCGAGCGCAATACCAGCTGGCGGAGTGGCGTGCGGAGCGTTGGCTGCCGACGATCTCCATGATGCTGGCCGAGACCTTGCCGACAGGGAAGTTCGATCGGCTTGGGGACCGGCCGAGTGACGGCCATGGCGCCGGCGCGCATACCGCGACGCTGGCGCTCTTCTCGCAGCGGCCGTTCTGGCTGCCCACAGGGCGGATACTGCGAGTTCGCCTCAATCTCAGCTGGTCCCGTTCCGATCGGGTCGAGATCCAGGACGTCAGCGTGTACGGCACCCGCAGCGGATTTCGCGGGCAGGCGGCGCTTGGAGCGAACTTCGAGGCCGACCTGGCCGCGGAATACAGCCTGAGCCATCAATGGGTGCTCGCCTTGGACCTGGACTACCTGCACGGCGCAAGCACCACCGTGCGTGGCAGCTATCCGCCCGCGCAAGGTGGACCGGCGATTGTCGTTACGGACAACTCTGGCAGCAGCCAATTACTCAGCGTCGCGCCCGCCGTCGAGTACAATTGGAATGCCAGTGTTGGCGTGATCGCGGGCGTGATAGTCCCGGTGAGCGGGCGCAACACCGGCGCTGCGTTTACCCCCGCGATAGCCCTCAATATGGCATTCTGAAAATCGCCAGAGGGCCAATCAACGATGAGGAAATCACCGCCCTGTTCAGCTATTTGCACACGATGCCGTAGCCGCTGTGGTGCCTGCTCCTTAGCGGGTAGTTCCCCGGTGCAACGTGTCCACTTCACCGCGGCTGGGCAAAGAACTCTGCGCCCCACGCCGCGTCACGGACAGGGCAGCGGCGGCATTGGCAAATCGAACCGCTTCAATGATCGGGAGACCCTCGACCAAGGCGACCGAAAACGCCCCGTTGAAGCAGTCGCCCGCTGCGGTCGTGTCCACGGCCTTCACTTCAAAGGCGGGAACCAGCTCTGCGGTTTCCGCTGTCGCTATGAAGCAGCCGCGCCTCCCCAGCTTCAGCAGGACGGACTTCGCACCTTGTTGCCGCAGTTGAGCGGCCGCGCGCCTGGCATCCGCGTCCGTCGCGATCGGCGAGGCAAGCCCGGCCAACAGGGCCGCTTCCGTCTCGTTGGGCGTCAGGTAATCAATGAACGGCAGCCACTGCAGGCAATCCTGGTGCGCCGGGGCCGGATCGAGAATGGTGGTCATCCCGCGGGACTTCGCGAAGCGCAGCGCCTGCTCAACGGCATCGAACGGACTTTCGAGCTGGCACAGCAAGACACAGCCGGAGCCGAATCTCTCCAGACCTGATCTGACCATTGCCGGGCTGAGCGCGGCGTTGGCGCCGGGAGAAACGACGATCGAATTCTGCCCATCGTCGGCGACCAGTATGGTCGCAGCGCCGGTCGGCCGCGCCGACGCCTGCACCAGATCGGTTGACACGCCTGCCTCCCGCAGACTCGCCACCAGCGGGGCGGCGAAGGCATCGGCGCCCACAAGCCCGATCATCGCCACGGCCTGTCCCAGACGCGCTGCGGCCACCGCCTGGTTGGCGCCTTTGCCGCCAGGGTAGCTGCGCAGATCGCCGCCGGACATGGTTTCGCCGGGCCTGGGAAAGCGCTTGACCGCCTGGACCAGGTCGATGTTCAGGCTGCCGAGTACGACGATGCGCGGATCTGAAGCTGAGCCGGGAGCGGGCATCAGTACGGTCGATCGCCCTTTACCCACATGCGGTGCATGACCCGATAATACTTCTGATCGTCGTAGGGCGTGCCGGTGTGCAGAGTGCAGCGGTTGTCGAACATGAAAATGTCACCAACGCGCCAGCGATGGCGCAGCACGAACCGCTCCTCAGTGACGAACGCCACGAGTTCGTTGAGCAGTTTCATTCCCGCCTCGCCTGGCATGCCCACCACCTCGATCACGGTTCCCGTGCTGGGCCACAACGCCTTGCGTCCATCGGCCGGATGGGTACGGATCAGCGGATGGATGACATCCGGCGTCGCCGCCTCGATCTCCTTGCTGATCATCATGCGACCGTGCTCACGGGTAGCCATGAAGTACTTGTAGCTGTGGTGCAGGGAGAGCCCCTGCAGCTGGCTCTTGCGATCCTCGGGGAGCGCCCGCCAGGCGCCGCAACAGTCGGCCACCAGGGTATCGCTGCCCTCCGCGGGGACCTCGACCGCGTACAGCATCGTGCACTTCACCGGCTCGGCCATGTAGGAGTAGTCGGTGTGCCATCCGATGCCGTCATTGTGCGCACCGATCGGACGTCCGTCGGGATCGGTGCGGTTCGAAAGCAGGTAGATCTTCGGGAAACCCTTCAGCGTGAACTGCTGGAGGGTGTGATCCTCGAGCACGCCGAAATGGCCAAGGAAGCGCATGAGATCAGCCGGCTGCATTTTCTGGTCACGCACGAGCAGCACGCCGTGGAGTTCAAAAACGCGCGCCACCTCTTTGATCGTCTCGGAATCGGCGCGCGCGAGGTCAACGTCGAGCACCTCGGCGCCAAATCCGGGCTTCAGCTCCCTGATCCTGAGGCTGGTGATGGAATCCATAATGCGGGGCAGACACCGTCGGTGAGTCTTAGGGGCAAAGGTAGCAGCGCAGACTTGCCGAGTCTTGCACTGGTGCGCCCGCTCACTTGCGCCCAGAATGGCCGTCCGTTCCAGACTTCTCCACGGGAGCGAGCTTGAAGGCATTTTCCAGGCCCGCCGGAATCATCGTAGCCTGCACGGTCGGCAATGCCGTGAGCATCACGCCGATGGTGTACACGGTCTTCGGCATGTTCCTGATCCCGATCGCCACCGAGTTTGCCTGGCCGCGGGCGGCGGTTTCCTTCTCCTTGCTCGTGGTCGCGCTGGCCAGCGCCCTGGGCTACCCGGTCATCGGCAGGCTGATCGATCGCTACGGTGCGCGGCCGGTTATTCTCGCGGGGAACGTACTGTTCGCGGCCGCCGTGGCCTGCGCCTCGCTGGTAGGCGCCAGCCGCCTGGAGCTGTATTTCATATACGGCCTGATTGGCCTCGCCGGCGCGATTCCCAGCAGCGTCATGTTCACGAAGGTGATCGCGGGCTGGTTCGACCGCAGCCGCGGTTTTGCCATGGGCATTGCCGGTGGTGTGGGCAATGGTGCGGGCGCCGCACTCTCGCCGCTGCTCGTCGGAGTCCTGCTGGCGCACTACGGATGGCGCGGCAGCTACGTGGGTATCGCGGCGGTCATCCTGTTGATCGGCTTTCCCGTCCTGCTGGTCCTGCTGCGGGATCCACCAGCTTCCAACGATGATGCGGCGGCCGGGCCAGCCGTGGCCACCGACATGACCCTGGAGCAGGCGCGCTCGACGAGCAGCTTCTGGATCATCCTGGTCGCGATCGCCATCGGCGCCGGATGCATGACGGCCGTGTTTGCACACGTCGTGCCCTTGCTGCTCGATCACGGTTTCGGCGAGCAGCGCGCGACCGCAGTGCTGGCCACTTTTGCCACGGTGACCGCCGTATGGCAGGTGGGCGTCGGGCGCCTGATTGACCGCGTCCCCCGGCCCTGGATCGCGGCGCCGTTCTACCTGGCGGCCCTGGTCGGCCTGATCCTGTTCCAGGCGGCGGCGAGCTTTTCGCAGTTGTTGCTCGCAGGCGCCCTGATGGGTCTGGGGCTGGGCACCGAGTACGGCGTGCTGCCCTATTTCCTGTCGCGCTATTTTGGCGTGCGTCACTACGGGGCGATCTCGGGGATGATCTACGCCGTCATCGTGCTCGCGCAGGGCCTCACGCCCTTTCTCATGGACCTGTCTTTCGATCGCAGCGGCTCGTATCACGCCTCGATCGTGGCGATCGGCGCCGGACTCATCGCCAGCGCCCTGCTGATCCTCCGCCTCCAGCCCTTCGCCGCCGTTGCCATGGCCGGTGGCCGTCAGAAGTCGTAATTCACACCCGCAAAGACCTGCCGCGGCGGAATGAACTCGTCGCTCGTGGTGAGCACGCCGTACGGGTTGCTGAATCGATTGCTGATGCCCGCCTTGTCGGCCAGGTTGGTGCCGCTGACCGAAATCGCGCAGTGGCTGTTCGGCAACTGGTACTGGAAGAACAGGCCAATGGTGTCGTAGGCCGGTACCGTGTCCACCAGCGGGTTGTTCCAGACGCGAGCCTGGAATTCGCCACGGTGCACGAAGTCCACGCGGGACGTGAGGACTCCGCCGTCGCTGAAGGTGTGGTTGTTCGTCAGCGCGAGGTAGGCCATCAGGTTCACCAGTTTTGGCGGCGTTTTGCCGTACAGGTCGGTGGTGGTACCCAGCTGCAGGCGCTTCGCGAACCCGTTCATCGTGAATAGCCCGATATCGAAAGGTATCAGTGCTTCACGGAAGTCGACCACATCCAGCGCGAAGACATGGGATTCGATTTTCCCATGGGAACCCGAGACCTGGCCGTCGAGCCGCCATTCCTTGCTCATCAGCCAGTTGAATTCCGACTCGATGCCGTAGATGTGCACGGAAGGTATATTGCCGGTGCCGCCGGCGAAGGGTGCCGGGTCCTCCTGCGTGAATTGCTGGTCCTTGTAGTTGTAGTAGAAACCCACGACGTTGAAGTGGACCCGGTCATCGAAGAGGCGGTTCTTCGAACCGACCTCGTAGGAGGTCACTTCTTCGGGCTGGAATGTCAGGGGCACCTGGATTGCGCTGGTCGCACCCGGATTCGCGCCGCCATTCTTCCACCCCGTGGAGATCAAGCCGTACAGCAGGCTGTTCTTCGTCGCGTGGAAATCAAGCCCAAGCTTCCAGGTGGGCTTGTGGTCCTTGCCGGCCGCAACGACTGGGCAGGGGACGGCGCCCAGGCACTCGAAGAAATCCCTCGTCTCGTCTTTCTGGAGTTCCCGCTGATAGCGGGCGCCGGCCGTTAGCGCGATACGCTCACTGAAGTGGAAGGTGGTCTGTCCGTAGAGCGCGGCATCATTGCGCGTCAGGGTCCTGGCTTCGACGAAGTTCAGGACCGAAGCAAACGGCGGCAGATTGTTGATCGTCGGGTGCTCTACGGCGTTGGCGTAGGCCGAGAACGGCGCGGGACCCGTCGCCTCGAGGAAGTAATTGTAGTTCCTGTGATTCAGGTAGTAGGCGCCAAGCGCCCAGTCGACCTTGTCGGCGTGACGCGTGAGGTTGAATTCCTGGCTGAAGGAATCCGAATTGTTGTACCAGAAGGGCAGCACGTCCCAGTTGTTGAAGGCAAAGCCCGTAATGTTGATATTCGTCAGGGCCTCGTTGAGCCGGTCGCCGTCCTCGCTCTGGTTTTTCTGCAGCTTCTGCAGACCGGTCAGCGATTTGAAAGTCATGCCCGAGGGCAAATCCCATTCGATGATGGCCGAATACAGATTGTTCTGGAGCTTGAAGATGCCTGGAAAATCCTGGCTCAGCTGCCGCGGATCCTTGTTCGGGTCCAGCTCGCTCTTTTGGGCGGCTGCGTGCTGGTTTGAATTTGACAGGTAGGCGGAGAGGTAAACTGACCAGTTGCTGGCGGGTTTCCACAGCAGGGACGCCGATCCGCCCGTGGAATTGGCGTCATCCTCGCCGTAACCATCGAGGGCTCCGCCCTTGATCTCCGAGAAGCCATCGTGCTTGTAGTGCTGGACCGTCGCCATTACCGCGAGGCTGTCCGACAGGGGCATGTTCAGGGACCCTCGGGTGCTGAACAGGTCATAGGTGCCGGCGTTCACGTTCACGTGGCCGGAGACCCTGGAAAAATCAGGCTTCTTCATGATCAGGTTGATCGCGCCGCCGGTCGTGCCCTGGCCAAACTCGGTGCCCTGCGGACCCCGATAGACTTCCACGCTTTGCAGTTCGCCCAGATCGGTGCCGAAGGAGAGCGGATTTGCGAGGTAGACACCGTCCATGTAGACCAGCACGCTGGGCTGCGTGCTCAGGTTTTGGGCAGTTTCCCAGCCCACGCCGCGAATGGCCACCACCCGCCCGGCGCCATCATTCTTGGCGACGGTGAGACCGGGGACATAGCCATTGAAGTTGTCGAGCCTGCCCACATTCGCGCGGTCGAAGTCCTGGCCGGTCACGACGGAAATGGCGACCGGAGCATCCTGCAGATCGACCTGCAGCTTGCGTGCGCTGACCACAATCTCTTCGAGTGTCTGCGCCTGCGATCCGGAAGTCGCTGCGGCCGTGGACTGAGCCAGGACTGGTGCCGTCGAGAGGGCCAGTGCGGCGGCCGCGACGCAGCGGCACGCAAGGCGCGCACGGATCATGCCTATGCTCATGATTTTCATCTGAAAGCCCCCCAATCGCGAATGCAATCGTTAATCGTTATTACCCGACCCTGTATCTTGACCAAAAAGGCATCGGCTCCGCTTGTCCATGCGCGCCCTATCCTTTGACCACGTCCTGAGGAGTGTCCGCGCTAGCATGCCACGATTCGCGGCAGCTACTATGCCCCCGATTCCTTGAGAAGCCCAACCCGGATCCGGCCAACGCCACCATGCGACCCACAATCCTCGACGACGCATTTTTTTCCAGCCTCGGCAGTTCCGACCTGCCCATCGAGGACGCCGAGTCACTGCCGCCGCTGTGCTACACCGACGGCGGATTCTACGAATTCGAGAAGGAGGCCGTATTCAACCATGAATGGCTGTGCGTCGGCCGCGAATCCTGGTTGAAAAAGCCGGGTGATTATTTTACGACCTCGATCATCAACGAACCGCTCATCATCTGCCGTGATACGGAGGGGCGGCTGCGCGCCATGTCAGCGGTCTGCCAGCATCGGGCGATGCTGGTGGCGGAGGGCAGGGGAAACACGCGCGGCTTCGTGTGCCCGTATCACCATTGGGCCTATGGGCTGGACGGCAGCCTGATCAACGCGCCGGCGATGAACCGGACCCACAACTTTGACAAGGCCACCATCCGGCTGCCGGAACTCTCTGTTGAAGTCTGGCTCGGCTTCATCTTCGTGAGCTTCGATCGCAAGGCGGCGCCACTCGGGCCGCGGCTCAGGGGAGTGGAGGAGGCTATCGCCCACTACGATCTGGCCGACGCCGAGGATGTCGGGGATGTGCAAACGCGCAGCTTTCCCTGGAACTGGAAGGTCATGTTCGAGAACAACAACGATGGCTATCACGCCAATCGCCTGCACCACGGGCCGCTGCACGATTTCGTGCCGAGCAATCTGTCCTCCTTCCCGGAGCTGTCGGGCGATACCGCAGGCTATCTGCGCTACAACGGTACGCTGCATCCGGACGCGAGCTTCAATGCCACGCAGAAGGCCGTGCTGCCGGTGTTCCCTGGGCTGACGGACGAGGATCGGCAGCGGATGACCTTCGCAAACCTGCCACCGACGCTGTCGCTGGTGCTGACGAGCGACATGGTGATCTACCTGATCGTGCGTGCCGACGGCGCGGAGCGTCACTCGATGGATGTGGGCGAGCTGGTGGTGCGCGGCGCACGCGATGCGGCGGGCTTCGATGAGCGCGTCGGGCAGATCATGGACGCGGCCTGCAAGATCATGGCGCAGGACCAGCATGTCGATGAACTCGTGCAGATCGGCCTGCGCTCCAGATTTGCCACCCGCTGCCGCTATTCCTGGCAGGAGGGCGCGCAGCGGCAATTTAACGGCTGGCTGGTGCCGCGCTACCAGGCCTGCTGGCAGAGGATTCAGGGACAGAGGCGCGGCGATGGCCGTTGAGGCGCGCCTGCCTGTGGTCTTCTTTGGCCACGGCAGCCCGGCCAATGCGATCTCTGACAACGAGGCGACAAGAACCTGGGCGAAGCTCGCGCGGGCGATCGGCCGACCCAAGGCAATACTGAGCGTATCGGCCCATTGGGTGACCAGCGGCACGGCCGTCACCGCCATGGGGACGCCGCCGACCATCCACGACTTCGGACGCTCACTTCCCGCGCCGCTGTTCGATGTCCAGTATCCGGCGCCCGGAAGCCCGGCGCTGGCCGAGCGCGTCCAGAATCTGCTCAAGCCCACCAAGGTGCGGCTCGATGCCTCCTGGGGACTGGATCACGGTACCTGGTCGGTGCTCGTCAAGGCCTATCCGCAAGCGGACGTGCCGGTCGTGCAGTTGAGCATGGACATGAGCGCGCCGCACGCCGCGCACTACGAGCTGGGCCAGCGGCTGCGGCCCCTGCGGGACGAGGGTGTGCTGATCATTGGCACTGGCAACATCGTGCACAACCTCGCCCGGATGGAATGGAATCCGCAGGCGGCACCCTTCGACTGGGCGCTGCGCTTTCACCAGTACATCAAGGACGCGATCGTGCAGGACGACAGTGCGCGCGTCATCGGCTATGAGAGTCTCGGTGGCGACGCGGCACTGGCCGTTCCGGACCCGTATCACTTCTGGCCGCTGCTGTACGTACTGGGTGCCCGGATGGAGGGCGACGCTCTGCGCATCGAGCCGGATTTCATCGAGTACAAATCGCTCAGTATGTCGAGCGTCTTTCTGGGTGAAGGCCTGGCGGCCGCATGAAGGCGGCCAGGGCGACCACCAGCAGCAGACCCGCCGCATAGACCTGAAATACGCCGGCGAAGCCGCCGAAGTGGTCGGCCGCGATGCCGCCCGCTAACGGTCCCACCATGGCGGCGGTGGTGATGAGGTTGAAGGTCCCGTAGATTTCCGGGTTGTCAGTCGCTCCGAAGTAATTTACGAGCAGCACGGCCGTCGCGAACAGGCACATGCCGAAGCCGAAGCCTTCAGCGATGAAGAAGATCGTGATCGCGAGCCAGTTGCCGGCGACCGAGAGCGCGGCCATGCTGAGGGCCTCGCCGGCGAGCGCGCCCACGAGCAGCCATTTCGGATCGACGCGCGTTGCGAGCACCCCGCCCAGTGCACGCGACAGGGCGCTGACCGCGCCGGCGGCGCTCAGCACTCCGGCGGCGACCGCCGCGGTGACACCCAGCGTCCCCATGTGGGTGACTGCCCAGCTGTTGGCGGTAAGCACGCACAGGAGTGTCGCGGTCATGGCAACGGATATCACCCAATAGTGTCGGGTGCGAATCGCATCGCGAAAACGCCAATCGCTCGCAGTCTGGTACACGCGCGCCGCGCCGCGCTCATGCGCCAGCGCCTTGGGCTCGACCCCTGCAGCCTTCACCTCGGGTGGAGGCCGTACATAGAGCAACGCAAGCCCCGTCAGCGCCAGCATTGCGGCGGCCATCGCCCACCAATGCACGCGCCAGGAATGGGACACCGTGAGAATGCGATTGGCGACGATCGGGCCGGCGACCGCGCCCAGCCCGCCGATCGTCATATAGGCGCCGATGGCCGCGGAACGCCGCTCCGGCATCCAGCCGGTGAGCAGGAATACGGCCGGTACGGTCGCGCAGGAGGCGAATCCGAGTCCCAGCAAGGCAGCGGCAAACAGGTATTGGTGAAAATTGCGGGTCAGGGCCAGCAGGCAGAACCCGAGCGTCATCACCAGACCGCCGATGCCGTAGGTGGCCTTGATGCCAAGGTGCCGCAGGATCCACGCGGGCACGGTGCTCGCCAGGCCGACGGTGAGTGCGAAGAGGGAAAATCCCGCGCCGGCCTGGGACCACGTCCAGGACATCTCCGCGATCATGGAAGGCAACACGACACCGAGTGAACTGAAGGTCGCGCCGGAGATCAGGAAAAAGATGGCGCTGATCACCACGAACAACGCCCACTTTCCCACCGCCGGGTGCGCGGCGGGACGCGCTGCCGCTGGACTGTCGAGCACTGGCGAGCTCCAATTCCCGTGCCGGGATCCGTTTGACCTATCGTATGGGATCGCGCAGGATGCTTCCAGGCAATCCTGCATCAATCGCGGTGATGCCGGCACTCACGATGGACGCGAGACAGAAGGTTGAACACTATTACTGGGATTCGCTGCCCAAAGAAGCGGTGCGCCCGGGCGTCACGCGGGCAGCGTTCCGCGGCGATCAGGTGCTGATGGTCATGAACTGGCTGCAGCCGGGTATGCAGACGAACCCGCACCAGCATCCCTACGAACAGCTCACCTACATCGTCAGCGGCACGATGCGGCTCGTCGTCGGTGACCGGGTGATCGAGTGCGCTGCCGGAAGCGTGACGCGGATTCCTCCCAACGTCGTGCACTACGGTGAGCCGGTCGGCAGCGAAGCAGTGCTGAACCTCGACGTGTTCTCCCCGATTCGCGAAGACTACCGGCACCTGGTGGAGTATCAACGCGTCGGGGAACAGGGTTAAGGCGGGCCGGGCGCCGGATATACGCCGTGAGCCGTTACGCGCTCGCCATCGACATCGGTGGCACATTCACCGACGCCGTGCTGCTGCACGGCGATGGCCGCAGCTACTCCGACAAGACTCTCACGACTTCAGCTGATCTGCTCGAGGGGTTCTTCCGCGCCACGGATCTGGTCCTCAAGCGCGCTGGCATTGGCCTGCGTGAAGTCGATGACGTGGTGGTGCACGCGACTACGCTGGTCACGAACGTCCTGATTGAGCGCAAGGGCCTGCCGACCGGCCTGATCGTCACGACGGGCTTTCGCGATGTGCTCTATATCCGCGACGAGCATCGCTACGACATGTTCGATCCCCAGATCGATTATCCGGAACCGCTGATCACGCGCGAGCACACCTGGGGCGTGCAGGAGCGAATCTACGCCGATGGCACGGTCGGGCTCCCGGTGGAGGCCGCGGGAGTGCGCGCGATCGCCCTTGAACTCAAGGCCAAGGGTGTTGTCTCCGTCGCGGTCTGCCTCCTGAACAGTTATCGCAACGCCGAGAATGAGCGCCGGGTGCGCGATATTCTGCTGCAGACGGTACCCGAGCTGTTCGTCACCCTGTCGAGCGATGTGGCGCCCCAGATGCGCGAGTATCTGCGCGCCAGCACCACCGCGATCAACGCCTACGCGGTTCCTGTCACCGCACCTTACCTGAACGCGTTGATCCAGAATCTGAAGGAGCGGGGTTGCAGTCACGATCCGCTGATCATGCTGTCCAATGGCGGCGTTGTCGGAGCCGGCGTGGCCGGCACCTATCCGGTGCGCATGATCGAGTCCGGTCCCGCCGCCGGTGCGCTCGCGGCGGGGCGCATCGCCAAGCGTTACGGAATCGTCAATCTCATTTCCTTCGACATGGGCGGCACGACCGCGAAGGCCTGCCTGATCCAGCATGGTGAACCGCTCGTGTCGGGGGATTTCGAAGTCGACCGACGCTATCGCTTCAAGCCCGGAAGCGGTATGCCAGTCACTGTCCCTTCGATCGACATGATCGAAATCGGCGCAGGTGGTGGATCGATTGCGCGGGTCGATGAAATGGGATTGCTCAAGGTGGGGCCGCAAAGCGCCGGCGCCGACCCCGGTCCTGCCTGCTACGGACGGGGCGGTACGGACTGCTGCGTGACCGATGCGGATGTCCTCCTCGGTATTCTTGACCCGAAGAACTTCCTTGGCGGAGACATGCCCCTGGACCTCGAGCGCGCCAGGGAGGCCGCGCAGCAACTCGCGCGGCAACTGGGCGTTTCCGAGCTGGACGCGGCATTCGGCATTTTCAGCGTCGTCGGGGAATCCATGGCCGCGGCCGCCAGAGCGCACGCGACGGATCGGGGAGTCGACTACCGGGGCCTGCCGTTGCTCGCATTTGGCGGTGCCGGCCCCGTGCACGCCTGCTACGTCGCCGAACAGCTCGAGAGCTCGCAGGTCATCTATCCGCCGATGGCGAGTGTGCTGAGCGCGCTCGGCACGCTGGTCACACCGGTGCGGCTCGACCTGGCGCGCGGCGCGCTGTGCCGGCTCAGCGCCATCGACTGGAAGGAAGTGGGCAGGCTGACGGGGGAAATGCGCGCGGAAGGAAGGAGCGCGCTGCTCGAGGCGGGGCTCGCGGAGCGGGAAATCCTCTACGACTTTTCCGCCGATATGCGTTATTTCGGGCAGCAGAGCGAAGTGACCGTGCCGCTCGAGGGCGATCCCATGCAGGAGCGGCACCGCGCGGATCTGCGGGCGCGCTTCGACAGGGCTTACGAGGCGCTCTATGGCGTGCGCCTCGACGACGTCGACGTGGAGGTCGTCAGCTGGCGTACCGCGGCTCATGGCGGTGCGACGGATCGCGCCATCAGCGTGACCCTGGACAGCAAGCCGGGCGGGGCCAGAACCCGCAGACAGGTGCATTTCAGGGGCCGGGACATGGCGGTGGACGTCTACGATCGCCACTCGCTCGCCCGCGACCAGCGGATTGCGGGACCGGTGCTCATCGAGGAGCGCGAGACCACCATCTACGTGCTGGCGGGCTGGACGGTCACGGTGCATGCGGACGGCAGCCTCATCGCGACGAGCGGAAGCTAGAGGAGCGAGCGGGATGGACGGCATCGAGCTTGAGATCATGTGGGGCAACCTGATCAGCATCGTCAGCGAACAGGCGAAGGCACTGCAACGCATTGCCTTCAGTCCGATTGTGCGGGAAGCCGGCGACCTGGCGACCGCGCTGTTCGACACGGAGGCGCGGATGGTGGCGCAGGCCATCACCGGCACGCCTGGCCACATCAATTCACTGGGTGCCGCCGCAAAAAACATGTTGACGGCCATTCCGCCGGAGCGGATTCATCCGGGCGACGTGCTGATCACCAATGATCCGTGGTTGTCGGCGGGACACTTTTTCGACATCACGCTGCTCACGCCGATTTTCCGCAAGGGCCGGCTCATCGCCTATTGCGGATCCACCATTCATCACACCGACATCGGTGGCTATGGTGTGGGTGCCGGCGCGCGCGACATCCACGAGGAGGGGCTGTGGATTCCGGTGCTGAAGCTCTATGAGGAGGGCGCAGCGAACGAGACGCTGCACCGGATCATCGGGCGAAACGTGCGCACGCCAGACTCGATCTTCGGTGACCTTGCCGCCCAGGTGTCGAGCGGCAGGATGGGTGGCGAGCGCCTCAACGCCATGTGCGAGCGCTGTGGACTGGATGACATCGCGACGCTGTCCGAGGAGATCATTTCCAGATCCGAGAAAGCGACACGCGATGCGATCCGGAAACTGCCGGCAGGGAGCTACAAGGGTGAGACCTCCTTCGACGTACCGGGCGGGGAGGTCATCCGCCTGTGCACGGAGGTCACGATTGACAGCGCGCGCGGCGAGATCTGCATTGATTTTGCCGGCAGCTCCGGGCCCAGCCGCTTCGGCATCAACGTCGTGCCGGCCTACACCCACGCCTACAGCAGTTTTGCGGTTCGCAGCATCCTGAATCCGGACCTGGCCAACAACGCCGGGAGCCTTGCGCCGATCAAGATCAGGCTGCCCGGCAACTGCATCGTCAACGCGGAATACCCGGTGCCGGTCAACGCCCGTCACGTCGTTGGCATGTATGTGCCGTTTCCCATTCTCAAGGCCTTTTCCCGCATCGTGCCCGAGCGGGTCCTGGCCGAGGGATCCGGTGCCGTCTGGACAATTCAGGTGCAGGGCCGGGATCGGGACGGCCGTCCGTTCATCAGCTCGATGTTCAATTACTCCGGCGGCATGGGCGCGCGGGCGACCAAGAACGGGCTCTCCGCGACCTGCTATCCCACCGGGGTGTCGGCGGTGCCAGTCGAGGTGCTGGAGGCTTCCATCCCGATCGAATTCACCTGCAAGGAGCTGGTGCTCGGAACGGGTGGCAAGGGACGCTGCAGCGGCGGGGATGGCCAGCGCATCGGGTTTCGAATGCGCACCGGCAGGGAATGGCTGCTCAACGCCATTCCGAGTCGATTGAACGCCCGCGCAGAAGGGTTGCTGGGCGGTGAGTCCGGCGCGGCCGGCGCGTTTCTGATCAACGGCGTGGCCGATCAGCCCGCGCGCAAGCGCGCCATGCAGCCGGCAGACGAGATCCTCATGCAGACGCCCGGCGGCGGCGGGTTTGGCGCTCTACCGAGCGGTGCCGCCGCGGGTGCCGGCGCCCATCGCAAGCTGACGCGCAGCTGACAGAACGAATTCCTGGTCAGAGCCCACCAGGAACAGAGTCACGCCGGCGGCGCGCCACCGCGGGAGTTCATCGACAGTCGGGCTGAACATCCCTATGGCCGTGCCGGCCGATTTCGCCGCAGCGCAAACGCCCAAAACGGCCTCAACGACTTCAGGGGCAGAGGTGTCCCGGTGCATGGCGACGGCCAGGTCAGCGCGACCGATGAAGACACAATCCACCCCATCGACCGCGGCAATGGCGGCCGCCGGGACCAGCGCGGCCAGGTCTTCGATCTGGACGATGACGGTTGTCTGGGCGAGGCTGTCCCGCAGATGAGCCTGCATTCCCTTGGCGGCGAAGTCCGCCGCCCGCGTGGAGCCAGAGTAACCGCGCCCGCCCTCGCCATAGCGAGTGGCGTGCACGATGGCCGCGGCCTGATCCACGGTCTTCACGTGCGGCACCAGGATGCCGGTCGCACCGGCGTCGAGCGCGTTGCGGATGTCGGCGGGCGTGTCGGCGGAAACTCGTACGAGCGAGGGCTGATCGGCTGCACGCAGCGCTGCGATGCAGCCGTCAATCTCAATGCGGCCGAAGGGCGCGTGCTCGGCGTCCAGGCAAACGACATCGAGGCGTGCATGGGACAGCAGTTCGCAGAGCACGGGGGAAGGTGTCTTGACGAAAGTGCCAATGACCGGATCCTGACCCTTGAGCCGCGCGCGAAATGATTGAATGCGATCGCCCATCAGGCCTCCCGTCTGAGGATATCTTAGCCGATTGCCTGTACGATCACGACGATCCGCGGCACCGGCCGCGGCGGAGGTTGGGAGCATTTGAAGGCCTGGCATTTCACGACGTCGTCGTCCCCAGCGTTGCGCCAGCGGCAGGCATGGTGCGATGTGATGCGCAGGCTGTGCCTGCCGATCGGTCGTCCGCCCGGTACGGGGAGCTTTCGCGGTTCCGTCTGGTGCATCGATTCGCCCCTGGGGATGCAGTTCGCCCTGGTCGATGCCGAAGCGCATGAAATCCGCGGGCGCTACCTCAATCAGCCGGCCGGCATCTGGCTGACGCTGGTGGTGGAAGGAAAGGCCCGCCTGAGCTACGAGGACCGGAACGTGGATCTCGCGCCGGGCGACATCGCCTATGGACCCACCTTCGCTGACGCGACGCTGCGATTCACGGACGACTTCCGCCAGCTGTTCGTGAACGTGCAGCGCCCGACGCTCGATCCGCGAGTCTTCGCGCCCCTGTCACTGAAGCTTGGATATCTGCGTGGCCGCTCCGGCATCAACAAGGTGCTGTCCGGGATGCTGCTCGCCCTCGCGGAGGTGATCAGGGAAGTCTCCTCCGAGGACCTGCGGCCGGTGGAGCTGGCGCTCACGGAATTTCTCATCACGGCGCTGGCCGGTGAAAAAGGCGTATTCCGCCTTGGCGGGGTCGCGGGCGCCAGGGCAACCCGCCTGCACCGGATCTGCCAGGGCATCGAAGCGGTGCTCGGCAACCCGGGGCTCACGCTCGGCATGGTGGCGGAGCGAGAGAGCGTCTCCACCCGCTACCTGCAGAAACTGTTTACCGAAGCGGGAAACAGCTTCAGTCACTACCTGCGCACCCGTCGACTGGATCGCTGCCGCACCGACCTGATCAGCCCGATGCATGCGGACCTCTCGATTTCAGAAATCTGCTTTCGCTGGGGCTTCAACGGTTCGGCCCACTTCAGCCGGGCCTTTCACAACGAGTACGGCCGGTCGCCGCGTGACTACCGCCGTCTGGGCGGCAAGCTCAATCCCCGGGGGAAGACGCCGTGAGCAAGGCGCCGCATCCCGGGCCTGAAAAGGTAAGCACGATGATTTCGGGGGCGGTCATTGTCACGATGGACGCCGATCGGCGCATTTTGAAGGACGGCACCCTCGCGGTTCGCGGAGATCGGATCGCCGCCGTGGGCACACGCCAGGATCTTGCCACGAAGTTTGAAGCAGATGAGGTCATTGACGGAAGCCGGTTTGTCATCACGCCCGGATTTGTCGATGCCCACATCCACATCACCGGAGATCCCCTGACGCGCGGTTACGTGCCCGATGACATCGACGACGCCTTCGGGGAGAAACTGGCGCGCTGGGTCATTCCGCGCTTTCTCGCCCACAGTGCCGACGATGAACGATTGTCCGCGCAATTGGCGGCAGTGCAGATGCTGCGATCGGGCACGACCTGCTTTCTCGAGGCGGGGACCATCCGGCATCTCGATGCCGTGGTGGAAGGGCTCAACGCCTCCGGTATCCGCGGCCGCGTCGGCGCCTGGGTGGAGGGCCGCGACGCTGCGGCCACGGCGCGTGACACCAGCGCGATCGACGCGGCGATCCGCACCCTTGAGGACGAGGTGGGACGCTACCCCGCCCACCGCGGGGCCCGGATTGCGGCTTGGCCCCTGCTGGTCGGACATGCGACCAACACCGACGAAGTCTGGAGAGCCGCGAAGTCACTTGCCGACAGGAACGATCTGGGCTTCTCGGCCCATATGAGTCCCTTCCGGGCGGACACGGAGTGGTATCTCGAGCACGTCGGGCGGCATCCGATTGAACATCTGGCCCACATCGGCGTGCTCGGCGATCGGCTCGCGCTGACGCACCTGACTCATCTGAGCCACGCCGAAGTGGCGCTGCTGGCGCAGTCGCGCACCCATGCGATCTTCTGCCCGTCCGCGGCGCTCAGGGGCGCCTTCGGGGTTTCCGTCACCGGCCGCTTTCCGGAACTGCAGGCCGCCGGTGTGAATATCGCCCTGGGCACGGATGGGGACCTGCCCGATCTCATGCGGCAGATGCCGCTCGCCGCGGCGATCTTTAAGGATGCGCGGCGCGATGCCAGGATATTCCCCGCGCACGAGGTGATGGACATGGCCGTGAAGGGCGGTGCGCGGTTGATGCGGCTGCACGATGAGATCGGCGCACTGGAGGCAGGGCGGAAAGCGGATTTCGTGCTGCATGATACGCATCGCCCGGAATGGCAGCCGCTGCTGAACGCCCTGCACCAGCTGGTCTGGTCGGCCGATGGCCGCGGCGTGCACAGCGTCTGGGTGGATGGTGTGCGCGTCGTGGACAACTATCGCTGTACCCTGCTTGACGAGGAGGAGATGTACCGTAATTCGCAGCGCGCTGCGCAGGAGCTGCTGCGGCGATCCGGAGTGCCGGCGCGCAGCGCCTGGCCGATGGCCTGAACTAGACACTGCGGCATGGATATGGGAACTTTCGCCGGCGCCTGCCAACCCCGGACCCCAAGAGAGGCTGGATGAGTTACCCCAATACGCTGATTTTCGTGGACCTGGCCTCTGATGATCCAGCCGCCGCAGGGGAATTCTATGCGCGGGTGTTCGGCTGGCAGAACGATCCCCGGCCGGCCGGCGTGTTTCATCGCATGGTGCCGGGACAGCACTTCCTCAATCCGGACGGCCAGCCGAGTGAAATCGGGAATCTGCATCTTGGCATTTTCGATGTGAAGAATGCGCGGCCGCATCCCAAGGGTGCCGGAGTCGCGCCGCGCGGCCTGAGTCGCACGACGCGCAAGCCGCGCATCTGGATTCTGGTGAGTGCCGACGATTCGGTCGAGCGCATCATGAGCACGGCCGAGGAACTGGGAGCGAAGCCGCTGTGGCGCGATCATTATTGGAAGGAATTCAACGGTTACAACCACGCCTTCCGCGATCCCTGGGGCAACGAGATCGTGCTGTGGGTCAAGGCGGGCAAGGATCCGGTCGTTCCGGACGGCTACACGCGGGAATAGGTACTCAAGCTACGTGAAAGCCGCGCGCTACAGCGGGCACGGCGGTCCAGAGGTCATCCGTTACGAGGAGGTCGGCGAGCCGGATATCGGGCCGGCGGATGTCATCGTCAGGGTCGCCGCCTGCGCCGTGAACCGGCTCGATGTACTGCAGCGCTCTGCCACCTTCACCCTGCCCGGATTCCGCCTGCCGCACATCGCCGGCATGGATGTGGCCGGTGTCGTGGCTGAGCTGGGCAGCCAGGCCCATGGCGTTGCAATCGGCGAGCGCGTCGTCATCAATCCTTCGCTGACGGATGTGGCGGGCGATTCACGATTTGCCGGTGCCGATGACCGCTATGGCAGGCTCGGCATCATCGGTGCGACGGTCGATGGGGGTTATGCAGAGTACTGCGCCGCGCCGGCCTCGCATGTGCATGTCATTCCCGCCGCCTTTTCCCTTGATGAAGCCGCCTGCATCCCGACGGCCTACCTGACGGCATGGCACGCGCTGATCGAGGTCGGCAAACTGCAGCCGGGCGAGACGGTGCTGATCCACGCGGCCGGCGGCGGCGTCTCGTCAGCGGCCATCCAGCTCGCCCGGAAACTGGGCGCGACGGTGCTGGCCACGGCCCGGTCGGACCGGAAGCTGGCCCATGCGGAACGCCTGGGCGCGAATCACCTGCTGAACCACCAGAACACCAGCATCGCCGAGTGGGCGCGCAAGCTGACTGGCGGACGCGGGGTGGACATGGTGTTCGATCACGTGGGGCCGGCCCTGTGGGCGGATTCTCTGGCTGCACTCCGGCCCCGCGGGCGGCTCGTGAACTGCGGTGCGACGACCGGACCGCGGGTCACGCTCGAGCTCGGGCAGCTGCACCTGCTGGGGCTGCAGATCCTGGGTTCCGACGCCTATTGCACCGAGGAGTTTGAGCGGGTGCTGTCGCTCTACTGGCAGGGCGGCTTCCACTCGATCATCGATTCGGAATTCCCCCTGGCTGAAGCCGGGCAGGCGCAGCAACGGATGGAGGACGGGGAGCTGGTCGGCAAGATCCTGCTTAAGGCCTGAGGCCCGCGGCAGAGCGGACCTGGCGCTGAAATTCGGCGCTGTCCCAATAATCGACGCGGTGAACAATCCGCCCATGCTCCACGCGGAACCGGAACATGCCCCGTATCTGGATCGGGCAGTCGAGGGCGAAGCCGCTGCCCACATCCCGGTACCGGGCCGACATGCGGTAGGCGACCGCAACCTGTGCGCCCTCGGCAATCGTCTGCTCGATCTCATAGTGGAGCTCACGAAATTGCCCCAGAAAGTCCTCGAGGCGGGTGCGATAGGCTCCGCGTCCGGTGACCGTCTCACCGAGCGCGGAGGTGTGTTCATTGACGAACTCATCGCTCACGTAGCTGACGATGTCGTCGGGATTGCCGCGATTGAGGGCGCCGATGTAGCCGCGAACGGTCGTCGCCGCATCAGCGACCGGCGGCTTCATGCCGGCCGTCGCCAGCGTTCCTGCACCTTCTGATAGACCTGCTGGTTGTGCGAGATCTCGATGCGATTGCCGTCCGGATCGCTGATCATGCAGACATAGCCGACCGGAGGCGGGATCCGCACCGGGGGCATGGCGAGGCAATCCGCCAGCTTGGCGCGCGCTGCGATTTCATCCAGCGCCTGTTCCGTCGGCACCTCGATGCCGATGTGCGCAAAGGGCGCCAGTTGTGGCTGCCTCTTGCCCTGATCGGCGTAGAACATCACCAGCACCAGCACGAAGGGAGGATCGGCCTGGCCGGCGTGGCCCATCCACGCGCTCTTTCCCATGGCGTCCTGGAATCGCTCGACCAGAACCAGGGGCGTGAATTTCTCATACCAGGCGACCGATTGGTCGATGTCGCAGGAGGGCAGGGCGACGTGTGTCCATCGCGGGGACTGGAGCTGGCTCAATTCCTTCACTCCTGGAGATCGGGCCGGGGTGCAGCCCAGCGTGGCAAGCTATAGAAACACTTGCGCGCGGTCTTGCTCCGGTGCGCCCGAAATCTTGGCGGGCTTAATTCCCCGGCTCAGAACCGGTAGGTCAATCCCGCCATATAGCTGCGGCCATAGGCGGTGTAGCCCTGCCCCAGGCTGCTGCTGCTGCCGGTATTGCCGGCGCTCCATACCGCGTCGGAGCGCTGATTGAGGTAGCTGCGGGCGATTGCATTCGCCAGGTTCTTGCCTTCCAGGTAGATCTTGAAGCCCTTGACGACCTCGAACGACACTTGCGCCGTGACCCAGGAGAAGGCGTCCGAGAAGGCCGACCAGCCATCGACTTCGGTGAAGGTCTGCTCCACGGAGCAGCCGGTGTAGTCCCAGGTCAGGCTCGAGCTGATCCGCCCGGCCTGATGCAACACGCCCAGGGAGCCGCGCCATTGGGGAAGTGCCCCAGCTCGGTGGTATTGATGGAATCGAGGACGACCGCGGCCTCTTTCTTCATTTCGAGCGACTTGGTCAGGCTGGTCGATGGCGCTGTCGCTCTTGGCCGCGCTGCCGGCAGGCGCGTCTTGCACTCCAACTGTAAGGTTCGCGGCCGAGGCACGTCAAACGAAAGATACATAGGATTTAAGAGATGTAATTAAGGATAAAAATAGCCTATCTACTACATAGATCATACTGATGATGCCTATTGAAACTTAATGATCTTTCGCCTATAACTAGGACTCTGAACTTGAAAACCACCGCAATGACTTCGCGATCCTGGTTGGTTTACGCGCTGACAGCGAGCGCCTTATTGAGGCGTCTGGGGCGCTTTCACAGGGCCGCCCGCGAACTTTGGATTCCCCGAAACGCTCATCTATTGCGTCTGGGCACTGACGATGATTCCTTCGGCGGTCTATGCGCTCTCTAGAGTCAAGTGGCAGTTGCAGCGCGACGCCAGGTCGCTCGTCTACTGAATGCTGATCGGTGTGCTGGGCGCGGGTGGGCAGATGCCGTTGTTTCATGCGGTCGAGTAGGGCACACGTATCCTATCCTCCCTATCATTTCCCTCTCGCCGGTCATTACGATCGCGATGTCGCTCAGCTTGTTGAAAGAGCATGCGTCCTACCATCATCCGCCGTGATACCAGTGCCCGCCGCGAGCGCATTCTGGCGCTGCTGCGACAGCAGGGCAGCGTGCAGATTCCAGCGTTGGCTGAGCACTTTGGCGTCTCGACGCAGACCCTGCGCAATGACCTGAATTTTCTCGACGCGCGCGGTGTGTGTACGCGCTCTCCGGGGGGTGCCCTGCTCAGGATTGGCGTGCAGACGCCCACTGAGGATGCCATAGAAATCAAGCGCCAGCTGTATGCGGCCGAGAAGGCACGCATCGGTCGGGCCGGTGCGGCGCTGATCGCGCCGGGCGATTCGGTACTGCTCGACTCGGGTACGACGACCCTGCAGGTCGCGCGTCACATTCGCAGTGGCGAGTCCCTCGCTGTGGTCACCAATGACATCGGCGTGATGAATGAGCTGGCGAGTCGCGAATCCATCCAGCTGATT
The DNA here is from genome assembly GCA_035300345.1 of Steroidobacteraceae bacterium. Taxonomy (GTDB): domain Bacteria; phylum Pseudomonadota; class Gammaproteobacteria; order Steroidobacterales; family Steroidobacteraceae; genus FEN-1191. Next base: position 203,285 of record DATGVM010000036.1, read on the forward strand.
TTCCTGGGCGGCATCCTGCGGCGCGTCAACATGTCCTTCTACGGCTTGCAAACCGAACAGGCCCTGCGGGACCTGCACGTCGACAAGTTGTTTCTGGCGGCCGATGGCTTTCACATTGAAAAAGGAATCACGACGCACTTCGAACCCGAGGCGTTGCTCAATCGCGTGATGTGCCAGATCGCCACTGAGATCATCGTGGTGGCCGATTCCTCCAAGTTCGGTCGGCTGTGCCTGCACAAGATCCTAGAGCCGCGCGCCATCACGCGGGTCATCACCGATGCTGGTATCCCCGACGAGGCGCGCGCCGCCTTGTCCGATGCGGGCGTCCAGCTGCAGATCGCGACCTGAGCTGTCAGGAGCCATCGCTTGAAGAGACTGCTCGAGATCATCACTCGCCACAAGGCAGGCACTGCCGTCGGGATCTGCTCGGTCTGCTCGGCGCATCCGCTGGTGATCGAAGCCGCGCTCCGTGACGCGCAGCGCCGTGATTCCGATGTGCTGATCGAGGCGACCTCCAACCAGGTGAACCAGGACGGCGGCTATACGGGCATGCGTCCGGCGGAGTTCGCGCGCCAGGTGCACTCACTGGCGGTGCGCGTGGGATTGCCGCCAGAGAGGCTCATGCTGGGTGGCGATCATCTGGGACCGAACTGCTGGCAGCACCTGGACGCCGAAGCGGCCCTGCAACGTTCAGAGCGCCTGATCGCGGACTACGTGGCGGCCGGGTTTCGCAAGATCCATCTGGACTGTTCCATGTCCTGTACCGGCGATCCCGTGCCGCTCACGGACGTGACGGTGGCGGCGCGCGCCGCGCGCCTGTGCGCGATCGCCGAGCAGACCTGGCGCAAGGTGGGCGGCGAGGCGCCGGTGTATATCGTCGGCACCGAAGTGCCGGTGCCCGGCGGCGCTCACGAAACGTTGAGCGAACTGAGGCCTACCGATGCAGCCGCTGTGGATAAAACCATCGACGCGCACGGGAATGCATTCCTGGAATTGAAGCTCGATGAAGCGTGGACGCGCGTGATCGGTCTGGTGGTGCAGCCAGGGGTGGAGTTTGATCACGATCGCGTCATTGATTTCCGTGCCGATCGCGTTGGCGCATTGAGCCGCGTGATCGATGCACAGCCGCACATGCTGTATGAAGCACACTCGACGGACTATCAGACGGCGGCGAATCTGCGCGCCCTGGTGCGTGCGCACTTTGCCATCCTCAAGGTCGGCCCGGCCCTGACCTTTGCACTGCGCGAGGCCTTGTTTGCACTGGATCAGATCGAGAGCGAGCTGCTGGGTCCGGAGCGCGCCTCACGCCTGCGCCACACCATCCTGGCGGCGATGACCGCGGAGCCGAAGTATTGGCAACGCTACTACAGCAGCAGTGGTTTGCAGCTGGCCATTGACAGCCAATACAGCCTGAGCGATCGGATTCGCTATTACTGGCCCCAGCCGGTGGTGGTGGCCGCGTTGGACAGGCTCCTGGCGAATCTGGACGCCAAGGTGCTGCCGTTGGCGCTCCTCAGCCAGTACCTGCCTGATGAATACCGCGCGGTACGGGAGGGACGGCTCAGCCCCAACGCCCGCGGACTGGCGATGCACCACGTCGAGCTGGTGCTGCGGCAGTACGCGAGCGCCTGTGGCCAAACCAATGTAACAAGTCATGACGTATCTGGGAATTGACGAGGCCGGGCTGGCTCGCGCCAACGCGCTGCACACGGCGCGTGAAATCGAACAGCAGCCGGACTCCTGGGAGCGCACGCTGGCGCTGATGTCCGGGCGCCGGACGGAGGTGCAGGGCTTTCTGGCGCCGCTGCTGGCGCGGCCCGAGTTGCAGATCATCCTCACCGGGGCCGGCAGTTCGGCGTTCATCGGTGAATGCATGGCACCGACCCTGTCGGTGGTGCTGGGCCGACGGGTGCTCGCGATCGCGACGACAGACCTGCTCACCCATCCCCGTGCCCACCTGCTGCCGAATGTGCCTACGCTGCTCGTTTCTTTCGGGCGTTCCGGCGGGAGCCCCGAAAGCCTCGCGGTGGTGGAACTCGCCGCGCGCCTGCTCAGTGACTGTAGCCAGCTGATCATCACCTGCAACGAGCAGGGTGAGCTGTTTCAGCGCTACCGCGACCGTCGCGGGAGCCTCGCGTTGCTGATGCCGGCGGAGACGCATGACCAGAGTTTTGCCATGACCTCGAGCTTCACCGCGATGATGCTGGCGGCCTGGCTGGCGCTCGGCGGTGCTACGCCAAACCTGCAGACGGTGGCGCGGATCACCGCCGGTGCGCGTGAAGTGCTGTCGCGACACAGCGCCACCTTGCGCGCGCTGGCCGGGCGCGATTTCACGCGGGTTGTCTACCTGGGCAGCAACTGTCTGCAGGCCATCGCCCGTGAATCGGCGCTCAAGTTGCTCGAGCTGACGGATGGCAAAGTGGTGGCGGTGCATGAATCATCGCTCGGTTTCCGGCATGGACCCAAGACCATTGTCGATTCAGGCTCGCTGCTGGTGATGTTTTTGTCCAACGACCCATACGCGCGCCATTACGATCTCGATCTGTTGCGCGAGTTGCGCGCCGAGGGACGCGCGGGTGCGGTGCTGGCGATCAGCGCGCAGCCCGGCAACAGCGCCGCCTCCGGCGAGTCGCTGAATCTGGAGGGGCTGGAGGGTGCCGCAGACTCCGAACTTGCTTTTCCATATGTGGTTTGCGGCCAGCTCTATGCCTTTTACCGTGCATTGAGCCTGGGCGGGACGCCCGATCAGCCCAGCCAATCCGGGACCGTGAGCCGGGTGGTGCGCGGCGTTACCATCCATTCCTGGCAGGGTTAGGGGAGCAAAATGTACCTGGGGGTGGATGGGGGAGGCACCAAGACCGCACTGGCGCTCGTGGATGCCGATGGCCGGCTGCTGGCGCGACATCAGACCCGTGCAGCCCACTACATCGCTTCCGGACTGGATGGCGTGCGCGAAATGCTGAACGCAGCGGTCCCGGCGGTGCTCGCCGAGGCCGGCGTTTCGGCCGTGCGCCTGGAATTCGCGTTCTTCGGGTTGCCCTCCTACGGAGAGGATTCAGCGCTGCTCGATGTCCTCAATGCGCTGCCCGCCGCCTGCGTGCCGGCGGGGAGGTATCGTTGCGGCAATGACATGGTCTGCGGCTGGGCTGGATCGCTTGGCGGTGGCGACGGGATCAGTGTCGTGGCGGGCACGGGTTCAATCTGCTACGGGGAGCACGGCGGTGTCTCGGCACGGTGCGGCGGCTGGGGCGAGATCTTCAGTGATGAAGGTTCGGCCTACTGGATCGCCTGCCGCGCGCTGAACCTCTATTCACGGATGAGCGACGGCCGAGTATCGCGTGGCCCCCTGCACGCGCGGATCAATGAGCATTTCAAGCTTGCCCACGATCTCGATCTGTGCGCACGCATCTACGAGGAGTCGGGCGCCGATCGCGCGCGCCTCGCGCAGCTGTCCAAGCTGGTCTACGAGTCGGCCCGCAGCGGTGATCAACAAGCGGCGGAACTGTTCAGGGAGGCGGCCGAGGAGTTGGCGGCCCTGGTAGAGGCGACGCGCGCACGACTGGATTTCGGCCCCGCTGAGCCAGTGCCGGTCTCGTATTCAGGTGGAGTATTCGGCAACGCGGGGGCGCTGCTGCTGCCGCGGTTTGCGGCGGCTTTGGAGGCGCGCGGAGCCCGCTACGAGCTGCGCCAGCCACGCTTCCCACCTGACATCGGCGCGGCGCTGTATGCCGCGCGCTGCAGTGGGCGCCCGCTATCCGATGCCGCGCTCGAGCGGCTGCGCGCTCGGGAGTGAGGATGAGAAAGGTGATGCCAGGTACCGTCCAGGAGACCAATCGCGATCTCGGCGTCGTCGACGGACCTACCGCGCGCCTGCCGCTGGCGTTCAAGAGACACCTGCTGATCAAAGCCGTGCCCGAGTGAGCGCCGAGGGCCTACCCGGACACGCCCGTGTCGTCGTCGTCGGTGGCGGCATCATCGGCACTTCCGTGGCCTATCACCTCGCGCTGATGGGCTGGCAGGACATCGTCCTGCTGGAGCGCGACCGCCTGACCTCCGGCACCACCTGGCACGCGGCGGGCCTGATGGTGACCTTCGGGTCCACCTCGCAGACCTCCACGGAAATACGCAAGTACACACGCGACCTGTATGGCCGGCTGGAAGCCGAGACCGGGCAGGCCACGGGATTCTCGCCCATCGGTTTTATCGAGACGGCAACCGACAAGGACCGGCTGGAGGAGTATCGGCGCGTTTCCGCCTTCAACCGCTACTGTGGGGTCGACGTGCAGGAGCTGTCGCCGCGGCAGGTGCAGGAACTGTTTCCGCTGGTGAGCATCGAGGGGATGGAGGCCGGCTTCTACGTCAAGGAAGACGGCCGCGTGAACCCGGTTGATGTCACGATGGCGCTGGGCAAAGGCGCCCGTATGCGCGGCGTGAAGATTCTGGAAGGCACGCCGGCCCTGGGCGTGGTGCAGGAGCGCGGCCGCATTAGCGCCGTGCGTACCGCCCGCGGCGATATCCAGACCGAGATCGTGGTGAACTGCGCCGGCATGTGGGCCAGGCAGTTCGGTGCCCTGGCCGGCGTGAACATTCCCAACCAGGCCGCCGAGCACTACTACCTCATTACCGAGGCCATAAAGGGTCTGCCGCCGCGCATGCCGGTGCTGGAAGATCCGGGCGCCTATGGCTACTACCGCGAGGAGGGCGGTGGGCTCATGGTGGGCCTGTTCGAGCCCGTCTGCGCGCCCTGGAAGATCGAGGGCATCCCGGAGGATTTTTCCTTCGGCGAGCTGCCGCCGGACTGGGAACGGATGACCCCGTTTCTGGAACGCGCCATGGCGCGCGTGCCGATCACGACGGAAGTCGGCATCAAGAAATTCTTCTGTGGGCCCGAGAGCTTCACCCCGGACCTGCGCCCGCTGGTCGGCGAGGCGCCCGAACTGAAGGGCTACTTCGTGGCGGCTGGCCTGAACTCCGTGGGAGTGTTGACCGGCGGTGGACTCGGCCGCGTGCTGGCGCACTGGATCATCAATGGATCGCCCGACGTCGATGTCACCGGCTTCAACATCGATCGCGTGCACGGCTACCAGGCCAATCCCGAATATCGCCGGCAGCGGACCATCGAATCGCTGGGCATGGTGTACAAGTGCCATTACCCGACGAAGTCGCTCGAGTCGGCGCGCGGTGTACGCCAGTCGCCCTTCCACGATCGCCTCGCTGCCGCGGGCGCCTGTTTCAGGGAAGTAAGCGGCTGGGAGAGTCCCGACTGGTACGGGCCCGCGGGCGCCGCGCCCGATCCGGGGCCGCTGTCCTGGGGCCGGCAGGACTGGTTCGGCCACTGGCAGGCTGAGCATCGCGCGGCGCGTGAGCACGTGATCGTCATGGACATGTCGTTCATGGGAAAGTTTCGGGTCCAGGGGCGCGATGCCGGCCGCTGCCTGAACCGGATCTCCGCCAATAACGTCGATGGTGCACCGGGTGTCATCACCTATACGCAGTGGCTGAACGGGCAGGGCCTGCTCGAGGCCGACCTGACGGTCACCAAGCTTAATGCCGAGGATTACCTGGTCGTCGTGACCGACACGATGGTGCGGCACGCGGAAGCCTGGATGGAGAACCACCTCCCCGAGGATGCGCACGCCTTCGTCACCGATGTCACCTCCGCCTACGGCCAGCTCAATGTCCAGGGACCGCGCTCGCGCGAGCTGCTGCAGTCCCTCACCACGGCAGACCTGTCGAACGAGGCGTTTCCGTTCCGCTGCGCGCGCGAAATCGATATCGGCCTGGCCCGTGCGCTGTGCGTGCGCATCACCTATCTGGGCGAGCTTGGCTTTGAACTCTATATCCCTGCCGAGCAGGCCCGGCAGGTCTATGACCGCCTGGCGGAGGCGGGTCGGGCCTTCGCTCTGGTGCACGCGGGGTTGCGGGCGCTGGGGAGCCTGCGCATGGAGAAGGCGTATCGCGACTACGGGCACGACATCGACAACACCGACGACCCCTATGAAGCCGGGCTCGGCTTTGCGCTGGATTTGTCCAAGCCGGGCGGTTTTATCGGCAAGGAGGCCCTGCTGGCGCGCAAGGCCGCCGGCCCGCCCGCGCGCCGCCTCGTGCAGGTACTGCTTAAGGATCCGGAGCCACTGATGTTTCACGCCGAAATCCTGCGCCGCGACGGTGAGGCCGTGGGGTACATCCGGTCCGCTTCATACGGCCATACCCTCGGTGGCGCGGTAGGGCTCGCGATGATCGAAGCGGGAGTTCCGGTTGATGAACGCTATCTGAACACGGGCACGTGGCAGGTGGAGATCGCCGGCAGGCTCTATCCGGCCAGCGTATCGCTGCGGCCGCTGTACGATCCGTCCAGCCTGAGGATCAAGGGCTGATGCCCGGGTCCGATGTCGAATTCATGCGTGCCGCGCTCGCGCAGGCCGGTGCGGCCCGCGAAGCCGGCGAGGTGCCCGTCGGCGCGGTGCTGGTCGTCGAGCAGCGCATCGTGGCCGGAGGTGCAAACCGGCCCATCAGCGGCTGCGATCCGACCGCGCACGCCGAGATCGAGGCGCTGCGCGCCGCCGCGCGCGCGCTGGGCCGCTACCGGCTCAATGATTCGGTGCTGTACGTTACGCTTGAGCCCTGCCTGATGTGCGCGGCCGCCATCGTGCACGCGCGCGTGCAGCGTGTCGTGTTCGGAGCCTGGGATCCGCGCGCCGGCGCCGCGGGCAGCATGCTCGACGCCTTTGCGCTGCCCGGGCTCAATCACCGGGTCGACGTGTTCGGCGGGGTGCTGGAAGACGAATGCGGCGCACTGCTACGTGATTTTTTTGCGAGCCGGCGCGCCTGAGGCCGGCGCGGCGGCGGCCGGCCCTGTGACGTTGGCCGCCTGACGGTCGCCGTACCACTCCAGGACCGCGAGAAAGCTGCGCACCTGCTCGACGAAGCGCACCGGTTCCCAGCCGCGCGCATAGCCGCGCTTGGCCTGGCTGTACCAGCGCTCCTGGGCGAGCCAGGGCAGGTACTGGCTGACGGCCACCCAGGAATCCGGGTCCTTGCCCTGTATCTGGGCGAGGATGCGCGCATCCTCGAGATGCCCGAAGCCGACGTTGTAGGCGGCGAGCGCCAGCCAGGTGCGATCGGGCTCCTGTACGTGCTCCGGAATCATGCGCAGCACCTGGGCGAGATAGGCCGCGCCGCCCGCAATGTTCTGCATGGTGTTGCGGCGATCGGCGACACCCATGGTCCGCGCCGTTTCAACCGTCAGCATCATGATGCCCGCAGCGCCATCGGCGCTGGTGGCCTGATCGCTCCAGTGCGATTCCTGGTAGCCCACCGCGGCCAGCAGCCGCCAGTCCAGGCTCTGCGCAATCGCGGCCTGCTCGAACCAGGCGCGCAATTCGGGCAGTCGCGAGCCGATGTCGTCCTGAAACCGCCGCGCCTCCAGGTACTCGAAGTCGCCGGCCTCCGCTTCGGCATCGCTGGTGAGCCGGCGCAGCAATCCAGAATCGCGCGCGCTGACGAAAAATCGGTTCACGGCATCGCGCAGCTCCAGGTCGGGGCGGCGTACCAGCCACTGCACCGGCCGGGGATCGGGGAGCGTAAAGGCGATGGCAACTTCCGGATACAGGTGGCGCGCGAACTCGAACTCGTTACGATCGACGATGGCGTAGTCAGCATCGCCGCTGCTCAGCCAATCGAGCGGATCGGCCTGCTCCCGTGGCAGTTCGGTCCAGGCGAGGTAGGTCGCGCCGCTGGCGCGCAGGTCACGCAGCAGCTGTAGTTGCGGGCTGTCGGCGCGCACGACGACCCGCGCACCGTTCAGGGCCGCGATGTTGTGGCTCGGCGGCCTGCCGCGCCGCTGCACGACCAGCTCCTGGATCTCCTGGTAAGTTGCGGTCGCAAGTCCAACACGCTTCCAGTTCTCGTCGGCCGTGAGCTGGGCGGCCGCGATGTCGGCGCCCCCATCCGCGAGCAGCGCGCGCAGGCTCCCGCGGTCGCGGGCGGGCACGATGGTGAGATGCATCCCGAGGCTGTCGGCAAAGGCGCGCGCCAGCCGGTATTCGAAGCCCTGGGGACCCTGGGAGCCCAGGTAGTAGGTGGTCGGCTGGTTGAGCGTCGCCACCCGCAATTCGCCACGCGCACGCAATTGCGCCAGCCCCGTCGGCCCGGGCTCGCAGCCCGGCGCTCCAATCGCCACGACCAGGGCCATCACCAAGACGCGCATTGCTGATCTCATGATTCCGGCGATTCGGCTAGAATAGCAGCTCGCCGGTTCGCGCAGTCCGGAGAGGTACCGAAGTGGTCACAACGGCGCCGACTCGAAATCGGATGGTCGGGTAATTCCGGCACGTGGGTTCGAATCCCACCCTCTCCGCCAACTATTCGTTCGCCCGCGTTCGCGGAAGTTCGAAAACACAAGAAAACACGGCTCATTAGCTGAAATCGCGTCCGACCTATTTCGCGTAAGACCGTAGACAGCCGGCCCCATGTGGGGGTACTTTTGGGTTCTGGTGCGTTGCGGGTCGGAACTAGAATTCGGCCTTTTGTGAGAAGGCCCCATGACCAATGCCATCGTTCGGGATCCAATCTATCGGCGTCGCAAATTTCAGCCCGAAATCATCGTGTTATGTGTGCGTTGGTACTTGACGTACCGGCTCAGCTATCGAGATCTCTCGGAGATGATGGCCGAGCAAGGCGTCATCGTATCCCACTCGACCATTTTGCGTTGGGTGCAGCGGTACGTGCCAGAGTTCGAAAGGCGCTGGGATCGCTATGCCCGGCATGTGCAACCGTCCTGGAGGATGGACGAAACTGCAGTCTCGGTACGGGGCGGCCCTCATTATCTTTACCGGGCCGTCGATAAGCGCGGCAAGACCGTTGATTCCCTGTTGTGTACTGAACGAAGCGAGGCGGCTGCACGTGCCTTCTTTAGCAAGGCCCTGACGACCCACCAGCCCTTGCGGCTCCGCAAGGTGAACTTGGACGGCAATGCAGCCACTCACAGGGCATTGCGATTGCTAGGGCAAGAGAACCCTGACTGGCGGTCTGTCGTCGTACGCAGTTGCCGTTATCTCAACAACATCGTCGAGCAAGATCATCGAGCGATCAAGCGCCGCTGCGCACCAATGCTTGCCCTCAAGTCTTTTCGCACCGCAGCCGTTATGCTTGCGGGTGCGGAACTCGCGCATCGCATTCACAAGCGACAATTCTCATTTGGCCGAGGCGGCCCGCGTCGATTGTGCTCTCTCAAACATCGCTGGGCACGTGCATTGGCATGCCATGACGCCGCAATCGACGGACGTAAGGTCACTGTAGTGACGCATGACCGCGGATGCACCAGAACTCAGCTGCTCACATGCTGACCGAAGCCGAGCTGCAAGCCATCAGGCCGCTTCGCTATTCACGAAAGATCTCGAATGGCGGAGGCTTGCACCTGCTGGTGACTCCCAAAGGGACGCGCTGCTGGCGGTACGCCTACCGCTTCGCGCAGAAGTGCAAGACGTTCGCCTTGGGATTCTATCCGGACGTCCCGCTCAATCTGGCAAGGTCACGTCACTATTTTGCTCGCAACCTACTCGCGCGCGGACTCGATCCCTCGGCGCTGAAGGCCGCACTCGGAAAGCATGTCTTTGTTGTGACGATGTGGGAGTGGGAGGTAGCACAGGAGCAAATGTCGGCTATTGCCCCTCGAAGCCACGTGAGAGGTCGTATCGAGATTTCGCGGACTTGAGGCCCCTATTAGGAAAGCACACCTCCGCTGAGATGATGCGGGATTGAGAAATAGCACGAGGTGCAATCAGAGGCGACCATGATCTCGAGCCCATGCGAGCCAATCAACGCTGTCGGACTTTTCGCGTTCAAGGGTTTCCTCAAGACGATGATTGTCCATGAAGATCACGAGATTGTCGCACGACCAGCGTGCTGAAGGGACAATTAGCCCGTCGCATTCTAGGAAAGAGACGGCGGCGCCGATAGCCTGCGTACGGGCATAGTTTATCGATTGGTACTGGCTTAATTCGACGCCTAGCCCATCAAGGTCCGTGCGAAGCAGGCGAATTGTGGTCCGCGTTGTCGCCCTTAGGCGATGGAGCAACACGGGCTTCGTAGGGTAGGGCGTGAGCAGCGCGAGGTGAAACGCGATTTCAGCGATCGCACCGTCCAGCTCAAAGCTGCTGTAGAGAACTTGCGTTGAGTCTCGCGGAGTCCACCTTCCGCCCGCATAGGATCCAGTCAAAGGATCAAGGCCCAACCGTGTCGCACGGAACACGACGTCATCAAAACGAACCGGAGTGAAGGCACTCAGTCGGTCAAGGAGATCAGAATCGTGAACCATCCGCGTGTGCGCGCTTTGATCGATTGATCAGACGTGCACCGAGTCTCGCAGTTGATCGATTACTGAGATCACGTCCTGCGCTTTACCGTCCCGTATTAACTCTGCCGGGATTGCACCCCCCAGTAGCTTTTGCCGAGAATATAACCAGAGGCGCGCTTCCCGCGGCTCATAGAAATCCGCGAGCTGCTCGACGATATAACCCAGGTCGAGAAGCATGCGCTGTGCGTCCGACCGTGGGAAGGCCTTCCCCTGGTTCCAGCGAGAGACCGTTTCTGGCCGAGTTCCCAGGAGGTTAGCGACATCAACGGAGCGCATCGCCGCTTTTTCCTGCAGAAGATCGAGTTTGCGTGCGATCACATTCGTATTCATAGCCACCACCTCTCCACTCAAAAGACTACAGCGATCTCAGGATGCGGGAGACGGTCGATCCGACACGACTCGCACGATACGCCTTTGAGGAGCGGCCGCAATTGATCGGTCAGCATGCGAGCGCGCCTGCTCGGCCATATCGCCGAGCGTTACTCGCATGCGATCGAGTCGTAGGCGTTGCTCGTGCATACGCTTCGCCATTGCGGGATCTGTCCAATCGAGCCCACATGCGGCAAGAACCGCGTCCGTTGTCGGCCGCACGCGCTGCTCAACGAAACGGCCAGCGCGCAGCGATGGCGGAATCACCGTCAGCTTCGAGATTTCATCAATCCGCTGTCGCAGGAAGTGCTGTGCAGGGTTGTGGAGCATGTCGGCGATGCCACGTGGGCAGCACTGCGAGTCGCGGCATCCAAATAGTCCCGCGGCACGTCGTCCGAAATCAAACAGACTCTGCGCCTCAGCGGGTTTTAATAGCATATCCAGCGTTGGCACATACACTCGCCGCGGCATGCCAAAAGATTTCGCACCACGAGGGCGGCGCCAGTGGGCGGTATCAAATCGCTCGCCATGCGTAATCCCATGTGCGATGGCGCCCACACCGCCAAAGGCAACGAAGGCAAGACCAACAAGCCCGCCGACGTGATCGGCGATCACCGGTATGCCTAGCCCATGAAAGTCCGCTACCGCTTCGAGGTAACTGCGTACGCCAGCGGACGTACTAGCTGACCCTAGGCCATCGACCGCCAGCCAAAGCCCTTCAGCCGGCATTCTCTTGAGGCCCTGAATCAGATTTCGGCGCTCTACAGGATCGCGCAACATGGCGTACGAGATCGCGAGCGAGCAAAGGATCGACACGTGCGAGCATCCGATCCGATCCAGTTCCTCGCGCAGCTCACTTGCGCAGCGGATATCAATGTCCCACCAGTCCTCTGACGTGGAGCGAATAAAATGCGACGGAGTGAGAACTTGGCTATAGCCATTGTCGGCGACGAAGCGGGCCAAGTTTGCGATGAGGCGCCGCCCGGCGGCGGCTCGAAAATCATCCTCGACGTGCGCACGGCCACGCCCCCAGGGTAGATCACCTAACGCGTCGCTGAACCCGCCGATCGTTGCAGAAGCCTGCGTGCGAGGATCCAAAATCACATCTAATCGACGCTGCACCGCTCGCTCCATCATTTCTCTCTGAAACTTTGCATGTGTGGGATCGCAGACCACACCAAAGAATCGCGTTTCGCCTGCGGCTAACAAGTCCAGAACTTCTCGGTGATCGTTACGCCCCGCACGGAAATAAAGGCCGAGCGGATCAGGTGCCGCACGGATTAGGCGCGGCAAAGATGTAATAGTGCGGATCGACTGAGACATGACAGACTCCCTGCGATAATCATTGATTATAGACTTGACATTGTCGTTGCGCAATCTATTGACTATGATCCGTATCAGGGGACCTTTTAGGTTGTAACTATATGAAAGATATGATGGTTTCCTTTACTGCCGACGTGCAGTTCTGGGAAGGTACAATTCTTCCTGAATGCAAGGTGCGCGCTCGACAACGCGGCGTCGGTTTCTTGAAGTGTTCCAGCGTACTGGCAGCGTAGTGAACATCGAATTATGAGTCCGAGCGCACTCGCCGAGCCTGCCGAGGCAAAGCCAGACGACGATTTGATTCAAATCGCCTTTGAAGAGCATCAAAAGAACGTGGAGCTCGCTCTGGTCCACCTGCGCGATGCGCGCAACATGTTGGTCTCAATACCGGACCTTCGTGATAACCGGGCGCTGTCCAAGTCTACAATCTTATTGGCTACTGCGGCGCTGGAGAGCAATCTTACCTATCTGGCAGGAATTGCTCTGCGATTCATGGACGCGCGCCCCGGTAAGTTCGCCAAGCCTCATGCGGATTTCGCGAGAGGCGTCGAATTGACAATCGACGAGAACGGGCGGTTAATCGAAAGGCGCATGCACCAGAAGCTTGTTGAGAGAATGCAGATCGTGCCGGCACTCTTAGCAAGCGCGATCGATCGCCATTTCGTGCTGTCTCCGCGTTCCGCCGCGGCAAAAAAGATGAAGCTTGCAATCGCGCGCCGCGATGCAATTATTCACCCAACATGGGATCGATACGTTGCTGCACCGGGCTGGTGGGAGGCCGCGGAGGCGATAGATGCTGTCGAGTTGTATCTGCACTCTGTCAGGCGATCTGTGCATCCATATCTGATCGGGTACACGCACATGCTATGGACGATTAAAGGCCCAACGAAGGATGACATGGGAATCGGCCATCGCACTTTTGGGAAGCGAGGACCGGGTCGGGAGATCTCCACTATGGCGGAGAAAGGAGTAAGTGAAGTCATTTCCGGAGAATGGCTGGACTCCGTTTTCATGACCCAGATTGCCCTGGGCCATCCGTGCGAGGCCGATTCTCCGGGTAGCATGCTCACGCGTGCTGCGCTTGTCTTGCTTTTTGCGATGTTGGAAGCGCAGCTGACCGTCGTCGCGCAATGGAAAATGCGAGACATGCCCCGTGCCTTTACGGAGACCGATACCCTTTTTCTGAATGAAGCGGCTGTCGGGGTTGGGCACGATGGCGAAGTCTGGCTGGATAGTGAGCAGCATCCATTCAAGAAGCGCGTTAAAGCAATCCCTGCCGTGTTGGCGCGTTGCGTCGATCAGGCGGATTTCGTTGTCGATCTCGGGAAAGGTTGGGGCCAAGCGCTACTAAACGGACACGCCTTGAGGAGCCAAGTGATGCACTCATCTCCCGGTGCTACCGTTCCTAAGGTTTCCAAGGATGAATTGCTTTCATGTAGCGATGCAGTGTTGTCCTATTTCCGCGAACTTGCGACTCGTATCCCCAACGCGTTTGGCCACATGCTGCCCCTTCTCGACGATGCTAATTCCTTGGCGAAGTCGCTTCAGGCCCAGTTCACGAGATTGCGATAGCTCCTCGGCGGAGCCTGATGCTTTTAATACTTGAAGATCGGCATTGGAGAGACGTTCACGCTTGGCGGCAATCATGATGGCGGCGCGGACGTCACGACTCAGCGGGCAAAATCCACGCCGATTTGCCGGGGCGTGTGGCTGGGGATACTCGTAGGGGTACTCACTGCACTAGGCGAAGGAAGTACTTATAAAACAACTAATTGTACGGCGATGTGACTGTCACCCTCTCCGCCAACCAGTCCGCATCTAACCGCGAGGCTGGATGCGAACTCGGGAAATTGGCTATTTCGGCGCATTCAGCCCGGTATATTGCTCTCTGCGCGCGGGCAAAGCGCCCTTACGGGCCTTTTTGGTCAGAATGTGCGACGGATTTCTCAGTGAACGCCTGAGATGGTTCGGTTTCGATTTTGCACGCCTCGTTGCCGCGGAGTATCACAGAAGTCGCACGCAGGGTAAGGCGCAACGAGCGTGAGACCGGGACCCGTTCAACTTGTGAGCTTTGAGCGAGTGTGGCGTGCGCCGGGCTTATCGGGCTTCATCGAGACAGGTAAAACAGACGACGAAAGGATCACTCATCAGTGCCTCCCCGCGTCGGGGTGTGGTCTGGCAAAACGGCGACTCACGCCATTATTGCGGAACCGCACTAACAATGGACGCCTCTGCCCACGCAAAAATGATTACAGCCCACGACGCCAGATTCAACCGCCGTGGTTGCTGCCTTCGCGAGTCGATTCGAATAGGAACCAGGCGCGACGCTCGGTTTCATCGATCCATACCTCTATCAGGCTGGCGGTTGCGAGGTCGCGGTGTTCGTCGCAGACGTTGTGGGCTTCGCGAAATCTGGCGGCCAGAGCCTGATTGTCCCCGCCAAGCTCCGCAAGCATGTCCCGTGGCTCGACATAGTCCGCATCGTTGTCCGACATTCGTTGCAATCGGGCTATGTGCCCAATAGATTTCAACGTGGAACCGCCCACCTTGCGAATGCGCTCAGCGATGGGATCCGTCATCGCAAACAGCTGGTCGCTCTGCTCATCGAGCAACAAATGATAATCGCGGAAGTGCGGCCCGCTCATGTGCCAGTGAAAATTCTTCGTCTTCAAATAGAGGGCAAAAATGTCGGCAAGCAGCGCATTCATGGCTCCGGCAATATCTCGCGTGGCCGCGGGCTTCAGGTCAGTGGGCGTCAAAAGAGCGGCGGCTCGCCGATGCTTAAGATCCGTCACTTTGGCCTCAGTTAGCCTTTTCATTTCAGTGGACCTCGGGTGAAAGTTTGTTGATCAGGCCAGGATCCCCGCAAATGCATAGTATCGCTTTTTGTGATTTCAACAACATTGCCCGCCACGAGCCTGAGGTGGACCAGGATGTCGAGGCCTAGCACCTGGTTTATTGCCCAATCCACTGCTAGCGGTGCCTCCGCGGACACTAAGACAGACCAAGGCCGGGTTGCGTCTGCGGCAAACGTCGCCGAGTCGGCATTTGGCGGCGAGGAACTAATTGATTGATAAGGGCGGTGGTTCCGTCCGTCGTGGTCTACTTGGCCTCAGGTCACAATCTGGCGCGAAGTACCCCCTAATGCACCCGGACCCCGCGAGCGTCAGTATTCGGAGAAGGCGTCATCGGGATAGCAATACAGCCAGCGTTCGCCGGGCTCGGCCGATGCGATCACCGGGTGGCCGGTTGCACGAGCATGTTTGGAGGCGTGGCGATTTGGCGAGTCGTCGCAGCACAGTGTTCGGCTGCATTCTTGACAGACGCGCAGGTGAACCCACTGGCTACCGGTCTTCACACACTCTTCGCATTCGTGGCGTTTCTCGTGCCTGACTGTGGTGATGGCGGCAATATGAGCGCACTCACTGGTGGTCATGATGTCATCCTCGTGCCAATCTACTCGGCGAGCGCACGGTGAACGAAGAACACCGCAATCGAGCCCTCACCCACGGCTGAAGCTACCCGTTTGACATTCCCACCTCTTACATCGCCGACGGCGAACACGCCGGGTCGGCTGGTTTCGAGTAGAAGCGGGGGCCGGGTGAGCGTCCATTGCTCAGACGTCAGGTCGTCCGGCGTGAGGTCTGGCCCCGTCTTGATGAATCCCTTTGAGTCGAGCGCGATGCAGCCGTCGAGCCAGATCGTGTTTGGCACGGCGCCCGTCATCATGAAGACGTGCCGGATGTCGAGCGCCTGGACCGCCCCTGAGCTCTTATCCCGCACACGCACCCGCTCGAGATGCCCGTCTCCTTCGAGACCGATGACCTCCGTATGGGTTCTGAGGGAAATCGACGGGCTCTCCTCGATCCGGCGACGCAGATAGCGTGACATGGTGTCGGCCAGCCCGCCCGATCGGACGAGCACGTGAACGTGCTTCGAAGTCTGCGCGAGAAATACCGCGGCTTGCCCAGCGGAGTTTCCGCCTCCGACGACAATGACTTCCTCGCTGCTGCAGACCTGAGCCTCCATGAACGTCGCGCTGTAGTAAATGCCGGCGCCCTCAAACAGCGAAAGCTTCTCGAGTGACGGCTTTCGGTACTGCGCGCCCGTCGCGATGATGATGGCGCGCGCCTGCAGGCGCCGGCCGCCCTCGATGGT
>DATGVM010000037.1:0-22349 GCA_035300345.1 Steroidobacteraceae bacterium
CGGTCACCCTAAGGACGCGCATGGCACAAGAAGAAGTATTCGTCAGCTATTCGCGCGAAGACAACGACAAGGTTCTAGCACTGACCGCCAAGCTCCGCGCCGCGGGTGTACCGCTGTGGATGGACGTGCGCAGCATCGACGGCGCCGCGATGTGGGGCGAGGAAATCGTCAATGCCCTGGATAAGGCCAAGGTGCTGCTGCTGATGGTGTCCGAGTCGGCGGTCCGCTCGCATAACGTCACCAAGGAGGTTCTGCTGGCGAGCGAGCGCAAGGGGCATATCCTCCCCGTCGATCTGGAACCCACTCAGATTCCGGCCGGCCTCAAGTACCCGCTCGCGGGCATCCAACATATAGAGTATTACCACGGCAGTCCCGACGAGCACCTGCAGGCCATTCTCCGTGCGCTCGAACGCGTCGGGGTGACGATCACCAAGCCACGCCGCGAACCCATCGCTACCGCGGAGACCGGGGCGCCCAGCGCCACGACTCCTGCGCAGGCGGGCAAGAGCGCTGAGCCGGCGATTGAGTCCGGCGCCCTCGCGGTGCTGCCCTTCGATAACATCAGTTCCGACACCGACGCCAGTTACTTCAGCGATGGCCTGACCGAGGAGCTGATCGCGAGGCTGTCGCTGGTCAACGAGATCGAACTCGTGTCGCGCTGGGCGTCGATGCAGTTCAAGGACGCCAAGAAGGATCTCAAGGCCATCGGTCGCGAGCTCGGCGCGCGCTACATCGTCGGCGGCAGCGTACGCAAGTTCCAGGACTCGGTCCGCATCACGGTGCAACTCGTTGACGCCGCCACGAACCGCCAGATCTGGGGCGACACCTACAAGGGCAAGCTCGACGACATTTTTGATATCCAAGAAACGGTTGCCAAGCAGATCGTCGAGGCACTCAAGCTGAAGCTGAGCTTCTCGGAGAAGCTGTCGCTCACCAAGCGCCAGACCGTCAATGTCCAGGCCTACGATTTTTACCTGCGCGGCCAGGATTATCTGTATCGGCTCAGCAAACGCAGTGTCGAATACGCGATCCAGCTGTTCGAGAAGGCGATCGAACTCGATCCCCGCTATGCCGCCGCGTACGCGGCCTGTTCCAGCGCCTATGGGCAGATGTACCAGTACTTCTCACGCCAGGAGAAGTTCCGGGACAAGGCGCAGGAATTCAGCTTCAAGGCCCTGATGTATGACAGCAATCTCCCCGAAGCCTATGCGGCGATGGGGCTGTCCTACTTCATCTGGGGCAAGTTCGACGAAGCCGCGGCATCGGGCAACAAGGCCATCGAGCTCGATCCCGATAACTTCATCGCCTACTGGACGCTCGGGCGCATTCATTTCTCGACCGGAAATTTTGCCGATGCCCTCAAGCTGTTCCAGCGCGCCATCGACATCAAGCCTGGCTTCTACGTCGCACACGCGGATCTGAAGCAGGCTTATGTGGGCCTGGGGCGCAAGGCGGAGGCAGAAGCCACGAACCGCCACCTGGTGGGTCTCATGCCGAACTACCTGCTCCAGAACCCGGACGATTCGCGAGCGAAGATGTTCTACGCGATCGCGCTGCTCGAGGTGGACCGCAGGGAAGAAGCCATCGCGCAAGGCGACGCGGCGCTCGCCATGAGTCCAGGCGATTCTCTGATGCTTTACAATGGGGCCTGCCTGTACGCCCAGCTCGGGGAAACGAAGAAGGCTGTCGCGACCCTGCGGGAGGCGATCGCCGCCGGCGTTACGAATTACGGCTGGATCAAGCACGACCCGGACTTCGATCCCATCCGGAAGGAACCTGAGTATCTGGAGATGATGAAGGGGCAGTAGCCGGGGTCTGCGGCGCCCTGCCCTCACGCGACCTACTCAGCGCCAGAGTTGCTTGATAGTTAAGGACTGCGCCTGTCGACCAACAGTTTGTGCTGCCCCGCCCTGCCCGCGACGGCGCTGAGCTCACCAAAAAGATCACCGGGGCTGCTCGTGGGCGTGCCCGCGGCGGAAATTCGCGCCAGCACCTGCACGGCCTGGCCGGCACTCAAGCTGTGGCCAGCAAGTACCGAGTCGGTGGAGGACAGTTCGACCTCCTGTGGAAACGTGGCGATGAGGCGCTTGACGGCCAGTGGCGGACCGCCCTGGGGTGAACGCACAAATACGAACAGCGAGGCTCCACTGGGCACCTGCCCCGCCAACGCCGGGGCCAAGTCCACGCGCAGGCGAATTGCTGTGGCCGGATCGGGATGCTGGCGTGCGATCTGAACATCAATGGCGGCGATCTGCTTGTCCAGGGCGTCGACAACGGCCGGCGGCGGCCCCAGCTCACGCAGAGTCGCAAAGCGCGCCCGCGCGTTGGCCAGATCGCCCGCATTCAGCAGCGTGATCCCGGTGTAAAACAGGGCCTGGGGCGAGCGCGCATCGAGCTGCAGTGCGCGGTTGAACAGGTTTGTGGCCTCCGGCGTCTCGTTGCCGCCGTTCTGGAACATGATGGTCTCGCCCAACCCGCTCAGGGCGGCGGCGCTGCTGCCATGGGCCAGATGGTCCGCGTGCTGAAAGCTGCGGCGCGCCAGCGGCCACTGTTCGATCTTTAGGTAGGCCTGGCCCAGGTTGAGCCATCCGGGGATGTCTTCGGGATGCTGCGCGGTAGCCGTGAGAAGCGGCTCGATGGTTTCGTTGTTCGTCGCGGGCAGCGCGCCCCAGGGGTAGTGGCTCCACAGCGGATACAGCAGGAAGGCCGACAGGATCGTCAGCAGGCTCGCCACGACTCCCGCGCCGCGCTCGGCCGGAATCGTCCCGGACCGGACTCGCAGCAACGGAATGGCGAGGAACAGCGCCGCGCCGGCGGCGCACACCACCGCCCAGATGACAAAGCTGATCATGCCGCCGGCGTGGGCTCGTCGTCGTCCGTGATGGGCAGGCTGGCGCGATTTCGCATCACCCTCACGGCGATCCCGAATCCGGCGAGCAGCATCAGGGCGGGCGCGGCCCACAGCCAGGCGTTGTGCCAGTTCATGCGCGGGCGGAACAGGATGAATTCGCCGTAGCGGGCGACCAGATAATTGCGAACTTCTTCGTCGCTCTTGCCCGCGAGCAGCATGTCGTGAATCTCAAGGCGCAGATCCGCGGCGACGTTGACGTTGGAATCGGCCAGCGCCTCGTTCTGGCACTGCACGCAGCGCAGCTCATGGGTGAGGTCAAGATAACGCTGCTGCATGCTGGGATCGGGGAGCGGGGGCGTGTTGTCGACGGCAAGGAGGGGCGTCGTCCACAGCGAAGCGCTGAGCGCCGCCAGTGCTGCCAGGCGCCGGACGCGCTTCATGCGCCCGCCCCGGCACTCGCCGGCGCCGCCGCTGACAGGTGCGGCAGAAAGCGGCTGTTCCAGTCCTCCATCGTCATGGCCCCGATCAGTTTCTCCACCACGATGCCCTGCGGGCTTACCAGGAAGCTCTCCGGTGCCCCGTACACGCCCCAGTCGATGGCCACCCGGCCGTCATGATCAGTGCCGACCACATCGTAGGGATTGCCGAACTGCGACAGCCAGGCGATCGCCTCGGCGTCCTCATCGTTCCAGTCGATCCCGATGATCGGCACCCTCCCCTCGCCCTTGATCTGCAGCAGCGCCTCGTGCTCCTCGCGGCATGCGGGGCACCAGGTGCCCCAGACGTTCACGAGGTGCCAGCCACCGAGGAGCGCCGTGCTTGCCACCTGCGCCCCGCCCTTGTTCAGCTGCGGCAGGGTAAACTGCGGGGCCGCCTTGCCGAGGAGCGGCGAGATGATTTCCTTCGAGCCGTTTTTTGGCGCATTGGCGATGCCCACGGCCAGCACGATCACGAGAAGCGTAAAAACGCCCAGCGGCAGCAGGAAGCGCTTCATGGCTTCACCTGCGTTCCGCTTTCGACCATCGCGGCGAAGCGGTAGCGCCGGTCAAACAGCGTGGTGATGCCCCCGAGCGCCATGATCGCAGCGCCCAGCCAGATGAAGCGGATCATCGGGCGGTACTGCAATCGCAGGCTCCAGGAATCGTTCCCCACGTCCTCACCCAGCGCGGCCAGCAGGTCGCGGTTCCATTTCGCGGCAATGGCCGCCTCGGTCATGACCGATCCCTGCACGAAATAATGGCGCTTCTCCGGGCTCATTTCGGCGACCACCTTGCCGTTGCGAAACGCGGTCACGTGGCCACGGAAGCCGTCGAAGTTCGGGCCCTCGATGTTCTCCCCGCCGTTGTAGCGGAACACATAGTCGCCCACCTGGTGGCTGGCGCCACGCGCCAGCGCCACATCCAGCTCAATCGTGTTGGATTTTACGAAGGTTATGCCCAGGACGAAACAGCCCAGGCCGATGTGCGCGATGGTCATGCCCAGCACACTGGCCGGAAGCGTGAGCTGCCTTCGCAGGCGATCGATCGGATCGATGAGTGAAGACAGGATGATCCAGAATCCGACCACGGCGCCAATGGGCGTCAGCAGACTCGCTCCGCCGTAGAAGCCGTAGGTGACGGACAGCCCGACAAGGACCGCGGTGGCCAGCGCGCCCAGGATACGGCGCTTCGATTCCCCGAGCGCGCCACGCCGCCAGCGCGAGTGAATGCCGATCGACACCAGCATGACCAGCGGCAGCGTCGGCACCAGGAAGCTTGGATTGAAATACGGCGGCCCCACCGAGAGCGTGCCGAGATGGAGCGTGTCGGCGATCAGGGGCGCCAGGGTACCGCCAAAGACGACCGCGGCCGCCACGACCAGCAGGATGTTGTTGAACAGCAGGAAGGACTCGCGCGACACCATCGCAAAGCCGGCCGAGGAGCCCAGCTTCGGCGCACGCCAGGCGAACAGGGTGAGCGCACCGCCGATCATCAGGGCGAGGAAACTGAGGATGAAAATCCCGCGCGCCGGATCGGAGGCAAAGGAATGCACGGACACCAGCACGCCGGAGCGCACCAGGAAGGTCCCCAGCAGGCTTAGGGAAAAGACCCCGACGGACAGCAGCAGCGTCCAGCTCTTGAACAGGCCACGCTTGTCCGTGACGGCGAGCGAGTGAATGAGGGCCGTGCCTACCAGCCAGGGCATGAAGGAGGCATTCTCGACCGGATCCCAGAACCACCAGCCGCCCCAGCCGAGCTCGTAATAGGCCCACCAGCTGCCGAGTGCGATGCCGCAGCTGAGGAAGGCCCAGGCGACGATGGTCCAGGGCCGCTGCCAGCGCGCCCAGGCGTTGTCGGTCCGCCCTTCCAGCATGGCCGCGCAGGCGAAGGCGAAGCTGACGCTCATGCCGACGTAGCCGGTGTACAGGATCGGCGGATGGATTGCCATCGCGAAGTCCTGCAGCAGCGGGTTCAGGTCGTTCCCGTCGACGGCGGCCGGAAAGAGGCGCTCGAAGGGGCTCGAGGTAGAGAGCAGAAACAGCAGGAAGCCGAAGCTGACGACGCCCAGCACGCCGAGCACCCGCGCCGCGTAGGCGCGCGGCAGATGATCGGAACGCAGCGCTACGGCCACCGTCCACAGGCCCAGCACGCAGATCCACAACAGCAGCGAGCCTTCATGCGCGCCCCACAGCGCGGAGATGCGGTAGAACAGAGGCAGAGCGGAGTTGGAGTGCTCGGCGACGTACTTGACCGAAAAATCGTTCACGACGAAGGCGTGCACGAGCGTCGCGGTGCCCAGGGCGAGGAACAGGAACTGACCGGCGACCGCCGAAGGCACCACCGCCAGCCAGCGCTCGCGCTTGAGGGCCGCGCCCGCGAGCCCGAAGAAGGCCTGCGCTGCGCTCAGCAGCAGCGCCAGGATCATGGCGAAGTGACCAATTTCGATCAGCATCAGTTGGGCGCTCCTGCCTTGAGGGCCGCGGCCGCTTGCCCCTGCTTCAGGGAACGGGCCACTTCGGGCGGCATGTACTTCTCGTCATGCTTGGCGAGTACTTCATCGGCGACGAAAGTCCCTTGCGCATCCAGACGGCCGAGGGCGACGACGCCCGCCCCTTCCTTGAACAGATCCGGCAGCACCTTGTCGTAGGTGACCGGGACGTTGTGCGCGAAGTCGGTGACCACGAATTTCACGTCCAGCGAACCGGCGGCGCGGTGCACGCTGCCCTTGACGACCATGCCGCCGAGGCGGAAGTGCTCGCCCTGCCTGACCTTGCCGGCGGCGACCTTGCTGGGGTCGAAATAGAACATCACGTTCTCCCGGAACGCGCGCAACGCCAGGCCGCCGGCAATACCGACGCCCGCGATGATCACCGCGACCAGCGTCATGCGCCGCTGGCGGGCGGTCATGATCGGCCCTGTTGCGCCGCCGCGCTCTGCGTGCGGCGCAGGGCTTCCTGGCGCGCGCGCTGGGCACTGCGCTGTGCAAAGCCGACGTTCAGCACCAGGACCAGAAAGGTGAGCAGGTAGGAGGGCCAGACGTACATCCAGTATCCACCCATGGCCAACCACTGCATCATGATGGCGCCCCCAGGAGTTCGGCGATCCAGCGCGCATTGCGTTCGCGCCGCAGCACCTCGCCGCGGGCGCGCACCAGCACGATCGCGGCAAAGTACAGCACGAAGCCCAGCATCAGCAGCAGCAGCGGCACGAGCATGCTCGGCGGCATGGAGGGCTTGGCGAACTTGAGCAGCGTGTGGCCCTGGTGGAGGGAATTCCACCAGTCCACCGAGTAGTGAATGATGGGCAGGTTGATCACGCCGACCAGCGCCAGCACCGCGCTGGCGCGATCCGCGCGCGCGGTATCATCGATGGCGCCACGCAGCCCCATGTAGCCGAGGTAAAGAAACAGCATCACCAGCTCGGAAGTGAGGCGCGGATCCCATTCCCAGTAGGTGCCCCACATTGGACGCCCCCACAGGCTCCCGGTCACGAGGGCCAGGAAGGTGAAGGAAGCCCCGATGGCCGCGCAGCTGGCCGCCACCGCATGCGCGACGTTCATGCGCCAGATGAGCCCCACGCCGGCCGCGGTGGCCATCGCCGCGTAGGCCATGGTGGACAGCACCGCCGCCGGGACGTGCACGTAGATGATCCGGTAGCCATCTCCCTGCTGATAATCCGGGGGCGCGAGGCCCAGCCCGCCAATCAGTCCGGCCAGGCCGCAAAGGGCCGCCAGCCACGCGAACCACGGAATCAGTGTGCCCGCGATCCTGTAGAAGTGCGGCGGTGAGCCAAAGCGGTGAAACCAGGTCCAGTCCATCCTTACTCCAAGCTGATGCGCACAGCAGCGGCGGCGGCGAGCGGCGCCAGGGTAGCACTCAGCACGGCGATCGCCCCCAGCAGATACATCGGCGCCGTCATCGGATCCTGTGCCATGGCGAGCGATGTGGCGCGCGCGCCGAAAATCAGCACCGGCACGGCCAGCGGCAGCACCAGCAGCGCCAGCAATACCCCGCCCCGTCGCAGTCCCAGGGTGAGTGCGGCACCCACCGCACCGATGAGGCTCAGCGCACTGCTGCCCAGCAGCAGCGCCGCAAACACGCCTGGAATCGAGGCATAGGGCGCGCCGAGCGCCGTCGCGACCAGCGGTCCGGCCAGCACCAGCGGCAGGCCGGTCAGCAGCCAGTGCACGCAGGTCTTTGCCAGCAGCAGCCAGGGCAACGGCAGACCCGAGACTGCCAGCTGCTCGAGCGTCCCGTCCTGACCGTCTTCACGAAACAGCAATTCCAGTGCCAACAGCGAGGATAACAGTGCCGCGACCCACAGCGCACCGGGCGCCATGTCTCTGAGGCGCGACAGCTCCGGGCTGGTGGCGAGCGGAAACAATGTGGTTACGACCAGGAAAAACACCAGTGGTTGCAGCCATTCCCCGGGACGGCGAAAGCCCAGGCGCAGGTCCCGCTGCACCAATCTCCATCCGGCCTTGCCGGGAGACACCACCGCTGCGGATGGCACTTTCATGCGAGCTCGAGTGTCTGCAGGCGCTGCGGATCGATCGCCAGGGGCTGGTGGGTCGCGACCACGGCGAGACCGCCCTCGTCCAGGTGGGCCTCCAGCAGCTGGGTGAACATCCTCTGGCCGCTGCTGTCGAGGTTTGATGTCGGCTCATCAAGCAGCCACAGCGCGCAATCGAGCAGCAATACCCGCGCCAGGGCGACGCGCCGTTGCTGGCCGGCGGACATCTGCCGAGCGAGGCGCTGGTCGGCGTGGGCAAAGCCCACGCGCGCGAGCGCCGCATCGATCTGCGCGGAGTCAAGTTCGCGGCGCAGTCCGGCGGAGTAGCGCAGATTCTCGCGCGCCGACAGATCGGCTTTCAGCGCCGTGCCGTGGCCGAGCCATGCGAGTTCGCTGTGATAGGCGTGTTGATCGCCTCGCGTGTCGATGCCGCGCCAACTCACACTGCCCTCCTCCGCCGGCAGGAGCCCCGCGAGTACGCGCAGCAGGCTGGACTTGCCCGCGCCATTGATGCCCGTCACCTGCAGGCAGCACCCGGCATCCACGGCCAGCGAAAGCCCGCGCAGCACGTGCAGTTCGCCCCGCCACAGCTGCAGATTTTCGCCGATGAGCAGTTTCATTCCTGGTGCGGACGGCGGGACTCGAACCCACACTCCCCTTTTGAGGGAAGCAGATTTTCCTGCCACTTCGGCTTTCGCCGCCGCCCGCCGATCGCGGGCGTTCGTGGTCTGGACTATCCCTTCGCCTTGGCCTCCCTAAGTGGCTTTAGGCGCCGCCCGTCTAGTCTCTACACCTTCCCCTCGCGGGGCTTGGCTCGGGATTGGCCTGGGCCGGGACCGGTAGCGTTCCCCGAATTTGGGCGGTTCTGCACCGCAGGTTTCCCCGCGGGCACTCCAATTGAAGTCTGCTGCGTATACCAGTTTCGCCACGTCCGCTTGTGCAATGGAGGCTAGGGTCGGAATCGAACCGGCGTACACGGCTTTGCAGGCCGCTGCATGACCACTCTGCCACCTAGCCTTCAAGAGTGATTTGGAGCGGGAAACGAGGCTCGAACTCGCGACCTCAACCTTGGCAAGGTTGCGCTCTACCAACTGAGCTATTCCCGCACCTTAAGAAGGCCGGAATTGTAGGGTGTGGCACGCTCAAGTCAAGGAAGTGCCGGCATTAGAAGGCAAACCCCACCGACAGCACCAGCGTCGTGGGATTGAAGTCGATGTGCGTGCGGCGCAGTACCCCGGCGGTATTGGCAACCAGATTGCTCCGGACCACCGAGTAGGAATAGGAGGCGTACAGGCTCCAGCGGTCCTGGAGGTGCCAGCGCACGCCCAGCGTGGCGGCCGGCCCCAGGGAGCTGGTCAGCGAGATCGACGTCGGGCCGCCGTTCGCGGCATTGCCCGCCGCGGTGGACTGCCGGTCATAGAATTTCGTGTAGTTGGCGCCCACGCCGAAGTAGGGTCGCCAGGCCGACGATTCGTCGAGGAATACGTAATTCAGCAACAGGGTCGGTGCAAACCATTTGGCCGTCGAGATCACCTGGCCGTCAAACGGCACCGAGCCCAGCATCGCCGGTCCCTTCCCGGTCGTCTCGGTCTTGGGCGGAACGCCGGCGGCCAGTTCGAGCACAAAATTCGGCGACAAACGGCGGACGTAGGCCACGTAGGCCGTATTGACGTTCTTGACGTTGACGTTGAGGCCTTTGGGGACGAATGGGCCCGTGATGTCATCCGCGTGCGCGTCGTATTGCACGATATAAAGGCCAAGGCGAATCTCGTTGCCGTGGATTGCATCCGCCGCCATCGCCGACCCGGCGCCGCACACCAGCAGCAAACCGACGCCAGCAAGAATCTTGGTGTTTTTCATGGTGGCTGCTCCTAGAACAGACCGAAGAAACCGCGCGCCGCGGCTGAGCAGAACGGGGCCACCGTCGAATGGTAGCTGGACACCCTGGCCTGGAAGCCCGCGGCACCCCCCCCCGCCCCCGCATCAATCGCGGCCTCAGCCTGCGCAAAGCCGCCCTTGGCGAGCAGAAACGGGTCGTTGGGGCCCGTAATGGCCGAAGCGACGTCGAGGACCGTCACCACTCCCGGCGGCAGCTGCGGCGCATAGTTCTGCCAGTACGCCTGCATCAGGAGCGTGTTGACCGGGAAAAACACCACAGGATCGCCGGCGCCTCCGCACATCAGTACCGGCGCTGCCGGTGTCCAGCTGCGCAGGTCATTGGTCTTGAACGCCTGGCGCAACGAATTGGCCGGTGCCGCGGCCGGCAGCAGATTCGTCTGAGGGACGGCCCCGTCAGGGTTGGCCGCAAGGTCCGCCACATAGGCGATGCGGTAGCTGTTCTTGATCAGATTCGAGGTCCCGAATCCAAGCCGGAAGAGCGGCGTATTCGGATCATTGGGATCGCTGGGCTCTGCCAGATAGGCGTCCAGCAAGGCGCTCCCACTGCTCGCATCGCCGTTGCCAGGGGTATTGCTGTTGAACAGTTCCAACTGTGGCAGCAGGCCATTGCCAATGATGCTGTCGACGGTCATCGTGCTGGGCAGCAGTCCCTCGATCGTGGGCGCGTACGCCGCTTCAAACACATCGGTCGTCGCGGCGTAGATGTTGCCGTAGGATCTCTGGTAGCTGGTGGTAATCATCGGCGTGAAAATCGTCGAACCGAGATTCACGTGGCCCAGGAACACGAAGTCACCGAAAGCTTCGAGGGCGTAGGGGCCGGACATGGGCGCCGAGGCCGTGACGGTCATGCCAGCGGCCTGCATTGCCTTGTGCGTCGCCATGGCCACGTAGCCACCCTGGGAATAACCGGTGATGAACAGCTTGCCGCTGTCGGTCGTCGTCGAGGCCAGCACGTGGCCCAAGGCCTGGCGCGCCGCCGTCAGGGCATCAATCATGTCCTTGGACTGCTGATCGCCGTTGAGGAAGGGGTGGTAGTCGAGCGAAGAGGTGTCATAACCGGCGTAATTGGGCGCCACGACAATGTAACCTTGCGCCGCAAACATGGCCGCGATCAGTGCCCCCTCGCTGTTGGTCGGGTCGGTGATGTCAGCCAGGTTCAGGTTCTTGTTCGTATCGGTGCCATGGGCGTAGAGCACAATGGGACGGGCCCCGGTGCAGCCGGCGCCACCGGTGGGCACCATCAACGCGCCTGAGGCGGTGGCGGTTTCGTTCATGCCGCCCACGGTCCAGTAATGAAAATAGTTGAAATCAACGCCGCAGGCGGGCGCTCCTGCTACCAGGAGCAATTGCTGACCGGCGGCGCTCGCCATGAGCTCGGCATTGAGCGTGGGTGCGTCCAGCGAGGCGATACGGAGCGGCGGGTCTTCGATCAGCGTACCGCGCGCCGTGCTGGTGGTGTCGATCGTCGAAGTCGGACTGTCATTACCGCAGGCGGCGAGCACCAAAGCGGCACTGACGGCGACCAGACGCAACGAATGAACTCTCATGCCTGCCTCCTGACCCCTAGGGCGGCGTTGTGTGGCGCGGAGTCTACCCTTCTATCGCGCGCTGGCGATAGGGGTTTCCCGCTGGAGAAAATTGGTCGGGGCGCCGAGATTTGAACTCGGGACCCCTTGCACCCCATGCAAGTGCGCTACCAGGCTGCGCCACGCCCCGACCGGTACTCAATCCGAATGATAGTTTAGCGGCGGAGAATCCGCAGCACTTCTTCGAGTTCGAGCCGCACCTGCCGCACGATCTGCTGGCTCTGGCTGATATCCGTGCGCGCCTCGTCACCGCCCAGCTTGTTGCGCGCGCCACCGATGGTGAAGCCCTGCTCGTAGAGCAGGCTGCGGATCTGGCGGATGACGATCACATCCTGGCGCTGGTAGTAGCGGCGATTGCCGCGCCGCTTGACAGGCTTGAGCTGTGGAAATTCCTGTTCCCAGTAGCGCAGCACATGGGGCTTCACACCGCACAATTCGCTGACTTCACCGATGGTGAAATAGCGCTTGCCGGGAATCGCAGGAAGCTCGTTATTGTTCTTTGGTTCCAGCATAAGCCTCGACCCGAGCCTTGAGCTTCTGCCCTGGCCGGAATGTCACGACGCGCCGTGCGCTGATCGGAATTTCCTCACCGGTCTTCGGATTGCGGCCCGGGCGCTGGTTCTTGTCGCGCAGGTCGAAATTGCCGAAGCCCGAAAGCTTAACCTGCTCGCCCGTCGCGAGTGCGCCGCGCACCTCTTCGAAGAAAAGATCGACGAGCTCGCGCGCCTCGCGCTTGTTGAGACCGAGCTGATTGAACAGTGCCTCGGCCATTTCCGCCTTGGTGAGAGCCATCCTTATTCTCTTATTTTTGCATCCAGACTCGAGCGCAATTCCGAACACACCGCGGCGACGACCTCGTCGGCGTCCGCGTCTGTAAGAGTGCGACTTATATCCTGCAAAATCAAGCCCAAAGCGACGCTTTTTCGACCTGATTCTACACCCTTCCCCTGGTAGACGTCGAAAATGCGCAGCTCATGTAACCGGGTTGACGCTGCAACACTAACACGTTCGGCAATCCTCCCAAAGGTCTCCGAGGCCGCGATTGTGAATGAAATATCACGGCGAATCTGTGGAAAACTGGACAGCGGCGCAAAGCGCACTGCGCTGCTGGCGGTGACGGCGGCGTAGTCGAGTTCAAACAACAACGGGGCATATGTAAAATCCAGCGCGCGCAACAGGGCCGGATGCAGCTCGCCAAGTTGCCCGATCACGCTCCCATCGCGCACGATCTGCGCGCTGCGTCCCGGGTGCAGGCCAGGCAGGCTGGCGCCGGCCAGGAATTGAAACGCAGATTCCGGGGCCGCCAGGCTCAGCAGGGCCGTGACGTCGCCCTTGACATCGAAATAATCGGCGCTCGCCCGCGCTGCGCCCCACTGCTCCGGCAGCCTGGTGCCAAGCACCACGCCGCCGATCATCGTCTGCTCGGCGACGCGCCCGTCGCGGCCGCGCAGGAAACGATTTGCAATCTCAAACAGGCGCACCCGCTCACGCTGGCGGTGCAGGTTGGCGCGGGCAGCCAATAGCAGGCCCGGCCACAGCGAGGCACGCATGACGGACAGGTTGCCGGCGATGGGGTTGCGCAAGCTGACCGGCTCGATGGCGCCGCACAGCTGCGCCTGCAGCGCCGGGTCGGTAAAACCGAATGTGACCGCTTCGCTGTAGCCACGCGCTGTGAGGCGTTGCAACACGGCGCGTTCCCCAATTTTCGCTTCACTGCTGCCGCTGATCACTCGCTGGCCCGCGGGAGCGGCCTCGGCAATCGAGTCCAGTCCGGCCGAGCGCGCCAGCTCTTCGATCAGATCGGCCTCGATCGTGATATCGAAGCGCCACGACGGCGCGACGACCTGCCACGTCTCCTCCCCGGCCGCGCTCACCTTAAGGCCCAGTGCGCGCAGCCGCTCGCCGACTTCCGTGGCCGCGAATGTCCTGCCGAGGAGGTTTGAAATTTGCGTGGCACGGAGCGGTACTGCACCGCGCTGCGGCAACTCGCGGGGCAACTCCGCCAGAGCGGCCGGGCCCGCATTCCCACCGGCCATCGCGCCGAGCAGCTCGCAGGCGCGCTCCAGCGCGCGCTCCTGGCCGGCCGGATCCACACCGCGCTCGAAACGCTGGCTGGCATCGGTGAGGAGTCCAAGGCGCCGGCCCTTTCCGGCAATGACGTTGGGATCGAACCAGGCGGACTCCAACAGCACCTCCGTGGTACCTGCCGTGATCGCGCTGCGTTCCGACCCCATGATGCCGGCCATGCCGATGGCGCCCTGCCCGTCCGCGATGACCAGGACGTCGGAGTCCAGCCTGACCTCCCGCCCGTCGAGCAGCACCAGGGTCTCATCGGGCCGCGCACGGCGCGCCTGCACTTCGCCCCGGAGCTTTGCCAGATCATAGGCGTGCATCGGCTGGCCCAGTTCGAGCAGCACAAAGTTCGTGACATCGACCACCGGGCTGATCGAACGCAGCCCCGATCGCTCCAGCCGCTCTCGCAGCCACGGCGCCGTGGGACGCCGGTTGTCAACGCCCCGGATCACCCGGCTGGCAAATCGCGCACAGCCCGCCCCGGCCACCAGATTTATGGGGTGGCGCTCCGCAGTCGTGGCCTTGAGCGCATGGAGGGCCGGTGGCTGGAGTGCCAGGCCGCTGGCGGCCGCGATTTCGCGCGCGATGCCGCACACCGACATGGCGTCGCCGCGATTGGGTGTGACGCTGATCTCGAACAGCGACTCATCGAGCCGCAGATACTCACGCAGTGACGCGCCGGGTGGCGCATCGGCCGGGAGTTCGATGATCCCCTCGCCCTGCTCCGGCAGGCCCAGCTCGCGCGCAGAGCACAGCATACCCTGCGATTCCACGCCGCGCAGCTTCGCCTTGCCGATGCTCAGGTCTCCCGGCAGTCGCGCGCCCACCATCGCCAGGGCACTGCGCAGCCCGGCCCGGGCATTGTCCGCGCCGCAGACCACCTGCAGTTCCGCGCCACCGGCATAGACTCGACACACCGTCAGTTTGTCCGCCTGAGGGTGCGGCGCGACAGCGCGGATCTCCGCAACCACGACGCCGCTGAAGGGCGGCGCCACCTGGCTCAGGGCCTCGACTTCAAAGCCCAGCATGGTCAGGCGGTCCGCCAGCTCGCGATCGGTCCAGGGCGGATCGACCCAGCTGCGCAGCCATGAAACGGGCAGCTTCACCTTCAGCCTCGCGCAAACTGCGCCAGGAAGCGCAGGTCGTTTTCGAAGAACAGCCGCAAGTCGTTCACGCCGTAGCGGAGCATCGCCAGCCGTTCGATGCCGAAACCGAAAGCGAAGCCGGAGTAGCGCTCCGCATCAATGCCGCAGGCCCGGAAGACGTTGGGGTGCACCATGCCGCAGCCGGCGACCTCGAGCCAGCCGGTCTGCTTACAGACCCGGCAACCCACGCCGGCGCATAGCAGGCAGGAGATATCCACCTCCGCCGACGGCTCGGTGAACGGAAAATAGGAAGGCCGCAAGCGCATCGACAGGGAGCGCTCGAACAGCGACTCCATGAATTGGTGCAGCACGGATTTCAGATTCGCGAAACTCACCTGCGTGTCGACCAGAAGCCCTTCGACCTGGTGGAACATCGGCGAGTGGCTGACGTCCGAATCGCAGCGATAGACCCGGCCCGGAGCGATCAGCGCGAAGGGAGGCTGGCGCGTCAGCATCGCCCGGACCTGGACGGGCGAGGTATGCGTGCGCAGCAGCAGTCCGCCCTCCAGGTAGAAGGTGTCGTGCATGGCACGGGAAGGATGATTGGCCGGAATGTTCAGGGCCTCGAAGTTGTGGAACTCGTCCTCCACTTCCGGACCCGTGGCGATCTCATAGCCGGCACGTTCGAACAGCTCCTCGATGCGCAGTCGCAGGCGTGTGATCGGGTGCACTCCCCCACCCGCCTCGCCGCGTCCCGGCAAGCTGACATCCACCGCGCCGGCGGCGAGCGAGCGCTCGATGAGCGCCTGATCGAGCGAGGCGCGGCGGGTCTCGAGGGCGGACTGGATCTCGGCTTTCGCGGCATTGATCTGCGCGCCGGCGGCGGGCCGGGCCTTGGCCGGCAGAGCGCCGAGAGACTTGAGCTGCTCGGTGAGCACTCCTCTGCGCCCGAGCCAGTGCACGCGCAGTTCATCCAGCGCAGCCAGAGTCTCGCTGGCGCTGATCTGCGCCAGCGCCTCCGCGGTCAGTACCGCGAGATCGGACACGGGGTGCTTGCCCTGCCCTTTAGGCCGCCAGCGCAGCCTTCGCCTGTGCCGCAATCACCCCGAAGGCGTTGGCATCGTGGACCGCCAGGTCAGCCAGGAGCTTCCGATCGATCTCGATTCCCGCCAGGCGCAGTCCGGCGATCAGGCGGCTGTAGGACAGTTCGTGAGCGCGGGCGGCCGCGTTGATGCGTGTGATCCACAGGGCGCGGAAATCGCGCTTCTTGGCGCGCCGGTCGCGGAAGGCGTATTGACCGGCCTTGATGACGGCCTGCTTGGCGGTGCGATAGACCTTGCGCCGCGCGTTGTAATAGCCCTTGGCCTTGCCAAGGACCTTCTTGTGACGCCTGCCGGCCGTCACGCCACGTTTGACTCGTGCCATGGTTCGACTCCTTGAATTTTCCGGTTGGCCTAATGGTTGGGCAACAGCTGGGTGATGCGATCGACGTCGCTCTTATGGATCAGGCTGCTGCCTCCGGAGCGCGCATGACGCTTGCGCTTGGAGTCCTTGTGGCCGAGATTGTGGCGGCGGCCGGACGAATAGGATTTGAACCCCTTCGCCGTCTTGCGAAAACGCTTGGACGCCGCCCGGTTGGTCTTCAACTTGGGCATGAAACATTCTCCATTTCTATAGCAAAGGCTCACAAGGCGGCTCGCGCCACCCGCTCACCCGCGGAATCGACTCAGGGCGCCTGCGCGACCCTTCGACGACTCACTTCTTTTTTGGTGAAAACACCATGACCATCTGCCGGCCCTCCATCATCGGAAACTGCTCGACGATTGCCGCGGCGGCAAGGTCGGTTTGTACCCGATCCAGGAGTTTGCGGCCGATATCCTGGTGCACCATCTCACGGCCGCGGAACCTTAAGGTCACCTTGGCCTTATCACCCTCGGTCAGGAAGCGGATCAGATTGCGCAGCTTGACCTGGTAATCCGCCTCTTCCGTACCCGGACGAAACTTTACTTCCTTGACCTGCTGCTGCTTCTGCTTGCGCTTGGCAGAGTGGGCCTTCTTGTTCTGCTCGAAGAGGAACTTGCCGAAGTCCATGACCCGCACCACCGGCGGCTCCGCCGTGGGCGAGACTTCAACCAGATCGAGTTCAGCGCCTAGTGCCAACTGCAGTGCGTCGAATCGTGACATCACCCCGGCCTGCGCCCCGTCCGCCCCGATCACCCGCACCGTCGGCGACGTGATCTCCTCATTGCGCCGGATGCGCTTGGTTGCAATGGCTATGCGTCAATCCTCCAACGTTCGGCGCCCGCGCGTTTCGAGCTCCACCCCCAGACGTTCGGCGAACGCCTGTGGAGTCATGGTGCCCAGGTCTTTACCGCTGCGGGAGCGCACAGACAACAGGTTCGCCGCGACTTCCTTGTCCCCTGCGACCAACAGGTAAGGAACGCGTTGCAGCGTATGTTCGCGAATCTTAAAGCCCACCTTTTCGTTGCGCAAGTCAGATTCGACGAGAACCCCTTGTTTTTTCAAGAATTCAGCCGTCTTCATGACGTAATCATGCTGGCGGTCAGTGATGCTCAGTAGCACCGCATGGGTGGGTGAAAGCCAGGCCGGGAGACGCCCGGCGTGGTGCTCGAGCAAAATCCCGAAGAAGCGTTCGAGGGAACCGAAAATGGCCCGATGCAGCATCACCGGGGTCTGCCGCTGGCTGTGCTCGTCGATGTAATGGGCGCCGAGACGCCCGGGCAGGTTCAGGTCCACCTGCAAGGTGCCGCATTGCCAATCGCGGCCGATGGCATCGCGCAGTACGAATTCCAGCTTCGGTCCGTAGAAGGCACCCTCGCCCGGATTGAGCGTGTACTCGATCCCGGCCGCCCTGGCGGCCTGCTTCAGTGCCGCCTCCGACTGATCCCAGACCGCATCGCTCCCGATGCGCTTCGCCGGCCGGTCGGAAAACTTGATGGCTAGTTCGTCAAAGCCGAAGTCGCGGTAGATGTCCAGGATCAGCTGCGTGCTGGCCACCGACTCGGCGGTGATCTGCCCGGGCGTCACGAAAATGTGCGCGTCGTCCTGCGTGAAGGCGCGCACCCGCATCAGGCCGTGCAGCGCGCCCGAGGGTTCGTAGCGATGGACCTTGCCGAACTCTGCGAAGCGGATCGGCAGGTCCCGGTAGCTGCGGATGCCCTGCTTGAAGATCTGCACGTGTCCCGGGCAGTTCATCGGCTTGATCGCGTAGACACGCTCGTCAGGCGTCACGGTCGTATACATGTTCTCGCCGAATTTCTCCCAGTGCCCGGACGCTTCCCAGAGGCTCCGCTCCATGAGTTCCGGGGCGCTGACCTCGACGAAGCCTGCGGCGCCCTGGCGTCCGCGCATGTAGGCGATCAGGCGCTGAAAGACGCTCCAGCCCTTCGGGTGCCAGAACACGGCGCCGGGCGCCTCTTCCTGCATATGAAAGAGGTCCAGTTCGCGCCCGATGCGCCGATGGTCGCGCTTCTCCGCTTCCTCGAGCCGGTGGAGGTAGGCCTCCAGCTGCTTCTGGTCGGGCCAGGCGGTGCCGTAGATCCGCTGCAGCATTTCATTGCGTGAATCCCCGCGCCAGTAGGCACCGGCGACCTTCATCAGCTTGAAGGCCTTGAGCTTGCCCGTCGAGGGCACGTGCGGCCCGCGACACAGATCGATCCAGTCGCCCTGCCCGTACAGGCTGATGGTCTCTGCGGCGGGAATGCTGGCGATGATCTCCGCCTTGTACTTCTCGCCGATGCCACGAAAGTATTCCACCGCCGCGTCACGCGCCATCTCGCGCCGCGCGACCGGCAGGTCCGCTTTTGCGAGTTCGCTCATGCGCGCTTCGATCAGCGCCAGATCTTCGGTGGTGAAGGGACGCGAATAAGCGAAGTCGTAATAGAAGCCGTCATCGATCACCGGGCCGATGGTGACCTGAGCCTCGGGAAACAGCTGCTTGACGGCCTGCGCCAGCAGGTGCGCGGTGGAGTGGCGGATGATCTCGAGCCCTTCCGGGTCCTTATCGGTGACGATCGCGACCGAGGCGTCCCGTTCGATACGCTCGCTCGTGTCCACCAGCCGGCCGTCGATCTTCCCGGCGAGCGCGGCACGCGCGAGCCCCGGGCCGATGCTCGCGGCCAGTTGCGCCACGCTGACGGGCTGGTCGAATTGGCGCTGGGCCCCATCGGGCAGCGTGACTGTGGGCACGGGCTCTCCATCAAGGAAAATGGTAGGCGCGACTGGGATCGAACCAGCGACCACCACCATGTCAAGGTGATGCTCTACCACTGAGCTACGCGCCTGTCGCAGGGGCCGGAACGATACCGGAGGGCATCGTCTCTGGCAAGCTAAAGCGCGGATTTGTCTCGGGTTTTCAGCGCTTGCGCGCGGACTTTGCCGGCGCTGCGCTCAACGCTGGCTCCGCCGCGGGCTCCGCGCCCAGCTCCAGTTCCAGACGGCGCAAGGCATCGATCTGGTCACGCACGGTGGCGGCCTGCTCGAATTCCAGATTGCGCGCGTAGCCGTACATCAATTCCTCCAGCCGGTGGATCTCACGTCCCGCTTCGGCAAGATTGCGTGGCACAGTGATTGGCGTCGCGCGGCCCGCACCCTTCCCCCGCCCTGCCTGCGCCGGCGCGGCCCGTGCGCCTTCCATGATGTCCGTCACGGGCTTGACGATGCTGCGCGGGACGATGCCGTGCTCCTGGTTGAACGCGGCCTGCTTGTGGCGCCGACGCTCCGTCTCATCCATCGCGCGCTGCATGGAATCGGTCACCCGATCGGCATAGAGAATGACGCGGCCCTCGAGATTGCGCGCTGCCCGGCCCATGGTCTGGATCAGCGAGCCGGTCGAGCGCAGGAACCCCTCCTTGTCGGCATCGAGTATCGCCACCAGCGCCACCTCGGGCATGTCGAGCCCCTCGCGCAGCAGGTTGATGCCCACCAGCACGTCGAATTTTCCCAGGCGCAGATCCCGGATGATCTCGACGCGCTCCACCGTTTCTATGTCGGCATGCAGATAGCGCACCCGCACCTTGTGTTCGGCGAGATACTCCGTCAGGTCCTCGGCCATGCGCTTGGTCAGTGTCGTGATCAACACGCGCTCCCGCGCCGCCACACACTGGCTGATTTCGCCGAGCACATCATCGATCTGGGTGCTCGCGGGCCGCACCTCGACGCGTGGATCGAGAAGTCCGGTGGGTCGCACGACCTGCTCGACCACCTGCCCGCTGCGGCTGTGCTCATAGGGACCGGGCGTGGCCGATACAAATATGATCTGCGGGGCGAGCCGTTCCCACTCCTCGAACTTCAGGGGCCGGTTGTCCAGCGCCGAGGGCAGCCGGAATCCGTATTCGACCAGGGTCTCCTTGCGTGAACGATCCCCGCGGTACATTGCGCCGAGCTGCGGGATGGACTGGTGACTCTCATCGACCACCAGCAGGGCGTTGGCGGGCAGGTAGTCAAACAGACAAGGCGGCGGCTCGCCCGGCTCGCGGCCGGAGAGATAGCGCGAGTAGTTCTCAATGCCCGGGCAGTAGCCGACTTCGCGGATCATCTCCAGATCAAACTGCGTGCGCTGCTCCAGGCGCTGCGCCTCCACGAGCTTGCTCGAGCTGAGCAGCACGCCGGTGCGCTCGCGCATCTCCTGGCGGATGAGCTCCAGAGCATTCACCAGCCGGTCACGCGGCGTGACGTAATGCGTACCGGGGTAGACGGTATAGCGCGGGACACGCGCCAGGACCTTTCCCAGCAGCGGATCGAGCAAGGCGAGATTCTCGATCGTGTCATCCAGCAGTTCGACCCGCACCGCATCCCGCGCCGATTCGGCCGGAAAGATGTCGATGATGTCGCCGCGCACGCGGAACGTGCCGGGCTGCAGCTCCAGGTCATTGCGCGTGTACTGCATCTCGGCCAGGCGCCTCAGCAAGCGGCGCTGATCGATGCGCTCGCCGCGCACCAGGTGCAGCACCATGGCCAGATAGGCCTGCGGGTCCCCGAGGCCGTAGATGCATGAGACGGTGGCGACGATGATGGCATCGCTCCGCTCCAGCAACGCCTTGGTCGCCGAGAGCCGCATCTGCTCGATGTGCTCGTTGGTCGACGCGTCCTTCGCGATATAGGTGTCGCTCGAGGGCACGTAGGCCTCGGGCTGGTAGTAGTCGTAGTAGGAAACGAAATACTCCACCGCGTTGCGCGGAAAATATTCTCGAAACTCGCCGTACAATTGCGCCGCCAGGGTCTTGTTATGCGCCAGTACCAGGGTCGGACGCTGCACGTTGGCAATCACGTGACCGACGGAAAATGTCTTGCCGCTTCCCGTGACACCGAGCAGCGTCTGGTGAGAAAGCCCTGCTTCCAGCCCTTCGGTCAGGCGCGCGATGGCCTGCGGCTGATCGCCCGCCGGCTGGTATGAGGACACGAGTTCGAAGGGTCGAGTTTCCACAGTTGCTCGGCTAATATAGCGAGGTTCCCCGCACTCTTCCCTATAGAGAGGAATCTCGTGACCGTAGCCGTTTCCCGGCGCGCGCAGCGCGTCAAACCCTCCTCCACCCTGGCCGTGACCGCGCTGGTGGCGCGATTGAAGGCCGAGGGCCGGGACGTCATTGGTCTCGGCGCGGGCGAGCCGGACTTCGACACGCCCGCGCACATCGGAGCGGCCGGCGTGCAGGCGATCAAAGAGGGTTTCACGCGCTACACAAACGTGGATGGCATACCGGAACTCAAGGACGCCATCGTTGCCAAATTCCAGCGCGACAACGGGATCCCCTACCAGCGCGATCAGATCCTCGTGTCCTCCGGCGCCAAGCAGTGCATTTTCAATCTGTGCATGGCGCTGCTCGACCCGGGCGATGAGGTCATCGTCCCGGCGCCCTACTGGGTGTCCTACCCGGACATGGCTCTGCTCGCCGACGGCCGGCCGGTGACGCCCTACTCCGGCCCCGAGCAGGGCTACAAGATGTCCGCAGCGCAGCTCACAGCAGCAATCACGCCGCGAACCCGGCTGCTGTTGATCAACAGCCCCTGCAATCCCACGGGCGCGGCCTACACATCCGCCGAGTGGCGCGCCCTGGGCGAGGTGCTGCTGCTGCATCCGCGCATCGTCATCGGGACGGATGACATGTACGAGAAAATTTTCTGGGGGAGCGAGCCCTTTGCGAGCCTCCTAAGCGTTGTGCCCGGGCTCTATGATCGCACCGTCACGATCAACGGCTGCTCGAAGGCCTATGCGATGACCGGCTGGCGCCTCGGCTACTGTGGCGGGCCGCGCGAACTGATCGCCGCGATGTCCATGATTCAGGGGCAGTCGACTTCCAATGCCTCCAGCATCGCGCAGAAGGCGGCGGTTGCGGCCTTGAACGGCGACCAGCGCTGCGTGGTGGAGATGAATCGCGCCTTCAAGGAGCGCCATGACTACATCGTCGCCGCGCTCAACAGCCTGCCGGGCGTGTCCTGCCGGCCGGCGAGCGGCGCCTTCTACGCCTTTGCCGATGTGCGGCAGGCGATCGCAACCCTCAAGCTCAAGGACGATGACGCCTTCGCCGAGTACCTGATCAACAAGGTGGGCGTGGCGGTGGTTCCTGGTTCGGGGTTCGGCGCGCCAGGGCATGTGCGGCTGTCTTTTGCCTGCAGCCGCGAGACGCTGGAAAAGGCCGTCGAGCGCATGCGTAAAGCCCTGGGCGCCTGAGCCGAATTGGCGATCCCATTCCTTGACGGTTCCGGGCGCTTCCCTGAGAATTCACGCCCGCTCGGGGCCGCCCTTCCGGCGGCCGTGCTGATATTGATTCCGGTTCCCCGGTAGCTCAGTTGGTAGAGCAGCGGACTGTTAATCCGCTTGTCGTTGGTTCGAGTCCAACCCGGGGAG
>DATGVM010000038.1:0-47183 GCA_035300345.1 Steroidobacteraceae bacterium
TCCGAGCAGCGCACCCAAGCCCTCAAGACTTGGCTCCACCACTACAACTGGCATCGCCCTCACTCGGCGCTACAATCTAAACCGCCCATCAGTAAACTCAATCTGGGTGGGAACAACCTGTTGAGGCTCCACAGCTAGACCACGCCGATCCGGAACACCACGCCCTCAGCCAGGACGAGGGTCACCGCCAGGGCCGCCTGGGCAATCCGGATGACGACAGTGTTGAGGTTCATGATGCTGTACTCCTGTGAAGGGGTGAGTTGCTTCGTTGGGCGCTACAATGCCCGCGCACCGCACGGGCAACAAACGCAATCGCTGACCGCGGGTTAAGGGAAACTTAAGGTGGCCAAGGCCTTCGACCGACTCCCGCTGGGCGGACTGCGTGTGTTCGAGGCGGTGGCCACACGCCTGAGCTTCAGCGCTGCCGCAGACGCCCTGAACGTGACTCCGGCCGCGGTGAGCCAGCAGATCAAATCACTGGAGGATTACCTGCAGGTACCGCTGTTTCGCCGAAATGGACGGCGGGTGGAAGTGACCGATGAAGGCCTGGAACTGCTCCCGGGCGTGCGCTCGGGCCTTGAGCAGCTGGAAGCGGCGCTGCAGCACATCCGGCAGCATCAGCGCGGCGGGCCCCTGCAGGTCTCGCTCCTGGCCTCCTTCCTGCAGATGTGGCTGTTGCCGCGCATCCGCGCCTTCCGGCGCAAGAGCCCCGATGTCCATCTGCGCTTTCATACCTCCCGCGAACTCGTCGACTTCGCGCGTGCGCCCATCCACGTGGCGCTGCGCTTCGGGCGCGGCGATTACCCGAACCTGCATGTGGAAAAACTGCTCGATGAATGGATGGTGCCGGTGGCCCATGCGGATATCATCAAGCAGTACGGGCTGCTGAGCCGCAGCACTGACCTTGACAAGGTGCCCTTGCTCGACAGCGACGATGAACCCTGGCGGGTGTGGCAACAGACGGACGCGCAGCGCATGTGGCGGTTACGGGCCCCGAATATCGACGATTCGGCCGGACTCCTGGCGGCGGCCGAGGAGGGGCTCGGCTTCGCGCTGACCCGCTGGACGATCGCGGCGCGTGCCCTGCAGAAAGGCACGCTCAAGTTCGCCGGCACAGAAGTGATTCCCTACGGCTCCTCTTACTATTTCGTCTGCCCGCTGCCGTATCTGGCGATGCCCAAGGTGGCGCAATTCCGCGACTGGCTGTTCACGGCGGCTCGCGAATTCCCGCGCCCGCCGGCGACTCAGACGACCAAGCGCAAAGCGGCCGCCTGACCTGCCATGGAATCGAACCCACGCGACGCCGGGCTGGTGCGCGCCGTCGGGCCCCTGGGCCTGGCGGCGAATACGATCTGCGTCGTCGTTGGCGCCGGAATCTTTGCGGTGCCGGCGGCGCTTGCGGCGAGCGTCGGCACTTACGCGCCGCTCGCCTTGCTGGTCTGCGCGCTGGCGGTCGGTGCGGTGGCCCTCTGCTTCGCCGAAGGGGGCAGCCGCATTCCCAGCAGTGGCGGCGCCTATGGCTATGTGGCCGCCGCCTTTGGGCCCCTGACCGGGTTCGTGGCCGGCACCTTGTCGTGGTTCGGCAGCGTGCTGGCCAGCGGGGGCGTCGCTGCGGCCCTGGCCGAAGTCGTGGTCAGCCTGTTGCCGCCCTCGTTCCGGGCCATCGCGCGCCCGCTGACCGTGGTCGGCGTCGTCGGCGGGATCGCCTTGGTCAACGTCGGCGGCGTCGTGCGCGCGACGCGCCTGGTCACTGCGGCAACCGTGGCAAAGCTGGCGCCACTGGTGATTTTTGTGGTCGTGGGCGCGGGGGCGATGCACCACGGCAATTTCGTGCAGACCGTGCAGCCCGATACGGCGGGGCTGGGGCGCGCGCTGATCCTGGCCCTGTTCGCCATCTCGGGCATGGAAATTTCGCTGTGCGCGAGCGGCGAGGTGGCGCAACCGGCGCGCACCATTCCGCGCGCGCTGGCCCTGGCCATGGTTGCGGTCACCTTGCTCTACATTGCGATCCAGATCGTCGCGCAGGGAATCCTGGGCCCGGCGCTGGCGCAGTCCACCGTGCCGCTGGCCGATGCGATGGCGCGGGTCAGTCCGGCGCTGCGCCTGTTGATGCTGGCGGGCGCGGCGGTGTCGATGTTCGGTTTGTTGAGCAGTGAACTGCTGGGCAATCCACGCATTCTGTTTGCCTTTGCACGCGATGGCCTGTTGCCGGGGGTACTGGGCCGGGTGCACCCACGCAGCCATGCACCGCATGTGGCCATACTCAGCAATGCCGCGATTGCCATGGCGCTGGCGCTGACGGGCACCTTTGCCGAGCTTGCCGTGTTGTCGACCCTGGCGACGGCACCGCTCTACATCCTGGGTTGCTCCTCGGCCTGGCGCCTGGCGCGGCGCGGCGTTGCCGAAGCGGGCACACCGTTGAATTTCCGCTGGCTCGGTACGGCGGCAGTGGTGGGCATTGCCAGCATGCTGATGCTCATTGCGCTCGCCGCGCGCGCGGAGATCCTGGGGCTGCTGGCCGTGCTGAGCGGCAGTGTCCTCGTTTACCTGCTGATCAACCTGGCGCGCGGCCGGCATCCCGCCTGAGGCCGCACGCTTCAGCGCTGCAGCGGCGCGCCTCGTCCGCCACTCGGGCGGCGCGCGTTGTAAGTTAGCCGCCGCAGATCTAGAATCCGCCTCGGAGTTTAGAAGGCGCTGTTGCTTTTTGGCAACGGATGATCCAGAACCTTAAGAATGAGTTTTGCCGTGGCCAGGGACAGGGGATCCGGCAGCTGCGCTGATCGCCGGCGCAGAAAAAACATTGTTCATCATTGCGGAGATATTCCATGAAAATTTTGCGAATTCTCGGGGCCGCGTCGGTCCTCACGCTTGGCATGCAGTTGGCCGTGGCCCAGCAAAAACCGGCTGACACGACCGGCAGCAGCGCGGCTCCAACCAGTGAGATGTCAGAAATCATCATCACCGGAACCCGGCGCCTGGACCGCACCGTGGCCGAGTCGTCGGCACCGATCGACGTGCTCAGCGGCGCTGATCTGGCGATTCAGCCCTCGACGAACCTGGAGGACACGCTCTCCAGCATGGTCCCATCCTTCATAGTCGGCCAGAACTCCATCTCCGATGCGTCCAGCTTCGTTCGGGCGCCTTCCTTGCGCGGCCTGCCAGGCGACGAAATGCTGGTCATGCTCAATGGCAAACGCATGAACCGATCGGCTCTCGTGCAGGTCTACCAGGGCGGTGAGACGGAGTTGGCCTTCGGCTCGCAGGGCCCGGACCTGTCTTCGATCCCGGCGATTGCCGTCAAATCACTGGAGATTCTGCGTGACGGTGCCTCGGCGCAGTACGGGTCCGACGCGATCGCGGGCGTCCTCAACTATCAGTTCCGCGACAACCGTTCGGGCCTGGATCTGATGGCCCGCTACGGCGAATACTTCCCCAGTGGCTACTCGCGCGACGGCGCCGACGGGCAGGTGGCGGGCAACCTGGGCCTGGCGCTGGGCAATCAGGGCTTTCTCAACCTGAGCCTGGAATTCTCCAAGAACGAGCAGACGGTCCGCAACCCGACCCGCCCCTCAGCCCTGGAGTTCGCCGTGGCGTACCCAGCCCTGGCGGCTGGCCTGCCGCATTACCCCGGCCCCGTGCAAGAGTGGGGCACTCCGCCGTCCAAGGGGTACAAGGCCTTCATCAATTCCGGCGTCAAGCTCGACAATGGCGATCAGGTGTATTTTTTCGCCAATTATTCGCATATCGAGATGAACGAGAGCTTCAATTTTCGCCTGCCGATCAGCTTCACCGGTGCGAGCGGTGCGAGTTACGGCCAGAACCCGGTGTACACGGATTTTTACCTGACTCCCTGCCCAGCCAACAATGCCACCTGCCCGGCCGGCGGGTTTGTCGCGGACAACAACATCTTCAATTACCGGGACACTTTCTACCCGTCCGGCTATACGCCGCGCTTTTATGGCACGACGCAGGAGATCTTTGGCACGGCGGGATACAAGGGCACCAGCAGCGGGGGCATGACCTACGATCTGTCGGGCACGCTGTCCCAGAATTTCCTGGACATGTCGCTGCGCAGTTCAATCAATGCGTCACTGGGCCCGCTGTCGCCGAAGAACTTCTACATCGGCAAGTTCCAGCAGCAGGAGGCCGTACTGAATTACGATGTCACCTATCCCTGGAAGGTGGACGCGTTTGCCAGCCCGATATCGGTGGCGGCGGGTCTGGAATGGCGAGACGAGGCCTATCAACAGTTCCTGGGCGACCCGGCTTCTTACCTGCCGGGCCCCTACACCTCCCAACCGCTGTATGACTGCGCCGGAGCCGTATGCACGCCGCACAATCCCGACGCGATGGGTAACCCGCAAACACTGTCGCATAACGCGGGATCCAATGGCTTTGGCGGCATCAGCACGGGCGTAGACGCCGCGCAGCGCAGCTACGCGGGCTATGTGGATCTGGAAGCGGACGTGACCTCCAATATCACCCTGGGCGTCGCGGGACGCTATGAGGATTACGCCACTTTCGGCTCCACGACACTCGGAAAGATTCAGGCGCGCTTCAAGATCACGGATGCAGTGGCCTTGCGCGCCACCGCCAGCACCGGGTTCCACGCGCCCAGCCCAGGCCAGTCGAACGTCGAGACCCTGAGCACGACCTTCATACCGGGAACGACGACGCAGGTGCAGATCGGTACGTACCGCGTCACAAGTGCCGCCGCGCGATACTTCGGGTCGACAACGCTGAATCCGGAGAAATCAACCAATCTGAGCGCCGGTATCGTGCTGACGCCGATAGAGGGTCTGCTCGTTACCCTCGATGGCTACAGCATCGAGGTCAAGAACCGCATCGGCATCTCCCAGCAATTCACGGTGACACAGGCGGATATCAACGCGGAGCCCGCCCTGTCCTACGTCGGGCTCGGGGGTACGGTGCAGTACTTCACCAATGGCTTCGACACCAAGACCAAGGGCATAGATCTGGTGGGCAGCTACCCGTTCCATCTGGGCGCGGGCCGCCTGCAAACGACGCTGGCCTATAACTACAACAAGACCGAAGTTCCGCGTTTCAACCCGCTTGTCATTACTCCGGCGCGTATCATCGACATCCAGCACTACGCCCCGAATGATCGCGTCAATCTGAATCTGGAGTACAGCTTGGGCAGCATTCGCGCCTCGTTGCACGAGAATTACTACAGCACCTATCGGGATGAGAACGACTATCCGGGCCAGTTGTTCTCTGCCAAGACGACCACCGATGCGGAATTCACCTACCTGTTCCCCAATCACATCACCGCCAGCATCGGCGGGCGCAATATATTCAACGCCATGCCGGACGTCGTTAACGGCGTCAACCCATTGACAGGTGGCCTGGGCGACGGTGAGCGCTATCCGCGTACCGGCGGGCCATTCGGCTACAACGGTGCGTTCCTGTACGCACGCGTGGGTGCAACGTTCTAAGGCGTTGAGGGCGTCGCAGCGGCGTGCACCGCAGCCTCGAGGGGATTTCCATCCCGGATCCACCACCGGGCCAGTCAACTGGCCCGGTGGTGGATCCGGGCAGGCCGCGGGCGTAGCTTTTCCGGACCTCTGTGCTGCGCTAGATTGGCGAGACGCGCTCCTTAGGAAACCAGGGCCGTGCCCGTCATCCGCCGAGCCAGAAAGCCATGCTCCCCCCGGACCACATCCTTCGCCCCGCGACACTCAGCGATCTGGCTGCGCTCGGGGCACTCATCGCCCTATCGGCCCGTACCCTGGGCGCGCGCGACTACAGCTCCGCTCAGATCGAGGGCGCCTTGCGCGGTGCGTTTGGCGTCGACACGCAGCTGATTCGCGATGGCACCTACTTTGTTGTCGAGCACCGTGGGCAACTGGTCGGGTGCGGAGGCTGGAGCCGGCGGCGAACGCTCTTTGGCGGCGATGCGCGCCCCGACCGCGACGCCAGCGAGCTGGACCCACGTCAGGATGCCGCAAAGATCCGCGCGTTCTTCGTACATCCCGATTTCGCACGCCGCGGCCTTGGTGAATCTATACTCGAGCGATGCGAACAGGAAGCCCAGGCGCACGGATTCACGCGCTTTGAATTGATGTCCACGCTT
This sequence comes from Steroidobacteraceae bacterium, assembly GCA_035300345.1. Lineage (GTDB taxonomy): Bacteria > Pseudomonadota > Gammaproteobacteria > Steroidobacterales > Steroidobacteraceae > FEN-1191. Next base: position 6,095 of record DATGVM010000038.1, read on the forward strand.
CCCGGTATCAAGTTCTACGCCGCGCATGGCTATGTGGCTGGAGAGCAGACCCAGTGGCCGCTTGGCCCTGGCCTGACCATCGACTTCCTTCCCATGGCGAAGCGCGCGCCAACCAGCCGCTAAGATCGCTGCCTCCGAGGCAGGATCAGCAATTCAAGCGCCGGAGCCGGCTCCGCGACCGCGCGCATCCGCCATTTTTGTTGCTGGGGGTGGCGCCAGGCGCAGCGTCAGCCACAGCACCACGCTGATCAGGGCGAAGACTGAGCCGGAGGCGAAGGTCGGCATCCAGCCCAGGCGATGGACCATGAGTCCAATGACAGGCGCGAGCAGGCCGGGCAAGCTGCCGCCGGTATTCAAGACTCCCGCCGCCGCCGCCGTGTGCGGCCCGGCAACCAGCGTGCAGGCCTGCCAATAGATGCAATCGGTAAATTGCGTGAAGCCAAAGCACAGCGACAGCAGCCCGACGGCAACGTAGGGATTGGGCGCGCGGCTACCGATGAGCAGCAGGATCGCAATCAGCAACAGGCCGGCGGCCCCCGGCAGACGACAGCCCCAGCTGGGGCCCAGGCGCTTGCAAGCCCAATCGCACACCAGCCCACCCAGCACCGCGAGCACGACGCCGGCGATGAAAGGCAGGGCGTAGAGCCAGCCACTTTCGAGCACCGTGAAGCCGCGCTCCTGCACCAGGTACAGGAACAACCACTGTGCGAACAGAAAAAAGACATAGTTCATGCAAAAATAGTTGAGCGTCAGCAGCAGCACTTCGCGTTGCATGAGGACCTTGCGCCAGGCGCGCGCGGGATTCTGCTCCCGGATGACCGGCCCGCGGTTGGCTTCGATCAGCTCGATCTCACCGGCTGTCACAGCGCGGTGTTCGCGTGGCGTATCGCGCGCGTACCACCACCACCAGGCCGCCACGAGAAAACCGAGTGGCGCCTGCCAGAAGAAAGACGCGCGCCAGCCGAAACTCACCACCAGCACCGCCACCAGGGGCCCAACCGCCGCCTGTCCAAGTGCCAGGCCGGCGCTCGAAACCGCATTCGGGAAGGCCCAGCGCAGCACCGGGAACCAGTTGGCGATGGCTCCGGCCATCACCGGAAACAGCGGCGCGTTGGTCACGCCCAGCAGGAATCTCGTGGCGGTGAGCGCGAGCATCGCGCCACCCGCGGACGCCACCATGATGTGCGGCACGAACCCGGTCAGTAGCGTCTGCAGGCCCCAGGAAGCCGCAATGATCGCCAGTGCGCGCCGCGGGCCGAGCCAGTCGCCCAGCAGGCCGCCAGGCACCTGGAAGATGGCGTAGGACAGGTTAAAGCTGCCCAGGATCCAGCCCACATCCTGGGAGGAGAAGTGGAATTCCTTCTGGATGCTCTCGATCGCCACCGACAGGTTGTTGCGCAGCAGGTAGTTGACGAAGGTCAGTACGAACAGCACCGCCAGGATGCGGATGCGTACCGGAACGGCGGGCGCAGAACGGTTCAAGCGTGCGGCTTGCCCGGCAACTTGAAGGGTATCCCGCCCTTGATCACGACCTGCACCTGCTGCAATCGGGAGATGTCCTTGAGAGGATCACCCCGTACGGCAATCAGGTCGCCAAACAATCCGGGCGCCAGGCGGCCCACTTTGTCATCCCAGCCCATGTAGTGCGCGGCGGAGGAAGTCGCGGCCTTGATCGCCTGCATCGGCGTCATGCCGCGCGCCACCATGATGGGAAACTGGCGGGCATTTTGGCCGTGTGGATAGACCGACGCGTCGGTGCCGAAGACGATCGCCACACCGGCGGCGAGCGCGTGCGTGAATCCCTGCCGTTGCACCTCGGTGGTTTCGATGTTCTTGCGCAGGAACTCAGCCGGCCAATGCTGCCGCCGCCCTTCGGTGTCGATGTAATCCCCGTTGTAGACGTCCATGGACAGGGCGACGTTGTGCGCCTTGGCGAGCGCGATGCCTTCGTCGTTGATGTAGGAAGCGTGTTCAATCGTGTCGGCGCCCGCCAGGATCGCCTCTTTGATCGATTGCGCCCCGTGCGCGTGGGCCGCCAGCTTGCGACCGGCGGCGTGCGCCACCGCCGCGACGGCGGCAATTTCGTCCGGGGTCATCTCCGGTGCGGCGGGCACCCCGCCGTAGGCCAGTACCGCCCCGGAAGCGATCACCTTCAACAGATCCGCGCCGCCGTCGATGGCCTGCTGTGCCTTGGCCCGGAATTCCTCGGCGTTGCGGGCCACGCCCACGCGCACGATGGCGGGGATGTCCTTTTCCTGCACTCCGGGTATCAGCAGGTCCCCGCCGCCGCCCGGTATCGTCAGGTAGTAACCCACGATCTGCATGCGCGGGCCGATCGCCTTGCCCTGGTTGATCGCATCGCGCAGGTCCCGGTCCGTCCAGGCGATATAGGTGCCGACGTTGCGCACGGTGGTGAAGCCGGCGCCCAGCGTGACGGCGGCATTTTCCTCGCTGATTGTCAGCTGCTTCTCGCGGCTGCGGGTGTAGAAGACCTTCAGGTCGGCGGTATCAATGGGCCGATCGGTCAGATGGGTGTGCATGTCGATCAGGCCGGGCAGACAGTTATAGTCCCCCAATTCGAGAAACGGCAGTTCGCCGTCCGCATGCCGGCCATCCTGGAGCGACTCGACCCGCCCGCTGCGTATCGTCACCGTGACATCGTGGCGCGCCGCATCGGAGCTGCCATCGATCAGTGCCCCACAATGCACGGCCACCGAACCGGTGTCGGGGGTCAGCGGCGTCTGTCCCAGGAGCAGGGGCGCACCGGGGGCGGCGGAACTCAGGCCCAGCATTGCGGCGAGGGCGGCCAGACGGGGCGTGTTCATGTCATCCTCCGAGAGCGATCTTTCAGGACCATGTGGGCGGCATTATGGCCCGGAGCGCCGGTGACACCACCGCCCGGGTGGGTGCCGGCACCGCACAGGTACAGCCCGCGGATCGGGGTGCGGTATTGGCTGCACTCTGGCAGCGGGCGCATGTGAAACATCTGTGCCAACGACAGGTCGCCGTGAAAGATATTGCCCTCGCTGATGCCGAAGCGCTCTTCCAGATCGAGGGGCGTCAGCACGCAGCGCGCCACGACGCTGGGGGGCATGTTTGGCGCATAGCGACCGATCAGGCGCGTGACCTGGTCGCCGAGGGGCTCGCGCAGCTGAAGCCAGCTTCCGGCTGTGGGCTGCCAGGGCAGGTACTGCACGAAGCAAGTCAGCATATGGCGTCCCGCCGGTGCGAGCGTCGCATCGACATTGCTGGCCAGTACGCAATCGACCCACAGCGCCTCGCTGATCTCGCCGCGCTGCGCGGCGTGGTAGCCGTTCTCGGCGCCCTGGATCGTGGGCACGAGGGTGAAGAAGGAACGCTCGGGCGCTGAGCGATCGCCCGGCATGCCGGTGACGCGCGGCTCCTCGGCCAGCACGTAGTTGATCTTGGCGCAGGGGCCGGCCATGTGGATCGAGGCGACGCGGCGGCGAAATTCGTGGTCCAGGTCCGTCGGCCCCAGCAGCCCCAGGAAGGTGCGCTTTGGGTCGGCATTGGAGAGAACGATGGGCGCGTCGAGCGACTCACCGGATTGCAGCGTGACACCCCGCACCCGTCCGCGATGCTGGTTGATCTGGCGCACGGGCGCCTGGGTGCGAATTTCCACGCCCAGGTCCTGACAGGCGCGACCCATGGCCGCCGTGATCGCGCCCATGCCGCCGATGACATGCCCCTGGAAGCCCGGCTGGCGCGCTTCGCCGCCCGTCAGCATGTGGAAGATGAGCCCCATCGACGTGCCCGGCTGGCAGGGACCCCCGTGCTTGCCGTAGACGCTGTTGGCGAGAATCAGGCGCTTGAGTTTCCCGGAACTGAAGCGGCGATCGAGATACTGGGCCAGCGAACCGGTGAGCAGTTGAGTCAGTTCGGCAAGGTCCGCTCCGCTGAGGCGGCTCATCCGCCTCATCAGGCGCAGTCCCTGCCAGGCTTTGCGCCAACCGGAAGCCTGCGCATCCGGAGGCGCCTCCATGAAGAAGGGCTCCAGAAAATGCGAGAGGTGACGCAGCTCGCGCTCGGCGGCAAAGAAGGCCTCGATGTCCTCCGGGGCGAAGCGCTGCAGCTCGCCGCGCATGCGTGCCGGATCGCTCCACCAGGCCGCGACCGTGGCGTCTTCAAAGGCGACCTGCACGCTCGGATCGCAGGCGACCATTTTCAGCCCGTAGCTGCCGAGCTTCAGGTCGCGGATCACCTCTGGTCGCAGCATGCTCGCGATATAGGAGGCCGTGGAGACGCGGCAGCCCGGCGCGTTGACCGGGTCCACCTCTTCGGTGACCGCGCAGCCCCCGATGATCGCGCGCCGTTCGAGCACCAGCACGCGAAGTCCCGCTCGCGCCAGGTAGGCGGCTGAAGTCAGCCCATTGTGTCCGGCACCGACTACGATGGCGTCAAAGCGCAAGGGGCGTCCTTTGTGTTCGCCGCATTCTATATGGACGGGCCCGGCCGTATCACCGAGCCATCGAAGAAGCGGCTCAGCCGGAGCGCATCCAGCGCCACGGCTGGCGTCGCGCCGCGCACCAGATCTGCAATCACGGCTCCCGCGCCTGGCCCGATCCCGAAGCCGTGGCCGCTGAAACCCGTGGCGACGTACAGGCCCGGCACGGTTTCAACAGCAGAGATGATCGGCAGCACGTCAGGTGAGCTTTCGATCATGCCAGCCCAGGTTTCCGCAAATGGCGCCTCGCTGATCTCCGGAAAGGAAGCCCTGAGTCCGGCCCGGATCTCGTCGAGGACCGCGGCATCGGGCGCCGGATTCAGAATCCGTTCGCGCTCAAACGGGGAGGGCTGCGACAGGTCCCAGCGCCGGCTCTGGCGGAGCGCGGTGAGGAATTCCTTGCCGACCCGCAGCCGAAGCGAACTGCGCTCCTGCTTCAGCGACGGCCAGAACTTGCGCGCGTAGCGCAGGCTCGCCGGCACCAGCGAATGCACGAGCAGGCTTCCGTGCGCCACGGTGTAGCCGCCATCGGCGCGGCGGCGGATGGCGACGCGGTTGGAGTAGGCCTCGCCCTCCAGAATCCTGCGGGTCGGTGCAAGCCGTGCGACGGTGCCCTTGACCGTCAGCTGCGGCACGTCGATGCCGAAGGAGCCGCACAGCAGATTGGTCCAGGCGCCGGCCGCGCAAACCAGCGCCGCCGTGCGAAGGACGCCGTGCTCGGTGACGACGGCGTGCACGCGGCCGGCGCTGCGCTCGATCCCCCGAACCGCGCAATGCGTCCGTATATGTGCGCCGGCGCGGGCGGCGCCGCGGGCCAGGGCCGGCGACACCCGATTGGGCTCTGCCCGGCCGTCACTGGCGGTATACAGCGCACCGAGCCAGCCGGGTTGCGGGGCGTTGAGCACCGCGCCGAGTTGCGCCGGGTTCAGCAGCCGCGTATCGAGCTGATGCCTGGCCGCGATGCTGAGCCACCGCTCGAAGTGTGCGAGCTCGCCGGGGGATTCCGCCAGGTACAGGCACCCGCCCTGCGTGAAGCCCAGATCCTCACCGAGTTCCGCAGCAAGGCCCCGCCATATTTGCATGCTGTAGATCATCAGGGGCAGCTCGCGCGCATCGCGCCCCTGCTGGCGCACCCAGCCCCAGTTGCGCCCGGACTGCTCCCCGGCGATACGCCCTTTCTCGCACAGCACGACCGACACACCCCGTCGCGCGAGGTGGTAAGCGGCGGAGACACCCACGATGCCGCCGCCCACGATGACCACGTCGCAGGAGCGGGGCAGGGCCTGGCCGTTGCCGTTGGCCCATTCGTCCTGGGTGGCCTGCGGGACCTGCTGTTCGCCGGCCGCTTCGAGCTCAGTCATGCGCGGCGCCGGGCGGTTTCAGAAAGCGGTCGTACCAGGCGATGTAGCGCGTGATGCGATCGAGCAGGAAACTCGGCCGGTCAAGTCCGTGGTATTCGCCGGGATAGACGATCAGCTGTGTCGGAACGTGCAGGCGCCGCAGCGCTTCGTACATCTGCTCAGCGCCGAGCAGCGGCACATTGCTGTCGGCCTCGCAGCCCAGAAAGAGCGTGGGCGTCGTGATGCGATCGGCATGCAGGAAGGGCGAGGAACGCTCGATCCACAGGGCGGTGTTTTGCCACGGCAAACCGAGCTCGATCTCCCACTCGCGCACATACTCGTCGGTGCCGTAGCCAGCGAGCATGTTCCCTTCTCCGGCGCCACTGGTCGCGGCGCGGAAGCGATGATCGGAAACGATGACGTAGTTCGTGAGCTCTGATCCGTAGCTCCAACCGCCAATGCCGAGCCGCTGCGGGTCGGCGATGTGCTGGGCGACCGCGTAGTCGACGGCCGCGAGCACGTCGGGTACATCGACCTCGCCCCATTTTCCAAACAGCAATTTCTGGAAGGCGTAGCCGCGTCCGGTGCTGCCGCGCGGATCGGGGGCCAGGACGGCATAGCCCGCGGCCCGGAGGAGCTGCCAGTCGAAGAAAAATTCATACTGATGCTGTTCGTTGGGTCCGCCATGCAGGCGCACTACGGTGGGCCAGCCGCCCGCGGGTTGCCGACCGGAGGGGGTCAGCAGCAATGCGCTGATGGGCAGGCCGTCTGGGCTTTTGAATTCAAGGGTCGCGAAGGATCCGACATCGACCTGGGAGAGCCACTCGGCGTTGTGGTGGGTCAGGGCGCGCAGCCCGCCTTTTTCCAGTGCGTAAATCTCCGGCGGCTGATTCCCGGTGCCGTAGGCCAGCACGGTGTGGCCTTCGGCGCCCACGTCAAATTCAGTCACGACATGACCGGCGGGACTCAGGCGTTCGACCTGTCCGTCCGACACACGCAGGCGTGCCAGCACCATGCTGTGCGCGTCCTCGAGCCGGAAGTAGATGTAGCGCCCGTCGCGCGAGAATTTCTCGTCGAGGCAGTTGCGATCGAGCGCGGCGGCCGGGGTGGATTCCAGATTGCCCACGATATTGGCCAGTCCCAGCTGCACCAGGGCGTACCAGGCATCTTCCGGCCGCCCGCCGGCCTCGTAGGTCAGCTGCCGGCTGTCAGGGCTGAACTGCGGCGTCCGATTGCTCCACTCGCCATCCGGGTCGCCCTCGGTACCGGGATTCCTCGTGACTTGCTGCGCGGCCGCGCCGGCCTGCGCCGGCATGACATAGACATCCCAGTTGTTGGTCTCGTCCGGATCGGCACCCCGCTTGGTGAGGAATGCAAGCTGCCGGCCGTCGGGTGACCAGACGGGTTGCAGTTCGTTGTAAACACCGGTTGTGAGCGCACCCGCTTTCCCGCTCGCCAGATCCAGCAGGTACAGGTGCGCACGCTCCTTGCCCAGAAATCCGTAGCCGTCCGCCCGGAATTGCAGTCGATCCACCACAATGGGCGCCGGCCTGTCCGGGTCGGGTGCGGGCCGAGCCGATTCTGTCGCGGAAAAGGCCAGCTGCTTGCCATCGGGAGCGAAGGCGAAGCTGCTGATCGTTCCCTCGAAGTGGCTCAGCGGCCGCGCCTCACCGCCCGGCAGGTCGATGAGCCATATCTGGGGGTCGGATTTTCCATCCAGCGGATCGTGCAGGAACGCCAGCGTGCGGCCATCGCCGCCGAAGTGCGGGCTGTGATCGTTGGCCGCTGAGTTCGTCAGCTGGATGTGCTGGGCTCCGTCGTAGCTGGCCAGCCAGATGTCTCCGTCGTCGCGATCCGTAGTCCGGTTCGGCGTGCTGAGCGTATAGGCCACCCAAAGCCCGTCCGGAGACAGTTCCACGTCGCTGACGGTCTGGAGCCGGTAGTAATCGTCGGCCTGCAGCGGGCGCGGTGGTGTGGCGCCGTGCGCTGCGGCCTGCAGGAGCGCTCCAAGCGCGCACAGCAAGGGCAGCCGGGAGATAGCGCAGGTGGTTCGCATTAGTTCTTTCGCCCCATTACCATAGCTGCCGCGGGCAATCATGGCCGCGCCCACATTTTATCAGAGGGGCATTTGTGACGACCCGGGCAGCATCGCCGATATCCGGACTCGAGGCAACACTGCCCACCGCGTGGTACCGGCGCGAAGACGTCTTCGCGCTCGAGCGCGAGCACATCTTCCTGGCGGAATGGTTTTGTGTGGCACGCGACGAGCAATTGCCGCAGCCCGGTGATTCCCGCGTCGTGGCTGTGGCCGATCAGGGCATTTTGCTGGTGCGTAATCGAGAGGGCAGGGTGCGTGCCTTCTACAACGTCTGCCGCCATCGCGGCGCACGCCTGTGTGCGCCGCCGGACAATGCGGCCGGTGGGTCCGTGGCGCTGCGCGGCGGCGTCATGCCGGGCGGCACGATCGTCTGCCCCTACCACGGCTGGACCTACAGCCTCGATGGGCAACTCCTCCGGGCCCCGCACCTGGAGGCTAACACCCGCTTTGATCCCTCATCGGTACGCCTGTATGCGGTGGGCTGCGAGAGCTGGGGCGGGTTCCTGTTTGTGAATCTGTCGCGCGGAGAAGTGCCCGCCTTGAGAGTCAGCCTGGGCGGCGTGCCGCCGCGCCTGGAGCGCTACCCGCTGGCGGAGCTGCGGATCGCGAGTACGCTCAGTTATGACGTGGCCGCCAACTGGAAAGTGATCTGTGAGAACTACAACGAGTGCTACCACTGCGGGCCCGTGCACCCCGAGCTTTGCCGGCTGGTGCCGGCCTTTCGTGAAAACGGTGGCGCCAATCTCGACTGGCAGCGCGGCATACCTCATCGCAGCGGTGCAGATACCTTCAGCCTGAGCGGAACCTCGGTGCGCCGCTCCTTCCCGGGCCTGAACGAGGATGAACAGCAGCGCCACAAGGGGGAACTGGTGTACCCCAATCTGCTGCTGAGCGTGGCGCGCGAACATGTGGCGGCATTTCTCCTCGAGCCTCTGGGGCCGATGCGCACGCGCATCAGCTGTCACTTCCTGTTCGAGCCCTACGAGATGGCGCAGCCGCGCTTTGATGCCTCCGAAGTGGTGGAGTTCTGGGACCTGGTGAACCGGCAGGATTGGGCCATCTGCGAGGCCGTGCAGGCGGGAATGTCGGCGCGCGTGCACGAGGCCGGCGTATTTTCACCGCTGGAGGATTCTAACCTCGACATCCGCCGCTATGTCACCGAGCGCATTGGCGCGTTTGTGTAGTTTGCCCGGACCCACGACAACCGCCCGCCAGCCGCGAGTACCGGGCCCCGGGGCCTTTCTGGTGCCGGGTCCCGGTCCTTATCTATTGACCCACTCGGTCGGTGCGCTGCCGCGGGCCGCCATGGGCAGCGCCTACGCGGGCTTCATCCAGCCGTGGATGGAGCGGGGCGGCGATGCCTGGCCCGCCTGGCTGGACTGCATCGACAGGTTCCGAGCTGCGCTGGCCGCGCTGCTGGGTGGGCACGATCGCGAATACTGCCCGCAACCCAATCTGTCCGCGGCGCTGGCCAAGCTGCTGCCGGCCCTGCCGAAGCCGCCCGCGGGCAAGCGCGTGTGGCTCGCCTCTGAAGAAGCCTTTCCCTCGCTGGGCTTTGTCTTGCAGCAAGCGTTGGGTTTGGGATACGAACTGCGATTGTTGCCGCGGAGCGCCGATCCGGGCGAAGTGCAGAGCTGGGACACGGCGCTGACGCCGGATGTCTGCGGGGCGCTGATCACCCACGTGCATTCCAATAACGGAGTCGTGAGCCCGGTGGCGGAAATCACCCGCTTGTGCGCCGCGCGCGGGATCTGGTCGATCGTCGATGTGGCGCAATCCGCCGGCATACTGCCACTCTCGGTCGAGACGCTCGGCGCCGATGTGGTGCTCGGCAGCTGCGTGAAGTGGCTCTGCGGCGGTCCGGGTGCCGGGTTCCTGTGGCTCCGGGCCGGGCTCATTCCGGAATTGAAGCCGGTCGATGTCGGCTGGTTTTCCCACGCCGATCCCTTCGAGATGGACATTCATTCATTCCGGTATGCTGAAGATGCCCGCCGATTCTGGGGCGGCACGCCGTCGGTGGCTCCCTACGCGATTGCTACGGCGGGCCTTGAGCTGCTCGCCAGGGCAGGCATCGATGCGGTCCTGGCGCACAACCGGGCCCTGATCCAGGCCTTTCTCGAGGCCGCGCCGGACGGCTTGCGTGGCCGTGTCAGGCTGGAGCAGCGGGGCGGGACCCTGTGCATTCCCGTTGGCGAGGAACTCGCGGCGATGCGCGGGGCGCTTGAGGCGGCGCAGCTGCGCTTCGATTGCCGCGGCGCCGTGGTGCGCCTCTCCTTCCATCTTTGCAATACCATGGACGATGCCCGGGTAGCCGGGCGCGCCTGGCCGCGCTGAAGCCTTCACGAGGGAGCAATGGCCGCCAATTTAGAGCTGTTTGATCGCTGGGTGCGAGGACCGTTCGTGGAGATGAACACGGAGCTCGAGAACCTGTATTTCGGGCAGCGGGATCGCAGCCGTGTCATCGGCGTTGGGGACGCGATCAAGGGCCGCATGCGCGACGAGGGGCAAGTGCATGTGGCCGCGCTCCTCGCGGAGGGCAACACCGGCGATGGCTTCGAGAGCGGCTTCAATGTGCTGGGCAACGTGGGGATGTACCTCGCGGCCCTGCGGCGCCATGAACTGACCAATCCGGCCCGCGAGGAGCGCTCGCCCTTTGCGGAAGCCTCCTCGCTTGCCTTGCACGTCGGCGCCTCACTCGGCATGGCGCCGCGTTTCGCCACCAGCCATCTCGCCACCCACAACAAGGCCGTCGCGGGCGTGCGCAAGAGTTTCACTTCCCTGCCTGACGAATTCCTGTTCATGGATGAGAACACGCGCGGGATCCTCGGCTTCCAGCGGGCGGCGGAGGCCCTGACCGGCATCGTGCATCTCGGCATCTCCAGTCCGGTCGCGGACGTGCTGTTCGAAGCGGCCCGCCAGGCACTGCGCGATGTACTGGCGAGCAATGAGAGGCTGTACACGCAGCTCGACGTCGAGCGCTTCTTCTATTCGGTGCGCCCGTACTACAAGCCCTACCGGGTCGGGCGGCAGGAGTATCGCGGCGCCAATGCGGGTGACTTTTCCGGGATCAATGAACTGGACCTGCTGCTCGGGCTGTGCCGCGCGAGCGATACCTACTATGCCCAGCTGCTGGTCGACAAGATGCTGTTCATGCTGCCCTCCGACCAGGCGCGACTGCGGGAGTGCATGACGTATCGGAGCCTCCTCGATGAGCTCCTCGAGCTGGCGGAGAACCACGCGCAGGCAGATTGGTTCCAGAAGAACGGACGGGCGTTCCTTGAGGTCTGCGATCTGTTTGGCCAGACGGCCGCGCAGCATCACGATCAGCTGGTGAAGCGTTTCATCTCGACTCCCGCCGCGGCGCTGGCGGAGGACGCCCTGCAGGACATCACCGCCAGTGGTCCGCCATTGCCCGTGCTACTGCGCTCGCTGGAAGTATTGCGGGACATGCGCACCGCAGCGAGACGTCCTGATATCGCCACGCGTTACGCGGATCTCGCCCGGTTGCGCGGTTGCCTCAAGCATGGTCCTTGACGGGGCCAGGCGCTGCATTGACGGGGGTGCCTCTCGATAATAGAACCCTCTGGTCCAATCCGGCATTCTGGTTCGTAGGTGCTTTTGGACAAGTACAGATATATAGTAATCAACCACTTGTAGCGCTTGCTAGTCGCATATACAGCCTATCTATGGCACGTTTTTGGCACACGCGGCCTGGGTGCGGTACGTGCGCGGACGATCTTAGTTTCCGAGTGATCGCGTGACCGCAACCGGCCACGATTCGCCATTCGTCTTAAGAGTTGATTCACTCAAAGCCGGCCAGCTTTTGCGGTCCATGCTAGTGTCCTCAAACTATGAACGATCGAGTGCGTGAGTATCTGCCTGCTCGACGTATGTTTCTCAAGGGCGCCCTTGCAGCGGGCATATCGGCCCTCGGTGCCAGCGTTTTCGCTGGGACGAAAGCCGAACAAATCAAGTATTGGGATAACCACGCGGGCTTCGGCTACGCGGGACCGCGAGACGTAGACCTGCTAGATCGATGGCGATCGGCCGGAGTGAACTACCTATCGATCAATGTAGGTTATGACCCTGTGCCGTGGAGCACCACCATCCGTGCAGTAGCTGATTACACGAGGGGAATCGAAGCACACGCGGATATGGTCCTTTGTTCAACGTTGTCGCACGTTCTCGCGGCGTGGCATGCCGGACAACTGGCGTTGACATTCGACATCGAGGGAATGGGATCGCTGAACGGCGATGTGTCGATGGTCGAGTTGTATTATCGGCTCGGCGTTCGGCAGATGCTGATCGCCTATAACCTGAACAACGACGCAGGCGGCGGTTGTCACGATCAGGACAATGGGCTTACGGATTTCGGGCGGGCCGTCGTGCGCGAGATGAACCGTGTCGGCATGGTCGTGGATTGCGCCCATAGCGGGATCAAGTCTGGACTTGAGGCGATGAAACTCTCGACCAAACCCTGCATTTTCAGTCACGCAAATGCGCGCGCCCTGCATGACCATGAGCGGAACATCACCGACGAGCAGATCAAGGCCGTAGCAGCAACCGGCGGGGTAGTGGGCGTAAATGGGTTGAGCATATTTCTTGGAGATGGTCCCGCCAAAGTCGCGTCGATGGTCGCCCATATCGACTACATGGCAAAGCTAATTGGCACGGATCATGTAGGAATAGGGCTCGATTACGATCCATCTACCAGCGGCCCGGAGCTGGACGAGGCAACCAGCGCGAGATACTGGCCTGTCCGCCAATACCCCGCCTCCATCAAGGAGGACTTCCTGCCTCCGGGCATATTGCCCCAGGTGGGCGAGCAGTTGCGCTCGCTGGGATACAAGGAATCGAGCATTCGAGCCATCATGAGCGGAAATTTCATGCGCGTGGCTTCGCAGGTCTGGGCGAAGTGATTCGCCCGCGGCACTGTTGGATCTGCAGCGACCAGAGTTGAGTGAGTAGCCGCTTTTTCAATTTCGAATGACTGCTTACCGATCCGGCAATCGGCGCTCAGGGTCAATTGCAATCAACTGGCATGTATCCGTCACTCGGGGCTCGCAACCCCCTGATTTGCGGAAGCATGCACGTGGTTCGTAGACTGAAGATCCAGGGCACAACGGCCACCGAATCTGCAGAAGCGGGCCAAAGCATTCTCGGGACCGTCGATGAAGCCGAGTGCATCGGGATAGTGACTCTCCGGCACTTGAATGAGGTGCCGGAAATCCACCTGATTTCAGCTATAGCAAAAAGGGTTAGGTATCGCAGCTGTTCGGGTGCAACACTATCAATGACTTCCCGGTTCCCAATGCTTAAGCGGTAACGATGATAACCCGTATACATTCGCAAAGCGGTTGGAAAACACGGCGTATCCTTTGAATGGAGCAACTATCTCACCCACCATGTGACAGCCAGGAATAGGATCCATAATCAATTTCTTGCCCTTTAGGGCTCTTGCCCTAATATCCGACATAGCATACTGATCGCGCTGTAAAAATCCAGACGATCGCACCAGCACTAAGGCATCGAACTTACTGGGTGCAGTGAAACATACGACAAACAGCGTCGCCGGATCCTTATAAAAAGACGGCCACTCTTCCGGTCCGCTGATGTCAAATGGTCCCCTAAGCAAGTCAGTTACAAAGTGTTGCCCATCGATAAGTGTGAGAGTGCCGTGTCGGGTCGACATTCCCGCGACAAAATCCCCTTCATACCGATTGCCGTTCGTAAAGGTGTAGATGCCGTGACCATCGTAGCTACCGGCGTAGAACTCACCCGCGTATTGATCGCCACTTTGGTACCGAGCCGTGCCCTTGCCGTCTTCGCGCCCTTGGTGAAGCGTTCCCACATAGGAATCGGTGGGCTTCCCATCGACAAACCACGACAACTGTCCTTCGCCTTCTCCGTATCCGGCTACACATTCACCGGACCAAGAAACCGTTTGATGTTCGACCACGCGCGAGAGTGGAATAGGAAACTTGCAACCCTCTCTCGACTCGGTGATCCACGGTTCATCTGAAGCACTGGAGCGTCCAACGAGCAAGAGGATGTTGACCACGACGAGAGAGAGCGCACGCAGTAGTCCAAGCACGGCATTCCTCATCGCAGTTGCGAGCTGGGACCGGAGGGCCGAGCGCGATCGGCGCACAATCAATGTAGCAACCACGCTCAATTGCCGGACGCCGCCGCGGCTTCAGCTTGCTGAGCAAAATGCGCCAGAACGCGCACCTTATTCTCATGAATGGCCCACTTGGCCATGGGTAGCCAATAAAAAACTGGATTGAGATCAAGCTCATGGCGCGTTGCCAATGACAGCAGCGTGTGACCGTTGAGCAACTTTGTGATGGTGAATCGAGCGTCCAAAGTCCGAAAATAGCCGTTCACGTGAGGTGCATTCACTTTTCGATAGGGACTGAGTTCGCGCATGGTGGGTGGATCGCTCAGCACGATGAATGACAGATGCTTGACAGGATCCCATTCCGTCACCCGCTCATAGGCGACGCCAGTGGAGAAAACGCCTTCACGAATCGCCCCAACACCGCCACCGTGAATACTGCCGCTCTTCGGATACGCCAAGCCCCAACGAAAGGGTGCTGCCGGCGGAGCGGGTATCGGTCCCATATGTACTACGGCATCCCACACGTCGCGATCGGTGGCAGCCACTTCAATGCTTTCAACACTCTCAAACGAGAACCTGGGCGGCGCCATGAGGTCCACGGCGAAAAACAACGGCAAGACTACGATACTCATTGCCGTGCGACCGGGTACCGCGCCGGGTCCTTTCAGGGCAATCGTGCGGCCGACAAGCCCACCGAGCCATGCCATCGCTGCGATTAGGGGCAGGGCCATTACAAGGCAAACTATTCCTTCGACCGCGACCGCCAGGAGACCAACACAACCAAGAAAGCAGGCACCTAACACGAGCCGAGTGGTAGCCCTGGACCCTATGTCGGAGCGTCGATTGCCAATGTATGCCGTGACACACCCGACAATGAAGGGCGAAGCAAGAAACAGTCCGAGGCCGTAGGCACGAAACACCAACGTACTTATGACCTCCAACACGACTGTGATGATTACACCCGCAATCAAGCCTTTGAGTGCAACCTCAAGCGACACCCGATTACTGGGCACCGGAACGTTGGCCCCCTCGCGAGTCGTCGACCAACCCAGCCAACAAATGGTGGGAATTTGAATGATCGGAACAATGGCCAGACTTGCGATCAGCAATGACCGGCTCGCTGCTCTCGCACGGCGAATCGCCAATGCCAGAACTAGCCAAGCCACCGCGATATCGACGATCAGGACTAGCGCTAGCGCCCAGTGGTCAGACTTCCAGCCGGGTTCAAACCATAATCCGAACCACACCCATACCGGGAACATAAAATTCCAGTAGCCCAATGTCGCGCGGATGTGAGTTGCGAGTAGCAGACCTTGTATGAGGTATTGCACGAGCAGAAGGGCAATGGAAATCAGGAGATACGGAGCCCGTGCAATGGCTCCCTGAAAACGAAACGGGGATATCATGTCCTGCGCCGCCGAAGTCTTCGGCTTTCACGCTTTAGTGGGCGGGATACCGGGCAAACTTCCTGTACGTAGCTATTAAGTACGTTCACCAGGTTCTCACTCACCAGGCTGTAGTGGACAAACTGTCCGCGTTTGTCCCCACGAATGAGCCCGGCGCTCTCTAGAATTGCAAGATGCCTTGAAATTGCGGGTTTCGACATTTCGAAACGCGCCGCGATATCTCCCGCGGTCAACTCCGCATCTGAGAGGTAGGCCAAAATCCTTCGGCGCGGCGTCGACGCTAAGGCCTCGAATACTTTGTTCATGTCGGAGTTATATAATTAACTAAGCCGTTAAGTATACCCGTGCACAAGACCCTGTCAATTCTGTAGTACCGGAGTCTGCAGTAGGTTCTCCGCTATTTTGTTTTACAAGGCGCGAGCAGCCGTTAAGTGGATGAGACGTTTCCGCGCTCGGAGTAGCCTTTTCAGCGAGCATGGTGCCGGTACGACCATGCCCTGAAGCGGCCCGTCAAGACTGTTGGGTCTGAGTCAATAGTGGACAATGGCAGCTTGCGACACACCAGAACCATAACTCCTTGATTAATTATGAACTGCGCCCGGTCCGTGGGCGGTTTTTAGCAAGTACTTTTATATATGAATCAACCGCTTGCAGCACTGGCGAGTCGCAGAGTCAAGTATGGCTGAGGTACAGTCAGCCGCTTTCGTCGCGCGCGACCTCGTGTTTTAGGATCCAGCTGCGGGGCCAGCGGCTTCGGCGGAAACGGAACGATCATGGCGCCGAAGACTCCAACAGACACCCCTGGCCCGATTCTTTGCAGTCAGCAGCGAGGCACCGCAGTGAAAAAGCTCTGTATTCTTGGCGCTGTCGCAGCGTTGGTCGGTGCGCTTCCGGCAGTTGCGGCAGAACACTGTTCAATTCGTCCGGCGAAGGGTATGTCCGACGCTCAACTGAGTAGTCTCGCCAGGGTGTCGCAGGCTCAAGCACAGAAGATCGCGGTGGCCAAGCTCTCGGGCAAGACAGGCGCGTCGACGGTCAGTGCGGAGCTTGAAGCGGAACACGGTTGTCTGATTTGGTCATTTGATCTTCGAGTGGCGGGCCGACCCGGCGTTGAGGAGGTTCAGGTTGATGCGGGTAACGGCAAGGTACTTTCGGTAAAGCACGAAAGCGCGCGGCAGGAATTTTCCGAGGCTGTCAATGAGAAACCCGACAACTCAAGGCAATAGCCGCCGCGAGTTAACTGTCGGGGCCGCATAGTTGCTTTTGCGCTCCGCTCCTGGTGACCGTAGGGTTGGAAGGCGTCGTTGCTGGGCCGGACTCCTTGCGCTCGCCATTGCCTGCCCAGCTGCACAGGCGGCAGACCCTTCGCCCGAGACCATCACTGTCACGGCCCAGGCGTTGACCGTCGAAACAATGATCGACCGAAAGGTGTACAGCGTCGCAACAGACGTGCAATCCACCTTCGGTACCGTGAGTGACGTACTGAGCGCGATTCCGTCCGTGGACGTGAGCCCCGATGGTAACGTCTCGCTGCGCGGAGACAGCAATGTGCTCATCCTGATCGACGGCAAGCCTTCGGCGCAGTTCGGCGGCTCGGCGGCCGGGGACAACCTGCAGTCCATGCCCGCCAAGGACATCGAGCGGATCGAGGTCATCACGACCCCGCCCGCGCAGTTCAAGGCGGACGGCGCCGCTGGCGTCATCAATATCATCACTCGAAAGAAGCGCCCTGAAGGGTTCGCGGGTTCACTCCAGGGTAGTCTTGGCAGCGGTGGACGATCGGTGGCCGGCGTGAGCAGCAGCTACGGCTCCGAGGCACTGACCGCCTCGGCGAGTGCAGGCTTCCGCCAGGACTACCGCCAGCGACGCCTGGCATCGACGGTGCAGGCGACGGACCCGACCACGGGGCAGGTGTCCGACAGCGACAGTACCCTCACCGAACGGGTACGCCGCCAGGTGCCGACGGCCGCCCTGTCGGCCAAGTACGCATTGAGCGACCGTCAGTCGATCAGCGGGTCGGTGTCGTGGACCGAGCGTGGTGGCCTCCGCACCTACACACAGCTCAACGAGAGCGGCACGCCCTCGGGCGCTCTCACAAGCTCGACTCAGCGTCTGAGCTCCGGCCATGATCCCGAAGCAGACTACGACGAGAGACTGGGACTTACGCGCAAGCTCAGCCGGACGGGAGAAGAACTGGAACTCTCGGTGCATCGCTCAATCTCGCACCAGCGTGAACATTACGATTACACCAACGACTCGTTCATCCCCCCAGCGGCTCGCTACTTCAATAATCTGAGTCTTCGCGAGAATCACGAGACAACGGAGTTGGGGGCCGACTACGCCTTGCCGTATTCGCAGACGCGCTCCCTGAAGCTGGGCTACGCCTTTCAGCAGGACGACTACCGCTTCGCGAATGCTGGCAATAACGTCGATCCGGTGACCGGCGCTCAGGTCCCGGACCCCAACGTCACCAATGACTTCCAGTTCCAACAGCAGATCAACGCGGGCTACGCGAGCTATCAGAGGAGCGTCGGTGTCTGGAATTGGCTTGCTGGCTTGCGGGCAGAGCTGACCCACACTGACGCGCAGCAGCTGACGGACAAGGTGGCGAGCAGTGGAAGCTATTTCAGGATCTACCCAAGCCTCCACATCAATCGCAGCCTGTCGGATGAGACGACACTTTCATTCGGCGCGAGCCGGCGGGTGAGCCGCCCGGACCCTGCCAATCTGAACCCTTACGTGGACTATGAGTACACGCCGAACCTGCGTGCCGGCAACTCAAATCTGCGACCCCAGTACACGCAGTCCTACGAAATCGGCTATGGGTTCGAGGGAAAGGGCCTCGCTTACCAGCTGACGGCCTATTACCGCCGCAACAAGGACAGCGTGACCGACGTGACCGAATACCTCGGTAATGGCCTCTCACTCTCGACGAAGGCCAATCTGCCAAAGAACGACTCTGGCGGAATTGAGTTCGCCCGGTCGGGACATTTAATCTCAAAGCTCGCCTACACCCTGAGCGGAAACCTCTTCTACGGCCAGATCGATGCAACTGCGCTTGGTTTTCCGGGGCTGCAGTCGACGACCGGAATCGACGCCAAACTGAAATTCGACTACCGCCCGACGTCCACGGATTCGGCGCAGCTGCTTTTCACCCGCACTGACAAGCACTTGACCCCCCAGGGGTACATCAGCGCCATCAACATTGTAAACGTCGGCTACAGGCGCCAGCTGAAACCGGACTTCACTGCGATCATCACCGTATCGGATGTTTTCAACGGACAGCGCTTCGAGAGACTCGAGCGTACCCCGGCATTTACGGGCGACTACTTGCGAACCGTCCGGGGCCGGGTCCTTTACTTCGGTCTGCTCTATTCCCTCGGCTCGACGAAGAAGGACAAGCCAGCCAACTTCGAATACGACCAATTCGGCTGACCAGCAACTGGACGTCAATACGAATGGACGGGTGCGCACAGTGGATGGCGTTGACATGAGCGGGCATATCAGCCGCCCGTTTCGCGAGGTGCGTCGCCGCCCGTGATGAGACGAATGCCCCCGCCGAAGGTCAGGTAGGCCCAGAACCAGTTGATCATCGTCGCGACGCGGTTGCGCAGTCCGACCAGGAAGCCAACATGGATCAGTCCCCAGAGCCACCAGGCCGGAGCCCCCCACAGCTTGATTCGGCCGAAATCGGCCACGGCGGATTTGCGCCCGATAGTGGCGAGGCTACCCCGGTGTCGATAGACGAACGGGCCGGGCGCCGCTTCCCCGCGCAGGCGCGCGGCGATTGCCCGCGCCGCATAGCTGCCGCCCTGCTTGGCCGCCGGCGCCAATCCAGGTACCGGCTTTCCGGCCCAGGCCTTCGACAGGGCCGTATCGCCGATGGCGTACACATTGGGCAGCGCGCGCACGCTGAGGTCCGGCTCAACGACCAGCCGGCCCGCCGCATCCATCTCCTTGCCGAGCCAGCTTGCCGCCGGCGAAGCCATGACGCCGGCGGCCCACAGGACCGTGCGAGCGAGAATTCGCTTGCCGCTTACGAGCACACCTTCAGCGTCGATGCCTTCCACCCGGCTTCCCGTCAGCACCTCGATCCCCAGCCGTTCCAGTGAGCGTTGGGCGATGCCCGCCAGATCGTCGGCAAAACTGGGCAGGATGCGGGCCGCCGACTGCACCAGGATCACGCGCGCCTGGGCCGGGTCGAAATTCCGGAACTCCATTTCCATGCCAAACCGCGCCAGCTCGGCGATCGCACCGGCAAGTTCGACCCCGGTGGGCCCGCCACCGACGATCAGGAAGGTGAGGAGCGCGTCGCGTTCGGCCGGATCGTCCGTGGATTCGGCGAGCTCGAACGCGGTCAGCAGCCGGCGCCGGATTGCCGTCGCGTCCTCAATCCGCTTCAGGCCCGGTGCGTAGGGTTGCCACTGATCTTTTCCAAAGTAGCTGTGTGCGGCGCCGGTCGCCAGCACCAGGTAGTCGTAGGGAATTTCCTTGGAGCCGACCAGCACTTGCTGGCGGGTGGTGTCGACGCCGGTGACCGTCCCGAGCAGCACCCGGGTATTGAAATTGTCGCGAAACAGCGGGCGGATGGGTGCCGCGATGTCGCCCGGCGACAAGGCGGCCGTTGCCACCTGGTACAGGAGCGGCTGGAACAGGTGGTAGTTACCCCGGTCGATGAGTGTGACGGAGGCGCGCACGCGCCGCAGTGCCGCCGCGCAGGCCAGGCCGCCAAAACCGGCACCGACGATCACCACACGTGGCAGGCCCGCGAGGTCGAAGGCCGGCTTGCCCTGGAGTTCCGGAAATCGGCGTCGCAGGCTCAGCCAGGCGAGCGCGTCGGCCGACAGGATGCCGGCACCGAACAGGGCCGGCACGGCGAGCGTGGCGAACAACAGAATCCCGTCGGCCGCCGCCGGCATCGACATCGCCGCGGCGGCGCTGGCCACCGCCAGGGCGATGGCGACATACCGGGTGAGCAATCCTGGGAGCAGCAGCAGGCCGCCGCACAACAGCAATGCCGTGGGCCAGATCTGCATCGTTCGGACCGGCAGCCACAGTGGCCAGCGGACCAGCGGCAGATGGGAGGGAAGCACGGTCTGGACCCAAACCACCAACAAGGCGATGGCCAGCCAGATTCGAATCAAAGACAGATAGATCGGCGCCAGTCGCGCCGTGACCCAGGCGGATGCGGCCGCAATCTGGGCTGCGAGGGGCAGTGCACTGTCGGCCAGGCCACGAGCAAGGAGCGAATCGAGCGAGACGGGCCCCGCGCCGCGGAACACGTACCAGCCGAACAGGGCGGCCGAGAACAGCTGGCTGTCATTCGCGTTGTAACTGGCCTGCACGACGACGGTGAGGGCCAGCATGGAAAATGCGGCGTAGCGCGTGAGCAATCCCAAGGTGAACAGGGCCGAACCGATCAGTTCGATGGCAGCGCCGAGATAGGCGGCCGTGGCCGGATCCATCCAGCTGACCGGATACACATTGGTGGCCAGTTCCACGGCGGTGGTCCAATTGGACACCTTCAGGACACCGGATATGAAGAAGCTCTGAGCCAGGCCGATGCGCACGGCCAGATCAAGCAAAGGCCAGCCGACGGCGCGCAGCAGCCGGAACAACTCGGCGTGGGCCCCGAGCGGGCGCGACAGCCATGAGAGCCCCCGATCCGGGGGCAACGCGCGATGGGTGGAACTGGGAATCACGTTTCCATTCTCAGCTCAGCGCCGGTCCTCGATGAGTGAAGCGTGCCCGTCGGGGTCGCGCAGGATGAAAGCCCCGTGGAATCCCAGTGCCGAATCCGGCAACGCCACCAGCGTGCCGGACACGACCGGCGTATGCCGGCCGATCGCCGTGGCGAGCATGGCCGCCGGTGCCTGCGTCTGCATATTCACTTGCCAATACCAGTGGTCCGGGGCCTGCGTGTCGGGCGGCATCGGCCGGCCATCGCGTGGCGTCAGGTATTCCAGCAACTCATCTCCAGGGCCGCGGGCGGCGCGCAGCGCGGTGATGCGCAGGTGCGCACCCGATACGTGGTTCAGCTGCTCCTGCTCGGTGCCATAATTGTCGCTGCTGCCGCTGACTTGCAAGCCGAGTTCGTCACGGTAGTAGCCCAGGCTGGCCTCGGTGCTGGCCACGCTGATCGCGGTGTGGTCGATCCCGAGGAACAGTGTACCGTCGCGTCGCTGCCACTTCGCCGCGCCCTTGCCGGACGGGAATTGCAGTACCTCCAGCGTATTGCCTTCCAAGTCATGAAAATAAAAGGCGCGGATCCCACCGGCATTGGGGTTCCAGTCGGGCAGGCGCTGCGGGCTGCTCGATACGGATTCGACCTTGAACTGCCGCAGCCGTGCGTAAGCCCCATCCATGTCGCTCACGATGATGGCGATGTGCTGGAACCAGCCGTCGTTGCTGTGCGAATCGAGCGGAATGGGTCGGCCGCGCGGAGTGAGAAACTCCATCAACTCGATGTCTTCTTCGCCCAGGCGCAGCCGCGCAACGCGCAGCCGCAACCCGGAGACACCAAACAGCTGCTCGTAGGCCTCGCCGGCCACCTCGCGCTCGGACAGCCTGGAGAAGCCGAGCACTTGCGTATAAAACGCCTCCGCGCGGGCCAGATCGGAAACCGGAATGCCCACCGAGTCCACCGCCGTGACGCCCTCGGCGGCCGCTACCGCTCCGGAAAGGCAGGCGGCGAGAGCCAGCAGCATTACGCGCAGCACCCTCATGACAGCGCTTCGACAGCATGTTGCGAGCGGTGCAGTGGGCCCGCGATCCGGGCGCCAAGGCGCAGGCCCCAGGCGTAGATGCTGAGGGCCGGGTTTACGCGGCTGCTGCGCGGCAATACGCTGCCGTCCGCCACGTAGAGTCCACTCAGGCCATGTACGCAGCCCTCGGCGTCCACCACCGAATCCAGAGGATCGGTGCCACAGACCAGAGTTCCGCAGGCGTGGGCCGTACCGGAGAGGCCTACGCGTTTGCCGATGGCGAGCAGTCCGGCGGCGAGCAGCGAGCGCTGCAGGGCACGGGTAAAGTGTCGGTGCTCGCGCGACGCGGCGGCAAGCCTCCCGGCTTCGTAGTCGAATACACGCTCGATGCGGGCACCGGTGCGGCGCTCCAGGACACGATTGCGTGGATCCGAACCATCCTCCGTCTGCAGAAAGAAGCCATAGGCACGCGCGCCCAGGGCGCGCCGCGCGATGCCGGGCACGAAATCCGGGATCAGCGTGGCGATGAGTTCGCCGTCAAAGCCGAGCGGCTGCGCACTGGAATGGGGATAGTCGCGGTGTGTCAGCAGCCGGGTCTTGCGGATCAGATCTTTCTGGTACCGGGCGCCGATCGCCACCAGGGCCGTCAGCAGATGCAGCTTGAGATTGCGTCCGACATTGTTTGCCATCGGCAGACTGCCGGCGAGGCCGCTTGCGTCCAGGTGCCGTGCCAGGAGACGTGGCGAGTGCAGGGCGCCGGCGGCGAGGACGACGCAGTCGGCGTGGAATTCACGGCCATCCGCGAGCCGCACGCCGGTGATGCGCTTGGCGGCGCCGGGTGCGGCGCACAGCCCGATGGCTTCGGCTCCGGTCAACAGCGTATAGCGTGCATCGTCAGCGAGCAGCCGGATCAGGGACCGGTCGGCTTCGCCCTTCAGGTTTCGAACCGAGGCAAAGCCATCGAAGTGCGCCGCCTCCCGCGGAAACTGCTCAATGTCGGGCGCAAGCGCCATCGGCATGGACGCGCTCTGCCAGGGGCTGCGCGGGCCGCACAGGCGCCCGAGAATGCGCGCCAGGCCAGGCTCCGCCGCGAGGCTCCGTACCCCGAGCAGGGATTCGGCCTCGGCGTAGTAGGGCGCCAGATCATCGTAGGCGAGGGGCCATCCGCGGCAACTGTATCCCGGCTCGGCCGAGAACTCCGCGGCGGAGAAGCGCAGCAGGGCAGCGCCGTACCACTTGGTCTTGCCGCCAACGTTGATGTGCTCCTCGGGCTCCAGCGCACCACCCCGGCCGTCCACCCACGGCTCCCGGGCCAGGAATTCCCCGCGGTGAACCACGCGCTCAATATCGAGTGTGCTGCCATCGACGGGCAGATGGGGACCCTTTTCCAGTTGCAGCACACGCAGGCCGCCCTTGACCATGCGATAGGCTGCGGCGGCGCCGCCGGCGCCAGAGCCGACGATGATCGCGTCGTAGGGTGCCGCACTCATGCGGGATCCTGCAGGGTCGAAGCGGAAGCCGCTACGAGCCCGTCGGCTGCGGGCTCGAAGCCGCAGTGAATGCAGCGCTCAAGCGGCGTATGCATCAGCTTTGCACAGGCGGTGCGGCCGTGGCGCAGCAGATGCAACTGGGCCCCGGCCTGCATGCCGAGGACTGGAGCAACAAAGTAGATCCACAAGTGCTGCCAAATCCCGGCCGGTGCGGCCGAGGCGAAGCTCCGCGCCGGGTTCATGCTCATTCCGGAAAGCGGCGCCTCGAAAGTCACATAGAGCGCGATGAGTACTCCAGCTGCGACCCCCGTCCAGGCGGCAAAGCGCCGGGAGGCCGAAACACGCAGCACGGTGTACATCAGTCCCGCGGAAATAACGCACTCGGCCACGAAGGCCACAAGCGTACCCGCGCTGCCGGGGAGCGTCACCACCCACGCGACGGGTGGCGAGCTAAAGCCGGCGCCCAGCAACAGGCGTACGGCGAACACCCCCACCAGTCCGCCGCAGAACTGCGCCACGATGTAGCCCAGCGCGTCCAGCGGGCGCATCCTGTTCATGCGCAGGAAGGCGAGCGTCACGGCCGGATTCAGGTGTGCGCCGGAGCGCCGCCCCCAGGGCGAATAGATAAACCCGATGGCCGTGAGGCCCATGGCGAGGCCCGCCAGAGCACGACGAACCCCACCATCCGTAACCGCCGCCCGCAGCCATGATGCCGGCGCTTCGAGCGCGGTCGAGATCACGCCGGCTGACACCATGAACAGTCCGAGGCCCAGGGCCTCAATCAGGTATTCCGGCAGGTGATCTGCAAGCCGTGCGCTGCGCGAGTCGTCGGGCATGACTTCAGCCGCCGGTTTCGAAGCCGGGGTACAGCGTCATGCCGCCGTCGACGAACAGGCTGACGCCGTGGACATAGTCGGCATAATCCGAGGCCAGCCACACCGCGGCGCGACCGATTTCCTCGGCTTCGCCGATGCGTTTGTAGGGAATCAGCTTCAGGAGCTCCGTGTAGGCCTCAGGGGTATCCCAGGCCTCCATGTTGATGGGCGTCCGGATGGCACCCGGGCAGATGGAATTGACGCGGATGCGGTGGGGCGCGACCTCCTGGGCGATGCTCTTCATCATGAGCATGACACCACCCTTGGACGCGGCATAGTTGACATGTCCCGCCCAGGGAATGACCTCGTGAACGGAGCTGATGCACAGGATCTTGCCGGCCGCGCACGAGACTTCCGGGCGAACACCGCGCCGGCGGAACTCGCGCACCGCCGCGCGCGAGCACAGGAATTGTCCCGTCAGATTGACGTTGATGACGCGATTCCACTGCGTCAGGGTCATGTCATGAAACGGGGCGTCCTGCTGCAGCCCGGCGTTGTTGACCAGTATGTCGATGGTGCCAAGCTCCTCGATGGCCCGGCGGAACATGGCCTCGACCTGTTCCTCGTCACCCACGTCGGCGCGCACCGCGAGAGCCTTGACGCCCTTTGCCGACAGCTCGTCCACCACGCCGCGGGCTTTCTCTTCGCCCGAGGCATAGTTGACAACGACGTCCGCTCCCGCGTCACCGAGCGCAATGGCAATGGCGCGCCCGATGCCGGAGCTGGCGCCGGTGACCATGGCCTTCTGGCCCAGCAGCAGCTTCTGGGGCGGCACGCGCGGCATGACGGGAGCAGGCAGGTATTGGTAGCGGCTGGGAGCGTCCATGGCGATTCCTTCAGGTGAGCGTGGTCTTAGGGCTAGAGGTGCGGCTGTTGGCGATGGCGGCGGCCGGTGCGTCCGGCAGGGTCCCGGCCGTCTCGACGGGTGCCGTCGAGTCGGCGTGCGCGGTCCGCGCCTGCTGATAGCGCGGCATCAGGAGCTTGGCCACCAGTCCTGTCCAGCCGGTCTGGTGCGATGCGCCGACGCCGCGCCCGCTGTCGCCATGGAAATACTCATAGAAGAGCACATGATCCCGGAAGTGAGCGTCCTGCTGCATGCGCGGGTGGTCCGAGTACACCGGCCGCGCGCCACTGTCGTCACGCAGGAATATGCGGGTCAGGCGGCTTGCCAGTTCACTCGCCGCCTCCTCCAGGGTGACCAGGATTCCGGAACCCGTCGGGCATTCGACGCGGAACTCATCGCCGTAGTAGTGGTGGAATTTCTGCAGCGATTCGATCAGCAGGAAATTGACCGGAAACCAGACCGGTCCGCGCCAGTTTGAATTGCCCCCGAACAGTCCGGAGTCAGATTCCGCGGGCTGATAGCCCACCTGCAGATCCATGCCATTGACGTGATAGCTGTAGGGCGAAGCGGCGTGGACGCGCGAGAGGGCGCGGATTCCATAGGGCGAGAGGAACTCTGTCTCATCCAGCATGCGCTTCAGCAGACGCTTCATGCGGTGGCCGCGCAGCAGGGACAGCAGCCGACGGTTGCCACGGCCCTCTTCATTCCAGTGCGATACCAGGGAGGCGAGATCCGGCCGGTAGGCGAGGAACCACTCCAACCGGCGCTTGAATTCCGGTACCCGATCGAGCAGCTCCGGTTCCAGCGTTTCCACGGCAAATAGCGGGATCAGTCCCACCATCGAGCGAACCTTCAACGGTGTCATCGAGCCGTCGGGCAGATGCAGCACGTCATAGAAGAATTTGTCCTCGTCATCCCACAGGCCGATGCCTTCATCCCCGATATTGCTCATCGCTTCGGCGATGCTCAGGAAATGCTCGAAGAATTTGGTGGCGACATCCTCGTACACGTGATTGTGCTGGGCCAGTTCCAGGGCCATGCGCATCAGGTTGAGCGCGTACATGGCCATCCAGCTGGTCCCGTCCGCCTGGTCGATGTGCCCGCCGGTCGGCAGCTCGGCGCTGCGATCGAACACCCCGATATTGTCCAGGCCGAGAAACCCGCCCTGGAACACGTTGCGTCCCTCGGTGTCCTTGCGATTCACCCACCAGGTGAAATTGAGCATCAGCTTGTGGAAGATGCGCTCAAGAAAGGCCAGATCGCCGCGGCCGTGGTTGTGATTGCGGTCGATCTGGTACACACGCCAGGTGGCCCAGGCGTGCACTGGCGGATTGACGTCGCCGAAGGCCCACTCATAGGCGGGCATCTGGCCATTCGGGTGCATGTACCACTCGCGCGTGAGCAGCAGCAGCTGCTCCTTGGCAAAGGCGCTGTCCAGGTGGGCCAGGGGGAGGCAGTGAAAGGCCAGGTCCCAGGCGGCATACCACGGATATTCCCATTTATCCGGCATCGAAATGATGTCGGCGTTATTGAGGTGCATCCATTCATGGTTGCGGCCGTGCCGTCGGGCAGCGGGCGGCGCGGGTTGCGTCGGATCACCCTTGATCCACCGCGGCACATCGTAGTGGAAATACTGTTTGCTCCAGATCATGCCGGCGAAGGCCTGCCGCTGTACGCGGCGGGCATCGACGCTTTCAATGCCGGTCTGCAAATGGGCATAAAATTCGTCGGCTTCCCGGATGCGCGCGGAGAACACCCGGTCAAAGCCGGCAAATGGGCGCTCGATCGCACGCGGTGAGAGGCGCAGCTGGATGGTTTGCGCGCCGCGCGCCGGGATCTCCAGCGCGAACCAGAGGGCCGCTTTCGTGCCGGTCTGCCCTGGATTGACCGCCTGCTCGCGGCCCGCGACCACATATTCATGGATGCCGTCCTTCCAGTATCCCGTCTTCGAATCATCGCCCCACAGCCGGCCGGCATTGGAGTCGTTGTCGCAGAACAGGGCCGCGCGTGGTGTCCCGTCCGCGTACAGGTAGCGACCGCCCAACTGCGGGTGATCCACTTCGACCGCGATGTGCTGCGCCATGCGCAGCTGCGGCTTGTGCGCTCCGGCGTCCCAACTCCAGGTATTGCGAAACCACAGCTGGGGCAGCAGGTGCAGAGGCGCCGCCTCGGGTCCGCGGTTGTGCGCGGTCACCCGCATCAGGATGTCTTCCGGCCCGGCCTGGGCATATTCGATCACCACGTCGAAATAACGGTCGTCAGCGAATGCCTCAGTGTCGATGAGCTCGAACTCCGGCTTGGAAATCCCGCGGCGGCGGTTTTCCTCCAGCAGCTGCGCGTACGGAAATTCCCGCTGCGGGTACTTGTAAAGCATCTTCAGGTAGGAGTGGGAAGGCGTGGCATCGAGGTAGTAGTAGAGTTCCTTGACGTCTTCACCGTGGTTGCCTTCCCCGTTGGTGAGTCCGTAAAGCCGTTCCTTGAGAATGGGATCGTGCGTGTTCCACAGCGCCAACGACAGGCACAGGCGCTGGTGCACGTCGCTGACACCGCCGATTCCATCCTCTCCCCAGCGATAGGCGCGGCTGCGGGCGTGATCGTGCGGAAAGTAGTCCCAGGCGGTGCCGTACTCGCTGTAGTCCTCGCGCACCGTGCCCCACTGCCTCTCGGAGAGATATGGGCCCCACTGCTTCCAGGCCGCGCCGTACGCCGACTCGGCATCCAGGCGCTTGTGTTCAGCCGTGTCTGCGGACATGAGGTACCTTCCTGTCATTGAGTTGCTGGGTTTGCGCGCCGTTCAACCGATGCCAGGCGCGCAGTGTCTCGGCGACGCTCCAGGCCTGGGCGTAGCACCCGCGTGCGGCATGCGGGGCAGCGCCGTCGAAGATCTCACTGATTGTACCGATGCAGGCCTCCGCGAGGTGCGCGGCAACGCCGTCGAGGAGGGCGAGTGAGTGCGCGGTGTTGCCGTATACCCGCTGATGTGCGATCGCAAAAGGGCCCAGCAGCCAGCTCCACACCGTGCCCTGGTGGTAGCTCGCGTCGCGCTCCTGCGGGCCGCCCCGGTAGTTCGCGACGTAGGCGGGGTGCGCAGCTTCGAGGGAGCGCAGACCAAGCGGTGTCAGCAGCAGGGTGGAGCAGGCATCGACGACCGCGCGTCGCTGGTCCGGCTGCAGCAGGTCCGTACCCAGCGACACGGCGAACAGCTGGTTCGGGCGCATGCTCGAATCGACGCGTCGCCCGTTGACGAGTTCGCCATCCGGGCCGTCGATCACGTCGTACAGGCAGCTGCGAGTCTCGCACCAGAAGGCAGCGCGAAACGAATCGGCTGCCGTGCGGGCGGCAGCGCCAAAGCGGCGCGATGCCGCATGGTCAGCGAACTTGCGGGCCCAGGCCTGCATCTGCACCAGCGCGTAGTGCCACAGTGCATTGATCTCCACCGCTTTGCCCGTCCGCGGGGTCACGACCCAATCGCCCACCTTGGCGTCCATCCAGGTGAGCTGCACGCCGGACTCGCCGGCGCGCAACAGCCCGTCGGCGGGATCCACCTGGATGCCAAAGCGGGTGCCGCGCTGGTGCCAGTCGATGATATCGCAGAGCCCCGGATACAGCTCACGCACCAGCGCGAGATCCTTGGTCGCCGCGTAATACTCGGCGAGAGCATGGAAGTACCACAGCGTCGCGTCGACTGTATTGTATTCGGGTGGCTCATTGCCGTCGGGAAAGCGGTTCGGCAGCATGCCCTGGCTCAGGTGGGACGCATAAGTCCGAAGGATGGAAGCCGCTTCGGCATGGCGTCCGGTCGCCAGCGCCAGGCCGGGCAGGGCAATCATGGTGTCGCGTCCCCAGTCTCCGAACCAGGGATATCCGGCAATGACGGTAGTGCCCGTCGCTGTTGCATTGCCACCGCCGCGAGCGACCAGAAACTGATCCGCGGCAAGGGTCAGCTGGCGCACCCAGGCCGGCGTCGTTGCCGGCAATGCCGATAGCAGCGCACTCTGGCGCGCCATTTCCTCGCGCAGCGAGGGCGGCGCCGGCTGCGGCTCGGCGCTCATGGTCAGCGTTAGCGTTTCGCCAGGCGACAGCTCGGCGTGAAATGTTCCCGGGCGGAACAGGTCTTCATCGCTGTCCAGTCCCCGCTCTGCCTCCACGCGATGATGGAAGTTCCAGTGCCAGTCCGACTCGGCCCGAAATTGCCCACGGTCAAGCGACAAAGTGTAGGGGCGTGCCCCCTCAAATGCGGTGATCGTGCACGCCGAATTCCCCGCTTGGACGCCAAAGGCGCGGCTGCCGCGTGAGTGCGCGTGATAATCCCGGTAGGTGCACAACGGCGTGATCTCCAGGCCCAGCGCCGTGGCCGCCTGCAACAGGCGGTATTGCACGTGGGTCGTATTGTGGCCGTGCGCCATCCAGATGCGAATCTCCAGCAACGCATCGCCAATCGCATACGTCCAGACGGGAATGGTGCCCTCAAGATGAAAGGCCGCCAGCCGCTGGTAGCCGTGCGGCGCAATCGTTCCGTCGGAAAATTCGTTGCATGCGAGCGCGTGGGTCGCTCCGCGATATCGCACCAGGGTGTCCGCCTTGGCCACCATCAGGACGCGCTCGAGCGGTGGCTTGAGCGACGCCACCAGCAGTCCGTGATAGCGTCGGGTATTAGCCTGGCCGACTGTACCGCTGGCGAATCCGCCCAGGCCGTTGGTCAGGAGCCATTCGGTTGACAGGGCGCCGGCTTCTGTCGAAAAAGCCGGGCGCCCCAGGGCTAGCCGATCCATCCGTGATTACTCCCGCGGGCCAGCTGCCGGGCCAGGTTCACAAGGGCCGGCGCAAGCCGGGTAGAGTGGGATCGCACGGAGACCGGCAACGGCCGTCGCAGGGTTGCGGCGACGCGCTTCGGGGTACCCAGGTCCGTCCAGCCGCAGGCGGGCGCCTGCAGTACTCGGAGGTGCTGCTCCGCGCCCTCGACGATCGCGCGTGAAAAATCCACGCCTGGCAGGCGCTCGTAGAGCTCGCGTAGTGCGTTTCCGGAACTGTCGGCGCAGGCCTCAGCCCCCACGACCCTGCTCATGCGGTCAACGGCATCCGGCATGCGCGCGCGAAGCAGTGCCAGGAGCGATGGTCCCTGCGCGGCGAAAATGAAACTGTTCCACAGTGCGCCTTCCTTTAATAGCGTGCGCGCCAGATCGAGTGGCGGCTTTTCAACAAAGCGCGCCACGCGATGGGTCTGCGGCGCGAGGCACTCGCCCGGCACGATATAGCCGAGCTCCGGATCCGCTTCCTCGGGTTCGATGCCAAGCAGCAGCAGCTCCTCGGCGTGGCGGGCAGGCAGGGTGGCCAATGCGCGCAGTGATCGCGCGAGGGCCGGTTCGTCTCGCACAAAGTGGTCGGCAGGCAGGAACATGATCGATGCGTCCGGGTCGCGTGCGAGCACGCGAAGCGTAGCCAGCAGCACGCCGGTCGCGGTACCACAGTTGCGGGGCTGTACGATAATGTTGGCCGCCGGTATCTGCCGCAGCTCGCGTTGCCAATAGGCACGATGTTTTTCCGCAACGACGATGCAGAGCCTTTCACGCGGCACCAGATGATCGGCGCGCTGCACGGCATCTTCCAGGAGCGAGCCCTGGCCGTGAAGGGAGCAGTATTGCTTTGGCACCGGGTTGCCACCGGCATCGGTGGTCAGAGCGGCGAGGCGGGTGCCATCACCGGCCGCCAACACGACAGCCCAGATCTGCTGCTGCACTATCATGATCCCTTGAGTCCCCTTAAGTACCAGACCTGGCGGCTGGCGCCGCGCCCACCTTCCCGGAGAGTGGCTACCGGCATGGTCAGTAGTTCGCGGGGACCCCGGACGAAGTTACGCGTGAGGGGCGGACCGCGGAGCGGGATCGGCCCCTATGCAGCGCAGGCCGTTGGCGTGCGGGGTGCCGCCACCGCGGGCTCGGGCCAATAGCAATGCAATGGATTAGAAACACAATGTAACAAAGTGATAATACACAAGTAATACTGTGAAAAGGAGTGCAATCGCGCCAGGGTTCAGGCGAGGGCGGTGCCGTCGAAGGCGGTGTCCCGATAATGCTTCTTGCCCCGCAGGGCCTTGTGATGCTCCTCCTTCGACAGGATGTTCTCGCTGAGTTCCATGTCGGTCTGGCAATAGTGGCGGAAGAATTCGGCCAGGCCGGCCGGCGAGGGCAGCACCGCGTCGCGAATGAAGTTGATGTCGATGTTCATGCACACCGCGCCCACCACGCCATACTCCTTGCGAAAAATTGGAATCGTGGTGCATTTGAATCGTCGCGCGCCAAGGGTCAGTTCGTAGTTCAGCTTGTCCTGGTTCAGGGCGCGCCGCTTCTTCAGGTCGACGAGCAGTGTCGTCGTCCCCATGTGCAGGGCGCGGCCGGTCACCTCGGCGCCCTCGATCCAGACGACCGAGCGGCTCGGATTGGCCAGATCGTGCAGCAGGATCTCGATACCCATGTTCGAGAAGGTCTTGCCCAGCAGGCGCACGATGTTGCGGTAGTTCTCGAGATAGTCCTGGGCGTCACCCGTGACATCGGCGCCGTGGTACCTGGAGAACAGTTTGTCGTAGGCCTGCCGGTCCGGCACATCCAGCAGCTCGCGCACGTTGTTCTGCTCACCGATAAAGATCAGTTGCCGCGCGGCGCGTGAGTCGCGGTTGCGCAGCAGGTAATGCATGCCCAAACGAAAATCGCGCGGGCTGAACTCGGCGAAGTTGTCGGCGGTCGTCTCGTAGGGATAGAAATCGTACTCAGTCAGGTCGCGCCCACGCAGCTGCCGTCGCTCACGGTACTTGCCGGCGAGGAAGCCGAGCATCAGCAGCAGGATCGATACCAGGGCCTCGGCCAGCGCGGCCGTGACCATGTGATTCCCGAATGGATTCATTGCAGTGACTCCCCCGGTGGCGCAATCGATGGTAGCAGAGAGCGTGCAGCCGCCCCGCAGGTTGCCGGATCGCCGGGACTCGTGCAATGTGCCCCTGGCGCGCAACGCCGCGCGTGGGGGGCCAGGATGCGAAGCGATCCGTGCAAGAACAGGTAGGCGCCTTGAATGATTCTCGCGCGGCGGCACGCGCAGTGCTACTGGTCACCGCCTGCGTGTTCATCAACTACATCGACCGCGGCAATCTCGCCACCGTCGCGGCCAAATTACAGGAAGACCTGGGCCTCACCCGCACGCAGCTGGGGTTGCTGGGTTCCGCTTTCTTCTATAGCTACGTGGTCTGCATGCCGGGGATGGGCTGGCTCGCCGAGCGATTCGGCGCCAAGCGGGTCCTGGCAGGGGGGTTGGCGATCTGGGCAGTCGCGACCTTCCTGACCGGGTTTGCCGGAAGTTTCGCCACGCTGCTCGCGCTGCGTATCCTGCTCGGGATTGGCGAGAGCGTCACTTTCCCCTGCGTATCGAAGGTGCTGGCGCAGGTCGTTGAGCGGGGATGGCTCGGGGTCGCTAACGGCCTCATGAGCTTCGGTTACCTGCTCGGGCCGGCGGTTGGCGTGTTCGTGGGCGGATATCTGATGATCCTGTTCGGCTGGCGTTCGGTGTTCATCGTGACCGGAAGCCTGTCGCTTCTTTGGCTGTGGCCCTGGCGCCGGGTTGTGATCCAGCAGCGGGCCAGCGAGCCGACCGAGACTGAAAACCAGGTGAGTTTTTCGCAGATCCTGCGGCAGCGGGCCCTCTGGGGTGCCGCCCTTGGGCATTTCGCCTCGAACTACACCTACTATTTCATCATTTCCTGGCTGCCGTATTACCTGATCAAGTCGCGCGGATTCACTCCCGATGTCATGGTTAGGATCGCTTCTTCGGCCTATCTGCTCAACGCCTTGGCTGCGCTTTGCATGGGCTGGGCCGCCGATCGCTGGATCCGAGCCGGGCGCAGTGCGACGCTCGTGCACAAGGGGCTTATGGCAACGGGCCACCTGAGCGCCATAGTTTGCATGCTGGGCATGGTGATGCTGCCCGCGGCGGGCTCAGTGGCCGCGCTGTTCGCCTTCTGCGTGCTCGGTGCCGTGTCCTATCCCGGCGTCTTTGCGATCCCGCAGATCATCGCAGGTCCGAACGCGCAGGGCCGCTGGGTGGGCGTGCAGAACGCCTGTGGGAATATCGCGGGCGTGATCGCGCCCGCGATTACGGGATACCTCGTCGACCAGACTGGCCTGTTCGATATCGCTTTCGCGCTGGCCGCCGGCGTCAACGTGCTCGGCCTGATCGGCTGGGTCTTTATTCTGCCGCAGGTTGCGCCGCTGCGATGGCCGGCACGCCAATGAGTCCGTCGGATCTCGCACAGCTCAGGGTGGAACTGGCCGCGGCCTTTCGTCTCGCCGCGCAGATGAACTGGCATGAGTCGGTCGGCAATCACTTCAGTGTGGCGGTCTCTGCCGATGGCACGAAGTTCCTGATGAATCCACGCTGGCAGCATTTTGCGTTGATCCGGGCCAGCGACCTGCTGCTGCTCGACAGCGACGATGCGGGAACCATGTCCCGCCCGGACGCGCCGGATCCCTCGGCCTGGAGCATCCACGGACGCATCCACGCGCTATTGCCGCAGGCGCGCTGCGTGCTGCACGTGCACCCTCCCTACAGCACAGCACTTGCCACGCTCGCCGATCCTCGGCTCATCGCCATCGATCAGACCACGG
The DNA here is from genome assembly GCA_035300345.1 of Steroidobacteraceae bacterium. Lineage (GTDB taxonomy): Bacteria > Pseudomonadota > Gammaproteobacteria > Steroidobacterales > Steroidobacteraceae > FEN-1191. Next base: position 40,086 of record DATGVM010000038.1, read on the forward strand.
CACGTTTTTTCAACCGCGTGGCGATCGACCAGCACTATGGCGGCATTGCCGATCAGCGCGAGGAGGGCGAGCGGCTGGCGCGGGCGCTGGGGGACAAGAGCCGCATGATCATGGGCAATCATGGTGTCCTCGTGACCGCGCCGACGGTGGCCGAGGCCTTCGAGGACCTGTACTTCCTCGAGCGCGCCGCGCGCACCCTGATTCTGGCCTACGGGACTGGTCAGCCTCTCAACGTGCTGCCGGATGAAATCGCGGAACACACCGCGCTCTCCTGGGACAATTACCGGGGCGCGGCTTTCGCGCACTTCCGGGACCTGCAGCGACTGCTCGACGAGCGGGATTCGTCCTACCGGAACTGAGGCGTGCCGATCACGTCGATCCAGACGGGATTGGCATAGGCCTTGCTGCCCAGCTGGTCCTCGACGATCAGCTGGTACCAGGTGGCGCCGGCGGCTTTCAGTGCGAATTGCAGGTGCGCGGTCTGCCGGCCGTCAGGATAAATCTGCGTGTCGACGGTCTCGCCGCGTTCGATGAGCGTGGCCTGCTTCAGGCCGTTGATGGACTCCAGGTCAAAATCCAGGCTGAAGCTCTCGCCGAGCTTGAGCTTCAGCTCCGAGCCGAACATCACGGCCGGGTACAGCAGCGGTCCGGCGCTGACGTAGGCATGGCCGCCGAGGAGTGCATCGGCAAAGCCCTGGGTGCTGGGCTTGCCCTCGATGTGGGCAAAGGTGCGCACGCGCCCGGACTCCTGTGACCAGACGTCGTGGACGTCGCTGCCTCCGCTCAGGTAGTAGTGGTGTCCCTCATTCCAGAAGGACCACAGGGCGTGCAGGACCCGGTCGTCATCGTGCGGCTCCACGCCATTGATTTCGATCAGCTCGAAGCGCGGATTGAAGCCGCCCGGTACGGCGCCGACGGCCAGGCTGGAAAAATACCCGTAGGGATTGAAGGGGTGGTTGACCTGCACAATCGGCGCGCCCTGGCGGCGTGCTTCGGCAAACACCTGATCGACCGTCGCGGTACTGGTGTCGATCTGCAGCTTCTGGCCAGGCAGCACCGGATAAGCGTTGAAGTGGGCCCAGGAAGGAGAGAACTCGATCGCGGGGATGAAGGGCACCGCGCGCCGGTCGGCGATCTGCTGCAGCAGGGTGTGATTGGCGGTCGAGTCGTGATCACTGACGAACAGCAGATCAAGCCCCGCGGCCAGCTGCGAGCGCGCCAGGTCGGCCGGCGGTGTCACGGCCTCGGCCTGATCGGAGTGATGGTGCAGATCAGCGGAATACCAGCCAAGTGCGGGCGGATCGAACCGGGTGGTCAGACGCACCGACTTCTTTTGCGTGCGCGCCGAATCGACCTTGAGCGAGAGTTCGCGAAACGACGCCAGGAAGCCGCCTCCGGCCGAAACCGTGAAGCGGTAGTGGCCCGGCGCCAGGGCTACATCGAGCTCGCCTTTCCGGTCCAGTTCGGTGAAAAAAGTCTTGCGGCCCAGAAATTCGACCACGGGCGCGCGTCCCTCGGTAATGGCAATGCGCGCATCGAGCGCCTGGCCGTTGCGGGCATCGTGGACGGACAGGTGCAATCGGCCGGGCGGCGCCAGATCCCGGAAATCCCGCCGCGTGTCTTTGCCGGAACTCACCGTGACGGGCAGCGTTTGGCTCTGTGAATAATTCCGGGCCGTGGCATAGATGCCGTAGTGGCCGGCAGGCAGGGTCAGCTGAAACTTGCCGCCGCGCCCCAGTACCCAGCCGTAGGGTTTGCCCCGCTTCTCGATCACGATGACCGGCTCGTCGATCGGCTTGCCGTTGCTGGCGCGGACGAGGCCCTGGACCGTGCCGGAAGGCAGTTGCTTACGGTCGATTTCAGCCTGGATGACCGGACCCAGATCGGCGCTGGCGCCAACCTGCAGCCAGGCGATGAAATCCCGGCTCTCGCCCGCGGCCAGCGTGTGCTGTTGGTACATGTCCCGCGAATAGAAATCCACATGGTCGAGGTAGGGCGCGTGCAGCGCGAGGCTCCAGCCTTCATCGTAGGCGACCACGCGATCGCTCAGCGCCCCCTCCGCCGCTCCGCCTTTCAGGCCGGCGAGTCCCGGGACACCGAAGAAAAATCCACCCTTGGGCCACAGCGTCATGCCGGACAGGAGATCGGGCAGGGCCTCGCCTCCCTCATTGTGCATGGTGGTCTGGATCTCGATGGTGTCGGCGTCGGCCGGCAGCGTATACACCGTCGTGATCGTGACGTGGCCCCAGTCGCGCGTGGCGCTGATCACCGCACGCTCCGGCGTTTGCTCGATAATCTCCACGCGGTGATAGGTATTGGGCCAGGCCGACCAGTCGTTCGGAATGAAATCGGCGAAGACCAGACGATCCTGCCCGATCTTGCCGTTGCTGACCGGCGCCGCATCGACGAGCGCGCCACGCGGGAGGCCGAACGGAACCGCACTGTCGACGGCGAGCGAAAAAGCCAACCGGTCATTCAAGACGGTGATGTCGCCGGCCGAGCGCGCTTCGCCATCCGGGATCGGAGTGGGACCGACGAGCACCCGGACGCCAGCCCATGCGTGTCCATGCGCGGCCAGTCCAAGCGACATCGCCAGCAGGATAACGTTCAGGGTCCTGCGTTTCATGGTCGGCCGGCGGCGGTTCAATGTCTTGCGGGTGCCTGAACCAGTCCAATAAGAGACGCCCGTTCCAGAGCAAGACGCGACAGCGTGGCGCTCAGCTCCGTCGCCTTCTCATCCGCAGGCAAAGAGAGCTCGGCCGTTGGCAAGGCCCAGATCGTAAACTGGTAATGATGCACGCCGGTGCCTGCGGGCGGGCAGGGACCCGCATAGGCGGCATCGCCAAAATTGCTGACCAGGGCCCTGGCATTGCCAGGCAAGCTCTTTGCGCCCTGCGGGAGTGAAGCATCGCTGACCGGCAGGCCGACCACCACCCAATGGGACCACTGCTCAGGCTTCACATCCAGATCGATCATCGTCAACACCAGGCTCCTCGCAGAAGCAGGGGCGCCGCTCCAGGAAAGCTGGGGCGAGAGATTGCGGCCCCCGCAGCGCGGATAGATGTGCGCGCTGCCGATGGGCGCGCCCGGTTTAAGGTCGCTGCTGGTCAGGTTCAGGGCCGCGAAGGCCGGGCCACCCAGGATCGTGAACACCAGTGTGACGCGCGCGCTCAGAGCGTTCATGGGAGCCTCCAGCGCCGCATTCTACTCGCCGCTGAGGCCGTCGATCCAGGTCCGCCGCACGCTCAGCGTGTCGTCCATCAGCGCCAGGTTTGCCCGGAAACCGGCCGCAATCCGGCCGAATTCGTGGCCCAGGCCGAGAAATTGTGCCGGATATTCACTCGCCATGCGTACCGCCTCGATTATGTCGAGATCGAGCATGGAGACGGCGTTGCGGACCGCCGCGGCCATATCGAGCGAGGTGCCGGCGAGCGTACCGCGATCGTCGCGGCAGGCGCCGTCGACCACATGAATGGTGCGTCCCTGCAGCAGAAAAGTGGATTCGGATGTGCCGACCACCGGCATGGCATCCGTCACCAGCACGAACCGATCGTGACGTTTGCAGCGGAGCGCGATCTTGAGCGTCACCGGATTGACGTGCAGGCCGTCGACGATGATGCCGCACCAGGTGTTATCGCTGTAGAGCGCCGCGCCGACCACGCCGGGCTCGCGAGGCGTCAGCGGGGACATGGCGTTGAACAGGTGCGTGAAGCCACGCAACCCGCGCGCGATGGCGGCATCGACCTCGGCGTAGGTCGCATTGCTGTGGCCGGCCGCGACGATGACGCCGGCCTCGACCAGTTGAGCAATGACGTCCGGCTTCGTCATCTCCGGGGCCAGTGTCAGCAGCATCCGGCCGCCGCGCAGTGAGCTCAGCAGAGGCAGCAGCGAAGCGTCGAGCGTGCGCAGATGCTTCGCCTCGTGCACGCCACGACGGGCGCGGTTCAGGAACGGGCCCTCGACGTGCATCCCCAGGACCCCGGGCAGGCCGCCGTCAATGGCCGCCTGCACCGCCGCGATGGCCCGCCCGATCTTCTCCAGATCGTCGCTGATGATGGTGGGAAGAAAGCCGGTGGTTCCGAATTTGCGGTGCGCCGCCCCGATCGCACGGATCCCAGCGGTATCGGGTGCGTCGTTAAAGAGCACGCCGCCGCCGCCGTTGACCTGGATGTCGATAAATCCGGGCACCAGCAGCTGCCCTTCGAGATCTTCCACCGCGACTTGCCGCAGGCGCGCGTCATCGCGTGGCAGCAGCGCCTCGATGCGCGCCCCATCGAGCAGCAGCACCCGATCGTCCACGATGCCCTCGGCGGTCAGGATCCGCCCGTTCGCGAGCGCGGTGCGCATTACACGGTCTCCGTGACCTTGCGCAGGTGCGCTGGAAAATCCGGATTGAAGCCACGCCGGAAGGCGAGCTGGCCAATGCTCCGGTAGGCGCTGTGCACGAGGAGGATCGGGCCGAGGGCCGCGGGGCAGGCGAGTGAGGGCAGCTGCACGGCCCCGCGGGCCTCCGCGCCCGCCAGCAGCACGCGAACGCCGTTCTTGGCCAGCTCCGTGGCGAGTGCCACGACACCAGGCCGCGTCGCATCATCCTGCGTGAGCAGCAGCGCCGGAAAAGCCGGACCCAGCAGTGCGTAGGGGCCGTGGCGCAATTCGGCACTGCTGAAGCCTTCGGCATGCAGGCCGCAGGTTTCCTTGTACTTGAGTGCGATTTCCTGTGCTGCGGTGAGGCCAACCCCACGACCGACGACATAGAGGTGCTCCGCGCCGGCAAGTTCGGTGACCGCGCTCATCCAGTCCAGCCGCCAGGCCTCGTCCATGAGATCCGGCAGCCGCGCCAGGTCCTCATCAAGGCTCGCGTCTGAAGTCCAGGCGGCCACGAACCGGGCCAGGGCTGCGAGCGTGGCAAGATAGGACTTCGTCGCCGCGACACTCTGCTCCGGTCCGGCGCGTAGCGCGATAACGTGATCGGCCCCTGCATTGAGCGGCGCTTCAGGGCTGTTGCAGATGGCGAGCACCGTGGCGCCGGATTCCTTGGCGAGCGCCACCGAGGCGAGCAGGTCGGGACTGCGGCCCGACTGCGAAATGGCGATGTACAGGCATTGGCGCAGGTCCTGCCTGATCCCGTACACCGAGCTGATGGACAGCGCGGCGGATCCCGTGGGGATGCGGGCCCGCGTCTCGATCAGGTATTTCGCATAGGTGGCGGCATGATCAGAGCTGCCGCGGGCGCAGGTGATCACCGCGCGCGGCGCGAGCTTGCGAATCTGCGCGCCGATGGCCTGTATGGAATCTGCGTCGAGTGCAAATTGCGCACGCACGGCCGAGGAGGCACCGGCCGCTTCGCGGAACATGTCGGTGGACTCGAACCTGGCCGGCTGGAGCTGGCCCGCGCGGTCCTGGCCGTTCATGTGGCGGCGCTCAGTTCGGCGACGAAATCGTAGGTATCGCCCCGGTAATAGGACTGGGAAAATTCAATCGCGCGGCCATCGGGAAGCGAACCGAGGCGCTCGACGAGGAGCCCGGCGTCTCCGGGCTTCGCCTTCAGCAGTTCGGCCTGATCGCCGGTCAGCAGCACCGCGCGCAGTCGCTGCAATGCACGCACGGGTCGGTGACCGGCGCGTTCGAGCGCTTCATAGAGTGAAGTATCCACGGATTCGAGCGAGGGCAGTGCCGAGGCGTCGACCGTGGCGTACTCGAGGGCCATGGGCGCATCGTCTGCGAAACGGATGCGGTAGAAGCGATACACCGGCGTACCCGGGCTCAGGCGCAGCGTAAGTGCTTCCTCGGGGGTCACCGTGCCCGCCGTGCGCTTGAGCCAGACGCTGCGCGGCGTGCGGCCGCGAGCGCGCATGTCTTCAGAGAAGGAAGTCAGCATCGCGAAATTTTTCTCGACGCGCGCGGAGACGAAATTTCCGCTCCCCTGGCGTCGCACCAGCAGTCCCTCGGAGACGAGTCCATCGAGCGCGGTGCGCACGGTGATGCGCGAGACGGCAAAGTCCGCGGCGAGATCGCGCTCAGCGGGGAGGGCGTCGTCGGGCCCCAAAACACGCGTTTCTATGGCCTTGCGCAAGGCCCGCTGCAGCTGCTGGTAGAGGGGCAGATTGCTGCGTTCATCCAGGGGGCCGACTATCTTGGCTAGTGACATGTATGGTTTGCACCAATCGAAGTTCGTTAGGCTGAGCACCCAGAGCATACCAAAATAAGACCACTTGGCAACAGCCTGGCGAGACGGAGCTCGGCTAGCTTACTGGTTTTAAAGCAGGAATTGCCTGCACAAGTGTTACAGGTACGTGGCACTTGAAAAACGTCTGAAGTGGTATTATATTGGACTCTAACTGGTGTGAGCCCTTGGTTGTACCCGGGTCACATGGGTTGGGGATGCATATAGAGGGAATCAGGGGTCGCCAGTGGCGCCTGGTGCCCACGAATTCGAAACCGGATTGATCTTAATGCCATGGGGGACTTCTCAATGAATCGGATCAGCTTTGCGGTCAAATCTGCCCTGGGTCTCGCGATGCTCGCGCCACCGGCGCTCGTGCTGGGGCAGACCACAACCAGTGCCCCGACGGCCGCGCTCGAGGAAATCGTCGTCACGGGAATTCGGGCCTCGCTCGAACAGTCGCTGGTGCAGAAGCGTGCGGCAGATTCCCAGGTGGAGGTTGTCACCGCCGAAGACATCGGCAAGATGCCGGACAAGAACATCGCCGACTCACTGCAGCGCGTGCCGGGCATGACGATCAGCTCCGCCGGCGCCAGCGAAGGCGGCTTCGATGAGAACGACCGCGTCAGCATGCGCGGCACCGGCCCCAGCCTCACCCAGACCCTGCTCAACGGTCACAACGTCGCCTCGGGAGACTGGTTCGTGCTGAACCAGGTCACGACCGTCGGTCGCAGCGTGAGCTACACGCTGCTGCCGTCCGAACTGGTCAGCAAGGTGGTCGTGCACAAGAGTTCAGAGGCTTCCCTGGTCGAAGGTGGCGTTGCCGGTTCGGTCGACATCATCACGCGCAAGCCGCTCGATTTCACCAAGTCGATGACACTCGAGGGTTCACTGGGCGCCGTTCGCGCCGACCTGCCCTCAAAGACCGACCCGCA
>DATGVM010000039.1:0-80465 GCA_035300345.1 Steroidobacteraceae bacterium
GGGCACGGCGATTGCGCGATCACAGGGGAGCCAGTGGCTCCAGTCCTCGTAACCGGTGTGCAGGGCCTGCTCGATCAGCAGGCCGCGAAAGCCCGAGCAGTCGATATACAGATCGGCTTCCACGCGGCCGCCATCATCGAGGCGCAGGGCCTGGATGAAGCCATCGGCGCCGCGCAGCTCGACTCGCTCGACCTTGCGCTCCAGGCGCCGCACGCCACGCTGCTCGGCGTAGCGGCGCAGGTACTGCGCGTACAACCCGGCGTCAAAGTGAAAGGCGTAGGCGTAGAGCGCGGCCAGGCCGCCGTCGGGTTTCCCCGGCCGCATGAAGCGGTTGAGCTGCGCAGCCATGGCATTCAGCGACCAGTGTTCGTAGGGCCGCGTTTCGCCGTGCTTGCGGGCCCTGAGCCAGCAGTGATGGAGCGCATCCATGCCTGCCGCGGTGCCAAACACGCCGAAGGGATGAAAATAGGTCCGGCCCAGGCGGCCCCAGTCCCGAAACTGGATCCCGAGCTTGAAGGTCGCGCGGGTCTGCCGGATGAAATCGCTCTCGTCGAGGCCGAGCGCGTTATTGAAAAGACCGATGGGCGGAATCGTGGCTTCCCCGACGCCGATGGTGCCGATCTCGGGCGACTCGATCACCTGGATGCTCGGCGCAAGATCGCGCAGCTTGCAGGCAAACAGGGCGGCGGCCATCCATCCGGCCGTGCCGCCACCCAGGATCGCAATGCTGCGTATGGGCGTAGCGGTGCTCATGGCGCCGCCGCGCTGGGCGTGCCGGCGAGCAACCCGTGACGCGCCAGATACTCGCGATGAGCGGGCGCGCCCGATACTCCCGCGCTGATGCGCGTCGTCAGCATCTGCAGGGCACCGCGCGCCTGTTCGGCGTCGGCGGCCCCGGCGAGTGGATCGACGCCGGCCGGCAGCAATTGCTGGCCGAGCAACACGGCGAGCCAGCCTTCCTCGCCAAAGCAGTCATCTTCCGCCAGCCCCAGCCGCCCGCTGTGCCGGAACAGCTCGAGCCTGTCGCGCAGCGTGGCGGGCGGCTCGCAGGCCCGGCAATGCCGCCAGAAGGGTGAGTCCTCGCGCGTCGTCGCGATGAAATGCAGGGCCAGGAAATCCCGCACCCCGTCGTGCTCGGCGATCGTCAGGCGGTTGTACTCCTGCGCACTGGCGCGATCGAAACCGGGCGTGAATCCCGGGAATAGACCCAGGAAGCGCGTGATTCCGGACTGCAACAGATGCAGCTCGGTGGCTTCCAGTGGCCCGGGCCTGCAGGCGCCCAGCAGCAGGGCATTGCCGCGCCAGAATCGGTCGGGCCGGCCGCAATCGAAACGCAGTGGCGTGGCGTCGGGCCAGCGGACCAGCGGCGGGCGGGCGTCCGGCATTGCCGAACGCAGGGCCGCTTCCACTTGACTGTCCGTGGACAGATTGGAGCAGTAGGCATAGCCCCAATCCACGCGCTCCTGCAGCGGTATCTGCCACTGCCAGCCATGCTCCGCGGCGCTAAATGTGGAATAAGGCGGCAACTCGGCGGGCGCCGCGCCCGGGATCCAGAGCGCGCGATCGCAGGGAATCCAGTCGCGCCAGTCCTCGAACCGGACCTCGAGGGCGCGCCATAGCGGGCTGTCCCGCTCACCGCTGCAATCGATCACCATGTCCGCCGCGACGAGTGCGCCGTCGGTCAGGCGCAATGCGCTGATCAGGGCGCTGTCCGCGTGCCGCTCCAAAGCAACAACGTTCCCGGCGATGGCCTGGACGCCCCGCTGCAGGGCGTAGCGGCGCAGCAGGGCGCTCATCAGCTCCCGATCGAAATGGCAGGCGTAGCGGTACCAGTGGAAGGGTGAGCGCCGATCCGCGAGAGGAGGCGCGAAGCGGCCGGCGCGGGCCAGCGCCGTGACGGGGGAATATTCCTCGAAGGCCGCCGTCTCCCCCAGGCGCTGCAGGCGCAGCCAATGCTGGTGGAAGGCAACGCCATCAAGCCGCGCGCCGCAGGGTCCGAAGCCTTGAAAGTAGCGCTCGCCGGCACGTCCCCAATCCCTGAACTGCGCGCCGAGCTTGAAGGTGGCGCGCGTGGCTGGCATCCAGTCCCGAGGATCGAGCGCCAGCAGGCCGCAGAGCTTCTCGAAAGAAGGCAGAGTGCCCACGGCCTGATTGCCGCCGGCCGCATCCGCCGATTCGATCAGCAGGATTTCGGCGCGATCGCGCGCCAGCGCCCGCGCCAGCACCGCGGCGGTCATCCACCCGGCGAGACCGCCACCGATCACCAGTAAACGTCGCGGACCGGGCTCGTGGCTCAAATACGACATAATTGACCGGTCAGGCTGTTGACAGAGTAAATCCTATTTATCCTATAATAAGGCATTCGAAACCGGATCGAGCCGACTGGACCTCGAGCCCATAATAATTCAGGGGAGTGGATACTCAGTGAAAGCCAAACATCGGAAATATCTGTGCGCGCCCGGCGCCCTGCTGCTGGCCGGTTCCGTATCCGCGCCGGCGTTTGCGGCGGACCAGGCCGCCTCGGGTGCCGGACTCGAAGAGATCGTGGTCACTGCGGTGCGCCAGGCACTGCGTGACTCGGTCATTCTAAAGAAGAACACCGACCTGGTCAGCGACAACATTTCCACCGCGGAAATCGGCCAGCTGCCCGACGTGACGATCGCCGAGGAACTCAATCGCCTGCCCGGCGTCAACACCACGCGCGATCGCGGCAATGCCAGTCAGGCCGCCGTGCGCGGACTGGGTCCGCGGCTGGTGCTCGGACTGGTGAACGGCCGCGAAGTGGCTTCTTCAGAGCCTTCGCAGGATCTGCGCTGGGAAATCTATCCTTCCGAAATCCTCTCGGGCGCGCAGGTCTACAAGACACAGGATGCCACGCTGGTGCCCGGCGGCATTGCCGCCACCATCGACATCCGCACCCTCTCGCCGCTGGACTACCACGGTCCGATGCTGACGCTGCGCGCCGGCCCCACCTACAACCAGATTGGCAAGGACCTGCCGCACTACGATCCGCTCGGCTATCGTGGCAGCGTCGGGTTCGTTGATCGCGTCAGCGACAAGTTCGCGGTCTCCCTGGCCGCGAGCGTGCAGAAAGAGAAGAACGGCTTCCCGGACTTTCGCACCTGGGGCTGGAACACGCCCGACACGGGAAGCCCCGGCGACATCAATGGAGACGGTGTTCCGGAGAATACGACCTGGGGCCTGAATACCGAGGTCAAGGAGATCACGCAGGATCGCGCCGCGCTGGCGGGCACCGCCGAGTGGCGCACGGACGGTGGCACCACCCTCAAGGCCGATGCGCTCTGGTCGCAGTACGAGATCAAGGAGAACCAGTTCCAGGCCTGGTTCGGCAACAACATCACCGGCAACTGGGCGAACGGCGACGCGTTCCGCTACACCGCGCCCGGCAGCTCCTATGAAGTCCTCAATGGCACGGTCGTGGCGGCGACGCTGGCCAACCAGTTCGCGAATTACCAGAGCGAGATTGCCCGCTACAAGGAGCGCCACACCCTCGGAGTGTTCGGACTCAACGCCGCCTTCAAGAGCGACGTCTGGAGCAATTCCGTGGACCTGTCCTACTCGGAAGCCTGGCGCAAGAACCGCTGGGAGGCGATCTATCTCGACACGGTCTACGCTCCGACGCTTGTCTATGACGTGCGCGATGGCCAGGCGCCCTATGCCGCCACGCCCGGCTTCAATCCTGCCGATCCGGCCATCCAGTCCGTCTCGCCAGGCCGCAATGGCTTCAACGACGGCCCGGAAGAAACCAAGGACCGGCTGACGGCGCTGGCCGCCGACTTCACCCGCTCGCTCGAATCCAGTGGGATGACGGATTTCAAGTTCGGTGGGCGGCTGTCGAACCGCGAGAAGACGCACTCGCGCAGCCAGTTTAATCTCTGCGCCGGCACCGGCTCGACCTGCCCGGGCACGGGGACCATCAGCCTGGCCAACGCCGGGCTCGAAGCCTTCACGGTGCCGGGATTCACGGCGCCGCCCATGGTCTACGGCGACTTTGACACGCTGAAGGCCATGGTCTATCCGGACGATTCCGTGCCGGCGGGCGCGGATCAGCCGGGCCAACGCTTCGACGTCCAGGAGAGCACCTTCGAGGTCTACGCCAAGCTGGATTTCAGCACGGCACTGGCCGGCAAGGCCCTGAGCGGCGGATTTGGTGTCCGCGTGGCGGAGATGCATACCACCAGTTCCGGGTTTGTCACGACGGACGGCGGCGCGACCTACGTCCCCGTGTCGGTCGACAACACCTACACCAACTACCTGCCCAGCCTGAACATGGTGCTGCACCTGTCGAATGAACAGCTGCTGCGATTCGGCGCGGGCGTCGCCATCGCCCGCCCGCCGCTGGACGCACTGGTCACCGGATTCTCGATCAGCGCCACCGGCATCCCCAGGACCGGGGGAGGCGGCAATCCGCTGTTGCTGCCCTACAGGGCCGACCAGGTGGACCTGTCCTACGAGTGGTACTTCCACGACGAGTCCCTGCTGGCGCTCGCGGCCTACTACAAGCACATGGAGACCATGATTGGCGCCAGCCAGTCGACCCAGCAGATCAACGGCGTCACCGCCATCATCACCTCGGAGAACAACACCAAGGGTGGCGATCTCCATGGGCTGGAGTTCACGTTCCAGACGCGCTTCTACTTCCTGCCGGGGTTCCTGCGCGACTTCGGCGTGTACGCGAACTACGCCTACGTCGATTCGAATATTCATGAAGTCGCGCCGGCCTCCAACCCCTATCCGATGATCGGCCTGGCGAAGGGGACTTCGGAACTTGACCTGTCCTACAGCAAGGCCGGTTTCGAATCGCGCGTGGCCTGGAAGCACCACAGCAACTTCACCGTCGCTCCCACCTGGGTCGGCACGACGCTCAAGGATCTGGCTGCCGAGAGCATCCTTGACGTCAGCTTTTCCTACGAATGGGCCAGCCGCTATGGTGTGCGCCTGCAGGGGCATAACATGACCAACGAGCGTGGCCGATTCACGACGGACAACAATCCACAGAATCTTGCCAATGACAGCGGCTATGACGTGTTTGGCCGTTCCTACCTGCTGGACTTTTCAGTCAGGCTCTGAGGAAGCGGCGCTCCCCGAGGCGGCGGGGCGCCCGTTCAGCGCCCCGCCGTTTCTTTTCGGGGCGCCTGAATGAATCGCGTCGCCATCGTGACCGGTGCAGGCAGCGGCATCGGGCGCGCCGTCGCGCTGGCACTGCTCGGGGAGGGCTTTGCCGTCGTGCTGGCCGGGAGGCGCAGCGAGGCCCTGGCCGGGACCGTGGCGCTGGCGATGCCCGTGGCAACTGCACTCGTGGTGCCCACCGACGTGTCCGATGAAGCGTCCGTGGCCGCGCTGTTCCGCCAGGCGGTGGAGAAATTCGGGCGGCTGGACCTGCTGTTCAACAATGCCGGCATCGCCGCGCCGCCCATGGCCCTGGAGGAACTGACCCTCGAGCAATGGAATGCGGTGATCAGCGTCCATGTCACCGGTGCATTTCTGTGCGCGCGGGCGGCGGTGCGCCTCATGAAGCAGCAGCGTCCGCCCGGCGGCCGGATCATCAATACCGGTTCGCTCTCGGCGCAGATCCCGCGGCCGCAATCCGCCCCCTACACGGTGGCCAAGCACGCCATCAGCGGACTGACGAAATCACTGGCGCTGGACGGGCGGGCGCACCATATCGCCTGCGGCCAGATTGATATCGGCAATGCGGCGACGGCCATGACCGCGCATATGGCCGGCGGCGCGCTGCAGCCTGACGGCACGCTCCGGCCCGAGCCCACCATCGATACGCGCCACGTGGCCGAGGCGGTGATGTATATGGCGCGGCTCCCGCTCGAGGTCAATGTGCCGGCGATCACCGTGATGGCCTCGCGCATGCCCTTTGCGGGGCGGGGCTAGCAACACCGAGGAGGGTGGCCATGCGCATTCCTGTCGCAATGTCCTTCGCGCTGGCGGGATTCCTGTGGTGCCGGGGCCTGCCGGCGGCCCCGGGCGCGATGCAGGATGGTCCCGCCGTGCGTGCGGTCTACCTGGACCGGGCCGGGGTCATCCGCTGGCGCGACAACCGCGAGGAGGTGGCGCTCTACGGCGCCAACTATTGCATCATGTCCGGCTCGGACTACCGCATGGCTGGCCTTGTCGGGGGCGATCGCAAGGCCATGATCGATGAGGACATGGCGCAGTTCGCCCGCATGGGCTGGACGGCGCTGCGCCTGTGTTCCTGGGGCGACTGGGAAAATGCCGACCGCGCGGGGAATCTCATCGTCAACGAGCACGTGGATCTGCTCGATTACCTGATATCCAGGGCGCGCGAGCGCGGCATCTATATCCTGCTGACGCCGATCCACACCTACAACCCGGCCTGGGCGGATGAGCTGGACCAGCCGACGCAGAACGTCGGCTTCTCGCGCTATTTCGAGAGATCCGAGATGGGCACCAACGCCGCTTCCATCGCGGCGCAGGCGAATTACATCCGCCAGCTGCTCCAGCACGTCAATCCCTACACGGGCGTTGCGATCAAGGATGAGCCGGCGGTGCTGTTCGTCGAAATGATCAATGAGCCCGTGCATCACCCGGAGGACCGGCCCGGTTCGATCCGCTACATCAATACCCTGGTCAATGCCGTGCGCGATGCCGGAGCGCACCAGCTGACGTTCTTCAACGTCTCGCAGGATTTTGCGATTGCGCCAGCGATCCGGGATTCCCGCGTCGATGGCGTCAGCTTTGGCTGGTATCCGACCAGCCTGGTCGCGGGTCGTACGTTGCAGGGGAATTTCCTGCCGGCCGTGGACGGCTATCCGGACATGCTGCGCCCGGATTTGGCCGGCCGGCCGCGCCTCGTGTACGAGTTCGACCAGGCGGACCTGCTCTCCGGCTACCTCTATCCGGCGATGGTGCGCAGCTTCCGCTCGGTGGGCGCGCAGCTGGCGACCATGTTCGCCTATGACATGCTGCAGACCGCGCCCTACAACCTCGGCTGGCAGACCCATTTTCTCAACCTCGTCCACACGCCGCGGAAGGCGGTGAGCGCGGTGATCGCCGCCGAGGCGATGCGCCGGCTGCCGCGGATGAAATCCTACGGCCACTATCCGGACAACCTGAGCTTCGGGGATTTCCGGGTCAGCTACGAAGGCGACATGAGCGAGTTGAACGCCGCCGACGCGTTCATGTACGCGGGCGACACGGCCGATGCGGCGCGCGACCTGGCGTCGCTGAAGCGCATTGTGGGCTTTGGCTCCTCCGGCAGCGTCGACTACGAGGGCACAGGCGCGTACTTCCTCGACAGACTGCGTGCGGGCGTGTGGCGGCTCGAGCTCTATCCGGATGAGGTCCTGGTGCGTGATCCCTTCGAACAGCCGCAGCCGGGCAAGTTCGTCTCGCGCCTCCTGTACCGCTCCTGGCCCATGACGCTGCGGCTGCCGGACCTCGGCGACACATTCATCGCCACGCCGCTGAATGTTCCCGGCGCCCGCGCGGCGGCCGCGCGCGCGGCGCCGCACGGCGTCGTCGCGGTGGAGCCGGGGGTCTGGCTGCTCACGCGCCGAAGGGAGGATGCGATGGGGGACCTGCCAGCGCGGGCAGGGCGCGTGGGCCTGCGTGAGTACCACGTCAACGCGCCCGTCTCCTATCCCGATTTTGTCCAGTCACTCGCGGCGCCGGAGTTCATGGCGGGTGCGCCTGTGAAGATCCGCGTGCGCGTCGCCAGCGATGCGCTGCCGGATGAGGTGAGACTGTGGGTACGGGCCGCCGGTGCGGGATTTTCGGCCAAGCCGATCGCGATGCAACGGGCGCGCGGCAACGACTATGTCGCCGTGCTGCCCCCGGAGACGGTGGCTCCCGGACTGTACGAGTATGCGGTGAGCACGCAGAGCGGGGATCGCGTCACGAGCTTTCCCGGCGGCGTGCCCCGGCAGCCCTTCCAGTGGCCGTTCCACCTGGACACGATCTGGTCATTCCGCGTGACGCCGGCCGGGACGCCGATGCGCCTGTTCAATCCCCGGCTGGACTACAACCGCCTCTCGTTTGTGCGGCCGGGGGAGCAATACCGGAATCCCTTCTTCCGTCTTTCGCCCGGAGAAACGGCGGACGAAACCGCGCTGACGCTGGACCTGCCCGATCTGGGCCCGGACACTCCGGAGCGCTACGCGGCGGCACTGTACATCGGTGATGTGATGGCGGTCCGCAAGGCGGAGTTCGCGCACGCGGATGCACTGCACGTCACGCTCAAGGCGCACGGTGGATCCCACAAGACGCTGCAGCTCACCCTCATCGAGAAGGATGGCACGGCCTGGATGGCGCCGCTGGCGGCGGGCGAAATCTGGACGAACCTCACGGTGCCGCTCGAGCGGCTGCGGCTCGCGCGCAGCATCCACATTCCCAGCCCCTATCCGGGATTGTGGAACTACTGGCGCGAGGCCGCGCAGGGCCGCGGCGGTCCCGGCGATCACGTACACCTCGAAGACGTGGAGCGATTGCAGCTCACCGTGACGCCCAACGCCGGCACCACCGCCGCTGACGATGCCCGGGGTGCCGCGGTGGAATCGGTCACGCTGTCCTTCGCCCGCGGCGGATAGGCGATGCTCGCGCGCGCACTGTGCGCGATCGTGCTGGCCAGTGGGCTGCTGCCGGGTGCGGCGAGCGGCGCGGCTGCCATCGAGCGCTCGCCCACCGCCGGCCGGAGCTGGCTGCTCCCGCTCACTGCCACCGCGCCCCTGAAAATGGCCTGGATTCCTCCCGGCCGATTCCTCATGGGCAGCGTGGACGCTGAGGCCTTTCATCGCAGCGACGAGTCACCCCTGACGAAGGTGCGCTTGAGTCGGGGATACTGGCTCGGAACCACGATGGTGACGATCGGTGAGTGGAAAGCCCTGATGGGGCGGGGCGTTCGCGGGCAGCTCGCAAAAGCGCTGCGCGATGACACACCCTATGACTTTGGCGGCCGGCGGGAGACGGTGCGCGCGTACATGCGCTTTGCCGCTCGTGGCGACCCGAGCGCCTACCTGACGGGCGAAGCCGACGAGCTGCCCATGTACTACGTCAGCTGGCAGGATGCCGTCGCGTTTTGCAGGACGCTCAACGTGCGCGAGCGCGCCGCCGGACGCCTGCCGCCGCATTACGAATATGCGTTGCCCACCGAAGCACAATGGGAGTACGCCGGCCGCGCCGGTACCACGACGGCCAGCTACGCCGGAGAGTTGCGCACGAATGACGATCCCGCGACGGTGCTCGAGGCGATCGCCTGGTATGAGGGCAACAGTGCGAGCGGCTACACCGGCCGCGGCTGGCTCATCAACGGGCGGCAGGCCGGTCCGCACGCGGTCCGGAGCAAGCAGCCGAACGCCTGGGGCCTGTATGACATGGCCGGAAACCTGTGGGAGTGGTGCCGCGACTGGTACGGACCCTATCCGGGTGGCGAAGTGGTCGATCCGGAAGGTCCCCGCACCGGACTGCTGCGCGTCAATCGCGGCGGCAGCTTTGGCAGCAGCGCGGGAGATGAGCGCTCCGCCGCCCGCGCGGGCAATCCGCCGGCGGAAGCCAGTGCCTTCAGGGGGTTTCGCCTCGCGCTTGTGCCCCGCTAGGCCGGTGGCGCGACGCGATCAATGATCGGCCGCTACTTCGAAAACGAACAGACCACGCCCATCTGTACCGCCTTGGGGCAATCAATCACCTCGTAGGGAAAGGTGCTTCCCTGCAGCGGTATGAGCGCGACCATGCTCTCGGTGTGCTCCGCACAGCGGTACTCGACGACATGGCGCAGGCGCACCTGCTCCCGCCCCATGAGCTGGATCTGCTCGATCTTGCAGGACACGCCATTCTGGGCGAGCGCGGCCCTGAGGGTGTCCAGCGTGATCGGCACCTCCACGGGGCCGGCATCGGTCAGGCTGCACTTGATACCGCGCTTGGCCGCTTCGGCGCAGCTCATGACCGTGGTCGCATTCTGCGAGCCCGGCTCCGGTGTCTGCACCAGGTAGCCGTCACCCTCCTTGCAGGCGACTTCGGAATACTCGGTGTGGGACATCGTGCTCCGTCCAAACCATTTCAACTCTTTCACCGTGCAGGCGGCGCCCTTGCCCGACTGGATCAGGCCCGTGATCCAGGCGTACATATCCTTGTTCTCCGGCAGCGTGCAGAAATAGCTCGGCTTCGCGCCCTTGGCCACATCGGCCTCGCGTGCATCCTCGGCGTGCAGGCAGGAAATCCCGAGCGGCGGATCGCTCCCCTGGCTCACCAGCAGATAGCCCAGACCCTCCTTGCAGGCGACCTCATAGACATTCGCCGGCAGGTCCTTGGTGCCCGTTTTGGCCTTCAGTGTGCCGGAGGCGACCCGTGCCACGTTGCTGACCGTGCAGTTGATCTGCAGTGCAACCAGCAAGGCCGCGCTGTCTGCCCGCAATTTGGCCTGGGCCGGGGTATCGTCCTTCTGATTCGCATTGAGCTTCTCCAGCTCCTCGTGGGAGATGGATCCGTTGAGGCGGCCGTTGTCCTGCGGGTAGCCGCCCGGCTGACTGTGCTGGGCGAGCGCGGCGGCGCTGAAGGCGACCAGGAATCCAAGCCGCGCAATGAACCCGGCAAGCCTCATGCAATGCGTTGACATGGACGTTTCCTCATCTCACAGCGTAAAGCGAATCTCGCCGGGCCGGCTGCGATTCAAGATCCAGCTGGGCATCCGCCAGGCCTTCGGCATGGGCGGAGATGTGGATCGTGCCGCCCCCTGCCGTGCGCGGGCGGACGATCAGCAGCGCCAGTCCGTTGAACGCCTTGCGATGATCAGCGTGGAAGGGCTCGGCGGTCGCCGCGTTGCCGTTGTCCACGGCGGCGATCTCGCCCGCCCCCGTCACCTGGAAGCTCACCAGATTGTCGGCCATCGGACAAAGATTACCGTCTTGGTCCTCGATGCGCACCGTCACGAACGCCAGATCATCGCCGCCTGCGGCAATGCGGCTGCGATCGGCCCGCAGGTGGATGCGTGCCGGGGCGCCGGCCGTGCTCATCGTGTCCCGCGCCACTTCCACACCTTGCCGGAAGGCGACGGCCTGCAGCACTCCCGGCTCATACGGCACCTGCCACAGCAGCCGGTACTTGCTCTGGAAAGTCAGCGACGCACTGACGTTCGGCCCGACGGGCAATGCGACCGGCTCCGTCAGCGGTTTCTTCCGGCCCAATGACCGCCCGTTGAGCGACAGCTCCACTTCGTCGGCATTGGAGTAGACCATCACGGGAATGTTCCGGCCCTCCAGGCCGGGCCAGTTCCAGTGGGGCAGCAGATGCACCATGGGGCCTCTGGTCCAGACGCTCTGATACAGGTAGTACCGGTCCTTGGGGAATCCGGCCAGATCGACCATGCCAAAATAGGAGCTGCGCGCCGGCCAGTCCGCGCTGTTGTCTTCCTTCCAGCCAAAATAGGGCGTGGGCTCGCCCAGGTAGTCGAAGCCCGTCCATACGAATTCTCCCAGCAGTCCCGGGTTGGCTTCCTGCGCGGCAAACTCGACGTCGGGACAATAGGCCCAGGGGGGCGCGATGATGTCGTAGCTGCTGATCTGGAGCGAAGGGTGCTTGGCGTATTTCTCCAGCGGCAGGTGGTAGCTGCCGCGCGAACTGACGCAGGAGGCGGTCTCCGAACCGTAAATGATCCAGTGCGGATGCGCGGCCAGGATCTCCTGGTAGTGCGTCGGCTTGTAGTTGAATCCCGGAATGTCCACCTCGTCGGCCAGTTTATTCTGGATGGCCTGTTCCCAGTCATTGAAGGCCGAGGTCGTCGGGCGCGTCGGATCTTCCTCGTGAAACAGCTGCGTCAGGCGCCGCGCTTCTTTCCAGCCTGCCGGATCGCCCTGCTCGGGGATCTCGTTGCCGATGCTCCACATGATGACGCTGGGATGATTGCGATCGCGGCGGACCATGTCGCGCACGTCGCGCTCCGACCAGGCCTCGAAATACTTGCTGTAGCCATTGGGCACTTTCGGGATGCGCCACATGTCGAAGGATTCGTCGATCACCAGCAGGCCAAGGCGATCGGCATACTCCAGCAGTTCCGGCGAGGGCGGATTGTGGCTGGTGCGGATGGCGTTGACGCCGGCCGCCTTCAGGATCTCCAGCTGGCGCTCGGTGGCGCGGCGGCTGACCGCCGCACCGAGGGCGCCCAGGTCGTGGTGCAGGCACACGCCGTGGAGCTTCAGCGCTTCCCCGTTCAGCAGGAAGCCGCGCTCACGATCAAAGCCGATGGTGCGAACGCCAAATGGCGTGACATAGCGATCGACGACGCGCCGCCCGCGCAGGATCTCGGTCACCATCGCGTACAGGTAGGGCCGCTCGACGCCCCAGCGGTGCGGATGCGCGATCCGGAGGCGGCTCGCCACCGTGGTGTCAGCACCGGCGGACAGCTCCGATTCCACCTCGCTCCGCGCGACCTGGCGCCCGTCCGCCGCGAGAATGCTGGAGCGGACCGTCACGCGCACGGCCGCGGCCTCCTGGTTGCTCACCACCGTGCGCAGCGCCACGCTCGCCGATTCATCCGATACGATCGGTGTCGTGAGGTAGGTGCCCCACCGCCCGACGCGCACCGGACCCGTGGTCGTGAGCCATACATTGCGGTAGATGCCGGCGCCCGGGTACCAGCGCGAGGAATTCACTTCCGGCGCCAGCCGTACGGCCAGCACATTGCGCGGCGTGCCGGGGCGCAGATACGGCGTCAGGTCAAAGGAGAATCCGATATAGCCATACGGGCGGCCACCGAGCTCGTGGCCATTGACCCAGACCTGGCTGTTGGCCATGGCGCCGTCAAACTCAATGCTGTAGTAACGCTTGCTTCGCGACGGGGACACGCGGAAGGATTTTCGATACCAGCCGACGCCGGATATCGGCAGCGCGGCGGTGTGCGGGTTCAGGCTGGCGTCAAACGGACCGTCGATGGCCCAGTCGTGCGGCAATGTGATCGGCGTCCAGCCGCTGTCGTCGAACTCAGCATGTTGCGCTGCTGTCGGATCGCCACGCAGGAAACGCCAGCCCTCGTTGAATGACACCCGCTGCACGCCCGGCAGCGCCGGCGCTGGCGCATCGGCCCGCGAGAGCGGCGTTCCGAGCAGGCAGGCGGCGATGAGCAGGGAACCAGCGCAGCGGGGATACATGCTCTGCACCCTTGGCACGGCTACGGCCGCTTCATCAGGCCCTGCTGGTCCAGCCAATCCACCAGGCGCTGTGGCCAAGCGGCGGACGGGCCGACGTTGTCGGCGCGCAGGCCAAAGCCGTGGCCGACGCCATCGTAGATATGCAGCTCGGCCTTGGCGCCGGCGCGCCGCATCGCCAGATACAGCTCGGCCAGTCCGGATGAAATCGAGGCCTGATCGTCCGCGCCACAGAGCAGGAAGGCCGGCGGCGTCGCCGCCGTGACGCGCAGGTCCGCCGGGATGGCCGGATACAGCAGCGCCTGGAAGTCGGGTCGCGAGCTCACCCGGGAGGCCGGATCTGCGGCCGTGGGTTCGCCGTCCTCGTAGCGGGTGCTGGCCAGGAACGCCAGCTCGCCGCCGGCGGAGAATCCCAGCACCCCGATGCGCTTTGGGTTGACCTGCCATTCAAGGGCGCGGCTGCGCACCAGGCGGATGGCGCGCCGCGCATCGGCCAGTTCATCTCCTTCGACGCTGTAGCTCGACCTAAGCTGGTGGGCGAGCCGGTACTTGAGGATGAAGGCCGCGATCCCGTGAGCGGCGAGAAATTCGGCCACGCGGTAGCCCTCGTGATCCATCCACAGCTCGGTGTGGGCTCCACCCGGGATCACGACGATCGCGGCACCGGTCGCCTGCTCGCGTTGTGGTGCGTACCAGGTGAGCGAGGGCGAATGCACGTTGGAGACGACGTGGTCGCCGCGCTCGCTGATGCGGACGGTTTCCTTTTCAGCGCTCCGGCCTTCCGATCCGGGTGCTCCATTTGGCCAGAGCAGAAAAGTCTGTGGATCGGCGGCCTGTCCGGCCGGGCACAACAGCAGCCAAAGGACGGCGACACGGAATCCGCCGCGAGTGATCCTGGATGCCGCCGCTGGCATGGACCGCTTCACGGCACGGCCACGACAGGATGGGCCGGCCACGCCAGGGTGCGCTCGGCCGCGACCGTTCCGGTGGGCCGCAGCACCCGGATCTCCAGCTGCAGGGCGTGTCCGGCAGATCCCTGCGGCAAGCCGCCCTTGAGCGGCTCGGGCGATGTGAACTCACCGAGCGGCCGGCTCCCGCTCGCCAGCGCGATGCCGGCTTCGTCCTTCAGGGCCCACGCCAGCTGGTAGCCATGCATGGGGTAGGAGGGCAACTGGCGCTCCGAATTTGGCGTGACGGTGGCCGCGAAGCCGCTCACCGGGGTGCCGGTCCACTGCGCCTCGATCCGGGCCAGCGCGGTGAGCCGCTGCCACGCGGCGTAGGAGGGTTTTGGCCGCCGCATTTCATCCACCACGCCGTGCTCGACGAATCCCTCGACCAGCCCGGGAGACAGATTGCGGCGCGACTTGTAGTCCTGGTAACACCACATGATGGCCCCGGCAATCCAGTCGCGTGCCGCCAGCATCGGCAGCTGCTGCTCGATGGTGCGAATGCGGCTGGGATCGGCATCCGAGAGCTGCTTGGCAAACATGCCGGGAAATCCGAACTCGGAGATGATCACCATCTTGGAGGGAAACAGTGTATTGACCTTGTCGAGCGCGGAATCCAGCGCGGCGGCCGGCCCATGCCAGGTGCCGAAGTACTGGTTCATCAGCAGGAAATCGGCGTCATTGGCTGCTGATTGCTCCGCGCGTTCGAGCTTGGGCAGGTTGTCATCCGCGAAACTGACGTAGCGCTCCGGATCGAGCTGCCGGATCATGGCACGCATCGAGCGGAAATAGTCGATGCCAGCGCGGCTGCCCCAGGCGCTCTCGTTGCCGACGCTCCAGGCAAAGATGCTGGGGTGGTTGCCGGCCTCCTCGATCATCTCCCGCATCTGCTGTTTGGCCAGCGCGAGCACCTTCGGATCGGAGAACTGGGCCTCGCTGAACTGCCACACCGGAATTTCCGGCACCAGCAGGATCCCGTGCCGGTCGGCATAGTCGAGAATGAAGGAATTCTGGGGATAGTGCACCGGCCGGGACAGGGTCGTGTTCAGCGCTTTCAGATCGTCGTAGTCGCGCCGCATTGTTGCCGGAGTTTCCGCGAGCCCTTCAGCCGGCGAGTCCTCGTGCCGGGCAAGCCCGGTGAGGCGTACCCGCTCGCCATTGATCAGCAGGTGCCGGTCCCTGATTTCGACCGTGCGCACCCCGAAGCTGTCGGCGTGGGTATCGATGACCTGGCCGTCGTGGCCCGTGATGTCCACGACCATGCGGTACACATCGGGATGGTCGATGCCCCAGAGCCGTGGTTTCGACAGACCGAGCGCGAGGGATACGTCCTCATCGCCTCCGCCCAGTGCAATCGATTGGGTATGGCTGGCGGCCAGCTGATCGTCCGGCCCGTAGGCCCGGGCGCGCAGCTGGAGCGGTGTGCCGGCCGGCAGCGCGCTGTGGAGGAAGATCTGGTCGTGGACGATCCAGCCCGCGGCGCTCTTTTCCGCGCGGATGCTCTGGCGTTGGATCCAGGCCGGCCCGCTCTCGCTCAGCCAGACGTCGCGGACCATGCCGCCGTAAGACCACCAGTCATACCAGGACAGCGGTGTGCCCCGCGCGCCGTAACCGGGGATCGTCGCTATCCCGGGCCGGTTGTCGATGCGCACCGCCAGGTAGTTTCGTTCATGCAGCTGCGTGGTGATGTCGAAGGCATAAGCGGTGAACCCGCCCTCATGCCTGCCCACTTCGACACCGTTGAGCCAGACCTGCGCCTTGTAGAAGGTGGCCCCGAAATGCAGCTGCACGTGGGTCAGCGGGTCATGGGCTGGGGTGTCGAAACTGCGGAAATACCAGCCCACGCCCATAAAGTCGTGCAATCGCCCGACATTCCAGGTGTGGGGAACCGTGACGGCCTCTGTTCCGGAGGGGAGGGAGGCCATCCAGCCCATCCACTCGCCAAATTCGTCCGGGTCGGCCCTGAATTGCCATTCCCGATCAAGATCGATGCGCGTCGCGGCCGGCGCTGGCCCCGCTGCCAGGGCCAGCAGGCCGAAAGTCCACAGCACCGCCGCCTGCAGCAGTTTTCTCATCCCCATCATGGCATCACCTGTCCGCCGTTTACGTGAATGATCTGCCCCGTGATGTACCCGCTCAACTGCGCGGAGGCCAGGAACAGGAACGCGCCGACGCAATCGCCGGGTGTGCCCAGCCGCCCGAGGGACACCGACCTGCGCATCGCCTCGAGGCGCTCCGGCGGGGTTGAGGCATGAAACGCGGTCGCGATCACCCCGGGCGCCACCGTGTTGACGCGGATATTCTGGGCGGCGAATTCGCGCGCCAGGTGCCGGGTCAGGTTGTGGACGAAGGCTTTCGAGGCCCCATAGATGCCGGTGCCGGGCCCGCCACCGTCCATTGCGGCGATGGAGCCGACATTGATGATGGCGCCGCCGCCGCGCTCCGCGAGGTGGCGGGCAGCGGCCTGGCAGGCGGCGATGACCGCGCGGGCATTGAGGTCGAAGACGGCGTTGATCCACGCCTCGTCGGCCTCGAGAAAGGGGCGCCGGCTGACCAGGGAGCCGGCGCAATTGATGAGCACGTCCAGTCCCCCCAGCGCACGCGCGCCGTCATCCAGCAGCTGTTGTGCGATCCCCGGTTGGGTGAGATCGCCGCGCAGCAGCACGGCCTCGGCGCCACCAGCCTCGATATCGCGGGCGACGGAGCGGGCGGCCACTTCGTTGGAGTGCCAATGCAGAGCCAGGCGCGCCCCCTGCTCGCCGAAGGCCCGGCTGACGGCCGCGCCAATCCCGGAGCTCGCACCCGTGACCAGCACGGACTTGCCCCTCAGATCGTCGATACGAAGCATGGACTGCTCACTTGGAAAAAGCCCGGTACCCGCGGCGGGGCCGGTGGGCTGCGACCTTGGCTGATCACCCCCTCTAGGGGCTTCGAATCCGCCTCATTTATATTATAATATTGCCAAAATCCGCGGGTCAAGAGACCAGCGATGGACGGCGCCCGCCCTGACGGTCCCGGAGGGGACAGCGCTTCCCCCGCGTCTGGGCGTGCGTGTTATATTGATCATATAAAATTTACACAGCGGATTGCCGCCGGCCGGGCCCTGCGGACCAAGGATAGAGCTGCACCATGACTCGAGGGAAAAAGCCGCTGCGCAGTAGCCGCAGCTATGGGCCGCAGGACAGGGATGGCTTCATCCATCGCAGCTGGATGAAGAGCCAGGGCCTGCCGCCGGACGTCTTCGACGGCCGCCCCGTCATCGGCATCTGCAATACCTGGTCCGAGCTGACGCCCTGCAACGCCGGACTCCGTGACATTGCCGAGCACGTCAAACGCGGCGTGTGGGAGAGCGGCGGCCTGCCGCTGGAATTTCCCGCCATGTCGCTGGGTGAGACGCAGATACGCCCCACCGCGATGCTGTTCCGGAACCTGCTCGCCATGGAGGTGGAGGAATCGATCCGCGGCAATCCCATCGACGCGGTGGTGCTGCTCGGGGGGTGCGACAAGACCACGCCCGGGCAGCTCATGGGCGCGGCCAGTGTGGACCTGCCGACGCTCGTCGTGTCGGCGGGCCCGATGCTGAACGGCAAGTTCCGCGGCTGCGACATCGGATCCGGCACCGACGTGTGGAAGTTCAGCGAGGCGGTGCGGGGCGGGAAGATGAGCCTCGATGATTTCATGGCCGCCGAGTCCGGCATGTCGCGCACGCCCGGGACCTGCATGACCATGGGCAGCGCCTCGACCATGGCCTGCCTGATGGAGGCCATGGGAGTGGCCCTGCCGTACAACGCCACCGCCCCGGCGGTGGACGCCCGGCGCCGGCGAATCGCGCACGAGAGCGGCCGGCTCATCGTGCAGATGGCCCGGGAGGAGCGGCGCCTGTCCACGCTCCTGACGCCGGCGGCCTTCAGGAACGCCATCCGGGTGCTGGGCGCCATCGGCGGCTCCACCAACGCCGTGCTGCACCTGCTGGCGGTTGCCGGCCGGCTCGGCGTGGCCCTCACGCTGGAAGACTTTGATCGCCTGTCGGCCGATGTGCCGCTGCTGGTGGATCTGCAGCCTTCGGGACGCTTCCTGATGGAGGACCTGCACTATGCCGGGGGATTGCCGGCGGTCATGAAGGAGCTGGCCCCGCTCCTGCACACTGACACACTGCTGGCATCGGGCCAGACCCTGGGCGAGAGCCTCGCCGGCGCGGAATGCTACAACCGCGAAGTCATCCATACGCTGGCAAAGCCGGCCAACGCGGTGTCGGGAATCTGGGTGCTGGGGGGGAACCTGTGTCCGCAGGGCGCCGTGATGAAGCCGAGTGCGGCGGATCCGGCGCTCTTCACGCACCGCGGCCGCGCCGTCGTGTTCGACTCGATCGAAGACCTCAGGGCCCGCATCGATGACCCCGCGCTCCCCGTTGATGAACGATCGGTCCTGGTCCTCAAGGGCTGCGGCCCGCGCGGCTATCCCGGCATGCCCGAGGTGGGCAACATGCCACTGCCGCGAAAGCTCCTGGCGCGCGGCGTCAAGGACATGCTGCGGATCTCGGACGCCCGCATGAGCGGCACCGCCTTCGGCACCGTGGTGCTGCACGTGGCGCCGGAGTCCGACGCCGGCGGGCCGCTGGCCCTGGTGCAGGATGGCGATGAGATCGCGCTCGATGGGCCCAAGCGCCGGCTGGACCTGCTGGTCAGTGCCGAGGAGCTGGCCCGCCGCCGCGCCGCCTGGAGCAGCGTCAAGCAGTCCGTGAAGTATGTGCGCGGCTACTACAGCCTATATATTCAGCATGTCATGCAGGCCGATCGGGGCTGCGATCTGGATTTCCTGGTCGGAGCGAGCGGCAGCACGGTGGAACGGGAATCACATTAGTGGGCGTACCGCGATTCGTCGTAGGTGATTGGGGTACCACTCACCTGCGGCTCCATTTGTGCGATGAATCCGGCGCGGTGCTCGAAAGCCTCAGCGGTCCGGGAGCGGCGGAGTCCACCGGGCGCTTCACCGAGGTGTTCGACGGCTTGTCGGGGCGCTGGCGAACCCACTTCGGCGCCTTGCCCGTCACGCTGTGCGGGATGGTGGGATCCAACATCGGCTGGGCCCAGGCCCCCTATGTCGCCTGCCCGACCCGCCTGGAGGACATCGGCCGCGACTGCGTGCCGGCTCACGGCGGCCTGGTTCACATCATTCCCGGGCTGTCGTGCCGCAATCGCCTCAATGCGCCCGATTTTCTTCGCGGGGAGGAAACCCAGATCCTCGGTGCCCTGCAGCTCGACCCGGCCCTGCACAGGGGCCGCCATCTGCTGTGCCTCCCGGGCACGCACACCAAGTGGGCCGTGATCGAGGAGGCCATCGTCCGCGATTTTCTCACCGCCCCCACCGGCGAGCTCTACAGCCTGCTGCGTGAGCACAGCGTGCTGGTGCGCGGCGCCGCCGGGGCCGAGCCGGACGGCCCGGCCTTCGCCCGGGGGCTGGCCCAGTTCTACGAATTTCCGCAATCCCAGCTCCTGCACCGTCTGTTCGAGTGCCGCTCCCGCCTGCTCAACGGCGAATTGACGCCCGGCACGGTCAGTGCCTTCCTGTCCGGATTGCTGATCGCCTGCGACATTGCCGGGGCGCAGCAGCTGATGCCCGACGCATTTGCCGGCGGCACCGTGCGCCTGGTGGGATCACCGGAACTGACCACCCGGTACGCGGCCGGGTTGGCCGCGCGCGGCTACCGGGCCGAGCCGCTGGACGGGAGCGCCGCCTCACTGGCCGGCCTCGTGCACGTGCACGAACAGCTGTACGGGGGGCCCGTTTATGCCAACGCCTGAATTACCCCGCACCGGGATGACGCTGGTGGCGATCCTGCGCGGCGTTGTCCCTGACCGGGTGGTCGCCGTCGCCACCTTGCTGTACCGGGCGGGCCTGCGCGCGATCGAAGTGCCGCTCAACTCTCCCGACCCCTACGCCAGCATCGCCGCGCTCGCCGCCGCCTTACCCCCGGACTGCCTGGTTGGCGCGGGCACTGTGCTTCAGCTCGAGCAGGCGCGGCTCGCGCACGGGGCAGGGGCGCGCCTGGCGGTGGCCCCCAACTGCGATGCCACGCTCATCAGCGCTGCACTGCAGATGGGCCTTAAGGTGATGCCCGGGGTCTCCACCGCCACGGAGGCCTTCAGCGCCCTGCGTGCCGGCGCCACGGATCTGAAGCTCTTTCCGGCGGTGAGCCACAGCCCGCAGCATCTGCGTGCGCTCCGCTCGGTCCTGCCCGGGGAGGCCCGGGTCTTTCCGGTCGGGGGTATCGGGGCACAGGATATACTGCCGTGGATGACGGCCGGAGCGGCCGGATTTGGCTTCGGTTCGGAGCTGTTCCGGCCCGAATATACTCTTGCCGACATCGAACGACGCGCTCTTGAACTGGTGCGGGCCTACTTGCAGGCCTGCCGCGAACTGGGCCGCCCTTAAGGATACTGCGGGGCGATCAACAGAATAACAGGGGAATCACTTGTCACTCTCAACGCTCGATATTGCGATCATCTGCCTGTACGCGGTCTCCATATTCGTCCTGGCGCAATGGGTCTCCCGGGAGAAGGGCACCCACAAGAAGGATGCCCAGGATTACTTCCTGGCCAGCCGCGCCCTGCCGTGGTGGGCCATCGGCACCTCCCTGATCGCCGCGAATATCTCCGCGGAACAGATCATCGGCATGTCCGGATCCGGCTACGTCATCGGGCTCGGCATCGCCTCCTACGAGTGGATGGCCGCCCTCACGCTGATCATCGTCGGCAAGTTCTTCGTGCCGATCTTCCTGAAGAACGCCATCTACACCATGCCGGAATTCCTGGAGCGCCGCTTCAGCACCACGGTGCGGACGGTGATGGCGATCTTCTGGCTGGTCGTCTACGTGTTCGTCAATCTCGTCGCCATTTTGTGGCTGGGCGCCACGGCGGTAAGCACCGTGACGGGCGTCGAAGTGCAGACGGCCCTGATCGCGCTGGGCCTGTTTGCCGGCGTGTACGCGCTCTACGGCGGTCTCAAGGCCGTGGCGCTGACCGATATCGTGCAGGTCTCGCTGCTGGTGCTCGGTGGGCTGATCATCAGCTACATCGCGCTGACCAAGGTGGGTGCCGGAAACGGCGTTGTGGCCGGATTCCAGGAGCTGACGCACCGTTTCCCGGAAAAATTCCACATGATCCTGCCGGCCAGCAGCCCCCACTACAAGGAACTGCCCGGCCTCTCGGTGCTGCTCGGCGGCATGTGGGTCATGAACGTGTCGTACTGGGGGTTCAACCAGTACATCATCCAGCGCGCGCTCGGCGCCAAGGATATCCGCGAGGCGCAAAAAGGCATCGTGCTGGCCGCATTCCTGAAGCTGCTCATGCCGGTCATCATCGTGCTGCCCGGCATCGCCGCCGTGGCGCTCGCGCCCAATCTTCCCCGGCCGGACCAGGCCTACCCGCACCTGATGGCCATGCTCCCCTCGGGCATCCTCGGCCTGGTGTTCGCCGCCCTGATCGCCGCGATCGTGGCTTCCCTGGGCTCCAAGATCAATTCCATCGCCACGATTTTTACGATGGATGTCTACCGGCCCCTGCGCCCGCAGACCTCGCAGCAGAAACTGGTGCTGGTGGGTCGCATCACGGCCGCGACGGCGTTGATCATCGCCATCATCTCGGCCAAGCCGCTGTTGGGGAGCTTTGACCAGGCCTTCCAGTTCATCCAGGAGTACACCGGGTTCGTTACGCCCGGAATCTGCGTGATCTTCCTGCTCGGCATGTTCTGGGATCGTTGCACGGCGGCAGGCGCGCTGGTGGCGGCCGTCGGCTCCGCGGTGCTGTCTGCGGTGCTGAAGTGGCTGTGGCCCACGCTGCCGTTCATGGATCGCGTCGGCCTGGTTTTCGTGGCCTGCCTGGGAGTCGCCGCGGCAATCTCCCTGCTGCAGGCGCCCCCGACGACTGCGATGCGGGTCGACCTGAAAAATATCGACTACTCCACCAGCACCGGCTTCAAGGTCGGGGCGGCCGTGGTGACCGGCATCCTGGTCGTCCTGTACACCGTGTGGTGGTAGAGCGATTCGTTGACCCATCCGGCAGTGAGTCCATTCCGCGTCATCAGCGCCGAGAACATCGTCGGTGAGTGTGTCCTGTGGGATTCGCATCGCGCCCAGCTGTGGTGGACGGATATTCAAAGCTGCCAGCTGCACCGCTTCGACTGGGCGGACGAGCGGCTGGAGGTGTACCGCACGCCCGAGCGGGTGGGATCCTTCGGCTTCGTCGCGGGCGAGGCGCGGCTGGTCACCGCATTCGCCAGCGGCATCGCACTCTACGATGTTCCCGCTGGAGCGGTGGAATGGATCGCGCGGCCGCAGGAGATCGTGGCGGGCATTCGCTTCAACGACGGGCGCGTCGACCGCCGCGGGCGATTCTGGGCCGGCACCATGGTCGAAGGCCCGCAGAAGTCGGCGGATGGCTACCTGTATTCGATCGGCCGTGGCGGGAGCGTCCGCCGCCAGGAACAGGGGCTCCGGATCTCCAACGGCCTGTGCATGAGCCCGGACGGGTCGAAGCTGTATTTTGCCGATTCGCCGCTGCGAACGATCTACGTCTACGATCTTGCGGAGCCTGAAGGCCTGCTGACGAATCGGCGCGTCTTCGCGCGCACGCCGGAAGGCGCCGCTCCGGACGGGGCGGCGATCGACGTCGACGGCTGTCTGTGGAGCGCCCACTGGGGCGCGGGCTGCGTCGTGCGCTATACGCCGTTGGGGCGCATCGACCGGCGCATTGCGGTGCCCGCGACCCAGCCCAGCTGCGTGTGCTTCGGCGGGCCGGACCTGGATATCCTGTGCGTCTCAAGCGCGCGCGAAAACCTGAGCGCTGCGAGCCTGGGCGCTGAGCCGCACGCCGGCTCCGTGTTCCTGTACCGCACCGGCGCCCAGGGCCTGCCGGAGCCGGAGTACCTGCAATGAATACCCGCGTGAGCGGCCAGAACCTGACCTACAGCATCGCCCATCACATCGGCATCGCCATCGTCACTGGCGTCTACTCCAAGGACAATCCGATCCCGATCGAAGCCGACCTGTGCCGCGAGTATGGGGCCAGCCGGCCGGTGCTGCGCGAGGCGGTCAAGATGCTCACGGCCAAGGGCCTGCTCGGCGCGCGGCCGCGCCGCGGCACCTGGGTGCAGCCCGAAGAGCGCTGGAACCTGCTGGACCCGGATGTGCTGGGCTGGCTGCTTGAGCGCAAGTTCTCGCCCGCGCTGCTGATCGAGTTCACCGAGCTGCGCCTGGCGGTGGAGCCCGGTGCCGCGACGCTCGCGGCCCGCACCGCCGGTCCGGAGGAAAAAGCGGTGCTCAGCCGCGCCATCGAGCGCATGCAGGCTGCCGATCGCGGCGATGACGACCCGCTGGAATCGGACATCGCCTTCCACGTGGCGGTGCTGGCGGCGAGCCGGAACCGCTTCTACGCGCAGCTCGGCGGCTTCACCTCGACGGCGCTGCGCATCAGCATCCGCATGACCAACCGCTACAAGGGCGTCAGGCTGGCGAGCGTCGCCGATCACAAGAAGGTCGCCGATGCGATCATTGCCGGCAAGCCCGCCGTCGCCGGCGAGGCGATGCGCAAGCTCATCCAGGAAGCGCTGGACATCATCAAGAAACGCAACGCCGTGGCGACGCCGCGCAGGGCCCCGGGCGCCGCGGCCGGATGAGCAGGATCGGGCTCGCCATCGTCGGCCTGGGCAAGATCGCCCGTGACCAGCATCTGCCCTCGCTCAGGGCCAGTCCGGACTTTGAGCTCATCGCGGTCGCCAGTCCGCACAGCCGGCTCGAGGGCGTGCCGAACTATCCGGATCTGGCTACGCTCCTGAAGGCCATTCCGACACTGCCGGCGGTCTCCCTGTGCACCACACCGCAGGTCCGTTTCCAGACCGCTCGCCTGGCGCTGGAGCAGGGCTGCCATGTCCTGCTGGAAAAGCCCCCGGGCATGACCACGACTGAAGTGCAGGTCCTTGAGGCGCTCGCCCGGAGCAAGGGCGTCACCCTGTATGCCTCCTGGCATTCGCGCCACGCCAATGGCGTAGAGCCCGCCCGCGCCTGGCTGGAAGGGCGGCAGGTCCGCCGGGTCAGGGTGGTCTGGAAAGAGGATGTGCGCATCTGGCACCCCGGGCAGACCTGGATCTGGAAGGCCGGTGGACTGGGTGTCTTCGATCCCGGCATCAACGCGCTCTCGATCCTGAGCCGCATCCTGCCCGGTGATCTCGTGCTCAACAGCGCGGAACTTTATTTTCCGAGGAACTGCGAGACTCCGATCGCCGCAGAACTGCAGCTCACGAGCACCGCGGGAGCGGCCGTGCGCATGGAGCTTGATTTCCTGCACACCGGTACCGCGCACTGGAATATCGAGGTCGACACCGATGCCGGCGAGCTCAGGCTCGTCAACGGCGGCAGTGAGCTGCAACTGGACGGGCGCGTGGTGGAGACACCCCGGGGAACGGAATACGCGCGCGTCTACGAGCAGTTTGGACAACTGGTGCGCGAGCGGCGCATCGATGTGGATCTCGCGCCATTCCGCCTGGTGGCCGACGCCTTCCTCTGTGGGCGGCGCGTGGAAGTGGCGCCCTTCGTTGAGTAGCGCGGGGCCGGGCTGTTACACTTTACTGATTATGTGAAATCCGCACGGGATCCCGGCCGGAGAAATGCACGGACTGTGTGCAGTGCGGAAGAAGAGGTGTTATAGAATGAATAGCAGGGCGATCCTGGCTCGCATCAGGGGGTTGGCCGGAAATAATAAATGCCCACGCAGGGACAGAAGGGCTTGAGCGCAGTGCCTAAACGAGCAGCGGCCCGGCGGTCCAACCGTGCCGCCCGGGGCCGGCCACCCACCTTTTGCGTGGTCGGAATCGGTGCCTCGGCGGGAGGCTTCGATGCCCTCGTGCAGTTCCTCGAGGCCATGCCCGCAACCAGCGGCATGGCCTTCATCATCGTCCAGCACCTGAGCCCCTCGCCGCGCAGTCTGTCGGCCGAGCTCTTTTCACGCCACACCGCGATGGTCGTCAGCGCGGCCGAAGATGGCCTGCGCTTGCAGGCCGACCACGTTTACACGAGTCCCGCCGAGAGCGATCTTCGCGTCCGGAACGGTGTCATCCGTCTGTCCAGGCCGACCGACACCCGCGGTCGGCGATTTCCCGTCGATCACCTGTTCAGTTCGCTGGCACAGGATCAGCGCGAGCGCGCTATCGGCATCATCCTGTCCGGTACGGGTACCGATGGCACGATAGGGCTGAAGGCGATCGTTGCACACGAGGGCATGGCATTGGTCCAGGCTCCGGAGTCCGCCCAGTACGATGGCATGCCCCGCAGTGCGATCGCCACCGGACTTGTCACGCAGGTACTGCCGATCGCCAAGATGCCGCGCGTGCTGCAACGCTATTCGCGACACACCTATGTGCGCAAGGACGGCACGCAGCTCGAGACCTCCGCCGGCGCGACGCCCATCGGCGGAATTCTGGAGCTCTTGCACGCGCAATACGGGCAGACCTTCACCGGCTACAAGCCGGCCATGCTGACCCGGCGCATCGAGCGGCGCATGGGTCTGCTGGGCCTTGCGAAAATTGGTGACTATGCCAAGTGCCTGCGGCGCGATGCCGCCGAAGCCGGGGCGCTGATCAAGGACCTGTTGATCGGTGTCACGGAATTCTTTCGCGATCGCGAGGCCTGGAAGGTCCTCGATACCCAGGTCCTGCGCCCCCTGATTGCGAAGAAATTGCCGGGCGAACCGGTCCGCGCCTGGGTTGCCGGCGCCGGATCGGGCGAAGAAGCCTACACCCTCGCGATCCTGATCCTGGATCGCATGCGCCGCATGCGCAAGCGCTGCCCGGTCCAGATCTTCGGCACCGACACCAACCATGATTCCCTGAACTATGCCCGCGGCGCGATCTATCCGCTCGGGATTGCGGGCCATGTGCCGGCCAATCATCTGAAACGCTACTTCCAGGAGATCAAGGGCAATCATCACTACCAGGTGGCCCCTGAGGTTCGCGAATGTGTCATCTTCGGCGAACACAATCTGATGGGCGACCCGCCCTTCTCGCGCGTGGACCTCGTGACCTGCCGGAATCTGCTGATCTATCTGCAGCCCGAGGTGCAGCAGCGGCTGTTGCTGGTGTTTCACTTCGCGCTGCGGCTGGATGGCCACCTGTTCCTCGGTACCGCCGAAACGGTGGGTTTGCAGGACAGGCTCTATCAGAATATCGATCGCAAATGGCGCCTCTACCAACGCATCGGCACGACGCCCCGGGATCAGCTTGACTGGGGCAGCGGCCGGGCCGTCCTGCGTCCGCCCCAGCCGATTCCAGAATTCCCGGGGACGACCGCTCACGCCGCCCAGACCGCCCATCTCGCCCGCAGTGCCCTGCTGGACCGCTACGCACCGGCCGCCGTGCTGATCAACAGCAAGCTGGAAGTGCTCTATTCGAGCGCGCGGGCCGAACGGTTCCTGCGCGTCGTGGGGCGGAAATCGAGTCCTAAGCCGGAGCTGCGACTGGCGGCGCGCATTCGCTCGCGGATGCCCGCGGCCCTGCGACGTGCCCAGGCGGCCCAGCGGCCGGTGATGTTCCGCGCGCCGCCGGAAGCAGGCCCACGAGGGCGCCGCGGCCCCGTCAATGTCGAAGTCATTCCCATGCGTACCGAGCCGGGCGGTAGCGATGACTTGCGCTATGTCGTGGCCTTTCACGATATCGCGGGCGCCGGAACTTCGATCCGCTCCGCGGGGGCGCAGGATCAATTGAAGTATGAGCTGCGCACGGCGCAGGAGGACCTGCGCAGCGCGGTCAGCCAGCTTCGGACCTCCAACGAGGAATTGCGCTCCGCGCACGAAGAGACCATGTCGATCAATGAAGAGCTGCAGTCGATGAACGAGGAGCTGGAGAGCTCCAAGGAAGAGCTGCAGTCCGTAAACGAGGAGCTCAACACCGTCAATACCCAGCTGCAGCACAAGGTCAGTGAACTCGAAGTCGCCAACAGCGACCTGCGCAACCTGCTCGCCTCCAACGAGGTTGCGACTGTCTGCCTGGATCATACTTTGCGCATCAAATGGTTTACGCCCGCCACACTGCGGCTTTTCCATCTGCTGCCGACGGATGTCGACCGTCCCATCGCTGACTTGAGCCCCGCGGCAAAGGATCCGGCGCTGCTTGAAGACGCGCGCGCCGTGCTGCAAACCGGGACACCCCGATCGCAGGAGCTCGAGATCCAGGGCGTTCACCTGCGGCGTGTCGTGCCCTACCGCGACGAGAGCGGACGCCTGGTGGGTGTGGTCGTCACCTTCGCCGACATCACGGATGCAAAGCGTACCGCGCAGCAGGAGATCGAGGCCAAGGCGATGGCCAACCGCGAGCTTGAACAGCGCGTGCGCGAACGCACCGACGCACTGGGCCGGGTCTCGCGCGACCTGGCGCTGGCGGAAGTTCGTGAGCGACAGGCGATCGCCCGGGATCTGCACGACGGGATTGGGCAGGAACTCAACGCCGCCGCCATCAAGCTCGATCTGCTGCGCGCGACCAACGGTGGTCGTCCCGCCAATCCGGCGCTCGACGAGGTCGCCAAGATGCTCGAGCGGGTGGCGCGCAATATGCGCAGCCTCACCTCGCAGCTCAGTCCGCCCGTCCTGGAGCAGCTCGGCCTGATTCCCGCCCTCGAATGGCTCGCTGAGAAGATGCAGTCGGACTACCAATTGGAGGTGCATGTCGATGACGATCAGGTGCCAAAGGTCCTGGACGGGGTCAGCGCATCGATCCTCTATCGGGCGGTGCGCGAGCTGCTGATCAATGCCGCCCGCCACGCGCAGGTGGGTACTGCAAAGGTCACCGCGCGCGGCGTGGACGGACATATGACACTCCAGGTGACCGATCTCGGAACTGGTTTTGATCATGGCGGCGATTCGCCGAGAACGTCCACGGGTCTTGGGCTGGCAACGCTGCGCGAGCGGATTACGTTCCTCGGCGGGAAGTTCACGGTGGAGAGCGAGCGCGGCCGCGGCACCGTCGCGACCATCGAAGTCCCGCTGCAAAAACCATGACTCCGGCGCGCATCATGCTGGCCGACGATCATCCGCTGATCCGCGAGGCCATCGGGCAGCTGGTGCGCGGCGCGCCGGAATTTGAACTCGTGGGCGAGGCGGGCAATGGCAGGGAATGCCTGGCCCGGGTCCAGGAACTGAAGCCTGACATCCTGGTGCTCGACATCGCGATGCCCGACATGAACGGTGAGCAGGTCGCCCGTGAGCTGCACCAACGCCATCCCGACCTGAAGATTATCGCGCTCAGCGGCTATACGGACCGCCAGTTCGTCCGCGCCCTGATCAAGTCAGGCGCCGTAGGCTACGTCGTGAAGTCCGCCTCCGGCCGCGAGCTCATCCAGGCGCTGCGCGCGGTGGCCAGCGGCAAGAACTACCTGTCGCCGGAGGTCACGGGCACGGTGATGAAGCTCTGGGGCGAGAGCGCGCCAGAGGCCGGCCCGTCGCAGACAGCGGTTCTGGGGCGGCGGGAAACCGAGGTGCTGAAGCTCATTGCCGAAGGGTATCGCAGCGCGAAGATTGCCGCGCAGATGGGCATCGCGGTCGCGACCGTCGAAGCGCACCGGCGCAACATCCTGCGCAAGCTCAATTTGCACAGCGTCGCGGACCTCACGCGCTACGCGCTGCGCTTAGGTCTGGTTACCGTGTGAGTGGCCTGACAGGCCGGCGCCTGCGGGGGCGATGCGCCCCGGCGAGCTCAGAGCCTCTTCAGCTGGCGATCGAAGTCCTTTTTGGCGGCCAGCCAGTCTTCAACCTCACCCGCCGAGGTGCCGGATGACCTGACTGACGGATTGCGGGCAGCGTCCGCGTTCGCGGAGCGCCGCGATTCATCGGCCGAGGCCTTGCGCAGAGCCTGCGACCTGATGGCCTGCGGCGGCAGATCCGCCTCCCTGGACTTCCTCGAGCGTCTCACATCTTTATGGCCGGTGCGCGCCATCGAAAATCTCCTCTACGCTTAAAACAACTCTTCAACGTCCCAGGCTAAATGCGCGCCCCGTGAACCGGCGGCGCCGCAATGCGCGCGGGAGGAAGTTGCACTGCACCGGCACCCGAAAGTGCCGGCGCGAGCAGAAATCGCCCGGGCGCAGCGCCCGCATGATTGCCGTCGGCCGTTTCGGCCGCACCCGCGTCGGCCGAGCCGCGCGGGACGGCCAGGAAGTGCACGCGCGCCGGCTGCAATTTGAGGACATCGTTCCAGAAATCGACGGCCGGATGTTGGGCATATAGCTGCTCGAGCTTCAGGGAAGGCACCCGCGGATCGGCCCAGTTCTTCACGATCGCCTGCAGATTGCGCAGCAGGCCGGGCACATGGCGTGGATACAGATTCAGGACCGCCTGCAGGCAGCCGGTAAAGATGCCCGTCTTCCAGCCACTGCTGGCGTGGATAAGACGGGCTGTCAGCTCGCGGCCTGATTCCTCACAGGGAGTTACTTCGGGTCGCGTCCCGACCCCGGAATCGGCGGAAGGCGTCAACAGGCCGAGACCGGGGTCAGGCGCGGTCGCAAACGTGCACAGCATCGTGAGCTTGTCACAGTCAATGCCTTCCATCGCCGCAGCGTGGCGCAATGACACAGCCAGCACGTCATCATCCTGGGCATAGTGTTCGGAGGACAAAACGACGACCATCGCCGTCGGATCGACTCTGGCGATGACCAGAAGAGGCAGCAGCACGCTGAAGCCGGTGCCGCGATATTCCGGCTGCACGACGGCGCTCCAAAAGTTCGAGCCGGACAGCTGCGCGTCCCAGTGCCGGCGGTGGGCCCTGTTGACCACGACGACGATCCGTTCGTGTGGCACCAGATTCGCGGCCCGTTGCAGCGACATCTGCAGAAGTGATGGCCCGCCGTTGAGCGGACGATACTGTTTTGGCGTCGCAGCACGCACGGCGTCGACGCCGGTTTCGCCGGGACCACTGCCATCATCGTCGCCGTCGGCCAGAAGGACCACCCAGACCGCGCGGTGTTTATTTGTCATCGCGGCGTCCTGCGTTATTCACGTTCTTGCCGGGTTATGACTAAGACGGCCTCAGGCTACCGAAGCGCTGCAGGTTCGGAAATCGAAGTGATCCGGTACCTGGATTACCGCCTATCCGGTAAGCGCAAGGCGGGGGTACCCGAGCCGGGAATTCCCCGCGAACCTTGGGGTCAGGCGTCCTGGTGCCGGCTGCGGCGCATCAGCGTCAGGGCGAGGGTGGCGGAAGCCACGATCAGGAACAGGCTCACGGCGTTCAGCACCGGGGTGGCGCCCTCGCGCATCCGGCCATACATCATGATCGTCAGCGGCGCGTCCGAGCCGACCAGCATGAGGGTGGTGTTGAAATTCTCGAACGACATCAGGAAGGCGATTGCCGCCGAGCCGATCAGTGCAGGGCGCAGATAGGGGAGCGTGACGGTCCACAGCACGGCCGGATGGCTGGCACCCAGGTTCAGGGCCGCGTCCTCCAGGGTCCGGTCAAAGCGCTTGAGGCGCGCGCTGATGGTCAGCGTCGCGATCGCCGCGATATAGGAGAACTGGCCCAGCACCACCAGCGGCAATCCTGGCCTCAGGAAGTCCAGCTCCCATCCGAACAGGTCGCTGCACAGGTCGGCGATGCGGCTGGCGAAGGCCAGGATGGAAATGCCGAGGATCACGCCGGGAATCACCAGCGGCGCCAGCATAACGACGGACAGGGCGCCCTTGCCGGGAAAGCTGAAGCGCTCCATCAGGAAGGCGTTGGCCGTGCCGATCAGTACCGACAGGGTGGTCACCCAGGCGGCGACAATGCAGCTGGTCCAGATGCTGCCGAGCAGTTCCCGGTCGCCGAACAGCCCGACGCGGCCGTCGGCTCCATTGCCGAGGAACCAGTCGAGCGTGAAGCCGTGCCACGGTGGCGCCGGGTAGGGGGCGTCATTGAAGGCGAACACCGCGACAGTCAGCAGCGGCAGGAACAGGAACACCAGGAAGGCGGAGACGTACAGTGCCGTCGCGGTGCGCAGCCAGGCCGGTCGCGGAAGCGTCGGAATCATGTGCGCCGCATCACGTCGCTGAAGCGCTGGCCGCTCAGCTTCAGGCCGAACCAGACCATTGCGGTGGACAGCGCCAGCAGCAGGAAGCCGAAGGCGGCGCCCTGTTCCCAGTTGAAGCGGACAATGAACTGCGTGTAGATCTGCTCCGTGAACCACAGCGAGTTCTTGCCGCCGAGCAGGGTGGGCGTCAGGTAATTGCCGAGCGTCAGCATGAATACGACGATGCAGCCCGCGGTGATCCCCGGTGCCGCGTGCGGGATCACGATCTCGCGCAGGATCGCCCCGCCGCGGCTGCCGAGGTTGTAGGCCGCTTCGATCAGCGCATTATCCAGGCTCTCCAGGCTCCCGACTAGCGGCACCACCATGAACAGGAGCGAGGTGTAGACCAGGCCGACCAGGATCGTCGCGTCGTGATAAAGCATCTCCACCGGCATCCGGGTCAGGCCCAGGTGCACCAGCAGGCTCGGCAACACGCCCGACTCGCGCAGCAGGATCATCCACCCGAGCGTGCGCACCGTCTCGCTGACCCAGAAGGGGATCAGGCACACTACGAACAGCAGCGCGCTCATGCGGCCGCGCGCCAGCTTGGCGATCGTCCAGGCGATCGGAAAGGCCACCAGCAGCGTGAGCGCGGTGGCCAGCGCCGAGATCAGCGCGGTCCTCAGGAACACGTGCCAGTAGAGCGGCTCCTGGAAGAAGGTGCGAAATTGCGCCAGGCTGGGTGTGTACTGGCGCGGCGCGACCCGCTCGCGCAGCGAGAGCATCGCCAGATCGACGTGCGGCAGCACGATCAGGCCGAACAGCCACAGCAGCACCGGCGCGAGCAGCAGCCCGAGGGTCAGGCGGCGGTACCAGGCAGCGCTGGATCCCGGCTCAGGCATCGGGGGCAGCGGCGGCAAAGCATGCCGCGCGGTCCGGCTCGAAGCTGAAGTAGACGCGTGTACCCACCTGCAGGTCAGCGTAGGCGCCGGTCTGGGGCAGCGCGATGCGGTACTCGAATCCGCTCTGCTGCTCCTTGAGCAAAATGGCCGAATTCGCGCCGTCGAACAGCAGGCTGATCACCTCGCCCGCGTGCACCGCCTGCCCGGGCGGCAGCTCCGCGCTGCTGCGGCCCAGGGCCGTCGCCTCCGGCCTGATGAAGGCCTCGACGCCGGCACCGACCGTCAGTGCGCCGTGGCGGCGGCCGCGGATCTTCCAGCCGCGGGACGTCTCGACCTCGGCGTACTCGCCGTTGAGCGCCGTCAGCTTGCCGCCCACCCGGTTGTTGGCGCCCACGAAGCCCGCCACGAACGGGGTGGCCGGCGCGTAGTACAGTTCCTGCGGGGTGCCCAGCTGCTCGAAACGCCCGTGATTCATGACGCCGACGTGATCTGAGAGCACCAGCGCCTCGGACTGGTCGTGCGTGATGTAGACGAAGGTCGTGCCGAAGGCGGCCTGCAGTTGCTTGAGCTCGATCTTCATGTGCTCGCGCAGCTTCAGGTCCAGCGCGCCCAGGGGTTCATCCAGCAGCAGCAGCGTGGGTTCGAGCACCATGCTGCGGGCGATGGCCACGCGCTGGCGCTGCCCGCCGGAGAGCTCGTCGACCCGCTTGGCGCCGGCGCCGCCCAGGCCGACGGTCTCGAGCATCGCATCGGCGCGGCGCCAGCGCTCGGCGCGCGCCACGCCGCGCCGTGCCAGGCCGAAGGCGACGTTCTCGCGTACCGTCATCATGGGAAACAGCGCCAGCTGTTGGAACACCATGTTGACCGGGCGCCGATTGGGCGCCACCCCGGCCATGCTGCGCCCGCCGATGGCGATATCGCCGGCGTCCGGCGCGATGAATCCGGCGATCATCCGCAGCAAGGTGGTCTTGCCGCAGCCTGAGGGCCCGAGGATCGAAAAGAAACTGCCGCGCTTGACGCTGAAGGACAGGTCGTTGACCGCAAGATGGGTGCCGAAGCGCTTGCTGACGGCTCGGGCTTCCAGATCCGGGGCGGCCGGCGCTCCGGCGCCCCGCGGCGTGCTCAATCGGCCGCCTTGATCCGGTCGAGGATGCCGCCCTCAATCTCCTCGAGGCCGGCGGGGATGGCCGGATACCACTTGATGTTCGCCAGGCCGTTCGGGAAGCTCTCGTTGAACTGGGCCCGCAGCCGCGGGTCCATGAACTTCTCGGCATCCTTGGCCGCCATGAAGTTGCCGATGGACTTCGCGACCCGGGCCGCGATCACCGGCCGCATGACGAAATTGATCCAGGCGTAGACGCCCGCTTCATTGCGGCCGCGCGCCGGTAACGCGAAGGTGTCCATCCACGCGATCGCGCCGGACTTCGGATTGATGTACTTGATGTCGGGATTTTCCCGGTTCAGCGTCCAGCCGCCCGAATCCCACATCATCGCCGCGTCGATCTCGCCGGCGCGCACGCCGTTGAGCAGCTGGTCCTTGTTGTCGTAGAAGAAGCGGAAATTCGGCTTGCAGGCGCTGAGGGTCTTGCCGACTTTCTGCATCAGCGCCGTGTAGGCGGGGATGTTTCCATAGAGCGCGAACGGGTCCTGGCCCAGGGCCAGCGCGTAGGCCATCAGGGCCGGGCGGCGCAGGCGCACCGAGGTCCGGCCGCGCAGGTCCGGCCGGCACAGATCCATGTAGTCACTGATTGTGGTGCGTTTGGAATTGTAGACCAGACCTTCCGTCCCCCAGACGTAGGGCAGGGCGTAGAGCTTGCCGTCGATGGTGGCGTTCCGGCGCACCGTCGCGAGCAGGTCGGGGAGGAATTCATCGAGCCGGACCTTCGACTCATCGATAGGCTTGTAGATCCGGAATTCCTGCTGTGCGCCGAGCAGCCGGTCCTGCGAGGGCTGCGCCAGATCGAAGCCCGCGCCGCCCGTGGCGCGGAGCTTGGAGATGATCTCCTCGTTGTTCGAGAGGGTCACCAGGACCTGAATGCCGGTCTCCTGCTTGAACTGGGCCACGACATCCGCCGGCACGTAGTCGGACCAGGTGATGATCCGCACCACCTTGGATTCGTCGGTCTGCTCGGGCGGCGAGGCGGCCGGTGCATGGTTGTTGCCGCACCCCATCATCGTCAGGACCGCGGTCGCGAGCAGGATTGGCGCCGGCAGCAGTGGAATCGAACGGCCCATCAGGTTTCTCCGCAGGCGCATCCAGGCGCGCCGCGGGGCGAGAATAGTTTTAATATCCCGGCAGGGCAATAGCCGAGGTTTCTGGAGCCATGACGATCACCAGGCCTGGCTTCGACCTGCTGGGGCATCGCGGGGCACGCGGCCTGTGGCCCGAAAATACGCTGGCCGGATTTGCGCGCGCGATGGCGCTGGGCGTGTCCGCGATGGAGCTGGACTGCCACGTCACCCGGGACGATGTGATCGTGGTCAGTCACGATGCGCGGCTGAATCCCGACTGCACGCGCGATGCGAGCGGACGATTCCTGGAAGCCGTTGGCCCTCCCATCGGGGCACTCACCTTCCAGCAACTGCAGGCCTACGACGTGGGGCGGCTCCGTCCGGGCAGCGCCTACGCCGCGCGCTTCCCTGCGCAGCAGGCGGTGGATGGCGAGCGCATCCCTCGCCTCACGGAGGTGCTCGCGCTGATCAAGGCCCAGGGAGCGGGGCGCGTGCGGGCCAGCGTCGAGGTGAAGCTATCGCCCGAGGAGCCGGAGTGGACGTTGGCGCCGGAATCCTTCGTCCTGCTCCTGGCCGACGCCGTGCAGGGCACCGGTATGCTGGCGCTCACGAATATCCTGTGCTTCGACTGGCGCGTGCTGGCGGCCGCGCGCGTTGAGCTGCCCCAGCTGACGATTGTGGCCTCGACCGAACAGCAGCCCGGCGGTGACACGGTCCGGCTCGGCGCCGCCGCCCCCTCGCCCTGGCTCGGCGGCCTTGACCCGGAAGCCTTTGGCCGCTCCGTCCCGCGGCTCGCGCACGCGATCGGCGCGGACATCTGGGCGCCTGACTTCCTGGACCTGGACGCCGCACTGGTGCAGGAGGCCCACGCCATCGGCCTGCGCGTCGTCGCGTGGACCGTGAACGATCCGGACGACATGCGGCGCCTGATCCGCCTGGGCGTGGACGGGCTGATCAGCGACCGGCCGGACCTGCTGCGCGAAGTGCTGCAGCAGCAGGACTTCACGGTGCCGCCGCCCAGGCCTTGATGGTTCAAACTGCGGCGCGCCCGCCCCGCCGTCGTTGGCCGCGTTCGCTACGAGTGCGCCTGGGAATGCATTCGATCGTCAGCCCGGAAGAACTTGCGGGCCAGGGCCACCAGCGCACTGTCACTGGAATGGTCGAGCGCTTCGACGCCGGCGATCCGCTGCGCGAGTTCCGGACTCTGTTCCGAAATGTAGTTGACCAATTCCAGCCTGGCGTGCGCCGGGCCCGTGATCAGGACCGTGCCGTGATGTGCGAGGGCCGTCACAATACGCTGGAAGAATTCCCTGTCGACGCCACGATGACCGCTGCCCGTGACGTTGGCCCGATGCTGCAGGTGACGGCCCGTGGCATGTGAGTGCACCATGAAGCGTTCGACATCATCAGCGCCGAGCGCAAAGATCTTCGCCTCGCGATGGTCGATCCAGACTATGGCGTGAAGATGCTCGCTCACGACGGCCCCCGCTGACTCTGGAAAGAAGCCCTGTGTGCCAGTCCGCGGCCGCTGTCTGTGGTGGGAAACACCTAGTCGAACGATGGGCGCGGCTGTTGCGCCTCCAGGTGACCGAGCCGGGTCTCCAGCTCGCGGATCCGCTCCAGGAGCGATACGACCAGCGCGAGGCCGTGCGGCTCCAGCTCGAAGCTCGTCTGGATCCGGGACGCAGCCCGCACGGTCAGCAGGCACCGGCCGCTGAACATCCAGCCGGGGCCCTGCGGATTGGCCGGCCGGAGCGCGCCATAATCGATGAGCTCGCGCAGCGCGGTCTCGGGCAGACCCGAGAGCGTCACGAGCTCCGCCAGCGAAAAGTGTTGCGAATCGGTCA
This sequence comes from Steroidobacteraceae bacterium, assembly GCA_035300345.1. Lineage (GTDB taxonomy): Bacteria > Pseudomonadota > Gammaproteobacteria > Steroidobacterales > Steroidobacteraceae > FEN-1191. The sequence goes on from DATGVM010000039.1 coordinate 36,076, forward strand.
CCCAGACGGCGTCGTTTTCTTCAGCGGCCACTGTGTTTCTCCCTGGCGAAGCGCTGGCGCGGATCGAAGTCGGCGCCGGCGGCGAGCTGCTCGTAGAGTTTGCGTTCCGGATCGCCGCTCGTTGCGGGCACGACGATCTGTACCTGCGCGTACAGATCGCCGCTGCTGCCGTCGGGTCGCGGCAGTCCGCGACCGGCCAGGCGCATCTTGGCTCCGGCCAGGGTGTCCGGCGGCACTTTCAGCTGCACCGGACCGGCCGGCGTCGGCACTTCCACGGCAGTGCCCAGCACCGCTTCCCACGGCGCCAGCGGCAGATCGAGGTACAAATCATGCCCCGAGACCCGGAACAGCGGATGCGGGTACAGGGCGACGGTGAGCCACAGGTCGCCGTCGTGCCCGCCATTGTGGCCCTTGCCGCCCTTGCCCTTCAGGCGCAGGCGCTGGCCGTCCGTCGCGCCCTTCGGAATGCGTACCTTGAGCGTGCGCGCTACGCGGTGCAATCGACCTTGCGCATCCATCTCCGGCATGCCCAGCTCCAGTTCGACCTCGGTGCCCTGATAGGCCTGGTCGAGGGAGATCCGCACCGCGGCTTCGAAGTCCTGCCCCGGCATGGAGAGCGTCCGGGCGCCTCCACCGGCGCCGTGCCGCTGGGCGGCCAGGCTGGCAAACAGGTCCGCGAGGTCGAGATCCTCGAAGGAGAAGCGGGCACCGCCGTGTTGCCGCTCCCAGTCCGGAGGCGGCCGGAAATCCTCCCCCGGGCGATGCGCGCCGAGCTGATCATAGGCCGCGCGCTTTTCCGGGGACTTCAGCGTCTCGTAGGCCTCGGCGATTTCCTTGAATTTCTCCTCGCCGGCGGGGTCCTTCGACACGTCGGGGTGATACTGGTGCGCGAGTTTGCGGTAGGACTTCTTGATGTCCCCGGCGCTGGCGCCGCGCTCGACACCGAGAATCTGGTAGTAGTCCTTGTACTTCACGATGAGATCGCCGGCACGCCCGGATCGAGCCCCGCATCGGCAAGCCGCACCTGCCGCAGCTCCGCTTCCAGGTCCAGTTTTCGGCACAGCGACCAATAAAGTAGCGCGGCCACCGGCAGGCCCACCAGCATGGCCAGATCCGCCCCGCCGAGGGCGCGCGCCACCACCCCCTGGTGGGTGCCGAAGCTGAAGAATGGAATCATGACGACGAACCCCACGGCATAGGACAACAGGCCGCGCCAGTTCCAGCGGCCATACATGCCGCGCGGATTGAAGATCTCGCGGATCGAATAGTGGCCCTTGCGCACCACGTAGAAGTCGATCAGGTTGATCGCCGTCCACGGCGTAAACAGATACAGGAGCACCGCCAGCAGATCTCCGAAGCGGTTGACGAAGTCCTTGGAGGCCAGCAGCGCGATGCCGATCGAGGCGGCGGTGGCTGCCCCTAAGCCGATGAGCCGTCTGGCCGTGGAGGCCGCGCCAGGCCGGAACGAGTCGGCGACCGACAGCAGCGTGAGCGAGGCGCCGTAGAAGTTCAGGCTCGAGATGGTCACCAGCCCCAGGAGCGCCGTGATCAGCAGCGGCAGCCCGAGGCCCGGCAGCACCGCGTCGGCGGACATCTGCACCGCGGCGGCGACTTCGGCCTGCGGGTTGAGAGCGGCCGCCACCGTGCCGAGCAGCATCATCCACACGCCGCCGACGAAGGCGCCCAGGTAAGTCCACCAGAAGGACTCGCTGACCGACACTTCGCGGGGCAGGTAGCGCGAGTAGTCCGAGACGTAGATCGACCAGCTGAGCTGGTAGGCCGCGGCGGCGAAGAACTGCACCAGGAACGGGATGGTGCGAAAATCATGCAGGTCCCAATGGTGCGCCGGCAGCCGCATGACCACGCCCACCGCGATCGAATACAGCAGCAGGACGGCGATCATGGCGTAGGCGATCCAGCGTTGGGTGCGATGGATCCAGTCATAGCCGACCGCGGCGATCGCAGCCGCCAGCAGCGTGAACACGATGATCACCGGCGTATCGATGCCATGCTGCGCGCCCGACAGTTGCCGGACGGTCTGCGCGACCAGCACTTCGTTGAAGGCGTTGTAGCCGATGTAGGCGACCAGCGCGACCACCCAGACCAGCAGGGCGCCCATGTAGCCGAACTGCGGGCGGGACTGGATCAGCTGCGGCAGCCCCAGCTGCGGCCCCTGGGTCGAGTGAAATGCCATGAAAAAGGTGCCCAGCGCACAACCGCTGATGACCGCGATGGAAGTCCACAGCAGATTCCCGCCCAGGCCGATCCCCAATACACCGACGGCGATCGTCGCCAGGTGCGCATCGCCGCTGAACCAGATCGGCCACAGGTGCCACACTTTGCCGTGGCGTTCGGCAACCGGCACGTAGTCGATGGAGCGCTTTTCGATCAGCTTCAGCATTCAGCCACCCTGCGGGACGCAGACCACCTGTTCCGGGTCAAATGAATCGTTAGGCTCCTGCGGCAAGTAGCCGCGGGGATTGCATACCACGCGGGTGCCGTCGATCTGGTAGTCCATCGACTCGTGGGTGTGTCCGTGAATCCACAGCTGCACCGGATCGCGCACCAGAGTGCTTAGGTTCGAGGCGAAGCTGGCATTGAGCAGTTCACCCTCGAACCGTGGGTGCACGCTGCGCATGTGCGGCAGATGGTGGGTCACGACCACCGTCGCTCCGGCGAAGGGCTGCGCCAGCTGCTGCGTCAGCCATGCCGACTGGCGCTGATGGATGCGCCGCGTGTCTTCGGGCTGCAGCCTGCCGCTGTCCCGCAGGCTGATTCGGCGGTAATCGGCCATGCACCGCCGCGCCTCGGCCTGGGCCCGCTCGATGGCCTCCGGATCGGAGCCGTAGAGCGCGAAATCGGTCCAGAGCGTGGCACCCAGGAATCGCACGCCCTCGATCACAACGCTGTCGCAGTCCAGCAGCGCGATGCCCTCCTCGGCGGCGACGCCCCGCAAATACTGCAGGGTCGATTCCATCTCGCCGCCGTAGTACTCGTGATTGCCGGGCACGTAGATGAGATGCGAATCGGCGAAGTGCTGGCGCGCCCAGAGCAGGCCTTCGGCACCGACGTGGATGTCGCCGGCGAGCACGACCACATCGGCCGCTACGGACGGGGGAATCCAGTCCTGGAACTCGAGATGCAGGTCCGAGTGGACGCGAATTTGCACCGGGACTTCCGCTCAGTAGGCGCTGTGGCCGGTCAGCTCGCGGCCCACGGCCAGCTGGTGCACGGTCTCTGTGCCCTCGTAGGTGACCACGCTCTCGAGATTCAGCATGTGGCGGATCGGGGCAAACTCGGCGCTGATGCCGGCGGCACCCAGCATGTCGCGGCAGTCCCGTGCCACCTCGAGCGCCATGCGGCAATTGTGCCACTTGGCCAGCGAGACCTGCACCGGCTGCAGCGCGTCCCGGTCCTTGAGGCGCCCAAGCTGCAGCACCAGCATCTGCGCGGTGGTGATGCCGCGCGCCATTTCGGCCAGCCGCACCTGGATGGCCTGGTTCCGCGACAGCGCGCGCCCGAACAACTCGCGCGTTCCCGTGTAGTCGATGAGCTGCGCGAGGCAGGCCTGCGCCGCGCCGATCACGCCCCAGGCGATCCCGTAGCGCGCCTGCGTGAGGCAGGACAGGGGTCCCTTGAGGCCCGCCGCGCCCGCCAGGCGCTGGGCCTCGGGCACGCGCACCTCGTCAAAATACAGGGCGCCGGTGCTGGAAGCGCGCAGCGAAAACTTGTGCTCGATCTCCGTGGCGGTGAACCCCGGCGTGCCTTTCTCGACGATGAAGCCGCGAATGCCATCCTCGGTGTCCGCCCAGCAGATGCACAGGTCGGCGATCGTGGCGTTGGTGATCCAGAGCTTCGATCCGCTGATCAGCCAGTCCCCGCCCTGCTTGCGCGCGCGCGTCTTCATGTTTCCCGGATCCGAACCGCCCTGCGGCTCGGTCAGCCCAAAGCAGCCGATCAGCTCGCCCCTGGCCATGCGCGGCAGGTACTGCTCCATCTGCGCCGCGCTGCCGTAGGTCCTGATCGGGTACATCGCCAGCGAGGACTGCACCGAGACAAAGCTGCGCAGGGCCGAATCGCCCCGTTCGAGTTCCTGGCAGATCAGGCCGCTGGCGATGGCGTTCAGGCCCGCACAGCCATAGCCTTCGAGGTTGGCGCCGAGCAGGCCCAGGGCCGCGAGCTCCGGCACGAGTTCGCGGGGAAAGCGGTGGTTCTCGAAGCAGTCCTGGATCACGGGCAGGACCTGCGTGTCCACCAGCCGCGCGACGCTGTCCTGCACCAGCTGCTCATCCTCGCTCAGGGAGCGGCGCAGGTCGTACAGGTCGAGCGGATTCATGCGTGGATCCTCGGCGCCGCGCCGCGTTCAGTCAACGGGAAACTGCACGCCCTGCGCGAGCGGCATCTGCCTGGAGTAATTGACCGTCTGGGTCTGGCGGCGCATGTAGGTCTTCCAGGAATCGCTCCCCGACTCGCGGCCGCCGCCGGTTTCCTTCTCACCGCCGAACGCGCCGCCGATCTCGGCGCCACTGGGACCGGTGTTGACGTTGGCAATGCCGCAGTCGCTCCCGGTCGCGGACAGGAACGTCTCGGCTTCGCGCATGTCGTTGGTGAAGACCGCCGAGGACAGGCCCTGCCGCACATCATTTTGCATTGCGACGGCGCCTTCGAAGGAATCGTAGGGCACGACGTACAGGATCGGCGCGAAGGTCTCCTCGCTCATCACGGCAATCGGCTGTTGCGCTTCCACCAGCGCCGGGCGCACATAGAACCCTCCGCCCAGGCCGGGCGGCTGCACGCGCTCGCCGCCCACCACGGTGGCGCCGGCCTGACGCGCCGCGCCGAGCGCGGACTGCATGTGCTCGAAGGCCGTGCCGTCGATCAGCGGGCCGACCAGCGTACCCGCCTCGAGCGGCGAGCCAACCGGAAGGCTGGCGTAGGCCTTGCGCAGCATCGGGCTCAGGGAGCCGATCAGGCTCCGGTGCACGAACAGCCGGCGGAGCGAGGTGCAGCGCTGCCCGGCCGTGCCGACCGCGGCGAACACGATGGCCCGCAGGCTTAAAGGCACGTCGGCCGTCGGCGCGACGATCGCCGCATTGTTGCCGCCCAGCTCCAGGAGCGTGCGGCCGAAGCGCGCGGCCACGCGGGGTCCGAGGGCGCGGCCCATGGCCGTACTGCCGGTGGCACTGACCAGCGGTATGGCCGGATGATCGGTGAGCTGTTCACCCACCGAGCGGCGGCCGATGAGCAGTTGCGATATGGCCGCAGGGGCGGCCGGGAAACCGGCGATCACTTCCTCGAGCTTGCGGTGCAGCGCCAGCGCGCACAGCATGGTCTTCTCCGAGGGCTTCCACAGCACGGTGTCGCCGCACACCAGCGCGAGCGCCGCATTCCAGGTCCACACCGCCATCGGGAAATTGAAGGCGGTGATCACGCCCACCGGACCCAGCGGGTGCCAACGCTCGAGCAGGTGGTGGCCGGGGCGCTCGGAGGCGATCGTGAGCCCGTAGAGCTGGCGCGACAGTCCGACCGCGAAGTCGCAGATGTCGATGACTTCCTGCACCTCGCCCAGGCCCTCGCTGAGGATCTTGCCCGCCTCGAGCGAGATCAGGCGCCCGAGCGCCTGCTTGTCCTGGCGCACCCGCTCTGCGAAGCGGCGCAGCAGCTCGCCGCGGAGCGGCGCCGGGACGCTGCGCCAGGTCTGAAAGGCGGTGAGTGAGGCCTGGATCCTGGCTTCGACCGCCGCCGGGTTGTTGGCCGGCAGCTGGCCCAGTGCGCTGCCGTCGATGGGCGTGCGAGTCTCGATGCCGCCCTCGACGCGTGTAAATGCCGGAATGCCGGCCTCCTGCAAAATCGCCTGGTAGTTCACGCTGCGGGTACCTCCATGAACTGGCGCTCGCGCATCGCGTAGACCCGGCCAAAGCGGTTGGCGAGGAATTTCTCCAGCGATACGTCTTCCTGCCGGATGAAACCCTGCTGCGGCAACTGGCCCCGGGCGAGCAGGTCGAGCACGCCGCAGATTCCAGAGGCCGTCGTGAGCTGGATGGCGCTGCGTTCGACGCCGTGGAAGGCCTGGCCATAGACCTTGTTGGCATAGGTCTCCTGCACCAGGCGGCCCTTCTTCATGCCGGTCACCGTAACGAACACGATGACGACGTCCTGCAAGGTGGCGGGCAGGGCGTGTTCCAGTATGTCGCGCAGCACCTCGCGCCGTTCGCGCAGCCGCAGGTCCTGGAGCAGGGCCTTCATGATGGCGGCGTGGCCCGGATAGCGGATGGTGCGGTAATTGAGGTTCTGTACCCGGCCGCGCAGCGTCTCGCACAGCGTGCCGACGCCGCCGGAGGTGTTGAAGGCCTCGTAGGTGACGCCGTCGAGCGAGAACTCCTCGCGCTCCTCGAGCGGCGGGGCACTAACGAGCTCACCGTTGGAGATCTCCTCGCAGGGCTCGCAGTACTCATTGATGACGCCGTCAGTGCTCCAGGTGAGATTGTAGTTCAGGGCGTTCGAGGGATACTGCGGCAGGGCGCCGACACGCAGCCGGACATCCTGCAGCTGGTCGAAGCGCTTCGCCAGATCGTAGCCGACGATGGTGATGAAACCGGGCGCCAGCCCGCACTGCGGGATGAACGCCGTGCTGGCGCTCGAGGCCAGCGCGCGCACGCGCCGGGTATTGGCGACATCTTCGGTCAGGTCGAGGTAGTGCACGCCGGCCATCGCCGCGGCTTCCGCGATCCGGCCGGTGACCTGGAAGGGCGCGGCGCTCAGCACCGCGAAGCGGCCGCGCAGCGCCGCGGCAACCGCGCCCGGGTCGTTGACGTCGATGGCGATGCATTCCACGGGCGTTGCGAGGCGCAAGCGCTCCAGCTGTTCGACCGATTTGTCGATGACGGCGACCTGGTAGTCGCCGCAATGGCTGAGCAGATCGGCGATCATGTGCCCGATCTTCCCGGCACCGACGATGGCGATGCGATGCATATTCTTCTCCGTGAACCTGACCCGCCATGGTCGGGCAGTCACCGACAAAAAGCAGCCCCAATAACGCCATTATGACGGGAAATTCTCGTCAATATGACGTATATTATCGCCGCTATGCTAATAGATCCGGTCGATCAGAGGATCCTGGCACTGCTGCGCGAGAACGCCCGCATGTCCACGGCGCAGCTGGGACGCCGGCTGGGGGTGTCGCGCACCACGGTGCACAGCCGCATCGAGCGGCTCCTGGCCCGCCGGGTCATCACCGGCTTTACCGTGCGCATGGGGGCCGACCAGGAGCGCGACCAGATCCAGGCCCAGGTCATGGTCGCCGCCGTGCAGAAAGTCCTGGCGCGCGTCGAGGCGGCGCTGCGCGCGCTGCCGGAAGTGCGCAAGCTCTACTCCGTCAGCGGCCAGCATGAATTCATCGCCATCGTGGTCACCGATTCGGTCGGCGAGATGGACCAGCTGCTCGATCGCATCGGGACCATCGAGGGCGTCGATCGCACCGAATCCTCGATCGTGCTGTCGACGCGGATCGATCGCTAGCCTCCCAGAGGGCTCAGGCCAGCGTGTGAAACACCTGCTGCACGTCTTCATCCTGCTCGAGCTGGTCGATGAGCTCGAGCACCTCGGCCGCCTGCGCCTCGGGCAGCTCCGTGGGTGAGCTGCAGATGTATTCGTGCTCGGCGGAGAGCGGGGCGATGCGCCTTTTTTCCAGCGCTTCCTGCAAATGGCCGAAGTCCGCGAATTCGCAGCGCAGCACCAGCTGCGGCTCGCCCTTCTCGCCGCTGCTCTCGCCCATCTCCTGCAGCCCATGATCGATCATGTCGAGCTCGAGCTCGTCCTGGTCGATCCCCGCCGGATCGAGCCGGAACACGCCCATCTTGCGGAACTGAAAGGCCACGCTCCCGCTGGAGCTGAGATTCCCGCCGTGCTTGGTGATGATGTTGCGCACGTGCGCGACCGTCCGCGTGGGATTGTCGGTCGCGGTCTCGACCAGCAGGGCGACCCCGTGCGGCGCGTAGGCCTCGTACATCGACTGGTGGTAGTTGGTGGCGTCGCGCCCGGAGGCGCGCTTGATGGCGGCCTCGACCTTGTCCTTGGGCATGTTGACGGCACGCGCATTCTGGATGATCCGCCGCAGTGTCGGGTTTGAGGCCGGGTCCGGCCCGCCGGACTTCACCGTCATGGCGATGTCCTTGGCGATGCGCGCGAACTGCTTCGCCATGCGGTTCCAGCGCGCGAACATCGCATGCTTGCGGACTTCGAAGATACGGCCCACGGAGCGGAATACCTGCGTCGGGCTCAGTCGTGCGGCGTGCGTACCGGCACCGGCACGTTGCACAGGTCGATGTACCCGGCAGAGGCCTGGTACCACTCATCCCGCCGATTGCGCCGCGCTTCCACGAGCGCCGTGAAAGTGGCGGTGTCGGTGCGCAGCACTTCGAGGCGGGTGCGGGCGGCGGCGGGTAACTCGTCGGCCAGACGCACGCTGGCGATCGGCGTGCGCTCGGCCGGTTTGCCGTAGAAGCCCATTTCGGCGGTCCCGCGCGGCAGGCTCGCCAGCAGTTCGATGCCCTGGCGCACGCGGCCGACGACGGTGACATTGCGATCCAGCTGGCGCGGCGCATGCCCGATCACGGCGTAGAGCTCGCTGCCAACGCCGCTGGCCGGGTCGGTGTCGCGGCCGACCCCGACCGCACCGTAGCAATGCGCGAGCCACGCGAGTCCCGATGCCGGGTCGCGCGCCGCCGGGAAACTGTCCACAAAGCCCACCTGCGGCGCATAGCCGTCGCGGTCGGGCAGGTTCGTGAAAACGTTCGCACCCAGGGGCACGGTGAATTCCGGCGGCAATTTCTGCATACCTTCCGGAATCTTGTGCCGCTCTTCGGGGTCGCCCCACTGCGCCACGAAGTTGTCCTGCACCCGCAGCACCGCCAGGCCGTCGAAATATTTGAGCCGCACCAGCGCCTCGATGTTCGCCACGGTGTGCGGTGCCATGGCCGGCGCCAGCTCGATGATCACGCGGCCCGCGGGCAGCTCCAGGTATAGGGTGTGGTGCTCATCGAGTGGCCGCCAGGCCGATGCGGGCGCCGCCGCCAGAATCCCTGCCGAGGTCGGCGCGGGTGCTGGAGCTGCTGCTGGCGCTGGTGCTGCCGCTGGTGCGGGCGGCGGCGCACGCGGTGCGGGCTCCGCCACAGCGGCCATGGAAGTCACGATGGCGGCCGCGATGGCGGCCAGGGCTGGCAGTAGCCCTGATTCCCGGTGCTCGTGCATCATGCGCGGCATGCTAGCAGCCACGGCGCGAACGCGCATAATCCTGCCATGAGCGCGACCCGCTCCGTGGCCCCGCGCTGGTATGCGGCGATCTACGCCCAGGTGCTCGTGGCGGTGGCGCTCGCGGTGCTGCTGGGCCTGATCGCACCGCACCTGGCCGTGGCGCTGAAGCCGCTGGGCGACGGGTTCGTCCGGCTCGTGAAGATGATCATCGCGCCGGTCATTTTCTGCACGGTGACCGGCGGCATCGCCGGCGTGAGCAGCCTGGAGAAGGTGGGCCGGGTTGGCCTCAAGTCGCTGCTCTATTTCATCGCCGTGTCGAGCCTGGCCCTGCTGCTCGGACTCGCCATCGCCGATCTGGTGCAGCCGGGCGCCGGCCTCAACGCCGATCCGGCGCAGTTTGATGCAGGCGCGGTGGCAGGCCTGCAGGCCTCCGCGCACAGCCGCAGCGTGGTCGAGTTCCTGCTGCACATCATTCCCGACACCCTGCTCGGCGCTTTTACCAGCGGCGAGATCCTGCAGGTGCTGCTGGTGGCCATCCTGTTCGGCTTCGCCCTGGCCCTGAGCGGCGAGCGCGGGCGGCCGCTGCGGCGCGGCATCGACAGCCTGGGCGTGGTGGTATTCAGGGTCGTACACCTCATCATGCGCGCGGCTCCGATCGGCGCCTTTGGATCCATGGCCTATACGGTGGGACAGTTCGGCGCGGGCGCGCTGGGGCACCTGGCCGGCCTGATGGCCTGCTTCTACCTCACCAGCGCCGCCTTCGTGTTTGGCGTGCTGGGACTGATCGCGCGGGCGAGCGGCTTTTCGCTGCTGCGGCTGCTGCGCTACATCCGCGATGAACTCCTGCTGGTGCTGGGCACCAGCTCCTCGGAGGCGGCGCTCCCCTCGCTCATCGACAAGCTCGAAGGCGCCGGGTGCGCGCGCTCGGTGGCGGGACTGGTCGTGCCGGCCGGCTATTCCTTCAATCTCGACGGCACCAATATCTACATGACGATGGCGGCGCTGTTCATCGCCCAGGCGACTAATGTGCACCTGGCACTGTCCGACCAATTGCTGCTGCTGCTGGTCGCGATTGTCAGCTCCAAGGGCGCGGCAGGGGTCACGGGTTCGGGATTCATCACGCTCGCGGCGACGCTCGCGGTCGTGCCCTCGGTGCCCGTCGGTGCCCTGGTGCTGATCCAGGGGGTCGACCGTTTCATGAGCGAATGCCGCTCGCTCACGAATTTCATCGGCAACGCGGTGGCGGCGATCGTGATCGCCCGATCCGAAGGGGAGATGGATGACACGCGCCTGCAGCAGGCGCTGTCGGGGAAGGACGATGACTGAGGCGGCCGGCACAATGGGGCCTGCGAGCGCGAGCATCGATGGCGTGATGCGGCTTTACCGTCGATCGCTGACGCAGAGCTGGCTGCCCGCGCTGCTGCTCTCGCTGCTGTGGACCGGACTGCTGGCCCGCCTGCTGCTGGCGCTCGACGCGCAGGACGATGTGCTGCAACTGGCCGCGCAGTTGCAGGAGCTGGTGTTCGCGCCCTCCTTTGGCTATGCGCTGCTGGCGGCCACGGCGGTGTCAGTCCTGCCGTATTGCGCGATCGTGGCCTGTGTGCTCGCCGGGGAAACCGGCCGGAAAGCCGCCGGCGCGGGCCTGCCGATCGCACTGCGGTTATTTCCGGGCGCCCTGGTGGCGACCACGCTGTTCCTGGTGCTGACCTCGATCGGTACGATGGCCTTGCTGGTTCCCGGAGTGTACCTCTGGGGCATGTGGCAGCTGTGGATCGTCGTCATGGTGGCGGAGCGCAGCGGACCGCTCGCGGCGCTGGCCCGCAGCTGGCAACTGACGCGGGGCTCCTGGTGGCCGGCGGTGACGCTGGTCACGCTCATCACGATCCTGTCGATGGTGCCGCTGGTGCTGCTCGACTTCATTCTGCCCTCGATCCTGCTGGTGCTGGGAATCAGCGCGACGCAGGCACTCATGGCGAACCTGCTGTGCCTCGGCCTCGCCTCGATTCTGGTGCTGCCGCTGGTGCCCGCGGCGCTGGTGGCACTGTATCGGTCCCTCAGCAGCAGGCAGCCCGTATCGGCCGGAGAAAAGAGGTGAGTCCGGGCCCGTCTGTGGCCGGCAGCGGGTCGCTGCCGCTGCTGACGCTGCTGGCGCTGTGCGGTTGCGTCACGCGTCCACCGGCGGCGACGGTTGTGAAGGTCACGCCGGTCGATGTGACCACCACCTACATCGAGGCCTACGTGCATCACTTTGCGCGCGGACAGTTCGCGATCGTTTCAGTCTGCGTGGCGGCCGATGGAGTCATCGCCGAAGTCCGCGTGGTCGAATCCTCGACCGACAAGGCTTTCGATGAGGCGGCGCTGGTGTGGGCGCGGCAGGCGCGCTATCGACCGCAGCTCACGAACGGGCAACCGGTTTACGGCTGCCGCGAGGTGCGGGTCGAGATCAATCCCGATCCGGCGCCACGCATCACCCGCGGCGCGGACAGCGCGCTGGGTTGAATCCAGCGCGCGACCGGCAGGAGGCGCCTGGATCTACGGCGCTGCTTCGGCCGCGCAGATCACGAAATCCAGCGGCGCCAGCTGCACGCGGTAGCTGCCCGGCGCGTCGGCGCGGGCGGCGCAATTGCCATGCAACGCCCGGAAGCGCAGTGAAGCCGAGTTGACCTTCAGCTGCGCGTTGAGCGCCGAGCTCCCGGTGTTGAAGGCGATGAGGATTTCGGCGCCGGTCCGGGGATCGAAGCGCGACACGGCGAACAGGCCGGGAGTCTCGCCGGCGGCACGCACCAGTTGCGTGCCCCGGCGCAGCGCGGCCTGCGACTGGCGCAGTTTCGCCAGGGCCGCGATGCCCTGGTACAGCGGGTGCGCCGGGTTGAAATTGCTGGTGGCGGTCGTGGCGGCGGTGCCCAGCAACGGCTGGTCATTGTAGGAGGACACGCGGCTCGCAAACATGTCCTGCCGCGCGGCCTGGTCGCCCCCGAGGCCGACGAAACCCTGCTCGTCGCCGTAGTAGATCGTCGGCACCCCGCGCAGCGTCAGCAGCATGGCGTAGGCAAGCTGCAGGCGCTGCAGCAGTTCGGTGTCACTGGCCTCCGGGCGCGCATGACGCAGGAAACTCGCGAAACGTCCGGCGTCGTGGTTGCCGATGAAGGTCGGCAGTTGCAGGGCCGCAGGGGCGCCGCCCTCGTAGAGCGGGTCGGCGGCAAACAGGCGCACCAGCTCATCGGTGCCGGCCTTGCCGGCAATGGTGTCGGTGACCGCGACCATAAAGGCGAAATCGAGCACGGCGGGGAGCTTGTCGACGCGCGTGTGCTCGGCCAGGCGTGCCGGATCCATCTCGCCGGTCGCGACTTCGCCGAAGATATGGAAGTTGGGGATGCCGCGCGCCTTCGCGCGCTTGAGCATCGCCGGCACGAAGGCCTGCCAGAACTCCGGGTTCACATGCTGCGCGGTGTCGATGCGGAAGCCGTCGATGCCGTACTGGTCGATCCAGCCGCCAAAGACATCGATGAAGCCCTGCACCACACGCGGATTCTCGGTCATCACGTCATCGAGGCTGGCGAAGTCACCCAGGGTCGAGCTCTCGCCCCTGAAGCTGCTCTCGCCGCGGTTGTGGTAGTAGAGCGGATTGTTGAGCCAGTCGGGCACCTTCAGGTGCTCCTCCCCGGCGGGCACGTAGGGCGTATAGGCGTAGTCGGGGCGCGTGAGTCGGGCGAAATTCGCCGTTGTCTGCATCGCCTCGCCGGCAAATCCCTCGTTGATAGGGGCGCCGCCAAGGCCGCCACGGCGCGTATACGGGTAGTCGGCCACCGAGCGATAGGCGCAGTGGTTGTCCGGGCACTCCCGGTAGCGGATCACGTCGGCCGTATGATTGACGATGATGTCGAGGTAGAGCTTCATGCCGCGCTCATGGATCGCATCGACCAGCGCGTGCAGGTCCGCCTCGGTACCGAAGTGCGGATCGACCGCGGTGAAATCCGTGATCCAGTAGCCGTGATAGCCCGCCGATTCATGGCCCGGCCCGCCCTGCACCGCCTTGTTCTTGTAGATCGGGCCGAGCCAGATCGCCGTTGCGCCCAGGCCTTGGATGTAATCCAGCCGCGCGAGCAGTCCCTTCAGATCGCCGCCATGGTAAAAGCCGGTCGAGGTCGGATCGAACCCGGTCTGCAGCCGGTCCCCCGCGAGTCCGCCGCGATCGTTGGAAGGATCCCCGTTCTCGAAGCGATCAGGCAGCAGGAAATAGATGATCTCGTCTTCGGGCGGCCGGAGGCGGAAATCTCCGCCGTTGTCCGGGCCGCTCGCCGCCGTTGCGGTCGCCAGGCTTGCGAGCAGCAGCAGGGCGGTATGGCGCGCACTGGGGTTCACGCCGCGAGGTTAACACCAAGGCGCGGCGACGCGAAACGCCCTGGGATGCTAGGCTTGCCAGTGGCGAATCGGGCACGGTCGCGGGGTTGAGTGGTGGTGGATGAAACAAAGACTCAGCTGAATGTGCCCTCGGACGAGGCGACGCAGCGGCGTGCGCCGTCCCTGCCGCCGCTCACCGCCCACAACGCTGCCGCTCCCGGCATGACCATACGGGATCGCTACGTCTTGGAGCGCCTGCTGGGACAGGGCGGCATGGGTCAGGTGTGGAAGGCGCTCGATCTGGTGGCGCAGCGCGCGCAGGATCCCACCCCCTATGTCGCGATCAAGTTGATCGGCACCGATTTCGAATCTCACCCCGAAGCCTTCATTGCCCTGCAGCGCGAGACCCGCAAGGCCCAGGCGCTGGCGCATCCCAATATCGTTACGGTGCACAACTTCGATCTGGACGGAAGTGCGGGTGCGCGCGCCTTCATGTCGATGGAGTTGCTCGACGGCCAGCCCCTCGATGCGGTGATTCGTGCGCATCCGGGCGGAATGGCACGCCTGCCGGCGCAACCCATCGTGCAGGGCATGGCGAGCGGACTGGGGTATGCGCACCGCAAGGGCCTGGTGCATCTGGATTTCAAGCCGGGCAACGTGTTCGTCGGCGCCAATGGGCAGGCGAAAATCCTGGATTTCGGCATCGCGCGTGCCGTGCGCGGAGGCGAGGCCGCCGCCAGGAATGACGTGTTTGATGCCGGCAGTCTCGGAGCGATGACGCTCGCCTACGCCTCGCCGCAGATGCTGGCGCACGAGGATCCGCAGCCCGACGACGACGTGTACGCCCTGGGCCTCGTCAGCTATGAACTGCTCAGTGGCCGGCACCCCTTCAATCGCCTCGCGGCGAACGAGGCGCTGCGCCAGCGCCTGAGGCCGGCGCCGATCGGCGGATTGCGCCGCCACGAATGGCGTGCCATCGAGCGCGCACTCAATTTCGAGCGCCCGCGCCGCTGGCCCCATGCGGCCGCCTTTCAGCAGGCCTACTCCGGGCGCGGCAGGCTGGCGAAGGCGCTGGCGGCGGCGGTGGCGGTGATGGCCATCGTGGCGGCGGTGCTCGGCTATCGCTCCTATGTTGCGGGTTTGCCTGACATACCGTTTGCGAAATTGCCGGCGGATGTACAGAGCGAGATTCGTACGCATCTGCAGCAGGCTGGCGAGGCCTGGGCGTTGACGCAAAAAGGGCAGAGCGTGCTGATCAATGACGCGGTCAGTGAATACGCGGCGGCCTGGGAACTGCAGCCCCGCAATGCGGAGGCGTCGCGCGGACTGCGTCAGTGCGCGGACTACATCATCGAGCGGTTGAAGGCCGTGCCCGATGCCGCCGTGCGCCGTCAGCAACTGCAGGAGCTGGCGGCACGCAGCGAGTTCTATGCGGGATATCAGCCGCTGAAGGACGCGCTGGCACAGTAATAGCGGATGTGCGTCGCAGATCTGGGCGACCCGCTTTGACTGGACATAAGATGGGCAGTAGCGTGGCCGCCATGAATGGCCGAGCCTGCATCCGTCGCATTCTGCGCGTCTCGCTACAGTGTTTACTGCTGTGTGCAGCAACGATGCCGGGCGCGATCGCCTGGGGCGCTCATTCTTCGCAGGCGCCCGCGGCCGCCCAGGCCACCGAAGGCATGGTGACGCGCGGTGACCTGGAAATAGTCGAATGTCTGCTACCAGGCCAGGTGCGCTCGCTGGGTACCTCCACGTACCTCTCGCAACGCAGGCCGGTGCGCACGACCACTTCGGACTGCCGCATCCGCGGCGGCGAGTTCGTGGCCTACGACCGGGCCGATTACAAATCAGCCCTGCGCATCTGGATGCAGGCCGCCGAAGCCGGCGATGTCGAGGCGCAGAATAATGTTGGCGAAATCTACGAGCGCGGACTGGGTGATGTGCCCAACTATGCCGCGGCGGCGATCTGGTACCAGAAGGCGGCGGATCAGCACTATTCGCGCGCCCTGTTCAACCTGGGTACCCTGTATGAAGCGGGCCTGGGTGTCGATCAGGATCAGCTGAAGGCGCTCAACCTGTATCGCCAGGCGTGGGGGCTGCCGGCCGACAGCGTGATGTTTGAGTCTGCGGCGCGCCGTGAGCAGGAAACCCTGCGTGCTGAGCTGACGCAGGCGGTATCCGAGAAGGACCTGCAGCTGCAGCTGTTGAAGAAGCAGTTGCAGGAGCTGCAGAGCCGCCTCGAGGCGGCCGCCGCCGCGGCCGCCCAAGCGGCGGCGGCAGCGCGTCCCGCCCCCGCCCCCGCGGCAGCGGCTCCATCCAGTGCCGAAGTTGAAACCCTGCGCAAGCTGGTGGCACAGCTGGAAACCGAGCGTCAGGCCAGTCAGCAGCGACTCGATGCGGTGCCGCGCACGCGCGAGCCCGCGGCTGGAGCGCCGGTCGTGGCGATGAGCGATGCCGCGACGGCCCGGTCGGTCAATGGCCTGGATTTTGGCCGCTACTACGCGCTGATCATCGGCAACCAGAACTACTCGGAGCTGGAGAATCTGCTGACCCCGCGCAGCGATGCCGAGCGCGTGGCGAAATTGCTGAAGGAGAAGTACGGATTTACGGTGCAAATGATCGAGGATGGCACCGACGTGACGATGCTGCGGGCGCTCAATGATCTGAACGGCGTTCTCAGGCCCAACGACAATCTGCTCATCTACTACGCCGGTCACGGGACACGGCTCGTGGCGGATAAGCGCGAGAGCGGTTATTGGCTGCCCGTCAATGCCGAACGCCCGCCCAAGGATACCTTCTGGGTGCCAAACGAACAGATCACGGCACACATTGGCCGGATGGCCGCGCGCCGCGTGCTGGTGGTGGCCGACTCCTGTTACGCCGGGCTGCTGTCGGCCGATCCGAGCTTCATTTTTCTGGAACAGCCCACGCAGGTCAGCGCCGACTACATCAAATTCAAGCTGCCCAAGCGCGCGCGGCTGCTGATCGACTCGGGTGGCGACGAGCCGGTACTGGATAGCGGTGGCCTGGGAAATTCGGTATTCGCGAGCGCTTTCCTGGCGGTCCTGGAGCAGAACGAAGGCGTCCTGAGTGCGCCGGCCCTGTTCGCGGGCGTTCAGGAGCGCGTCAAACTCGCCTCGGCGCGCCTGAAATTTGCGCAGCAGCCGGAGCTGAAGTCCATCAAGGGCGCCGGCCATGAAGTGGGCGATTTCTTCTTTGTGCCGCTGGCGCGTTCGCGCCTGTAGGCAAGTCCACTTGCAACCCGCTTTCGCATGAGGCACGTCATGATCCCAGGGAAATCGTTTCGCGTCATCGCAGCTCTGGCACTCCTGGGCCTGATGGCCCCGGAATTACTGCGAGCCCAGGTTGGGGTTCCCCCGCGCGGCGCAACCCTGGCTGCCGCCTGGACGCAGGCGATGGTCGGTGTCGTCAATTCCACGCTGTGCACCAACTTTCTTCAACAGGGCGGAGGCGCCACGCCCGCCCAGGGCGCGGCCTGCCTGACCGCCGCCGGATTCGCCGGCACGGCCAATGCCGTTGCCATCCGCAGTGCCGCCCCGGAGGAACTGTCGGCAGCCAACGTGTTGCTGAAGGAACTGGCGCACCGGCAGCTCGACCAGCTCAATCAGCGGCTGGAGCGCTGGCAGGCAGGGGATCACTCCGGGCAGTTCGCCGCACAGCCGATGCTGGCCAGCCTCAATCCGCAGGCGGTCGTGGACCAGCCAGGCGGACTGTCCGGGGACTTTGGTCGCTGGGGCGTCTTCGGCAATCTGGCGGGTGACTTCGGCAGCCGCAGTGCCACGGACCTGACGGACCGCTTTGATCTGAACGGCTTCAACGTCACGGCCGGCGTGGACTATCGCCTGAACCGGGGCTGGGTGATCGGCGGCATCGCCGGTTACACGGATGAACGCGCCGTATTCGATGCCGCACCCGGCACCGGCGGGCGGCTGGAGCACGAGGGGTTCAGCCTGCTCGCCTACGCCCAGTACGAGGGCCAGTCGGCCTATGTGACGGGCTCGTTGGGCTGGCAGCAGCTGGATCAGCGGCTCGAGCGCCGCGGCACCTACATCGATCCGGTCCACCTCGATGCCGGTGGCAACAATCTGAGCGCGAATATTGCCGCTACCGGTTCAACCAACATCGGAGCTCTGTTTGCGACCCTGCAGAGCGGCTACAGCTGGAGCGCAGGGCCCAGTAGCGTAGAGCCTTATCTGCAGCTCCAGTACCGGCGCAGCCAGCTCGATCCCTTTACCGAATCCGGTGGGGCGGGCGTGGTCAGCGATGGCACCAACAGCTATCCCTTCGACGTCGACGTGAGCTATGCGGGCGCACACGTTACGAGCCTGGATGGCACGATCGGCCTGAAATGGCAGCGTGTCATCAACGGTGCGATTGGCGTTTATGTGCCGTATCTCAATGCCGAGTACACGCATCAGTTCAATGACACGCCCTACACCGTATCCGGGATGCTGGCACCGCTGTCAGGCATAGTGCCGGATTTCACGCTGCCCGCCGATGCGCTGTCCGGAAAGTTCTATAGCCTCATCGCGGGCTGCAACTACGTTGCGCGCGGCGGACTGCAGGCGTATCTGCAGATACGGTCGTCCTTCAAGCAGACCAATCTCAAGGATCGTTCGCTCACCGCCGGATTGCGCCACGAACTATAATCCGCAGCGGCTGTAGTGCAAGGGGGGGTGGTGCAGCAGCTACATCTCGTGATTGTGGGCGCCGGGCCCGCCGGTCTCAGCGCTGCCGCGCGTGCAGCCGAGATCGACAGGCGCGAGAGCCGTACCGTGCCCAGCTACGTATTGCTGGAATCCTCGGCGGCCGTCGCCAAGACCATCCAGCGCTACCAGAAGGGCAAGCACGTGATGGCGGAGCCCGGATTTCTGGAGCTGCGCAGCGACCTGGGCTTTGAGGCAGGCAGCCGCGAACAGGTCCTCGGTGAGTGGGCCCAGGGCGTCGGCAAGCTTGGCATCAGCGTGCGTTTTTCCGCCGACGTGAAGTCGATCAGCGGGCAGCAGGGGAGTTTTGAGCTGGCGCTCGCCGATGGCAGCCGGCTAAGCGCCGCGAATGTATTGATAAGCATCGGGTTGGGTGGCAATCCACGCCCGATAGGTGCGCCCGGCGAAGACGGCACCACCGTGCAGTATCAGCTCGACGATCCGCGCGAATACCGGCAGGAAACGATACTGGTGGTGGGCGCCGGTGACGCCGCCATCGAGAACGCCCTGGCACTGAGCGAGCAGAACGAGGTCATCCTGGTCAACCGCGGCAAGGAATTCAGCCGCGCCAAACAGGGCAATCTCAACGTGGTCGTGGCGGCCATTGCCAATCGCGACGTGCGCTTGAGCTGCCGCTACGAAACACGTGTCACCTCGATCGTACCTGGGGTGGCGGGCGAGCCCATGGCAGTGATGCTGGAAACACCGACCGGCGCAGAGGCGGTGAGCTGCCATCGCATCATCGCGCGTCTGGGCACCGACCCACCGCGCCGCTTCATCGAGTCTCTGGGCGTACAGTTCCCCAGCGCCCAACCGCAGGCGATTCCGGCCTTGAGCGGGCACTGCGAGACCAACGTGCCCGGCATCTATATTGTCGGTTCCCTGGCCGGCTACCCGCTCATCAAGCAGGCCATGAACCAGGGCTACGATGTGGTCGAGCACATCTACGGCAACGATATCCGCCCCGCCGACTATCCGCTGCTCGAGGCCCAGTTCAGCGGCCTGCCGTTCGAACGCGAATGCGAGGAACTGCTGGAGCGGTTCAAAGCGGTGGTGCCCATGTTTCGTGAGCTGAACGCGCTGGCGTTTCGCGAGCTCATGATCGAAAGCGACGTCATCGCGGCTTATCCGGACGGACCCGAACATCACGAAGCGGGCGCGCGGATTGAGCGGCTGCTGCAGGCCATCGGGGGCAAAGTGCGCCGTCCGCGCGTGACGCGCGTGATCCATGAAGGTGACCCCCTCTATGAGGCCGGTGAATTCGGCACCTCGTTCCTGACGATCGTCAATGGCGACGTGACGCTGCAGACACCCGGGCCGCCGGTGGTGACGACGCGGCTGGCTCGCGGCGATTTCTGCGGTGAGATGAGCCTGCTGTCCGGCCGACCACGGGGCGAGCGCGCCGTGGCCGGCGCCGCTTGCATCGTGATCGAAACACCACGCCGTACGATGCTCAAGCTGATGAGCTCCAACGAAGAGGTGCGTCGCGGCATCGACTGGATTTTCGTGGTGCGCGAGTTGCAGCGGCATTTTGCGCCGCGCGCCACGACGCGCGAGCTGCGCGAGGTCGCCACGCGCGTGCTGGTGCGAAAATTCCGCGCCGGGGAGACGGTGTACGGCGAAGGCGCTGCCGGTGACAGCCTGTTTCTGGTGCGCTCCGGCAGTATCACCCTGCGGCGCAAGCGCCAGTCCCAGGACCTGCTGGTGGCGCAGATCGCCGCCGGCCAACGCTTTGGGGAAATGGCGCTCATGGGGGACCCGCTGCGCCGCGAATCGGCCACGGCCACGGTCGCCTGCGACCTGATTGAAGTGCGGCAACCCGAATTTCTCGCGCTTATGCAGCGCGCCGATGCCAGCATCGAACCCCTGCAGAAGCTCGTGAGCGGCCGCGTGGTCGGCAATGCCGGCATGGAAGTCCGGCCGGAGGCGGGTGCGGCGATCAATTTTCTCATGGCGCAGGGCCTGGGCGAGGCCACCAACGCGCTGGTGATCCACGAGGCGCTTTGCGTGGGTTGTGACAGCTGCGAAAAAGCCTGTGCAGAGACGCACGGAGGAATTTCCAGGCTTGATCGCAAGGCCGGTGCCTCCTTTGCCCAATTGCACGTGCCGCAC
Source organism: Steroidobacteraceae bacterium (assembly GCA_035300345.1). Classification (GTDB taxonomy): domain Bacteria; phylum Pseudomonadota; class Gammaproteobacteria; order Steroidobacterales; family Steroidobacteraceae; genus FEN-1191. Next base: position 56,511 of record DATGVM010000039.1, read on the forward strand.
TCCTGTCGCCACTGCGACCAGCCGCATTGCATGAAGGACTGTCCGCCCAACGCCATCAAGCGTTCGGCCAGTGGCGAGGTCTATATTGATGAGACCTGCATTGGATGCGGCAATTGCCAGAGTAATTGTCCCTACCACGCCATCCGAATGGCCTACGACGCCCCCGATAAACCGGGATTGCTGAGTTGGCTGATCTTCGACAGTGGTGACGGGCCCGGCGAAGCGGTTGACTATCAGCCGACCGCGACGGCGAAGGCCAAGGGAAAAAAGGCGGTCAAGTGCGATGCCTGCCGGGGACAGGAGGGTGGCCCGGCCTGCGTGCGCGCCTGCCCAACGGGTGCGGCCCTGCGCATAGGGCCGGCAGAGCTGGCAGATCTGGTGCAGGAACCGCGGCGATGATGCACCAAAGCCTGCTGCGATTCCGCGGCGCGCGGTACTTCTGGTGGGCGCTCGTGCTGAGCACGGCCGCATTGATTGTCTATGCCACGCCAGTGGGGTGGCGGCCGCGCGGCGGGGGCACATGGCAGGGCTACACCCTGGGCAGCGTGGGCGCCGCCTTGATCCTCTGGCTGACGCTGCTGGGAATTCGCAAACGTCGCTACGCCTCGACCCTGGGCAGCGTGCAGGGCTGGACTTCCGCACACGTCATGCTCGGCCTGTCACTGGCCGTAATCGTGACCCTGCACACCGGCTTCCAGTTTGGCTGGAACGTACACACGCTGGCCTACGTGTTCATGATGCTGGTGATTGCGAGCGGTGTACTGGGACTGGTGCTCTACATGTCTGCACCGCGCCAGCTGTCCGAGAACGCGGCGGGCCAGTCGCGCCAGGCGATGTTTGGCGAGCTGCTGGCGATCGACGGTACGGCGCGCGAGGTGGCGCGCAAGTGCGACCCGTCCGTCGCACTGGCCGTGGCGAGCAGCATCGAGCGAACTGCCATTGGCGGCGGAGCCGTGAGCCAGCTGTTCGGCACCGACCGATCGTTGTTCCAGCCCGCGGGCGCGGCAGTGGCCGGCCTGGCGGGCAACAGGGACAACCAGGCCGTCATTGACTTCGTGGCCGCGCGTGTTCCGCGTGCGGCAAAACGCATCGAAGCAGAGAGCCTGCAGGAACTGGTGGCGCTGCTGTGCCGGCGCCAGGCCCTGTTGCGCCGCATTCGCCGCGACATACGCCTGCAGGCCTGGCTGAAGATCTGGCTCTATGTGCATATACCGATGACCGTGGGGCTGCTGGCCGCCCTGAGCGTGCATGTGCTGGCCACGTTCATGTACTGGTAGGACATGCAAGTCTTACTGCGACAACTGCGGAAGTTGCCCGATGGCCAGCTCGAGTATCAGGACACCGAGCTGGCGGCCGACGAACTGCTGATCGGCAGCGCCCCGCAGTGCCAGATCCAGTGGGTAGGCGAGGGCATCGCCCCGCGCCATGGCAGCCTGCATTACAGCGCCCGCGGTGCAATTCTGAAATGCCGTCGCGGCTGCAGCATCAGTGTCAATGGTCAGCCGTCTGCGGGTGGCGCGTTGAGAGTTGGCGACGAGCTGCAGCTCGGCCCGCACCGCTTGCGATTGATACCAGCGCCGGCTGGCTTCCAGCTGGCGCTTGAAATTGAAACCAGCACCACGGATGCCAGCCTGTACTACGAAGCGGCCTTCCGCACCAGTCTCAGGCAAACCTGGCTGCCGATGCGCAGCGCCTCGTGGGCACTGCTGGCCCTGACCCTGTTGCTGACGCTGGCCATGCCGCTGTACAGCGTGCACTTGCAGCGTGCGGGACAGCCGGTTCCGGCGGCGATTGTCACGGACCGGATCTGGAGCGCCGGGCCGCTGTTGGCCGCGCACCAGCTCACGACCGCGGCCACCTGCATGAGCTGTCATCAGTCGCTGTTCGTGCATGTGCAGGATCAGGCCTGCCGCCAATGCCACAAGGGCACCGTGGACCATGTCAGCGAGCGCAGAATTGCCGAACATGGGGCTGGCGACAAACCCCGCTGCGCCAGCTGTCATCTCGAACACGGCGGAAGCAGCGGACATCTGCTGCTCGCGACCAGCAAACTGTGTACGGGCTGTCACGGATCCCCCAGCGCAAGCGCCGGCGGCCGGAACCTCCCGGCAATCACCGGCTTTGCCTCAGGCGCACATCCGGATTGGCAGCCCGCCGCAGCGGCGACGGGCCTGAAGTTTTCTCACGCGCGCCATCTCGATGCGGAGCGGGTCCGCACTCTCACCGACAGGCGCGCCCTGGCATGCGCCGATTGCCATCAATTGGCCGCGGGCGGCGCACATTTCCTGCCCATCACCATGGAGCGCAGCTGTCGCTCCTGTCACGAGCTGACCTTCGATGACGGACGGAGCCAGCGACAGTTGCCGCACGGCAACGCCGGCGACGCCATCGCGCTGATCCAGGACTATTTTGCACGGCGCGCGGTTGATCCGGCGGCTGTGGAGCCCTTGCCCGCGCAGCGGCGCACGCCGGATCCGGCGGCCAGGCCGCGCTGCGAATACTCTGCATTTGTGTGCGCCACGCGCGCTGCCGCCCGGGAAATTGTCCTGCAATTCGAGCAGCAGGGATGCATGGTCTGCCACGATGTGACCAGTAACGGCGCGGCCGATCCGCTCAAGCGCTATGCGATCAGGCCGGTCAGCTTAAGCGTTGAGCTCCTTCCGGCGGCGCGCTTCAGGCACACCCCGCACCTGGTCATGGCGGGAAAGTCGGGCGATGCGGCTTGCCTCAGTTGTCACAAGGCGCTGCAGTCGAGCGCTGCGGCGCCCTCGATGGTACCCCGACTCGCCAACTGCCTCGGCTGCCACGACACATCGATCCAGCCGGCCAGAGTCCCGCTGCAATGCATGGGCTGTCATTCCTATCATCCGGACAGCGCTCTGGGCGTGCTCAGGTGAGTGGGAAGCAGCAGCTCGTGGGCCGCGGCGCCTGCGCTGCATCGGGGTGCCTGGTCGCCTCATTTGTTCTGCTGCTCAACGCCTGCTCAGGTGGCGGCCCGGCATTGTCCAGCGCGGGTACCAGTGGCGATGCGGCCTGCGATGGCGGCTGCACAACTGCCGCTTCCATACTCAGCGTTGGCGATGTGCAGCAAATCATTGCCCAGGGCGTGGCCGAGGCCCACGCCCGGGGCGCGAGTGCCACGATTGCAGTCAGTGATCGCGTTGGGAATGTGCTGGCCGTATTTCGCATGGGCGCGGCGTCAACCCGCGTGGTGCAGATTTCCTCCACTGCAGCGGCCACGACCATCAGCGGCGGGCTGGAGGGCATACGCCTGCCGGTGGCGGCAACGCCACTGGCTGCACTGAATCTGGACGACCAGGCGGCAATCACCAAGGCGGTGACGGCGGCCTATCTGTCGAGCGAAGGCAATGCGTTTTCCACCCGTACGGCCAGCCAGATCGTGCAGGCGCATTTCAATCCCGGTGACCTGGGCCGTCCCAGTGGGCCGCTGTTCGGCGTGCAGTTCAGCCAGCTGGCCTGCTCGGACATCGTGCGCGCCTCCGGCGGTACGGGTACCACGGCCGGACCCCAACGCTCCCCGCTCGGTCTGGCCGCCGATCCCGGCGGCTTTCCTCTTTATAGGGCCGGCGCCCTGGTGGGTGGCGTCGGGGTGATGGCGGACGGCCGCTACGGCCTTGATGCGGACATCAGCGATACCGATCAGGATCTGGACGAGTCCATCGCGATGGCCGCAAGCTACGGATACGCCGCGCCCGACAGTCGCCGCGCGGATCTGATCACGGTCGACGGCAAGACCCTGAGATTCACTGATGTGGAGATGGCGCAGCTGGCGGCCGATCCGGCCAACGCTGCGGGCTTCGCCACCCTCACGCCAGCAGACGGCGCGCTGATTGCGGTGCCTGGCTATACGGATGGCGCCGTGCGCGCGGGCCTGCCATTCGGGTTGCCGGCATCGGGCGTCCGGGCGGAAAACGCCGGGGACTTTTCCGGGCTGGACGCATTCGTGCTCGTCGATGCGGCCGATGCACCGCGCTTCTCGCCCCGGGCCGGAACGGACGGCAGCAACGCGCTCACCCGGGCGGAGGTCGTGCAGCTGTTGCGTTCCGCGCTGACCGTGGCCAATCATGCGCGCGCACAGATTCGCCGGCCCCTCGGCACCCACGCGCGAGTCAGCATATCGGTGGTTGATACGAACGGGGTGGTGCTGGGTCTGGTGCGCAGCCGCGACGCACCGGTATTCGGGGCGGATGTCGCGGTACAAAAGGCGCGCACCGCGGCGCTGTTGTCCTCGATTGCGGCGGCGTCCTTCATCGCATCGCTCCCCGATCGCCGCTATATCACCACGACCGGTCTGGGTCTCGGTTCGAGCGCGGCACCGCTGGCGGCCTATGTGGGGGCGGTACGGACTTTCAATGCCGACCCGATGGCCCTCGGTGACGGGCAAATCGCCTATAGCAGCCGCGCGGTGGGCGAGCTGTCGCGGCCGATGTTTCCAGACGGCATTGACGGTACGGCGAATGGACCCTTGAGCAAGAGTGCCGGACAGTGGAGCGTGTTCTCGGTTGGCTGGCAGCTCGATGTCAGCATCAATGCCCTGTTGCAGCATGTCCTGTACGTGGCCGGCGCCATGGCCGGCGATGTCGGGCCCGGCTGCGCCGGCGTCGATCTCAGCGCGACGCTGGTGGCGACGCAGACCACCAGCAGCTTGCAGCTGGCCAACGGGGCCCAGGTGTTTGCCGGTGGCGTGCCGGTGTACCGCGGCGCGATTCTCGTCGGTGCCATCGGCGCATCGGGCGACGGCGTCGACCAGGACGACATGGTCGCGTTCCTGGGTCTGAGTCAGGCCAGCAGCCTGCTTGGGGCTGCCATCGGCAACGCACCCGCAGCGCGCCGCGCCGACCGCTTGACGCCGCAGGGAGTGCGACTGCGCTACATTCAGTGTCCGCAGGCGCCGTTCATCGACAGCGCCGCCGAGGGTGTCTGCGATGGCCTCTAGGCGCCGGAGGTCATGCGCGCCGCGACCAACCCGGCATCGGCAGGGCACGAGGATCATCGCGCTCGCAGGCGCGCTGTTGCTGCCGTGCCTGGTCGCCGCCGGGACCTGCTATCGCGACGACACCGGCCGCATTGTCGATCGTCGCCAGCCGGGTTTCGAAGAGGTCCCGTGTCCAGAGCCGGCGAATGCCATTCCCGACCCCGCCGCGGCGCGCGACGCCGGTAGTTCTGGCGGTGCTGATGATGCGCGCAATGTTGACCGCGGTCCGGCACCCACGCCATCTCCTGCCGCAGGCCTCGCCAGGGCGGACCTGCAGCCCTCGATCGCGGTACCGGATCGCTGGCGGATAGTCGACATGCTTGGACGCAAGTCCACGGTACTGGATCCGTACCACCGCAATCGCCTCAAGGGCGACTCGCCGCTCAGAAACGGCTGGTTCTTCAGTCTCGGGGCCGTGTCCGACACGGTGTTTGAGGAGCGCAATGTGGCGATCCCGGTTGGTGGACCCGCCACCGCCGCCGCCGGCAGTTACGACGTGTTTGGGCGCCCCAACCAAAGTGCCCTGCTCCAGACTGTGGCCGTCGAACTGGTGTACTACCGCGGCGATACGGTGTTCAAGCCGCCGGACTATGAGTTCCGGTTTACACCGGTGATCGGCTTCAACCGGGTCGAGGTGCGCGAGCTGAGTGCGGTGAATGTGGATCCGCGCCAGGGCAGCATGCGCGATGACCACCATCTTGGCGTACAGGCGGCGTTTGTCGATCGGCACCTGCGGACGGTATCGGAGCGATTCGATTTCGACAGCCTGCGCATTGGCATCCAGCCTTTCAGCAGTGACTTCCGCGGCTTCCTGTTCCAGGACGATCAGCTCGGTGTACGGCTGTATGGCAATCGTGCCAACAATCGCTACCAGTACAACCTCGCGTGGTTCAGGCGGCTGGAGAAGGACACCAATAGTGGCCTGAATGATCTTGCCGCCAGGCTGCGTGCCGACGAGGTGCTGATTGCCAATCTCTACCGCCAGGATTTTCCGGTGCCGGGATTCACCTCGCAGCTCACCGCCGCCTACAACCGCAATCGTGAAGATGGCGCCGCGCATTACGACAGCAACGGATTTGTCGAACGCCCAGCGTCGCTCGGCCGGCAAGTGCCGCACGACTACGACGTGGTTTACCTGGGGCTGAACGGCGATGGGCATCTGGGGCGAACCAATGTGACCGCGTCCGCCTATGTCGCGCTCGGGCGCGAGTCGCCGGGCGTATTCGTGGCAAGCAATACGGATATCCGCGCCGGCTTTGCCGCCCTGGAGCTGTCACGCGACTACGACTGGATCCGTCCGCGCCTCTCGTTTCTCTACGCGACGGGAGATCACGATCCCTATGACACCCGCGCCACGGGTTTCGATGCCATCTTCGAGAACCCGCAATTCGCCGGCGCGGATACCAGTTACTGGATCGGACAATCCGTGCCGCTGATTGGCGGCGGTGGTGTCAGCCTGTCCGGCCGAAACGGGGTACTGAACAGTCTGCGCTCCTCGAAGGAAGAGGGGCAGTCGAATTTTACGAACCCCGGTACGGTGCTTGTGGGTGCCGGCGTCGACCTGGATGTGCTGCCGGAACTGCGGTTCTCGTTCAACCTGAATTACCTGGGCTTTGCCGACACGGCGGTGCTGGCTGCGATGCGCCAGCAGGCCCCGCCGCCCTCATCGATCGGCGAAGATGTTTCTGCCGCTGTGACCTGGCGGCCAATCCTCACGCAGAATATCGTGCTGCGCGCCTCCTACGCGGAGCTGATTGCGCGCGGTGGCTATGCGCAACTGTTTCCGGACGCGAATCCGGTCTACCTGATGTTGAACGCGGTGCTGACGTACTGATGATGACTGCAACCCGCATCGCCGCTGGATTGGTGGTCGCCGGAATTGCGTTCGGCGGGCTGCGGCCGGCTGACGCGGCAGGGCTAATCGTGCCGTTTGCGCCCGCCGCGCAGACGGCCGCCGAGGCTGCGAGCAAGAGCAGCGGTTGCAGGTCCTGCCACACCGCCAGCGATGCGCCCAGCATGCATGCCAGTGCTGCCGTCCTGCTGGGCTGCAGCGACTGTCATGGCGGTGACCCGACGGTAAAGGCCGATGGCAGCGAGGCGCGGGGATCCGGTGAATACAGGGAGCTGATGCGGCGGGCGCACGTACAGCCGCGCTATCCGGAGGAGTGGCACACTCCCTCGAGCGCCAACCCGCAACGCAGCTACACGCTGCTCAATCGCGAGAGTCCGGAGTTCGTCCGGTTCGTCAACCCGTCCGACTATCGCGTGGTCACCGAATCCTGCGGGGCCTGCCATCAGGCCATCATCGATGCGTCCATGCACAGCCTGCACGCGACCGGCGCCATGCTGCTGGGCGGTGCTGCCTACAACAACGGCATTCTGGACGACAAGAATTACCTGCTCGGGGAGTCCTACGACAGAAACGGCGTGGGTGTTTCAGTTCTCGGACCCCGGACCGGCGATGCGGCGGCCGCATTTGCCGCCGGCATCCTGCCGCAGCTCTTCCCGCTGCCGGCCTTTGAGACCGTGGCACCGGGCGATAATTTCCGGGTGTTCGAACGCGGTGGCCGCAATATCGGTGCGCTGTTTCCGGAGACCGGCCTGCCGGATGCGCTCGGCTCGCCGCAAAGGCTTGAAGAACCCGGACGCCCCGATCTGCACCAGTCCAATCGCGGGCCGGGCACGGGCCTGCGCATTTCCGTGCCGGTGCTCAATATCACCAAGACGCGGTTGAACGATCCGCTGTTGTGGTTTATCGGCACCAACGACCAACCCGGCGATTATCGACAGTCAGGCTGTGCCTCCTGCCATGTGGTGTACGCCAACGATCGCGATGTACGGCACTCCAGCGTCTACGCGGCGTTTGGCCGTGACGGAAAGTCGCAATCCGTGGATCCGGTGATCAGCAGAAATGAACCGGGTCACCCGCTGGTGCACGCCTTCACGCGTTCTGTGCCGACCTCGCAATGCATGGTATGCCACATGCATCAACCCAATATGTTCATGAACAGCATGCTCGGCTACACGATGTGGGATTATGAGTCCGACGCCCCGAGCATGTGGCCTGCCAGGCAGCAGTATCCGGATGACGCGCACACGCGCTCGGTTCTGGATCGCAACCCCGAAGGCGCCGCGCCTCGCGGCAAGTGGGCGGATGTCGATTTTCTGCGCGACGTCAGTTCGCTCAACGCCACACTCCACGATACCCAGTTCGCCGACTATCACGGCCACGGCTGGAACTTTCGCGCGGTCTACAAGCGCGATCGCAAGGGCCAGCTCCTGGACGCCCGGGGCGCGATCGTCAGCAATGATGATCCGGGGAAATTCTCCAAGGCCGTGCACCTGTCCTCATCGCACGTGGATGCCGGCATGCAGTGCGTGGACTGCCATTTCTCGCAGGATGTGCACGGGAATGGCTACATTTATGGGGAAGTTGCCGCTGCCGTCGAAATCGGCTGCAAGGACTGTCACGGCACCGTAACCCGCTATCCCAGCCTGCTCACTTCCGGGCCGGCGGCACTGCGGGGCGGGACGGACCTCGCGGTGCTGCGCACTCCAGACGGGCGTCGGCGCTTCGAATGGATTGGCGGAAAACTGATGCAGCGATCAATGGTCGATCCAGGGCTTGAGTGGCGGGTGAACCTGGTCAAGGACTCCGTCACGCCCGGAAACGCCGCGTACAATCCGCGTGCGGCCCGCGCCAAGCTCATGAGCCGGGACACGAAGACGCAGGTGTGGGGCACTCAGGTGAGCGGCAATGCGCTGGCTCATCGCGACGAGGACATGGAGTGCTACTCCTGCCATACGTCCTGGACCACGAGCTGCTCGGGCTGTCACTTGCCCTCCGAATCCAACTGGAAGACCGAGCGGCACCACTACGAAGGCGGGGAGACGCGCAACTACGCCACCTACAATCCGCAGGTGGCGCGCGACGACATGTTCATGCTCGGCCGGCGCGAAACCGCGGCTGGCGGCAGGATCGCGCCCTATCGGTCCAGCTCCGCGCTGGTGTTGTCTTCGACAAACGCCAATCGCGAGCACATTTATGTGCAGCAGGCGCCGATCGCAGCCAGCGGTTTCAGCTCGCAGGCGTTCAATCCGCACTATCCCCATACCGAGCGCAAAACCGAGACCAAGACCTGCGATGACTGCCATCTGTCGAGGGACGGGGACAACAATGCGATCATGGCGCAGCTGCTGATGCAGGGCACCAACTTCGTCAACTTCGTCGGCTACGACGCCTATGTGGGGGAGGCCGGGGCGGTCAGTGCGGTCACGGTCACCGAGTGGGAGGAGCCGCAGGCCGTGATCGGCAGCTATCTGCATCGCTACGCCTATCCGGACGGCTACGCGCGGCACCAGCGCCTGGGCGGCGTGCTGCAGCAGGCCGAGTCCCACGCTTCCGGTGAGGTCCGCTGCCTGCAATTGCGCGGTGAATATCTGTATGCGGCCGAAGGAGTGCGCGGCATGCGCGTGTACGATGTGGCCAGCATCGCCAACAAGGGCGTGTCGCAGAGGATCATCAGCGCGCCGGCCAGCCCGCTTGGCCAGCGCACCGCCATCGCCAGCGCGAACGCGACCTGCGTTGCGCTGCCGACCAATCAGCCCATCGATCCGTCGCGCAACACGGGCGAGAAGATGCGCCGCGACAATCAGGAGCTGCCCTTTCATCCGCTCTATAACTACGCCTACATCGTCGACGCCGTGGAGGGTCTGATCCTGAGCGACGTGCGCACGCTCGCGGATCGTGAGCCGCGCAACAACTTCCTCAGGCGCGCTCTGACCTGGAACCCGGATGGCCTGCTGAACGGTGCCCGATACCTGACCGTTGCCGGCAGCAACATCTACATCTCGACACCGCACGAGGTCGTGGTGGTGAGCATCGATCAGCCGCTGCAGCCGAAGACATTGGCGCGGATTCCGATGGATGATCCGCGCTCCACGGCCTTGCAGTTCCGCTATCTGTTCGTCACCACCGCGCGCGGGCTCGAAGTCGTGGACATCACGCATCCGGCGGCGCCGCGCCGCGTCGAGAACGACCTGGTTGCCATGCGTGATGCACAGCGCGTCACCGTCTCGCGCACCTATGCCTATGTGGCGGCCGGCAGCGAAGGCCTGGTGATCGTGGACGTCGAGAGGCCGGAACAGATCCGCGAGTACCAGCGATTCACCGCTGACGGCAAGCTGCGGGACGTTCGCGATGTAGTGGTCGGTGCGACCAATGCATCGCTGTTTGCCTACCTGGCCGATGGCGCCGGCGGCCTGAAGGTATTGCAGCTGATGTCGCCCGAGACGCAGCCCAATTTCTATGGCTTCAGTCCTGAACCGAAACCGCAACTGATCGCGCGCTACGACACGTCGAAGGCCGCGCTGAGCCTGTCCCACGGCCTGGAGCGCGACCGGGCGGTGGACGAGACCGGCGGGCAGATCGCGGTATTCGGGCGACGCGGCGCCCGCGCGCTGAGCACCGAGGAAACGCGGCGTCTTTATCTGGATGCGCATGGCGAGCCCTGGTTTGTGGATGGCGGCGCCGCGCGAGCGCCAGTGCCATCCGGCGCGGACCGCCGATGAACGCCGGTATCGGATCCGTGCGCCTGGCGATCGCTGTAATCGCGGCGGTGAGCATGGGCGGTTCGGCCGCCGCGGCGGAGTCCCCGTCCGCCGGCACGCTGCCGCGGCACCTCGGCGTTGCCAGCTGTGCCGCGAGCGCCTGCCACGGCAAGATTGCTGCGCAGACCGGCGTCAATGTCGCCCTGAATGAGTATCGCACCTGGCTGCTCAGCGATCGTCACTCGCAGGCGTTTCGCATTCTGCAGTCCGCGAAGTCCGGCACCATCGCCAGCAAGCTCGGGATCGCCGATGCCAGTACCGCCAAGGCCTGCCTCGACTGCCATGCCGATAGCGTGCCCACGGAGCTGCGGGGCGAAAAGTTCCTGCTGAGCGATGGCGTGGGATGCGAATCCTGCCACGGTGGTGCGCAGGCGTGGATCGGCACTCACAGCAAGATCGGCGCGCTGCACGCGGAGAATGTGGCGCATGGCATGGTGCCCCTGGAGCGTGCGCAGGTGCGCGCCGATGTCTGTCTGGCCTGCCACGCGGGCGACAGCGAACGCTTTGTCACGCACGCGATGATCGCCGCCGGGCATCCGCGCCCGCGCTTCGAGCTGGAGAACTACACCGCCAATATGCCGCCTCATTACCAGGTGGATGCCGACTATCGCCAGCGCAAGCAGACCCCCGGTGGCGTCAATCTCTGGCTGGTCGGTCAGTTGAGAAATGCCCGCCGCCGCGTGCAGCTCCTGCAGGGGGACTGGATGGCGGCCGGTCGCATGCAGCCGGAACTTGCATTCTACGAATGTTTTGCCTGTCACCGGCCGGTCGATCAGTTGCGCTGGACCCGCAAACGCGCCGGTGTGGACGTGCCGCCCGGAGCCTTGCGCCTGCAGCATCAGTCGCTGGCCGTTTTGACGGTGATAACCGCGGTCATCGAGGCGCAGGCGCTCCCGGAGCTGCAGCAGGCGATGGCCGAATATGCGGGCAGTGGTTCGCGCGGCGTCGGCGATGTGAAGCAGGCGGCCGCGCGCCTGGAGCGGTGGTTGGACGCACGTTCCTCCTGGGAGACTCGCAGCTATGGAGCGGCCGAAGCGCGGGAAATCCGGCGGGCGCTGGTGAAATTCGCCGCCGATGACCTGAGTAGCGACTACACCGTGGCCGAACAGGTGGTGCTCAGCATCGATAGCCTCAGCGCGACACTGGGTGATGTGCAGCCGCTCAGCAGCGCGCTCGATGCCCTGTATGCTGAAGTGCGTACGCCGGCGGCTTTCGACCCGACCCGCTTTGCGCGCGCTGCCGGCAGCGTGGAGGGGCGGTTTTGAACGCGGTGTTTTCAGCGCTGACCCACGCCGGACGACGTGACGGGAGCAATCAGGACGCCATCGGCTGGAACGAGCAACAGGGCCTCTGGTTCGTAGCCGACGGCATGGGAGGCCATGAGCGCGGCCAGGTGGCCAGCACACTGGTCAAGGAGACGCTGCTGGCCTCGGCAGCGGGCGCGGACCTGACGGAGCGGGTTCTGGAGGCGCATCGCGCCGTGATGCGCGCCGGCAGCAGCAGCGGTGAGCAATCAAACATGGGCTCTACCGTGGTGTGCGCCCGGCTCAGGGCTCGAGATTGTGAAATTGTGTGGGTGGGCGACAGCCGTGGCTACCTGTGGCGGCGCGGCCGCCTGTCGCGCCTGACGCGCGATCACAGCTATGTGGAGAGTCTGCGCCAGGGCGAGCGCATCAGCGAGGAGCAGGCGCGCTCGCATCCGGAGGCCAATGTATTGACCCAGACACTGGGGATGGGGAACACCAAACCCTCGCGAGTCGTGCTCGAACTGCGGGCACGTGACTGGATCATCCTCTGCAGCGACGGCCTGACATCGGAGCTCGACGATGTGGCGATCGCCGGCCTGCTGAGCGGGAGTCCGACACCGCAGTCGGCGGCTGAGCACCTGCTTGACGCGGCGCTCGCCCATGGCGGGCGCGACAACGTCAGCGTCATCGTTGTGCCGAGCCGGGTCTCATGGACGGCCTCATTGGCCAACGGCTGGCGGCGACTGGAGCGATCGGCGCTGGTGTGGCTGGCGGCCCTCGCAGGTGCAGCGCTGGCGGTGCTGGTAGTATATCTGGCGAAACATTTCGGCAAATTCCGCTGAATGCGTGGTGACCAGCCCATGACCGACAATCCACGCATTTTGAAGAAGAACACCGGCGGTGCCGTGACGCCGATTGGCGGCGGGCTCACCGTGGGGCGCAGCGAGGACTGCGGTTTGAGATTGACGGAAGGCAGCCCGTCGCGGCAACACGCGCGACTGATCGTCGAGGGCGATCAGCTGTGGGTCGAGGACTTGGGCTCGACCAACGGAAGCTTCGTCAATGGCGTGCGGATCGCCGCGCGCACGCTGCTCAAGAATGGCGATGCGTTGCGCTTCGATATCGAGGAGTACACCTACAGCACGGGCGTTGCCGATGTCGACAAGACGGTATTGCGCCAACCCGCGACGCCGGCGCCGCCGCTGGTGGTGGCGGCCACCCCGACGCCGGCCCAGCAGCTGCCGCCGGGTTGGACTGAGGGCGCTGGACAGGCTGCAGGCGCCAACAAAACCGTGTTCCAGTCGCCACAGGAATTGGCGGAGAAGCGGCGTGGTGCGCCGGCCCTGGTGGCTGCAGCGGCGCCGGCTACCAGCGACGTGCCCGTGTTATGCGTCAGCTCCGGTGCCGCTCCGGCCAAGCGACTGGAACTCAAGGCCACGGGCAGCGACAAGCAGGAGTGGAGCATAGGGAGCGATGCGGTGCGGGAACTCTGCCTGCCTGTCAGCGGCGTGTCAGCGCTGCATGCGCGCATCGTCCGGGATGGTGAGCGCTGGAAGATCATTGACCAGGTATCCGCCAACGGCACCTACGTCAATGGCAAGCGCTGCACCATGAGTTTCCTGAACAGCGGCGATCGCATCGCATTTGGACCCGTGGAGTGCAGTTTTGTGCTGCCTGATCGCGCCCTGCCGCCCGGCGAAGTTCCCCCCGGTGCCGAGGCAGCGCCGGGGCGCGGAGGCTGGACTGCGGGGCGCATCGCCATCATAGGCGCGGTGTCCTTCCTGCTGACGCTGGTGGTTGTCTACCTGCTGATGAGGTGAGTGCCGTGCCGCCCGGCGCGGCTGGGCAGGGCCCCGGGACCATGGCGCGGAGCGTGGGCCTGCCGGCCGCGGTTCAGCCGCTACGCGGTCGCAGTCCGTCCTCGAACAGGGACACGAATCGCTCGGCAATCTGCCGCGCCGACAGGGACTGGTCGTCGCGATACCAGTGGGCGATCCAGTTGAGCGCGCCGGCGAGCGCGAAGGAAGTCATCTTCGGATCGCAGCTGCCGATCGAACCATCGGCGATCCCCTCGCGAATGAGTTGCCGGATGCCCTGGTCGATCTCGGATTTCAGTGCCTTGACGTGCCGCTGCATGGCCGCACCCAGGTCCTGGTCCTCGGCCCGCACCATGCACCAGCCAAACTCGGAGGCGATGGCCTGAGCGTAGTGCAGCAGCACCGCGCGCAGCCGGGCGCGCGCCTGGAGCGTCCCCGTTCCCGCCTGGCCATCCGCCTCGCCCACCGCCGCGCGAATCGCCGCGCGGATCGGTTCCAGCCCGGCGCGGAAGCACTCAAACAGCAGCTGCTCCTTGTTTTCGACGTAGTAATAGAGTGTCGGCTTGGTGACTTCCAGGGCACCGGCAATGACATCGAGGGTGGTGTTGTGGAATCCGCGGGCGTTGAAGGCCCGGGCGGCGGCGCGGATGACCGCCTCACGCTTGATGCCCCGGTCGCTGCGCGCCTTGCGACGGTTCCGCCACGGGGAGGGTGCAGGCGTGGCGCTGGCCTGGGCGGGGGGCGAGGCCGGACGGCCGACGCGGCGCAATAACAGGGGGCGATTGACGCTCATCTCCGGCAGGATCATACTCGCCGGTAACATTGTAGGGAAGCCGGATTCTCATGAGTGCCAAGGCTGATCGCTCCATGGCGGCGCCTCACGGCGCGGCCGCGGCCGTGCCTGCGGCCGCCCCCGCGGCGCGCCCGCTGCGCTTCGTCAGTGCGGCGGCCCTGTTCGACGGTCATGATGCGGCGATCAACATGATCCGCCGCCTGCTGCAGGCGCATGGCGCGGAAGTCGTGCACCTGGGGCACAACCGCAGCGTCGCCGACATCGTGCGCGCGGCCATTCAGGAGGACGCGGACGGCATCGCCGTCAGCTCCTACCAGGGCGGCCACAACGAATACTTCACCTACATGGTCGACATGCTGCGGGAGCTCAAGGCCGCGCATATCCGCGTCATCGTCGGCGGCGGGGGCACGATTTCCCCGGATGAGATCGCGGCCCTCGAGCGCCATGGCGTCGAGAAGATCTATACCCCCGAGGACGGCCGGCGCCTCGGCCTCAATGGGATGATCGACGATGTATTCGCGCGGGTGCGCGCCGCGCGGCGCCCCGCCTACAGCTTCGGGCCGCTCAATGCGCGCGATCACGCGCACATCGCCGCCACCATCAGCGCGCTCGAGGCGGACGAGGGCGACGGCCGGGCCGCCGAGCTGATCCGCCAGGCGCTCGGCCGCGGCAAGCGCGCGGCCCCGGTGATCGGCATTACCGGCACCGGCGGGGCCGGCAAGAGTTCACTGACCGACGAGCTGCTGCAGCGCTTCGTGCGCAGCTTTCCCGAGCGCCAGATTGCGGTGGTCGCCATCGATCCGACGCGGCGCCGCTCCGGCGGCGCGCTGCTCGGCGATCGCATCCGCATGAATGCGCTGGCCTCGCCGGCGATCTTCATGCGCTCGCTGGCCACGCGCCGGGAACACCGGGCCACTTCCGCGGTGCTGCGCGAGGTGATCGAGCTGTATACGCAGGCCGGCTTCGACCTCGTCCTGGTCGAGACCGCGGGCATCGGCCAGAGCGATACCGAGATCGTCGACCTGGTCGACCTGCCTGTCTACGTCATGACCAGCGAATACGGCGCCGCGAGCCAGCTCGAGAAGATTGACATGCTCGACTACGCCGAGATGATCGCCATCAACAAGTTCGAGAAACGCGGTGCGGAGGATGCGCTGCGCGATGTGCGCAAGCAGTGGCGCCGCAATCATCCGGAACAGGCCGCGACGAGCGGCACCGAAGCGCCCGTGTATCCCACGATCGCCAGCCGTTTCAACGATCCGGGCGTCAATCGCCTGTTCGCAGCGATGCTGGAATCGCTCGACCGCAAGGCCATCGGCAAGTTGCGCTGGACGGAGCGCGACGGCCGGCCCGTCGAGACCGGTCCGAGTGTGTTTAGCTCGCGTGATCCGCTGATCCCCAGCGCCCGCAGCCGCTATCTGGCCGAGATCGCCACTGCCGGTCGGGACGCCGGTGTACAGCTCGAGCGCGCCGCCGACAGCGCGCGGCTGGCCTACTCGCTGTATGAGGCGCTCAGGAGCCTGCACGAGGCGGCGCTGCCCGCGCCGGTCGAGCCCTTCGAAGCCGCGGCGCTGACGGAGGGTGCCGCCGACGCGACGCGCCTCGAACTGCGCCGCGCCTATAACCGCGCGCTGGAGGAGATTGGGGCCGAAGGCGTCGGCCTGCTTAAAGCCTGGCCGGCGCGCGCCGCCGCCGCGACCGCCGACACCTTCCAGTTCCGCGTGCGCGGCAAGACGCTCAAAGGCGAGAACTACTCCGAGACCATGAGCCACAGCCGCATCCCCAAGCTGGCCGTGCCACGGCTCAAGGACTGGGGCGAACTGCTGCATTTCCTGGGCCGGGAGAACCTGCCCGGAGCCTATCCTTATACCGGCGGTGTGTATCCCTACCGCCGCGAGGCCGAGGACCCGACTCGCATGTTTGCCGGCGAAGGTCCGCCGGAGCGCACCAATCGCCGCTTCCACCTGCTGGCGCAGGGCCAGCCGGCAACGCGCCTGTCCACCGCCTTCGACTCGACCACGCTGTACGGCGAGGATCCGGACACGCGCCCGGATATCTACGGCCGCACCGGCAATTCAGGGGTCTCGGTGGCGACGCTCGATGACATGAAGAAGCTGTACTCGGGTTTCGACCTGTGCCTGCCCACGACCTCGGTGTCGATGACGATCAACGGACCGGCGCCGATCATCCTGGCGATGTTCATGAACACGGCGATCGACCAGCGGGTCGAGAAATTCCTTAAAGCTTCGGATCGCTGGCCGGCCGCCGAGCGGCGCATCGAGGCCCTGCACGAGGAGCTGCGCGCCCAGGGCCTGGCCGTGCCGCGCTACGCCGGCGAGCTGCCAGTGGGGCACGACGGCAGCGGGCTGGCCCTGCTCGGCATAGCCGGGGAGCGGCTGGTGGCCCCCGGCGTCCTGACGGCGGAGGAATATGGGCGCCTTCGCGCCGAATCCCTCGCGCTGGTGCGCGGTACCGTGCAGGCCGACATCCTCAAGGAGGACCAGGCGCAGAACACCTGCATCTTCTCGACTGAATTCGCCATGCGCATGATGGGCGATGTGCAGCAATATTTCATCCAGCACAAAGTGCGCAACTTCTATTCGGTGTCGATTTCCGGCTATCACATCGCCGAGGCGGGCGCGAATCCCATCAGCCAGCTGGCCTTCACGCTGGCCAATGGCTTCACCATCGTCGAATACTATCTGGCGCGCGGCATGAAGATCGACGACTTCGCGCCCAACCTGTCGTTCTTCTTTTCGAACGGCATGGACGCCGAGTACGCCGTGATCGGGCGGGTGGCGCGGCGCATCTGGGCGCGCGCCATGCGCGATCTGTACCACGGCGACGCCCGCAGCCAGATGCTGAAGTACCACATCCAGACTTCGGGGCGCTCGCTGCACGCGCAGGAAATCCAGTTCAACGACATTCGCACCACGCTCCAGGCGCTGTACGCCCTGACGGATAACTGCAATTCGCTCCATACCAACGCCTATGACGAGGCGCTCACGACCCCCACCGAGGAGAGCGTGCGCCGGGCGGTGGCGATCCAGCTCATCATTAATCGCGAGCTGGGGCTGAATCTCAACCAGAATCCCTGGTCGGGCTCATTTTTCATGGACCACCTCACCGACCTGGTGGAATCCGCGATCTACAAGGAGTTCGAGGCGCTGGCCGAGCGCGGCGGCGTGCTTGGCGCCATGGAGACCATGTACCAGCGCGGCCGCATCCAGGAAGAGAGCCTCTACTACGAAACGCGCAAGCACGATGGCACGCTGCCGCTGATCGGGGTGAACAGCTTCCTTGCTGCGAGCGCCGCCGTGGCCGAACGCGCCGCGGTGCCGCTCATACGCTCCACGGATGAGGAGAAGCAGGACCAGGTCAACGGCGTGCGCGCTTTCCAGGCCCGCAATGCCGGGCAGAGCGCCGCGGCGCTGGAGCGCCTGCGGGCCGTGGCGGCGAGCAATGGCAATGTCTTCGCGGAGCTGCTGCAGGCGGTCAGGACCTGTTCGCTCGGCCAGATCTCGCACGCCCTCTACGAAGTGGGCGGACAGTACCGGCGCAACGTCTGAAGCGGCCCTAGAATCCGCGCAGCGAAGCGAAATCGTCGACCGGCGCGCGCTCGGTGCGGAGCCGATTGACCGGGGCCGTCGTGTCCGGAAATCCCAGCGACATGCCGCAATACACCATGTCGGTGGCCGGCAGCCCGAAATGGCGGTGGAGCGATTCTCGCAGGGTGCCCCAGAACTCCTGCATGCAGCTGCCGAGGCCGCGTTCGACCGCCACCAGGGCCAGTGACAGCATGAACATCCCGAGGTGCGCCCACTGTGCGCGGCCCATGCGCCGGTCGATGATGAAAAAAATGCCGACCGGCGCGCCGAAGAATTCAAAGTTACGCGCGACCTGCGCCAGCCGGCCGGTGCGGTCGGTGCGCGGGATGCCGAGCAGCTCGTACAGGTCCTCGCCCACCTTGTAGCGGCGGGAACGGTAGGGCTCCCAGAGATTGGGCGGATAGACCAGCTCGCTCCCTTCCTCGCTGGCGGCATCCGGAGCCGCACGGACCGTCTGGGCCAGCTGCATGACGGCGGCGCGCTCCTCGCCCGCCACCGCGATGAGCTTCCAGGGCTGCAGGTTGCCACCGGAAGGTGACCAGCGTGCCGCATCGAGCAACTCCAGCAGCAGGGCCTGCGGCACCGGCCGCGACTGAAACTGACGGACCGAGATTCGTTGCCTGAGCGCTTCGCTGACGGTGACCATGGATGCGTTTCCAGCCGGTGTCGGGCGCGGTTGCGGCCCAGGTGCAGGATCGCATCATGCCGCAAAGAGGTACAATCCATCCCGAATGAATAACGCACGGCCCGGCATGTGGCCCTAAGTGCGACGGTCTATGTCCTCACGGTGCGTGTGGCGGACGCCGACCGCGGCCTGTATGAAACGCTGGAACTCAGGGTAGCGCGTCACCCTTCCGAAACGGCCGAATTCCTGCTGGCGCGCGTGCTCGCCTACTGCCTCGAATACACCGAGGGCATCGCCTTTTCCCGCGGCCTCGCCGAGCCGGATGATCCCGCCATTGCGGTGAGGGACCTCACCGGGACCCTGCAGAGCTGGATCGACATTGGTACGCCCGAGCCCGCGCGACTGCACAAGGCCAGCAAGATGGCGCCGCGCGTCGCGGTCTACGTCCACCGGGACTGCGAAGCCTGGCTGGCGCGACTGGCAGGCGAGCGTATCCACCGGGCCGAGCACCTGGAACTCTATCTGCTGGATCGCGAGCTGCTGGCCGCAATGGCCTCGCGCCTCGAGCGGCGCATGGAATTCGATCTTTCCGTCTCTGAACGCACCCTCTACGTCTCCTACGCCGAGGAGACGCTCTCGAGCGTCGTCGAAGCGCGCCGGGTCACGGCCTGATCACTGCTTCTCCACCATGACGCGGCCCTGCGCGTTCACGAAGACGTGGTA
Source organism: Steroidobacteraceae bacterium (assembly GCA_035300345.1). Lineage (GTDB taxonomy): Bacteria > Pseudomonadota > Gammaproteobacteria > Steroidobacterales > Steroidobacteraceae > FEN-1191. Next base: position 75,930 of record DATGVM010000039.1, read on the forward strand.
GTGATGGCCGTCCTTGCAGGTGGCGAGGTAATCGCTGTCCGCATTGCGCTTGGCGTCGATGACCTCGTCGCAGGGCAGTCCCTGCAGGGCGATCGTCGCCTTCAGATCCCTGACCATGGACGCGTCGTCGGCGGCGAGCAGTCCGGTGCTGCCGAGGGTCGCCGCCAGGACGGCGAACAGGAATGCCGGAGAACGGGGTGCCATAGAAACTCCTGTGGTGTTCACGAGATGGTGGCGAATTTTGCCGGGTCGCGGAGAATGCCCCAGATCGCCTCGCGCGATGCCACGATGTCGCTGGCCAGCGGCGGGTCGCTGTCCTGAAGCAAAGACAGGACTTTGAGCATCAACAGATCGTAGCGCTGGCGCAGCGCCGTCAACGGGATCGCAACCTCTCCACGGTAAAGAGCGCGAAACTGATCGAGCAGGTCATCGACCTGGTTCTTGAGTGAAAGCTTGGTGAAAACGCCGATGGCGTGGGTGTCGCGGAGTCGTTGCTCCAGGGACGCCAGGTTGAGCGCCGGTGGAGCGGGTGGCGCCGGAGGCGCGGGCGTCGCCGCCGCGGCGGCAGGCCTGGGTGGTGGCGCGGCCGGCGGCCTGGATGGAGCCGGGCTCCGGGTGGCAACCGCGTTGTCGGCCGGTTTCTTGCCTGGCACCGCCGCAGGAGCTGGCGCGGACGCCACCGCGGCTGCCGGCGGCGCCATGGGCGGGACGGCAGGGGCCTGCGCCGCTGCAGGCGCCGGGACCGGATTTGGCGCGACCGTTGTCGCGGGCGGTTGCGTCGCGGGCGCGATCGGCCTCGCGTGGCTGCAGGCCGCCAGCAGCGCTACGAACAGCAATCCGCAAGCTGCGTTCCTGCTCATGTCAGCCCGTATGAAAGAAACTCAGCTTGTTGCCGTCCAGGTCGCGGAAATACCCGGCGTAGAAGCCCTCGCCGCGCGGGCCCGCGGCGCCTTCATCGGTGCCACCGAGCTGCAGGGCACGGCGGTGCATGGCATCGACCCTGGCCGGGCTTTCCACCTCGAGTGCCACCATGACGCCGTTGCCGACCGTGGCTGGCTTCGCATCGAACGGTTTAGTGAGGGCCAGCCCCGGTTGATCCGGCTTCACAGACCAGGCGACAAACTGCTCGGTCTCCATCATGCGCGTGGCGCCCAGATCGGCGAGCAGCGCGTCGTAGTACGCCGCCGCGCGCGCCAGATCATTGGTGCCCAGTGTCACGTAGCCAATCATGGCGGTCTCCTCCGATTGCGCCGCAGGTCCAGCCCGGGTGTATTGTATCAATGAGCGACCCGCAGGACCGAGGCCATGGGAGGTCAGCGATGAGCGCGCGGAACAAGGATGGCAAGATTGTGTCTGGCGCGCCGGATGACCGGTCACGCCGGAACTTTGTCGCGCTGTCCGCCGCCGCCGGCCTGGTGGCGGTGACCCGCCCGGCGGCGGTTAAGGCAGCGGAAATCGTCGAGCGGGAGGTCGAGATCAGGACCGCCGCCGGCACCTGCGATGCCGCTTTTATTCATCCGGCGGCCGGGGTCCACCCCGGCGCGCTGATCTGGACGGATATCTTCGGCCTGCGGCCGTCCATGCGGGAAATGGGCCGGCGGCTGGCGGGTGCCGGGTATTCGGTGCTGGTGCCCAACCCTTTTTATCGAACTGCGCGCGCCCCCGTGTTTGGCGACATTTCCGGATTCAATTTTCAGAATGAAGCCGATCGCGCCAGGCTCCCGCCGTTGACGGATCCCCTGAATGCGCCTGGAGCGGCCGAGGTTGACGCGCGCGCATACGTCGAATTTCTTGATGGGCAGCGCCAGGTCGACAAGGCCCGGAAAATTGGTTGCCAGGGATACTGCATGGGCGGGCCGCTGGTGATGCGCACGGCGGCGTCGAATCCGGACCGCGTAGGCGCCGGCGCTTCATTTCACGGTGGGGGCCTGGTGACCAACCAGCCTACCAGCCCGCATCTGCTGGCTCCGAAGATCCGCGCCCGCATGTATTTTGCGATTGCAGCCGGTGACGATGCGCGGCAGCCCGACGTGAAGTATCTGCTGCGCACGGCCTTCGAGGCTGCGAAGGGAGAGGCTGAAATCGAAGTCTATACGGGCACCAAGCATGGCTGGTGCGTGCCAGATATGCCGCCGCAATCCGGTGCGCCGATCTACAGCCAGAGCGATGCCGAGCGCGCCTGGGCCAAACTCCTGGAGCTGTACCGGGCGGCGCTTGCCTGAGTGCAGCGGGTCAGCTCCTGAGAAACCCGATTATCGAGTGGGTGTCGTCGCAACAGGGCCTGTTCGAGGACCCGCCACCGCTGAGCACGCAGCCCCGGGAATGAATTCAGCGGCGCGCCTCGAAGCGCAGTTCTATACTCTCAGCCATAGCCACAGGCATCCGGAGGGTGAGTCATGGTGAGCGAACAGGTGTATTCAGGCGCGTGTTTTTGCGGTGAAGTGCGATTCCAGGTCTCGGGCGAACCGGCGGCGATGGGCTATTGCCACTGCGACTCCTGCCGCCACTGGTCGGCAGGTCCGGTCAATGCGTTCACGCTGTGGAAGCCCGAGGCGCTCAAGATAACGCACGGTGCGGCAAGCATCGGCACTTATAACAAGACGCCCATCAGCTATCGAAAGTGGTGCACAAAATGCGGCGGACACCTGTTCACGGACCATCCGACCATGGGCCTCGTGGACGTCTACGCCGCCATGATCCCGAAGCTGCGCTTCGAGCCCGGCGTGCACGTGCACTACCAGGCCACGGTGCTGCGCATCCATGACGGCAAGCCGAAGATGAAGGATATGCCCAAGGAAATGGGTGGCTCCGGCGTGGTCTTGTCCGATTGAGCCGGCGCGAGGTGCAGGCAATACCGACGGGTTCGGTGATCTCGATCGCGAATCTGACCAAGACTTACGCATCGGGACTGCAGGCGCTCAAGAACGTCAATCTGGAAATCCGCAAGGGCGAAATCCTTGCGCTGCTGGGCCCGAACGGCGCGGGCAAGACGACGCTGATCAACATCGTCTGTGGCATCGTCACACCATCGCTCGGCACGGTGACCGCCGTAGGGCACGACATCGTGCGCGAGTATCGAGCCGCGCGCGCCAAGATCGGCCTGGTGCCGCAGGAGCTGCACACCGACGCCTTCGAATCGGTGTGGGCGACTGTGAATTTCAGCCGCGGCCTGTTCGGCCGCGCACCCGACCGGGCGCTCGTGGAGAAAATACTGCGCGAGCTGTCGCTGTGGGACAAGCGGCACGACCGGATCATGACCCTCTCGGGCGGGATGAAACGCCGCGTCATGATCGCCAAGGCGCTCTCGCACCAGCCGGAGATCCTGTTTCTCGATGAGCCGACCGCCGGCGTCGATGTGGAACTTCGCCGCGACATGTGGCAGCTGGTGCGCGAGCTGCGCCGCAGCGGCGTCACCATCATCCTGACGACGCACTACATCGAGGAAGCGGAAGAAATGGCTGATCGCATCGGCGTAATCAGCCATGGCGAACTGATCCTGGTGGAAGACAAAGTGCAGCTGATGCGCAAGCTGGGGCGCAAACAGCTCACCCTGCACCTGCACGAACCGATGAGCACCCTGCCCGACGGGCTGACTGAATGGCGTCTGGCGTTGCGGGCGGGCGGTTCCGAGCTCGAATACGATTTCGACGCCAGTGCAAAGAGCACCGGCATCTCGGCACTGCTCCGCCGGCTCGGGGAACTGGGAATCGGGTTCAAGGACCTGAATACGCGCCAGAGTTCGCTCGAGGATATTTTCGTCTCGCTGGTCAGCGAGCGCACGAGGCCGGTGGCGTGAGCGTTCCGGCCTTCAACCGCTTTGGGGTCTGGGCGATCTACCGCTTCGAGATCGCCCGGGCCCTGCGCACCGTAATGCAGAGCCTGCTGACGCCCGTGATCTCCACTTCGCTCTATTTCGTGGTGTTCGGGGCCGCCATCGGCTCGCGCATGACGCAGGTGAACGGGGTCTCCTACGCCGCCTTCATCGTGCCCGGACTCATCATGCTGGCGCTGTTCACCGAGAGCCTCTCGAACGCCTCGTTCGGCATTTATTTCCCCAAGTTCACCGGCACGATCTACGAACTGCTGTCCGCACCCGTGTCCCCGGCCGAGATCGTGCTCGCCTACGTCGGTGCGGCCGCGACCAAGTCGGTCGTCCTGGGGATGATCATCCTGCTGACCGCCTCGCTGTTCGTGCCGCTGCACATCCTGCACCCGCTATGGATGATGGCCTTCCTGGCGCTGACGGCCGCGTCCTTCAGCCTGTTCGGATTCGTCATCGGCATCTGGGCCAGAAGCTTCGAGCAGCTGCAGGTCATTCCGATGCTGATCGTCACGCCGCTGACCTTCCTGGGCGGCGCCTTCTACTCGATCGATATGTTGCCGCCGGCCTGGCGGACGGTCACGCTGTTCAATCCGATCGTCTACCTGATCAGCGGTTTTCGCTGGAGTTTCTATGGGCACGCGGACGTCGCCGTCGGCACCAGCTTAGGCATGACGCTCGGTTTTTTCCTCGCCTGCCTGACGCTGGTGAGCTGG
>DATGVM010000040.1:0-51774 GCA_035300345.1 Steroidobacteraceae bacterium
AGCTCCGAGCAGCGCACCCAAGCCCTCAAGACTTGGCTCCACCACTACAACTGGCATCGCCCTCACTCGGCGCTACAATCTAAACCGCCCATCAGTAAACTCAATCTGGGTGGGAACAACCTGTTGAGGCTCCACACCTAGGCCGAGGCCCGCTCCAGCTCCGGACCGGTGGGCGCCAGCAGATGCGCAAACAGGCGCCACGCGACCAGCATGGCGACGGTGGCACCTCCGACCAGCGTGGCGTGCAGCAGCCAGAACTGCGCGCCCGTCATGTGTTCCAGGAGCCCGCCAAGCCAGCCGACGAGGTTGTTGCCCATGAACAGGTGCAGGTAATAGACCCCGATCATCGTCCCCGCGATTGCCTTGGGTGAGGCGCGCGCGTAGAGCGCCAGCCCGACCGGAAACACGTTGGCGTAGCCGATGCTGTTGAGCACTTCGTAGGCGAGCACCCAGCCGATGCCGGCCTTGCGCTCGCCGGCGGCGATGGCACCCGCCGCCGCCAGGGTCAATAGCGCGACCGAGCTGATTCCCAGTCCGATGATGATCTTGGCGACCTCGCTCGGCTCCCGGAAGCGCTTCGACCACAGGCGCCAGAAAGCCACGGCCGCGAACAGGCAGCTGATCGAAACGGTCGCATCAAGGGTGATCAGCCACGTGGTGGGCATGGTACGACCGAAGAACACCATGCTGACGTGGCTGGGCACCCACAGCAGGTAGGCGTTGTAGATCTGCTGGTTGCCGACCGCGCCGATCGCAAGCACCGGCAGCAGCAGGACCAGCACCAGCACCGCGCGGCGCTCGCCACGCCCCAGGCGCGCCCGCGGAGCGAAACCGGCGCTCCGCGTCCCGTTCTCCGGCGGCAGCCAGCGTCGCCCGGACCGGTAGATCACCAGCGAGATCAGCATGCCGACACCGGCGGCACCGAAGCCATAATGCCAGCCATACACCTCACCGAGCGTGCCGGCGATCAGCGGGGCGACGATGACCGCGCCGTTGATGAACAGGAAATAGATCTGGAACGCATCGGCCCGCCGCAGGTCACTCGGCGCATAGAGCGCGCCGACCTGGCTGGCAATGTTGCCCTTGAAGCAGCCCACGCCGGTCAGCAGACACAGCAGCGCGATCAGGAACGACACGTCAAAGGCCATCAGAAAGTGTCCGGCGGCCATCAGCAGCGCACCCACCGTGACGGTTCGAGTCCGGCCGAGCCACCGGTCGGCGATGAGGCCGCCGGCGATCGGGGTCAGATAGACGAGGCCGGTGTAGAGCCCGAAAATCGCCGATGCGAGCGCGACTGTCGACAGCGGCCCGCCGTAGGCGCGCTCGATGGCGGCACGGAAGCCGCTGAATCCGGCAATGTGCTCGATGTGCCCCGGATGCAGCAGCTGGCCGACCATGTACAGCACCAGCAGCGTCTGCATGCCGTAGTAGGAGAATCGCTCCCACGCCTCGCAGAAGGACAGATAGGCGAGCCCGCGCGGATGCCCCAGGAAGGAGCGGTCGGCCTCATGGAGCGGGCCGGCGACGGTGAATGTGGCGCTCATTCCTGATATTCAATGCTCAGGATCGAATCGGCAAGAGCCGTCGCGCACGGCCACTGGTGCGGACCGGCTTTAAAGTTCCAACACGACTTTGCCAACAAAATCACCGGACTTGAGTTGCGCGATCGCTTCATCGATCTGTGCGAACGGGTACACGCGACTGACGGCCGGGTGAATCCCGTGCTTCGTCAGGAACCGGCTCATCTCATAGTAGTCAGCCCGTGAACCGACAAAGACACCGTAGGCGGTCGCATCCTTTATCAGGAGCGGCTCGGCAGGCACCGCGCCGTCATAACCGGTGAGTCCACCGACAATCGCGACACCGCCGCGATAGGCGAGGCTCTTGACCGACTGCTCCAGGGTCCTGGTGCCGCCCAGATCGACGACGAGGTCGGCTCCATGCGCAGCGGTGGCCTTAAGGACCTGCTCGCTCCACTCGGGTGTCGTCCGGTAGTTGATTCCATCCCGTGCGCCAAGTGCCTTGGCCAGCAGGAGCTTGGCGTCGGAGCTGCTGGTGACCATCACCCGCGCGCCCATCGCGGCCCCAAGCTGAATGGCAGCGGTGGACACACCCCCCGTTCCCTGTACGAGCAGCACATCGCCGGGACGCACCCTGCGCCAGGAGGTCAGCGCGCTCCATGCCGTCAGCCACGTGGTCGGCAAGGTCGCCGCTTCGGTGTAGGACAGTGCAGCGGGCATCGTCGCGACTGCCGTATCGTCAAGGGCGACATAGTCGCCGAACACCCCGTTGACGTCCTGGCCGGTGACTTCAGACAATTTTCCCGCGTCCGGAAGCCCGCCGGTCCAGTTGCGAAAGTAGAGGCTGGTGACCTTGTCCCCTGGGTGAAAGTCCCGTACCGCCCGGCCGACCGCGACGATCTCCCCCGCACCATCGCTGCCGGCGATGCGGCCATCAATATCCGCCGCCGGGGCTGTCCCCAGGATTTCCCAGTCGCCGCGATTTAATGCCACGGCACGCATGTGCACCAGGACCTGGTGATCGCCGAGCGTGGCGACGGGCCCCTCCGTGAGTCTGTAGCGGTAGGCCTTGTCGATTTTCTCAAAGACGATCTTGCGCGTGGTCTGCGGACTCGGGTCCGCGGCAGCCATGGCGCCGCCCGTGATGAGCCACAGGCCCAGGGCCGCTGCCAGCGCCCGCTGATGCTTCGTCATGGCTACAGTTGCTCGCCGTCCCGCCTAGTGTGCGGGCGGAAGGTCCATCGAAGTACCGGTGTAGCGGGTCCACTTCTGGGTGATGCCGAGCAGTGCAAAACCGATGTAGCCGCGCACCTTGAGCACATCGCTCCCCACCAGCGTAACCGTGCATTTGTAGGTGCTGCCATTGTCGGGCTTGTAGATCGTGCCGCCGGACCAGCGTCCGTCACCCTCGTAGCTCATGTTCCTGAGGATCACCTGGCCACGCAACGCGAGCCCGCGCCGCGCTGGATCCGGATTCTTCTCGTCCTTCAGGCCCGGGTGATTGCCGCCAATGATGCGGCCCTCCAGATTTCCCCTGGCGTCCACGCTGACCTGGATGATGCCGTCGCGCGGCTCCGTCAGCCAGTTGCCCACCACGCTCGAGAGTGCCGGGTCGGCGGCCTGCGCCGGCGGGCCGGGCACGCAGCACACCAGCCACACGGCCAGGGCACATCGCATAGCCGCTGAATTCATGATTCCCCTCCCTTCGATTTCAGAATTGCTGGCCGCCGCCAGGCGCTACCATACGCCCGCTCAGGACTCCGCGGTGAACTTGAGCGCCGGCGGCTGCGCACAACGCTCGAGCGCTTCGCGGCAGGTGCGCCAGTGTTCCGAGGCCATGAGTGCTGCGCGATCCGGATGAGCGTGGGCACGGAGCCGCGCCTGGCGCAGGTGCGAGGCGGGATCGGGAACAAGCTTCAGGCCGTCGAGAAGCTGCTCCACGCTGCTGCGCGCATTGCACACCGGCAACACATCGCACCCGGCCGCAAGCGCCTGGGTCGCGCGCGCCACGATGTCACCGAAGCTGGCGGCACCGGCCATCGACAGGTCGTCGGCAAACACCGCGCCGCTGAAGTGCAGTTCCGCGCGCAGGGTGCCGGCGATCCAGCGGCGCGAAAGGCTGGCCGGCCGGCCGTCGACCCGCGGAAACAGGATGTGCGCGACCATGACCCCGGGCAGTCCGTTGTCGATCAGCCGGCGATACGGCGTCAGTTCCTCGCCCAGGTCGGTGTACTCGCGCCGGTCCACGGGCAGCGCCAGATGCGAGTCGGCCACGACCGCGCCATGTCCGGGAAAATGCTTGGCCACCGCGCCCATGCCGGCATCGCGCATGCCGTGCATGTAGGCCACCGCCAGCTCCCCCACCACCGCAGCGCGGCTGTGAAAGGCGCGGTCGCCGATGATCTCGGACAGCCCATAGTCCAGGTCCACACAGGGCGCAAAGGAAAAATCGAGTCCGCAGGCGAGCAGCTCTGCGGCCATCAGCCAGCCATGCCGGCGTGCCAGGTCCAGGCCGGAGGCGCGATCGAGATCGAACTGGTGACCGATGGCACGGAGTGGCGGCAGCGCCGTGAACCCTGGCCGGAAGCGCTGCACGCGCCCCCCCTCGTGATCGACTGCGACCAGGAGCCGGGGACTGCGCAGCCCATGGATCTGCGCCACCAGCTCCAGAAGCTGCCCCGGATCAGCGTAATTGCGCGTGAACAGGATCACGCTACCCACCAGCGGATGAGTCAGGAGCTCACGATCTTCCGCGCTCAGCCCGGTGCCGGCGACGTCGATCATCAGTGGACCCAGAGTCATGGCATGGCCTCGCGCGGATTATCGGTGGAGGCGCGCGGCGGCGCCAGCAAGGCCAGGGACTCGACGTGGGCGGTCTGCGGAAACATGTCGGCAACGCCCGCGGCAAGCAGCTCGAAGCCCAATTCATGCACCAGGATCTCAAGGTCGCGGGCGAGGCTCCCCGGGTGGCAGGAGACATAGAGCAGGCGCTGAGCGCCGAGCCGCGCCAGCTGCGGCAGGAGCTCGCGGGCACCGACGCGCGGTGGATCGAGCAGCACATGGCTGTAGCGGCGCTGCGCCCACGGCGCCGCGGCGGCGGCGGCCCCGGCCAGGTCCGCGCTGAAGAACTCCGCGTTACCGATGGCGTTGAGCGCCGCATTCCCCCGGGCACGCGCCACCAGCGACGCCTCGCCTTCCACGCCAACGACATGGGCGGCGCGGCGCGCCATGGGGAGCGTGAAATTACCCAGCCCACAATACAGATCCAGGACCTGCGAGTTCGCATCGAGCTCCAATAGGGCGATGACGCGGCTCACGAGCAGCCGGTTAAGCCCGGCATTGACCTGGATGAAATCGCTGGGCTCGAAGCGCAGGCGCACGCCGTGTTCCGGCAGCGTGTATTCGAGCGACGGAGCGGGCTCGCGCAGCGGCTTGACCGAGGCCAGTCCGCCCGGCTGCAGGCAGATCCGCACCGCGTGGGCGCGCTCGAACTCGAGCAGCAGCTGCTCATCGGCCGCGCTGGCCGGATCGAGGGTGCGGATCACGAGCACCACCGCATTCTCGGCGATGGCCACTTCCACCTGCGGCACGCGTTCGCGTATCGACAGGCTCGTCAGCAGCGCACCCAGAGGTTCGATGAGCGCATCGACCGGTGCCGCCAGCACCTCGCAACGCCTGAGTTCGGCCACATGCGTGGAGTATCGCTCCCGAAATCCCACCAGCGAACGCTGGCGCGAGGCGAGGAAACGCGCGCCCAGGCGCGCGCGGCGGCGGTATTGCCACTGCGGGCCACGGAGCGGCTCGAGCCAGCGCTGCGGCGTTACGCGGCCGACCCGCTCGAGGCTGTCGCGCAGCTGCTGCTGCTTGATCTGCAGCTGCGCATCGCTGTCCAGATGCTGCAGGGAGCAGCCCCCGCACACACCGAAGTGCGCGCAGCGGGGTACCACGCGTTGCGCCGCCGGCTCCAGCACGGCGATGAGTTCGGCCTCGTCGTGCTGGCGGTGATGCCGGCGCCGGATGAATTGAATGGTTTCGCCGGGCAGCGCACCGCTGACGAAGGCGGTCTTGCCGCCACGCACCACGCCTTCAGCGCTGTGATTGAGCGCTTCCACCCGGCCCACTTCGACGACCGGCGGCGCCCGTCGCCTCAACCGCGCGCTTCCCAGGCCTGCAGGAACTGCTGGTGATGGGCTTCCCCAGAGCCGCGCAGCAGCTCGCGCAGGCGCGCCAGTTCCTGCTCGTGGGCGGCCGGGTCGAGTCGGCCCCGGAACTGCTCGAAGCGCAGCAGCACCAGGTAGGTGTTGAGTACATCGGTCTCGCAGTAGTTGCGCACCGCGGCGAGCTGCCCGTCGAGCACGGCCTCCCAGACCTGCGCGCCGGAAAAACCCAGTTTTCCCGGAAACCCGAGCAGCAGCGCCATGTCGGCCAGCGAAGCCCGGCCACGGACCTGGAAGCCGGACAAGACGTCCATCAGGTCGAGATGCCGCCAGTGAAAGCGGCTCAGGTAGTTGTTCCAGCGAAAGCTCTGGTCATCATCACCGGTCTCCCAGTAACGCGGCGCCTGTACGCTGGCCTTGAGGGCGCGGTAGTGCAGCACCGGCAGGTCGAAGCCGCCACCGTTCCACGACACCAGGTCGGGCGTGTACTTCTCGATGCCCTCGAAGAAGCGGGCAATCAGCTCGGCCTCGCTCGAGTTCACATCGCCTAAGGTCCAGACCTTGAGCTGCTCGCCTCTGCGCAGCAGGCAGGAGATGGCCACGACCCGATGCTGCTCCAGCGGCAGGAAATCGCTCCCGCTGCGCTGCCGCTGCAGCGTGTACATGGCCTTGGCCACCTGCGCATCGCTCAAGTCCCCGAGATTGAGGGAGCGCCGTCCCAGCTCCACGTCGGGGACGGTCTCGATGTCGAACACCAGGCGATTCACCGCCGCCTGGCCTTGCTGCGCGGCACGCGGCCCGCGCCGCTGCGCGCGGCCTTGCGCTTCGCCGGCCCTGCGGGCGCTTCAGGCGCGGCCATCAGCACGGCGACGGCGACCACCAGGCCGGCCTCGTCCGTCAGCGTAACGTGCCCGGCACCGATCCCGAGTTTGCGGCGCAGGCGTTCCCCGCGCGCGGAGTAGATGACCTCGGGCTTGCCCCAGCGGTCCTGCACGATGCCAACGTCCCGGATCCACATGCCGTGCGAAAATCCGGTGCCCATGGCCTTCACGACCGCTTCCTTGGCGGCGAAGCGCATCGCCACGAACCGCTCCGGACGCGCGGTGCGGGCGAGCTGCTCGCGCTCCGGCGGCAGCAGCAGCCGGTCGAGAAAATGCGGGCCAAAGCGCTTCAGGGTGCGCTCGATCCGCGCCACCTGCAGTACATCGACACCGATCCCGTAGATCACGTCAGGGGTTCCGTGCGCGCTGCATCTGCGCGCGCATTTCCCGCACGGCGCTGCCCAGGCCGTCGAACACCGCCTGCGCGATGATCGCGTGGCCGATGTTAAGCTCGCTGATCTCGGCAATCGCGGCGATCGGACCTACATTGCGGTAGTTGAGCCCGTGGCCGGCGTGCACCTCCAGCCGGCGCTGCTGGCCGTGGCGCGCCGCGCGGCGCAGGCGCTCGAGCTGTTGCGGCAGGGCCGCGCCGCTCGCCGCGGCGTATTCTCCGGTGTGCAGCTCGATCACGGCCGCGCCGCAATCGGCCGCGGCGTCGATCTGCTCCGGCTCCGGATCGATGAACAGCGCGACACGCACGCCCGCTGCGGCCAGCCGCGCGCAGCTGGCACGAACGCGGGCCGCATCGCCGCGCGCATCGAGGCCGCCCTCGGTGGTCAGTTCGGCGCGCCGCTCCGGCACCAGGCAGCAGTCGGCGGGCCGGAGCTCGCAGGCGAGCGCCAGCATCGGCTCGGTGGCCGCCATTTCCAGATTCATGCGCGTCGTCAGGAGCGTGCGCAGGGCGCGCACGTCGCGCTCCTGGATGTGGCGGCGATCCTCGCGCAGATGCAGCGTGATGTTGTCCGCTCCGGCCTGCTCGGCCATCAAGGCGGCGTACACGGGGTCAGGGTAGACCGTGCCGCGCTGCTGACGGAGCGTGGCGACATGATCGATATTCACGCCCAGTTCCAGGTGCGGATTCATCAGGCAGATCGCTCCATTTTGGCCACGGCCCGCGCCACCGCGCGGGTCGCGAGTTCACGGCCCTCGAGACAATGATCGAGCGCGGCACGCAGCACGGCGCGCGCCTGCCGCTGCCCCTCCGCATCGCTCAAGGGCAGCTCCGCGGCCAGCGCCAGCAGCACCCGGCCCGGCACGGCCCCGGCCGCGCCCGCGGCGCCCGCAGCGCCCGCTCGGTCCTGGACCCCCACGCCGACCGGCCAGACGCCGGCCCCGGGACGGAAATAGTAATACGCCTCTGCCTCCACCGGGCGACCGCCCGCCTCGACCGCCAGCTCACTCCCGTAGCCGAGCAGCTGCAGCAGCCGGTTCTCGAAATGCCGCAGCACTTCATCGAGCGGCGCGCCCTCACCCAGGCGCGCCACCGTGGCGGCGTAGTGCAGGTAGAGCTCACGCTGCGGATCGTGCGCCACCGTGAGCTTGAGCAGCAGTTCGTTGAGGTAGAAGGCGCTGAACAGGTAACCGGGAGTGAGCGCGGGCGGCGGCGGCCCGTCGCCTTCCGCGGCCGTGAGCGTCGGCGCCTCGCCGCGACCGCTCCAGGACAGCAGCATTGGCCTGAAGGGCTGGAGTGGAGCGAAGCGCGAGCGCGGTCCGCGGGCCGCGCGCGCAAAGGCACTGAGCCTGCCGTAGTCGCGCGTAAACAGCTCCACGATGAGGCTGGTGTCCCGGTAGGCGCGCCGATGCAGCACAAACCCGACCGCCAGCTCGACGCGGTGCGCGCTGCGGCTCATTCCACCTCCAGCTCGCGCAGCGCGCGCGCATCGTCCGCCCAGTTCTCCCGCACCTTGACCCAGAGCGTGAGGTGATAGCGACGGGCGAACAGGTGATTCAGTTCAAGGCGCGCTGCGCGCCCGATGCGCTTGAGGCGTTCACCGCCCGCGCCGATCACGATGGGCTTCTGGCCCGCGCGATCCACCCAGATCACGGCGCCGACCTCGACGCGCCCGTCGGCCGTCGCGGTGTAACTCTCGACCTCGACCGCGACGCCGTAGGGCAGCTCCTCGACGAGCTCGAGGGTGAGTTTTTCGCGGATCAGCTCGGCGATGCGAAACCGCTCACTCCGATCGGTGATTTGCCCTTCCGGGTACAAACGCTCGGCCTCCGGCAGCGCCTCGAGTATCTCGCGCCGCAGGGCCTCGATATTGTCGGCGCGCAGCGCGGACAGCGGCACGATCGCGAGGAAGCGGGCGCGCTCGGCCAGCGTGCTGATAAAGGGCAGCAGTCGCTCGCGCGGATGCACGCGGTCGACCTTGTTGACGACTGCAATCACCGGCCGCTGCATCTGCAGCACCCGCTGCAGGGCCAGCTCATCCTCATCCGTCCACTTCAGCGCTTCGACCAGAAATACCGCCAGGTCGGCGGCACCGAGCGCCGAAGTCGCGGCGCGATTCATGGCGCGGTTGAGCGCCCGCTTCGGTCCCTGGTGCATCCCCGGGGTGTCGACAAAGGCTATCTGGCCGTCGGCCGACTCGCTGATGCCCAGCACGCGGTGACGCGTGGTCTGCGGCCGGGAGGTGACGATGCTGACCTTCTGGCCCAGCATCGTATTCAGGAGCGTGGACTTGCCGACGTTGGGCCGGCCGACCAGGGCCACGTGGCCGGCGCGGAAGGCCTTCATGGCGCGAGCTGCGCCAGCAGCTGCTGCGCGGCCGCCTGTTCCGCCCGACGGCGGCTCAGGCCCACGCCCTGCGCGCTGGCATTCAGCCCCGTCACCGCACAGGCGACGTGAAAGGTCTGGGCGTGCGATTCCCCCTCGACCTGCACCACGGTGTATTGCGGCAGCGGCAAGCCGCGCGCCTGCAGCCATTCCTGCAGCCGGGTCTTGGCATCCTTGCGGCCGTCCGCGGCCACGCTCCCCGCAGCGTCCATCGCCTCGAGGGCCGGCGCCAGCACCCGCAGAAACACCTGCCTGGCCGCCTCGAATCCGGCTTCGAGATAGACCGCGCCGCACACCGCCTCGAGCGCATCGGCCAGGATTGACTCGCGCCGCTCCCCACCGGTCTTGAGTTCGCCAGCGCCCAGGGAAAGCGCGGCACCCAGCTCCAGAGGGCCTGCCAGGCGCGCCAGGGACTCGCCACTGACCACCAGGGCCCGCAGGCGGCTCAAGGCTCCTTCGTCGGCTTCCGGGTACTGGGCGTAGAGGTGCTGGGCGACGATCAGGTTGAGCACCGCGTCGCCGAGGAACTCGAGGCGCTCGTTGTTGGCGCGCGCGGCGCTGCGATGCGTGAGGGCCTGTTCAAACAGCCCAGCATCGCGGGGTTCGTAGTGGAGCTGGCGACGCACCCAGTCGGCGGCGCGCATTCCACCGATGATCGGCGCGGCTGACATGGGTCAGGCGGCGGTACCCGCAGGCCGCGCGCCACTCACTTCAGAATCACCACTTTGTTGAACTGCACCAGGATCGACACGTTGCCCATCAGGGGAGCAAGGTCCTCGTATTCCGCCACCGCCACCCAGTGGTCACCGTCGCGATGCACATCGATGTCCTTGGCCGCCGGCCGGTCCACGTACTCGACATCGAAGCGCCGCTCGAGCGCCTGGCGCACGCTCACCGGATTGACCGACGGATCGTCCTTTGAATCGGCCGCGAGCTGTTCGAGGGAGCGGACGACATGAAAATAGTTGAGATAGATCGGCGTCAGGCGGATTCCGGCGTACACCAACACCGCAACCGGCGTCAGCAGCACCAGCCAGCCGATGAAAGTCACACCGCGCTGAAACTTAGGCATATTCAGTACTCCTTGGGACCTCCAGTCCCTAACGACCCGGCTACTCTATACGCTTGCCGAAGCGGCGCCAGTCCGGCCACCCGGACCGGCCGAGCGGCAGGTTCAGCCAGATGCGCGAGGCCCGGCCGACCAGGTGGTCCTCGGGCACGAAACCCCAGGAGCGCCCATCCAGGCTGTTGTCGCGATTGTCGCCGATCATCAGATAGTGGCCGGGGGGTACCACGATGTCGTTGATGGTATCGTTTCTGTCGGGCAGCACACCACGCAGGGCGTCGTTGCACTGGTAACTCTGCTGGATATGCCGGTTGCAGCTGGCGACGGGCGGAAACCGCAGGTCGTCAATGGTGTGGCAGGACAGGGTCTGGTGACGGTGAGCGCCCAGCTGCTCGGTGCCCAGTCGCATGTTCAGGTAGCAGCCGTCATTGTAGCGACCCGCCTCCACCAGCGGCACCGGCAGTCCGTTGATGATGAGCTGGTCGTCGCGCACCCGCACCGTATCGCCGGGCAGGCCAACCACGCGCTTGATGAAATTGACCGCCGGGTCGGGCGGGAAATGAAACACCACGACATCGCCGCGCTCCGGCTCCCCGATCCCGACGATCTTGGTGTTCAGCACCGGCAGGCGCAGCCCAAAGGCAAATTTGTTCACCACCAGGAAGTCGCCTTCCTCGAGCGTGGGCATCATCGAGTCGGAGGGGATGCGGAACGGCTCGAAGACAAACGAGCGCAGGGCCAGCACCAGCGCCGCAACCGGCAGGAGGCTGCGCGCGTAGTCGACCGTGACGGGCAGGGGCAGATCGGCAGAGGCGATGCCGGCGCGCTGGGCGGCGCGGGCGCGCGCCGGTGCCAGCAGCAGGCGGTCCAGGACCCAGACCAGGGCCGAGGCGAGCAGCACCAGCACCAGCACCAGGCTGAAATCGAGCCGGTCTGAAATCAGCAGCCTGAGGATCGCGCCGATGAGGACCACCGGCAACGCCAGGTAGATTGCCCGCGCCCACCCCGGGTCCGCCACCGCACCGGAGCGCGCCCGCAGCTGGCGGCGGGGCCGCAGGAACCAGTCGTCGACGATGGCCAGCAGCGTAATCGGACCGGCGAGCCAGGCCAGCGGGGTGACTATTTGCAGCAGCATGCTTGAATCCTTATTTGCGTCCGACCTGCAGCACCGCCAGGAAGGCTTCCTGCGGTATTTCCACCGCGCCGACCTGCTTCATGCGCTTCTTGCCGGCCTTCTGTTTCTCGAGGAGTTTGCGCTTGCGCGAGATGTCACCGCCATAGCACTTGGCGAGCACATTCTTGCGCAATGCCTTGACCGTGGCACGCGCGATGACGTGCGTGCCGATCGCGGCCTGCACCGCCACTTCAAACATCTGCCGTGGGATCAGCTCCTGCATCTTGTCGACCAGCTCGCGGCCACGCTGGTAAGAGTTGTCCCGGTGCACGATCAGCGCCAGCGCATCGACCTTGTCCCCGTTGATCAGCACGTCGAGTTTGACGAGCGGTGCGTCCTGGAAATGACTGAACTCGTAGTCAAAGGAGGCATAGCCGCGACTCGCCGATTTCAGGCGGTCGAAGAAATCGAGCACCACTTCGGCGAGCGGCAGCTGGTACTGGAGGGAGACCTGGGTGCCGAGGAACTGCATCTTCTTCTGTACGCCGCGCTTCTCGCTGCACAGGCCGAGCACCGCGCCGACATAGTCGGGCGGCACCAGGATGTTGGCCGTGATGATCGGCTCGCGGATCTCGGCGATCTCATTGGGCGCGGGCAGCTTTCCCGGGCTGTCGATGTGCAGCACCCGGCCATCGCTGCAGGCCACCTCGTAGATGACGGTCGGTGCGCTGGTGATCAGATCGAGGTGGTATTCACGCTCGAGCCGCTCCTGCACGATATCCATGTGCAGCAGGCCCAGGAATCCGCAGCGGAACCCGAAACCGAGTGCGGTGGAGACTTCCGGTTCGTAGTGCAGCGCCGAGTCGTTCAGCTTGAGCTTGGCCAGCGCGTCGCGGAAGCTCTCGTAGTCCTCCGAGTTGATCGGGAACACACCCGCGAACACCCGTGGCTGCACCTGCTTGAAACCCGGAAGAGGCACGCTGGCCGGCTTGTTATCGGCGGTGATGGTGTCGCCAACCGGCGCGCCGTCGATCTCCTTGATGCCGGCGGCGACGAATCCCACTTCGCCTGCGCCCAGCTCGCTCATCGCCACCGACTTTGGGGTAAAGCGTCCCAGCCGGTCGACGGTATGGCTGCGGCCCGTGGACATGACCCGGATCTTCTCGCCGGCGCGCAACACGCCGTTCACCACCCGCACCAGCGACACCACGCCGACATAATTGTCGAACCAGGAATCGATGATCAGCGCCTGCAGCGGGGCCTTAAGGTCGCCGCGCGGCGCCGGAATCCGCTTCACGATCTCCTCGAGCAGCTCCGGCACGCCCTCGCCGGTCTTGGCGCTGACCAGCGCGGCGTCGTGCGCCTCGATGCCGATGATCTCCTCGATCTCCTTCCTGACCCGCTCCGCATCCGCCGATGCCATGTCGATCTTGTTGATGACCGGCAGTACCGTCAGCCCCTGCTCGACGGCGGTGTGGCAGTTCGCGACGCTTTGCGCCTCGACACCCTGTGAGGCATCGACCACCAGCAGCGCGCCGTCGCAGGCGGCGAGACTGCGCGAAACCTCATAGGAGAAATCGACGTGGCCCGGCGTATCGATCAGGTTGAACTGGTAGCGCTCCCCGGCACGCGAAACGTAGTGCAGGGTGACGCTCTGCGCCTTGATGGTGATGCCCCGTTCACGTTCCAGGTCCATCGAGTCGAGCACCTGCGCCTGCATCTCACGCTCCTCGAGGCCGCCACAGAGCTGAATCAGGCGGTCAGCGAGCGTCGATTTACCATGATCTACGTGGGCGATGATGGAGAAATTGCGTATTCGTTGCATCACTATGCGGAGTCAGGCGCCCCGGGGCGCGCGGATTATAGCCGCAAAAGCCGCAGCAATTCCGGGACGTCGAGCCCTTGCTCGCAGACGCGCTCCCCGTCGAGGAGCAGCACCGGAACCTTCAGCCCCCAGCGGCGCTGGAGCAGCGGATCGGCATCCACGTCCACCAGGGTCAGCGCGGGGATCGCTGCGCGCTGGCGCAGGACGTCAAGCTGGAGCAGCAGGCGCTCGCACAGCTCGCAGTCCGTACGCGTGAGCAGCACCAGCCGCGTCGCCGCGGGAGAAGCCGTCAATGACGCGTGCCGACAGCCGGGCGCCCGGGCGGTCCCAGGCCTTCGCGGAGCGAGCCGGTGATGGCGCGCACCGTTGCCGGCGGCACTTCACCGATCGCGGTCACCTTATGACCGTTCACCTCGGTCTGCAGCGCACTCGAGGAACCGACGCTGGTCATCGTGGTCGGCGCGGCGAGGCCCGGCGGCAATGACCCCCGGCGCGGCTCCGGCTCGACGAACACCGATACGGAGGCCAGGCCGTCGCTGAACACGAGATGGGTCACGGCCTTGCCGGCACCGGCCAGGATCTGGGTTGAATTGGCCGTCAGGTGGAACCCGGGGGGCAGGCCGGCGGCCCCCCAGTTGCCCGCGGGCATCTGCGAGTCCGTCACCGAGGTGGGCGCCGCATGACGCAGCCAGCGGTAGTCGCGCGCCACCACGGCCGGCAACAATGCGGCATCAGGGATCCGGGCGCGCAGGCTCAGCTCAGTAAACACGAGCTGCTCGACGATGCGGCCGTCCGAGGCGCGCAGTTGCGTCTTGAGGGGCATCGCGCTGGCATCGTCGATCCAGACCCGATACCCGTAGCGCAGGTCGTCCAGCGGATCGACCGCCACCACATGCGAAGACCGGCCACTGACCCGGGTCGGGGCCTCCTCGCTCAGGCGGTACATGTCCGAGGCCGCGGTGTCGAGGCGCAGGAGTTCGGTGAGCAGCAGGCCTTCCTTGGGACCGCTCTCCACCAGCACCACGCGCTGGTCAGGGAAGTACGCCGTCAGCTCGCCGTTGTGGCGGATGACTTCGCGGCCCGAGCCATCGAGCGAGGCGATTCTCTCGGCGATCTCATTGCCGTTGACCCGATGCACGATCGTGAGGGTTTCGGTTTGTCCGTCCTGCTCATGGACGAAGGTGCCCTGGTAATTGCGGGTCGCGAGCGCGCGTTCCATGCGCTCGAGCCAGGCACGCGGATCGTCCGCCAGCACGGCACAGCTGGCGGCCAGGCTGACCCAGCCCAGGGTTCTGGCGGTGGCTCGGGCGCTGATCCTAGCGTCGGCCATCGGCCTGGGCCGCGCCATTGACGGGCGCCGCGTCCGGCGCGGTGACGTTAAAAGGGACCGAGGGCGCCGGCTGGACCGAATCGCTGGCGATCAACGCCGCAATCAGGCTGCGTCGCGCCAGCGGCGAGGACACTTCGCTGTGCGCGACGACGTATTCCGCGAGCACCGCCGGCACCGCCAGGTTGTTGCCGCCAGTGGCTGGAGGCACCACGTAGCTCGCCTGCCCGTCGCCGGCCCGGACGGCCGCAGGCCTCGTGCCCGCGGCAACAGGCAGCGCCAGCCGCTGTACCGTGGGTACGTAGGCCGTCAGCGCCTCGTCCTGCCGGGGCAGGCCATTGCGCAGCAGCATGATCGCCACACCAGCCACGCCTGCCGCAACCGCACCGCCCAGCGCCGCACCGCGCAACAGGCGGCCACGCCGCAACCGGGTGCTACCGGCACCGCCGGCCAGCGCCGCGCTCACGCGGCGGGCAAAATCGGGCCTGACCTGCGCCACCGGTTCGGCACGCAACGCCGCACCAATGACTGAATAGCGCGACCAGACGGCGCGCAGCTGTTCATCGCGGGCCAGCCGGCGCGACAGCAGCTCGCATTCAGCGGCGGGCAATTCACCGTCAAACATCGCCGACAGCTGGCTGGCAAGTTCGTTCTGGTTCACAACAACTCCTGGGTGCGGCCAAGGCCGCCGTCAAAAACCTCGCGCAGGCGCCCGTCGATCGCTTCGCGGGCGCGAAAGATCCGCGATCGCACGGTGCCGACCGGGCACTTCATCGCCACCGCGATCTCCTCGTAGCTCAGGCCCTCGAGCTCGCGCAATACGATCGCGGTGCGCAGGTCCTCGGGCAGCCGGCCGATGGCGGCCTGGACGATGTTGCGGATCTCATCGCTCAGGGCCAGGCCTTCGGGCGTGTCCGGATCCTTGAGCCGGTAGCTCATGTCCGAGCCTTCATCGCTGCTGTGCGCGTCGAGCTCGTAGCCGACGGGATTGCGTTCGCGCGAGACCAGCGCATTCTTCGCCGTGTTGATCGCGATGCGATACAACCAGGTGTAAAAGGCGCTGTCGCCCCGAAACTGGGGCAAAGCCCGGTAGGCTTTAATGAAGGCTTCCTGGGCGACATCTTCGGCGTCCGCGGGGTTACGCAGATAACGCATGACGAGCTTGACGACTTTGTGCTGGTACTTGAGCACCAGCAGGTCATAGGCGCCTCGCTCGCCCGCCTGCACGCGCCTCACCAGGCTCAGATCGCCGGTATCCGCGCTCATGTCCATGGAGGTCGAGCCCGGCGCAGTGCCCGAAGCCGCATGCGAGCGTTCAGACCCCGGGGGCAATTGAAAGTTCGCCATCGTCCGGGCCATCCCTGCACCAAATTCTCCACCACTCTGCCCAGCCCCGGTCAGTCTAACAGCAGCGCCGAATTCGAGTTTCATGGCTGTACGCCGTGCCACGCCGGATCCTGGAACATCATTCAGGCTTTGAGTCTCGCCCCGACTTTCGGTTCCGTGGTCAGGGCCACAAGAATGAACCGGCGAGGACCGGCATGGTCACTCACCGCACCCTCAAACCGGGTACCGGGACTCCACGGCGGTCCGGTTTGAACATAAGCCCCGCCCGGCCACTCAATGACGGGCACTCGCCAGTTGCGCGACCAGCGCAGCGATCGCCGGGTCCGGCGGGATCTCGTTGCCCAACAGGTAGCGCGCCAGCAGCGGATCGGGCAACTCGAGAAACTGGGCGAAGAGCCGCCGCTCCTCCTGCGACGCCCGCTGATAGCCCTGCGTCAGCCAGGCCTCCAGGATCAGGTCCAGCTCCTTCATACCGCGCCGGCATCGCCAGGCCAGGCGCCCCTGCGGCCCGTCCATCAATGCTGCCGCTCGAGCATCAGGCGCTTGATTTCGGCGATGGCCCGCGCCGGGTTGAGGTCCTTGGGGCAGGCCTCGGCGCAGTTCATGATCGTGTGGCACCGGTACAGGCGGAAAGGGTCGTTGAGCGCATCGAGCCGCTCGCCCAGAGCCTCGTCGCGCGAATCGACGATCCAGCGATAGGCGGCCAGCAGCGCGGCGGGACCCAGATACCGATCTCCATTCCACCAGTAGCTCGGGCAGGCAGTGGAGCAGCAGGCACACAGGATGCACGCCGAGGGGCGATCGATCTTCTCCTGGTCCTCCTTCGACTGGAGCCTTTCCCGGTCCGGCGAGACCGGCGTACGCGCCTGCAGCCAGGGCTTCACCGCCGCGTACTGCGCATAGAAAGTGGAGAGGTCGGTGACCAGATCCTTGACCACCGGCATGTGGGGAAGCGGATAGATGCGCACGTCCCCGCTTCCCAGGTCGGCACAGGATTGCGTGCAGGCCAGTGTGTTGAGGCCATTGATGTTCATCGCACAGGAACCGCAGATCCCCTCGCGGCAGGAGCGCCGGAGCGAAAGCGTCGCGTCGAGCTCGTTCTTGATCTTCAGCAGGACGTCCAGCACCATCGGACCGCAGCGCGCCATGTCGATCTGGTAGCTGTCGACGCGCGGCCGATCACCCGTGGCGGGGTCGAAACGGTAGACCCTGAAAGTACGCACGCGGCTCGCTCCGGCCGGCGCCGGAAACGTCTTCCCGGCGGCGGCGTCTATGCGCGAATTGGCGGGCAACCTGAAATCAGCCATCTGCTCCCCTCAGTAGGTGCGCACGCCGGGCGCCACCGACTCGACTTCGTCGGTGAGTGTGTGCAACTGCACGGGGCGGTAGTCCAGGCGTACTTTTCCGGGCCCCTCGACCCAGCACAGCGAATGCTTGAGCCAGTTGAGGTCATCGCGCTCCGGGAAATCCTCGCGCGCCTGGGCCCCGCGGCTCTCCTGCCGGTTGGCGGCGGAATGAATCGTGGCGCTGGCCTGCAGCAGCAGATTCTCGAGCTCGAGCGTCTCGATCAGGTCGGTGTTCCAGACCATGCCGCGATCGCTCAGGGCCACGTCCGCAAAGGAATCAAAGCAGGCTGCCAGCTTGCGGCACCCCGCCTGCAGGCTCTCCCCGGTACGAAACACGGCCGCGTGGGCCTGCATCGTCTGCTGCATCTCGAGGCGGATCTGCGCCGTCGGTCGTGCACCCCGCGCGCCGCGGAGCCGCTCCACGCGCGCCACCGCGCCTTCCCCTGCGCCGCGCGCCAGGGGCCTCTGCGGCGCGCCGGGCGTGAGCGTACTGGCGCAGTGCCGCGCCGCCTCGCGGCCGAAAATCACCAGGTCGAGCAGCGAATTGGAACCGAGCCGGTTGGCGCCGTGCACCGAGACGCAGGCGGCCTCACCCACCGCCATCAGGCCGGGCACCACCGCCTCGGAGCCCCGCTCGCGCGTGATCACCTCACCGTGCACGTTGCAGGGCACGCCGCCCATGTTGTAGTGAACGGTCGGCAGCACCGGAATGGGCTCGCGCGTGACATCGACACTGCTGAAGATGCGCACGGTCTCCTGGATCCCGGGGAGCCGTTCCTTGATGACGGCCGGCCCGAGGTGCTCCAGGTGCAGGTGAAGGTGATCCTTGAGTTCCCCGACACCGCGCCCCTCGCGGATCTCGATCGTCATCGCGCGGCTCACCACGTCGCGCGAGGCCAGGTCCTTGGCATTCGGTGCGTAGCGCTCCATGAAGCGCTCGCCGAGCGAATTCGTGAGGTACCCGCCCTCACCGCGCGATCCTTCCGTGATCAGGCAGCCCGCGCCATAAATGCCGGTCGGATGAAACTGGACGAATTCCATGTCCTCGAGCGGCAGGCCGGCGCGCAACACCATGCCGCCGCCATCGCCGGTGCAGGTGTGCGCCGAGGTGCAGGAAAACCAGGCGCGCCCATAGCCGCCGGTGGCGAGGATCGTCTGCTGCGCGCGGAACCGGTGGACGCTGCCGTCGGCGAGATCGATCGCGACCACGCCGTGGCAGGCGCCGTCCTCCATGAGCAGGTCGACCGCGAAATACTCGATGAAGAACTGCGCTTCATGACGGATCGACTGCTGGTAAAGCGCGTGCAGCATCGCGTGACCGGTGCGATCGGCCGCGGCGCAGGTGCGCTGCGCGATGCCCTCGCCGTAGTGGGTGGTCATCCCGCCAAAGGGCCGCTGGTAAATGTGGCCGGTCTCGGTGCGCGAGAAAGGCACCCCGTAATGCTCCAGTTCGATGACCGCTTCCGCCGCCTGCTTGCACATGAACTCGATCGCATCCTGGTCGCCGAGCCAGTCCGATCCCTTCACGGTGTCGTACATGTGCCAGCGCCAGTCGTCCTCGCCCATGTTTCCGAGCGCCGCCGAGATGCCTCCCTGCGCCGCCACCGTGTGGGAGCGCGTCGGAAACACCTTGGTGATGCAGGCGGTGGACAGGCCGGCGGCCGCCAGGCCCAGGGTCGCCCGCAATCCGGCGCCCCCTGCGCCCACCACGAGCACGTCGTGGCTGTGATCGACGAAGGCGCGAACGCTCATGAGAGCCCACGCAAGGCGACGCGCAGCAGGGCATAGAGGCCGGCTGTGGCCAGCAGCAGATGCGCGGCGCTGTTGAGCAGCAGCGCCATGATCTTGAGTCCCGCCCCGTGCACGTAGTCCTCGATGACCACCTGGACACCCAGGCGCGAATGGAAGCACAGGACCACCACGAGCAGCGCCAGCCAGAGCGGATTGGCGCCGTTGCTCATCCACAAGGTCACGGCCACATAATCATCCAGCGGCAGGCGCGCCAGCGCCACCACGAACCAGAGGGTCAGCGGCACCAGCGCCAGCGCCGAGGCGCGCTGCGCCCACCAGTGGGCCGCACCCTCGCCCGCCGCCCCGCGGCCCAGCACCACCGCCAATGGAGAGCGCAGGCTCAAGGCGCACCTGCGCGCGGGAAGAACAGCACCCAGGCGGCGATGAGAAAGGCGACGAGGGCGAGCACGACCACGAGCCGGCCACTGCGGCGCGCGTGGGCGCGCTCCAGCCCAAAGCCCGCATCCCAGGCCAGGTGGCGCAAGCCATTGAGAAAGTGATAGCAGAAGCTGGCGAGCCAGGCGTACAGCAGCGCGCGGAACAGCCCGCCGCGCAGGAGCCACGCGGCCTGCCCATAGGCGCTCTCGCCCGCGGCCGCGCTCAACAGCCAGTACACCAGCGCACACAGGCCCAGCGCGAGGAACAACCCGGTCATACGGTGCAGGATCGACAGCACCATCGTGTAGGCCAAACGGTAGACCGACAGGTGCGGCGAGAGTGGCCGCGCGCGTCCGGGCGGAGTCTCGCGTGCTTCAGAAGTCAATGCAGCGGCCCGCGTGTTCCCAATCGCCGTACCGGGTGGGTTCCGGCCCCGCAGGTCCCCCCGTTTCACGACTCGCGCTCTGGCCCGCACCGAGGACCTGCGGCCCCCGCTTTGTTGGAGCCGGCAGGGGTGCCGCGGCGGTTCCGGTACTCGCCGGTCCGGGCGGGGCGGGCTTCAGTTCTGCGGTGACCGGCATGGCGCGCGAGTGTGCCAGAATCCCGCATTCACGACCACCAAGGCCGGCCCCGGGGCCGCGGAATCAGCGACGGCAATGGCAATGCAATCAGCGGCTGATGGAACGACTCCCGGCCTGGCGCCGGCGGCGGGCTTGCTGCATTTTCGCGGCCCTGATGCCGTGAAATTTCTCCAGGGCCAGCTGTCCAACGACATGAGCGCGCTGGGTGCCGAGCGCCTCATGCTTGCCGGTCTGCACAACCCGCAGGGTCGCGTGCTGGCAGTGCTGCAGCTGGCCGCCCTGGAGCCCGGTCACATCGTGGCGCTGCTGCCCGCGGAGCTCGCCGAGCCCACCATGGCGACGCTGCGCCGCTACGTGCTGCGCGCCAAGCTGACGATCAGCAATGAATCGAGCGCCGCCGCACTTGCCGCCCTCACCACGCAGCTTCCCGCCGCGGCCCAAGCCCTGCAGCCCGGGGCCCGCGCGCACGCCATCTCTGCCGGCCGGCCCCAGGTGTACGCCGCGACCAGCGGCGCTTTCGTGGCGCAGATGCTCAATCTCGACTGTGTCAGCGGAATCTCCTTCACCAAGGGCTGCTACACCGGCCAGGAGATCATTGCCCGCGCGCACTACCGCGGCCGCATCAAGCGCCGCATGCAGCGCTTCGAGACCGCTTCGGCCACCGACCTCGCCCCCGGCCAAACCTTCATCCTGAACGACGGCCGCACGGCACAGATCGTCGATGCGGTGAGCCACGCCAACGGTCACACAGAGTTCCTGGCCGTGGCCGCGCTCCTGGCCCAGGGCGGCGCTGCGACCGATGCCGGCGCCAGCGAATCCACGGCCGCTCCCACCGGCGCCGCCGGGCGGCTCGAGTGCGTGCCGCTGGCGCTGCCCTACGAGTTGCCTGACTGAGCATGGAACCCGGGTTCTGGCTGGATCGCTGGCAACGACACGAGATTGGCTTCCACCAGGCGCAGCTCAATCCCGACCTGCAGGCGTACTGGCCGAACCTGCACCTCGCGCCCGCATCGCGGGTGCTGGTCCCCTTGTGTGGCAAGAGCACCGACATGTGCTGGCTTCATGCCCGGGGCCACGGCATCCTGGGCGTCGAACTCTCCGCGCTCGCCGCGCAGGAGTTCTACGCGGAACAGCAGCTCGTGCCGCGGCGCTATCCGGCTGGCGCGCTGGAGTGCTGGGAAGCGGAGGGCTATCGGATTCTCGTCGGTGATATTTTCGACCTGGACGCGGCAGCCCTCGCCGGCGTCGCAGGCGTCTACGACCGTGCGGCGCTGATCGCCTTGCCGCCGCCGGTACGGGCGCAGTACGCGCGCCATCTCACGAGCATCCTGCCGCAGCGCTGCGCGACGCTGCTGCTGACGATGGACTATCCGCAGGAGCTGATGAGCGGACCGCCCTTTTCGGTCCCTGAGGCCGAGGTGCGCGAGCTGTTCGCATCCGCTTTTGCCGTCCGCCTGCTCGCCGCCCGCGACAATGTGCTGAGCGAGCCGCACCTGCAGAAGCGCGGGCTGAAGAGCCGGCGCGAATGCGTGTTCCTGCTGCAGCGCTGAGCGCCGCTCAGGCGTTGACCGCCTTAAGCACCCGCTGCGGCTGCGCAATGCCGTAGCCCTGGGCGTAGTCGACGCCGATGCTGGTGAGCATCTGGATGATCTCGGCATTCTCGGCGAACTCGGCGATGGTCTGCTTGCCGGTCAGATGGCCAATCTCGTTGATCGAGCGCACCATCTCGCGGTCGATGGGGTCGTGGAGGATCTCGCGCACGAAACTGCCGTCGATCTTGAGGAAGTCGACGGGGAAGTGCTTGAGGTAACCGAAGGAAGACAGCCCGGTGCCGAAATCATCGAGTGCGAACTTGCAGCCGAGTTCCTTGAGCGCCTGGATGAAGCGGTTGGCCTGCGAAAAACTGGCGACCGCGGCGGTCTCGGTGATCTCGAAGCAGATCTTGCTGGCATCGATCCCGCTTTGCTGGAACTGGTCGATGACGAAGGGCAGGAATTTATCGTCGCCCAGGCTCTGCCCGGAAAGATTGATCGAGCACATCGCCAGGTGCTTGCGCTCGTCGGCGTCCGATACCAGCCAGCGGAACGCATTCTCGATCACCCAGCGATCGATATTCGGCGTGATGCCGTAGCGCTCGGCCGCGACAATGAAGTTGTCAGGCGAGACGATGCGCCCGGCCTCATCGCGCATGCGCAGCAGCAGCTCGTAATGCGCGCCGGTCTCGACCTTCTGCAGCGGCTGGATTGTCATGCGGAACAGCTCGAAGCGTCCTTCCTCCAGCGCCGCATTGATGCGTGCCGCCCACTGCATCTCGCGGCGCCGGCGCATCAGTTCGATGTCGTTCTCGGCGAAGCTGTGCACGCGGTTGCGGCCCTGTTCTTTCGCCGCCTGGCAGGCGCTGTCGGCCGCGGAGATGATCGAGGCCACGTCTTCGTTGTCGGCGGTGATCGGCACCACGCCGATGCTGGCACCCAGGCGGAACACGCGTTCCTCCCAGCTGAAGCGGAAATTCCGCACCGTCTCGCGGAGCGTTTCCGCCATGCGCATCGCCTCATCGAGCGAACAGCTCTCCAGCAGGATGCCGAATTCATCGCCCCCCAGGCGTGAGAGCGTGTCGCGCCAGCGCACCTTGGACTTCAGCAGCGCGCCGACCTGGCCGAGCAGCGCGTCGCCGGCACTGTGGCCGCAGCTGTCGTTGACGATCTTGAACTGGTCGAGATCCAGATAGCACAGCGCGTAGGAGGACTCGCGCGCCTTGGCGCTCTTGAGCGCGCGCTCCAGCCGGTTCTCGAACTCGCGGCGGTTGACCAGTCCGGTGAGCAGGTCGTGGCTGGCGTGGTAGCTCAGGCGCCGGTTCAGCTCGCGCGATTCGCTGACGTCGTGGAATACGAGCACGCCGCCAGCGGTGCGCCCGGCGCCGTCGCGGATCGGTGCCGCCGTGCTCTCCACGTACAGCTCATTGCCGTCGCGCCGGATCAAAAGCATGGGGCGCACCGACTTGATCGCGCGGGCGCGGCGGATTGCCACGGTGAGCGGATTTTCCAGCGGCTCGCAGGTCTCCTCGTGGAAGGCGCGGAAGATTTCCTCGACCGGCTTGCCCATCGCGTCCTCGAGCCGCCAGCCGGTGAGTTCCTCCGCCACCGGATTGATGTAATCGATCACCGAGGCGGCGTTGGTGGTGACCACGCCATCGCCGATCGACTGCAGCGTGATCTGCGCGCTCTCCTTCTCCCGGAACAGGGCCTCCTCGTACAGCCGGCGCTCGGTGATGTCGAGCTCGACGCCGACCAGGCGCAGCAGGCGGCCGTGCGGGTCGACGGTGGCCTTGGCGCGGCTCTGCACCCAGCGCCATTCACCGTTCCGGTGGTGCATGCGATGCACGCTCTCGAACATCGGCGTCTTGCCCGCGACGTGATCGCGGATCGCGTTCTGCACCCGCTGGGCATCCTCGACGTGCACCAGCGTGCGCCAGTCGAAATTGCGATGCAGCTCGACCGTGTCGTAGCCGAGCATCGCGCGCCAGCGCGGGGAAAAATAGGTCTCCTGGGCCTCGACGTCGAAGTCCCAGAGCCCGTCGTTGGCCGCCAGCTCGCCCAGCTGGCTGCGGGCTTCCAGCTGATCGAGCGTCAGCGACAGTCGCACCCGCTCCAGCCCGAGCGCCAGGCTGCTGCCGAGCAGTTTCAGCAGCAGCTGCAGATTCACGTCGAAAGTGGCGCGCGGCAGGCCGAACAGCAGCCCCAGGAATCCGGCCGGCTTGCCGCGGATCCGGAAGGCCACCAGCAGTGCGGCACCTATCGAGAGTTCGGCCAGCAGGTTCGCGTCCGCGAGCTGGTCGCGGCGCGGCTGTGCGGTGTCGCGGAATTCGCTCAACCGCAGGTGCTCGGTCCGCGCCGCCAGGTATGGCAGGCGCTCGAGCGTCATGCCGCGCAGCCCCTCGGGATGGAGCGGCGCAAACTGGCCGCCCGCCACCATGACCGATTCGATGTGCGAGCCGCTGGCTCCCAGGAAGGCGCTGAACGCGCCATCCGCCGAGGTGGCCTCGCGCAGGATCGCCAGGCTCTGCTTGATGCACTCGTCGGCGTTCGAGCGCTGCAGGTTCTGAAAGTCGACCGCGATCTTGGTGCAGGCCACGTCCAGGCCCGGTGCCGGGCGCTCCGTGCGTCCCGTCCAGAACTGCGGCGCGAGCACGTCGGAAGCCGAGTGGTCGCGAGTTCCGGTTGGGGGTGGTCTTGCCATCAGGGCGCCTATAGGACTTGCGCCGGATTCTCCCACACTGCCCGAAGAAGGCAAGCTAAGTGCGTGCCATCCCAGACAAAAACCCTGAATCAGGTGGCCTGCAGCGCCTGCCGGGCGGCCCGGAAAGTCGCGTGCAGGCGCTGCTCCAGCTCGCGCTGGATGCGCTCCACGCCCGCCGCGTCAGTGCCGCGTGGCACCTCGCAGGGCGGCCCGATGGCGATGGCGACACGCGCGAACGGCCAGGGCAGGACAAACTTGTCCCAATGCACCAGCCAGGCGCGTGAGGCGGCGTAGGCCAGCGGCAGCAGCGGCCGTCCGGACATCTGCGCCAGCAGCACGGCGCCCGGCTTGCACACGAAGCGCGGACCGCGGGGCCCGTCCGGATTCAGCACCGGCGAGACCTGTTCGCGCATCAGCGCCTGAAAATACTCCTTCATTGCCAGCGCCCCGGTGCGGGTCGAGGAACCACGGATCACATGTCCGCCAAGCCGGCGCATGATCGCCGCGCCGAGTTCACCGTCGCGCGACGGACTGATCAGAAAACCCGTGCGCAGGGCGCGGGTTGCCTGCTGCGCCAGCAGGTACTGGCCGCAGAACAGGTGGTGCTGATGCCAGTACACCGGCAGGAAAGATCGATGGCGCGCGAGCACGGCCTCCAGATGCTCGGCGCCGACCACGGTCACGACACGGCAGCTGCGCCACCACAGGCGCATGAGGCCCGCCAGCAGCGGGGCGGCCAGGCCGTAAACCAGGCGGCGCACCGCGCCCAGGCGCTGGCCGGAGATGGCGATCTGCCCGTAGAGCCCGCCGCGCAGGCCACCATCACCGGGCTCGGGTGGCCGCGTCATGCCGCCAGCGCCGACTCGCAGGGCACCGGGCGCAACAGCAGCTGCGTGATGCGCCGCCCGGTGACCACACGCACGAGCAGCGGCGCAGCGAGGTGCGGCGTCCTGCAGTGCCAGCTGCGCCCGCGGAAGCGGACGCCTCGCCCCCGCAGTTGCACCTGCTCCAGCTCCGCCAGCGTCGCGCCGGCGGCCTTGATGGTCGCCTCCTTCGCCGTCCAGATCGCGAGCCTGCCCTCGCTCAGCTGCGCCGCGCCCTTCTCCTCCGCGTCGATCCCGACTTCGCCCTGGGCCGCCAGCGCACACAGCACCCATTCACCTGTGTGCGTGATGCTGAATTCCGGGCCGCCTGGCGCATAGGGTTTGCCCGTGCGCGCAAAGCGCAACAGCGAAGGCCCGACCTGCCGTCCCGACACGTCACTGAGCAGGCGGCAGGCGAGCGCCAGCCCCAGGTAGGTCTGCGACTGGCACCGCGCATCCAGAGGGATGCGGAGCCTGCGCGCATACGGCAGTTGCGCGCGCAGCCGCTCGCGTTGCACGGCCGGCAAATCCCCGCGCAGCTGTGAGTAGGCTAGAATGACACGGTTCACCCGCCTAACAATCCTTGGTTTGCCTGGCAGCGTCAACCGTTCCGATCACTCATGAATGCCAATTCGTTGAGCGAGCTGCTGCAGACCCATCGCAATGCCCGACGCGCCATCACCTACCACGACGGCGAACAGGAACAGCGCCGCGTAAGCTATGGCGAGCTCTACGAGCGCGCACTGGGAATTCTGCATCACCTGCAACGGCTCGGCGCCCGCCCGGGCGATCGGCTGCTACTGTTCTTGGCGAGCAACGAGGCCTTCATCGATGCATTCTGGGCCGCCATACTCGGCGGGATCGTGCCAGTGCCGGTGGCGCCGGGTATCAGCGACGAGCATCGCCACAAGCTGTTGCGCATCGCCGGGCAGCTGGGCGACCCTTTCCTGTACACGGACAACCGCCTGCGCGAACGGCTGCGCAATTTCGCCGAGCAGCAGGGCCTGCAATCCGCCTACGAGAAGCTCGCGCGGCGCGCCTTCGTCACCGATGACCTGCTCGACATCGGGCGGGCGGGCCGGATCCATGCGGCGCAGCCCGGCGAGGTGGCCTTCATCCAGTATTCCTCCGGCTCGACCAGCGACCCCAAGGGCGTGGTGCTCACCCACGCCAACCTGCTCGCCAACCTGCGCGGCGCGACCACCGGAGCCGGCTTCAACGACCAGGACACCAGCCTGTCGTGGATGCCGCTCACGCACGACATGGGGTTGATCGGCTTTCACATCTACCAGATCGCCAACTGCGCCACGGTGCACCAGATGGCGACCGAACTGTTCGTGCGCCGGCCCGTGTTGTGGCTGCAGCTGGCGGCACGGATCGGCGCCACGCTGCTGTGCTCGCCCAATTTCGGCTACCGCCATTACCTCAAGGTGCTGGGCGATCGGCCGGTGGGCGACCTGGATCTCAGCACCGTGCGCGTGATCTTCAACGGCGCCGAGCCGATCAGCCTCCCACTGTGCGATGAATTCATGGATCGCATGGCCGCGGCGCGCCTCGCCCGCAACGCGATGTTTCCGGTGTACGGACTGGCGGAAGCGAGCGTCGCGGTGAGTTTCCCGCCCCTGGGCCAGCCCTATCACGCCGCGCACTTCGATCGCCATCGCCTCGGCAGCGGCCAGCGCCTGCTCAGCGTGCCGCCCGGCGGACGCGACGCCCTGGCTCTGGTCGCCGTGGGCGGCGCGGTGCCGGAGTGCGAGCTGCGGATCGCCGCCGACGATGATCAGCCGCTGGCTGACGAACATGTGGGCCATATCCAGATCCGCGGCGCCAACGTCACGGCCGGCTACCTGGACGCGCCCGAGGCGAACGCGGCGATGCATACCGCCGACGGCTGGTTGCGCACGGGCGATCTGGGCGCGATACACGCGGGCGAGCTGTACATCACGGGACGCCACAAGGAGATCGTGTTCGTCAACGGCCAGAACTACTATCCGCATGACCTGGAGGCGCTCACCCTTGACCTGCCGGGGATCGATCTGGGCAAGGTGGTGGTCAGTGGCGTGCGGGCGCCGGGCGCGGATACCGATCAGCTGGTGATCTTCGTCCTGCACCGCGGAGAGCTGGCCGATTTCCTGCCGATCGCACAGCAGGTGGCACGCCGCATCGCGGTACACGCCGGGCTCGAGGTGACTGCCGTGGTGCCGGTGCGCCGCATTCCCAAGACCACCAGCGGCAAGGTGCAGCGCCATCTGCTCGAGGAGGAGTATCTGGGCGGCCTCAACGACGCGGACCTCGCGGCGCTGCGCGCGCTGGCCGGACAGCAGGGCCTGCGGCTCGATGGCGGCAGCGCGATCGAAGCGCAACTGCAGCAGATCTGCGACAGCGCGCTCGAGGGCCGCCGCCTCGGCCCGCATGACAGCCTGTTTGACATCGGCGTGAGCTCGCTGACGCTGATGGGCATACACGAGCGCATCGAGCAGCGCTGGCCAGGGCGGCTCGAACTCACGGATCTGTTCGATCACCCCAGTGTGGCCGAGCTGGCGCATTTCCTCGAGGCACGCCTGTCCGCGCGCGGTCCAACCCAATGATCGCCGCCGCCGCCCAGCTGCTGGTGTCAGTCCGCCGGGGTGCCACGCCGCGGCTCGAGGCTTTTCCGCCCGCGCTGGCGCCCCAGACGCTGGCCGACGCCTACGCCATCCAGCACGAAGTGCTGCGCGAGCTCGGCACCAGCATCGCGGGCTGGAAGGCCACGCTGTTTGATGCCACCACGGGCCTGTGCGCACCACTGGCGGCCAACTCGGTGCTGGACGCGCCCGCCTACCTGCGGCCCAGCCGCCTGCCGACGCGCAATAACACGCGATTTGGCATCGAGCCCGAGATCGCTTTCCGCCTGGGCACGGATCTTCCGCCCCTCCCGGACGGCGCGCGCTACGAACGCGAGGCGGTCAGCGCCGCCATCGTCAGCGCCCATGCGGTCATCGAGGTGATGGTGAGCCGATTCGCCGACTTCGAGGCCGTGACGCAACTCGAGCGCATCGCCGACAGCTTCATGAACGAACTGCTGATCGTCGGGCCCTCGCTGCCGGCGTGGCGGGCGCTGGCGCTGGCCGAGCTGCCCTTCGAGATCAGGGTCGATGACAAGCCGGTGTTGCAGGGGCGCGGTGGCCATCCGCTCGGTGACCCGCTCCTGCCCGTGGTCTGGCTCGCCAATCACCTCCTCGAGCAGGGGCGTTTGCTGCGCGCCGGTGAGATCGTGACCACGGGAAGCTGCGCCGGCCTGCGCTACGTGCAGGCCGAGCAGTCGGTCAGTGCCTATTTTGCGGGACTCGGGACCGCGGTGGTCAGGTTCTAGGGTCCGCTGGCGGAGGAACCGGCCGGCGCGGGGGCCGCGGGCGGCTGCA
The DNA here is from genome assembly GCA_035300345.1 of Steroidobacteraceae bacterium. Classification (GTDB taxonomy): domain Bacteria; phylum Pseudomonadota; class Gammaproteobacteria; order Steroidobacterales; family Steroidobacteraceae; genus FEN-1191. The sequence continues at coordinate 28,610 of DATGVM010000040.1, forward strand.
GTTTCCAGCGCCGGTGCGTCCATGCCCAGTCGGCCGGACGCGCCCGGATCTCCGCTTCAAGGCGCGCGGCGTAACGCGCCGTGAAGGCCGGCACGTCCAGGTTTTCCCCGGCCGCCGCCAGCGGCTCGAAGCGCACTTCGTAGTGACCGCGCCGCACTCGGCGCAGCGCCAGGAAGTAGGCGCTGTAGGCGCCCAGGCGCGCCACCTCCGCCGGACCCGGAAAAAATGCCGTGTCGCGGCCGAGGAACTTCAGCCAGACGCGCCCCGCGCTGCTCGTGGGCATCTGATCCGCGACCATGCCGATGGCGTGCGGCTTGCCGCGCTGACGCAAGACTTCACGCACCAGGCGCTTGCCAGGCACCATGCGCACGCCGAAGCGGCCGCGCAGCGCCTGCATCAGGCGATCGGCACCCGCACTGTGCGGCGGCTTGTAGGCGGCGAGGAAAGGCACGCCCAGGTCGAGCGCAAGGGCCTGCAGGAGCCACTCCCAGTTGCATTGATGCGCGGTGACCACCAGCACCGCCCGACCACGCGCCAGCTCGGCATGCACCGCGGGCATGTCGGGCATGAGCACCCGCCCGCGCACTTCGGCCGCCGACATCACCGCCACGCGCGGCAGCTCGAACAGCACTTCAGCGAGGGCGCGATAGTGGCGGCGCAGGATCTGCTGCCGCTCGCCCTCTCCGAGCTCCGGCAGGGCACCGCGCAGATTGTCGCGCACCACGCGCACGCGATAGCGGAACACCGCGCGCAACAGCCACGCCACGAATCCGCCCAGCGCGTACATGAGCGGCAGCGGCAGCCGGCCGAGCGCGCGCAGCCACCACGCCGGTCTGGCAGGTGGTGCATCAACGACCGGCTGGGCTTCCATGCGCAGGTCAGTCTAACAGCGCCCTGCCGGCCCGTGGCCTGCCGCGCCGCTGCGCCGCCGCGCGGCACCGTGGCGCCGGGCAGCGCCGGCCGCGATAATGGGCGCTCATTCCCCGACGCGGGCGAGCTCGAGCGGCCTATGCTCTGGATCAAGTGCTTCCACGTACTGGCGGTCATGGCCTGGCTGGCCGGGATCTTCTACCTGCCGCGCATCTTCGTGCACTATGCCGAAGGGCGAGCCGCAGGCGAGGACGTGCGCCGCCTGGTCATCATGGCTTCTCGCCTGTACGGCTTCATGACGCTGATGGCGCTGTTCGCGCTGGCACTGGGCGTCTGGCTGTGGCAGGCCTACGGCTACTCGGGCCTGTGGTTGCGCTGGAAACTGTTGTTCGTGCTCGGCCTGATCGGCTATCACCTCGCCTGCCGCGTGCTGGTGCAGCGACTGCGCGCCGGCGCCGCGGTGCCCAGCGGCCGCGCGCTGCGCTGGTTCAACGAAGGCGCGCTGCTGCTGGTGGTGCCGATCGTGATCCTGGCAATCGTCAAGCCGTTCGGCTGAACAGCTGGCGCTCCGGGCTGCGGCGCGACAGACGCGCGTCGAAAGCCATGCAGATGTTGCGCAGGAACCCGCGGCCCGCGGCCGTGACCCGGCAGGACTGTGCGCCGAGCTCGATGAGCCCGTCGGCGGCGAACTCCGCCAGTCGCGCCCCGATGTCGCCGAGGAACGGGGTGTAGCCGGCACCGCTCCAGTCTGTCTCCAGGCGCGTCATCAGGCTGAGCACGTGCCGGCGCAGCACCAGGTCCTCGGCGTCGAGCAGGTGGCCGCGGTGGATCGGCAGCTCGCCGCGTGCGAGTCGCTCGTGGTATTGCTGCAGATCCTTTTCGTTCTGCGCGTAGCTGTCGCCCGAATCACCGATGGCCGAGACGCCCAGGCCCAGCAGCGGCAGGGCCAGGCGATCGGTGTAGCCCATGAAGTTGCGATGCAGGCTCCCGGCCTGGGCGGCCTGCCATAGACTGTCGGACGGCAGCGCAAAGTGATCGAGGCCGATTTCGCGGTAGCCCGCCTGCTCGAGGCGCTCGCGCCCGCGTTCATAGAGCGCCCGCTTGGCCGCCCCTTCCGGCACGTCGGAATCCGTGAAGCGTCGTTGCCCAGGCCGGATCCAGGGGACGTGGGCATAGCCGTAGAGCGCGATCCGATCGGGGCGCAGGCCGCAGACTGCGTCCATCGTCCCGTCGATGCTGCCCAGGGTCTGGAGCGGCAGTCCATAGATGAGGTCAAAATTCACGCTGCTGAAGCCCGCCGCGCGCGCCTGCTCGGTGACCGCCTGCACCTGTGCGACGCTCTGCACGCGATTGACGATGTTCTGCACCTTCGGATCGAAATCCTGCACCCCGAGACTGATGCGCCCAAAGCCGTGCGCCGCCAGCAGACTCAGCTGCCCTGGGGCCGTGACCCGCGGATCGACCTCGACGGACAGCACCGCGTCGGGGCGCAGCCGCGAGGCCTTAAGCAGGCCACCGATCAGCTCCGCCAGCTCGGCTTCATCAAGAAAAGTCGGCGTGCCGCCGCCCAGATGCACTTCGCCGATCTCCGGCTGCGCCACGCCGAGACGCTCGCGATACAGGGCGTACTCGGCCAGCACCGCCTGCACATAGGGGCCGACGATCGCGTGAGTGCGCGTCACCCTTGTATTGCAGCCGCAGAAGGTGCACAGGGCGCGGCAGAAGGGCACGTGCACGTACATGGCGGCGCCGTGGCCGGCCACCCGGCCGCCGCCCAGCGCTGCGCCCAGGCGCTCGAGCCACTGGGCTTCGCTGGGCGTGTCCTCCCAGTACGGCACCGTCGGATAGCTCGTATATCGCGGGCCCGGCACGTCGTACTTGGCCAGCCGTGCCCGCAGCTGCTCGGTGTTCATGCGAACATCTCCCGCTCGATCTTCAGCACCAGCCGGATGTTGTCCTCGGGCGTGTGCTGCAGCACTCCGTGCCCCAGCCCACACACCCAGGCCGCGCGCACCGCCGCCGGGAGCGAGGCCACCATGGTGAAGGCGCCCCGGACCTTGGCCTCCAGCTCGGCGGCCGGCAGCAGCAGCCAACCCGGATTCAGGTTGCCCTGCAGTGACCAGCGCGGCGTCTGGGCACTCAAGGTCGCCGCCAGCTCGTGCCGCCAGTCCACGCCCAGGCACTGGATATCCAGTGGCTCGAGCGCGCGCCAGTGATCCGGGCCGGTATCGCGCGAGTAGTAGATCAGCGGCGTGTCCGGGCACTCAGCGCGAAATTGCGCCACGACCTGCGCCAGCGGACCTGCGGCGTGGCGCGCGAAGTGCGCCGCATCCAGCGCGCCGGCCGCGGTGTCGAAGATGGCGACGCAGTCGGCGCCGGCCTTTGCCTGCAGCACCATGTTGCCCGCGAGCAGCCCGGTCAGCCGCTCGCAGAAGCCCGCGTAGAGCCCATCTTCCAGCCCGGGCAGGCTCTGGCGCGTAAAGCCCTCGTGAGCGCCGGCCACGGCGTAGGCGTAGAGCGTAAACGGACCGCCGACGAATCCGATCAGGGCGCGCTCGCTGCCGAGACAACCGCGCAGCAGGCGGATGGCTTCCGCCTGGAATTCCATGTCGGCCGCCGCGGCCCGTCCGCCGCGCAGGCGTGGCAGCTGGGCGGCGCTGCGCAGATACCAGCCGAGCTTGGGCCCGGGCTCGTAGCTCAGGCCGAAACCCATCGCCTCGAGCGGAAACAGCAGGTCCGAGAACAGGATCGCGGCGTCAAAACCGAAGTCATCGATCGGGCCCATCGTGACCTGGGCGGCCAGCTCCGGCTGCTTGCACAGATCGATGAACTCGTGCCGGGCACGCAGCCGCTGGTAGTGGCGGTGATACCGGCCCGCCTGGCGCATGAACCAGACCGGGGGGCGGCCGGTATTGCGCCTCGCCAGTGCCGCGCCCAGCAGGGTCTCAGTCATGCAGCACCTCGGTGAGCAGATAGCCCACGCCGCGGATGCTGCGAATGAGGCGCGGCTCGTTGGCGTCCGGCTCGATGAGCTTGCGCAGCCGCACGATGAAATTGTCCACGGTGCGCGACGTGGGAAACTCGTCTGCCGACCAGGCACGATCGAGGATTTCATCGCGACTGACCGCCTTGCCGACGCGGCTGGCCAGGAGCCGCAATACCGCGCACTCCTTGTGCGTCAGCGCGTGCGAGACCCCGTCCACCTCGGCGCTGAAGCGCTCGAAATCCACCCGCGCGCGGCCGATGCGCACGACACCGCGCATCTCGCCCGGAAGGTCCGCCAGGTCCTGCGCGCGTTTCAGGCAGTTCTGGATGCGCAGCAGCAGCTCGCGAAAATGAAACGGCTTGGTCAGGTAATCGTCGGCGCCGAGCTCCAGACCGTGGACCCGCTCTTCCGGATTGCCATGGGCGGTGAGAAAAATGATCGCGGATTGCGGCACGGCGGCGCGCAATTCGCCCGCCAGGTCGAATCCATTGCCGTCGGGAAGCCCGACGTCGAGCAGCGCGAGCTGCGGGGCCTGGGCGCGCCAGGCCTGGCGCGCACGCGCGGCGCTCTCGGCCAGCGTCACGCGGTAGCCGGCCGCCTGCAGCCGCTCGGCGAGCGTCTCCCCGACGTTGCGCTCGTCTTCCACCACCAGCAGATGGGCCCCGCCGCTCACGGGGCCGGCTCCTCGGCGCTGGCGATGAAGCACAGCTCGGCGCGAAATCCCTCTCCCGGGGCACTGTAGAAATCGGCGCGGCCGCCCATCCGTTGCATCAGCGTCCGCACCAGGTACAGGCCGACCCCACTGCCGCCGGAAGCGGCGCCGCGGCCAAACAGCCGCCCGAGCTCGCGGCCCTGCACGCCCGTGCCGGCGCCATTGTCGTGGTACTCGAGCATCACCATCCCGTCGAGCGCGCGCGCCGTCAGGCGCACCTGCACGCAATCGAGACGCGCATGACGCACCGAATTCTCGAGCAGGTTGCGCAGGATCATCTGCACCGCCGCGGCGTCCGCCAGGATCGGCGGCAGCGCCTCATCGACGTGCGCGCGCAGCTCGACACGCCCGCCATGCGCGCCGGCGATGCTGGCCAGGGAGCGATCGAGCCAGCCGCGCAGCGGCACGGACTGCTCGGACAGCGGCCCGCCACCCTCGATGCGTGCGAGTTCCAGCGTCTTGTCGATCTGCGATTCCAGCCGGTGCGAGTCCTCGAGCAGGCGGCGCGCCAGTTCGGCGCGCTGGTCGCCCTCGGCGATCGCCTCGGCCTGCAGGCGGATGCTGGTGAGCGGCGTGCGCAGTTCGTGTGTGAAGGCGGCAAAAAACGCCTGCATGGAGCGCGCGCGGCTGTTTTCGCGCCAGTACAGCCAGCCAAGGAGCGCCGTCACCGCCAGCAGCAGCAGCAGGAACACACTGGACTCGCCGACCACCATGCGCCGGGTGCTGGCCCATTGCGCGGCCACCGCGCTGTCGGCGCTGCCGGCAAGGGATTGCAGCTCGCCGATGCGCCGCGCCTGACGTATCACCAGCGTGACCCACCAGGCGCCGAGGCTGAGCACCAGGGCGATCCAGATCGCGGCCAGAAAGGCGATCAGGCGCGTACGCCGCACGGGCACCACACTCAAGCTTCCCTGTCCCGCCTTCACGTTCATGTGCGCAACCACTCCCGCCAATGCTGCACCGAGGGGAAGACCGTCAGATCCTGCACGCCCCGGCGGCGCAGCAGTTCGGCGGTCTTGCCCGGCCCGCAGGCGTGCTGGCACCCGGCCGGCGCCAGCCCACCAAAGCGCTCGAACTGGATGCCGCTGTGCCACCACAGCTGCATCGTGTCCGGCGGGGGACCGGCCGGGCCGGGCGCTCCCGCCGCAGCACTCTGGCCGACATGCCGGTAGGTTGCCAGCACCGGCACTTCGGCCCAGCCCGCGGCGGCTTCCTCGTGCGTGAGCGCGAGCCACTCGCGCAGCGGCGGCAGGGCCAGGAGCGCGGAGGCCAGCGTCGCGCGCAGCGCGCCGAAGCCGAGGTTCTCGGCGCAGCCTTCCACCCACACACCCCGCGAGGCCAGCGCAAACCAGCTCTCGGTGCCGGACACCCAGAGGTGCGGGCATTGATTGACGACCGCCGCCGGCAGCTCCGGCAATGCGCGGCGGTGGGCGATGAAGGCGGCGCCGGCGCCGGCGAGTCGGCGCTCCGCCGCGGCGGCAACGCCCGGGACCGGCTCCATGGCCGGCGCCGGCTGCGTGCCACCATCCCAGGGTCGCAGTGGCCGGTGCGGTGGCGCGGGCGCCGTCCAGCGCAGCTCGGGCGCCAGCGCACCCTGCTCACCGGCTTCGCGCAGGTAAAGCAGTGGACCGAGCCCTTCGACCTGCAGCTGCGTCGCGCCGAAGCGCTGATGGCAGCCCCCGCCGCGCTGCGCCAGCAGAGCGCGTTCGGCCGCGATATCGAGGCGAGTCGCCGGATCGTCGATCGCCCCCAGGAGCTTGCGCGTGTCCACGTCGGCGCTCCGGCATTCGATCGCCAGCGCCCCCTGTGCGGGGGCGGCAGGGCACAGCGTCAGCGGCAGGAGCATGCGCGGCAGGCCGGCCAGCAGTTCACGCAGCAGCGCGGCCGCGCCGACGGCCTGGTCCTGCCACAGCCGCGAGAGCCCCGCAAAGGCGAGAATCACGCCGTCGAGCTGGCGCTCGCTGCCACGCGGCTCGCGCAGCCGCCGCAGGCGGGTATCGACGTTGCCGCGCAGTTCGCACAGTTCGACGCGTGGCGCCTGCGGCAGCGCACGCTCCAGGAACGAAGGCACGAAGGCCTGGCGGCGTGGCGAGGAGCTGCCGATGCGCAGCGTCGCGCCGCTGGCGAGGCGCTGCGGCACGTCGGCGGCGAAGTACACGATATCGCGCGGATTCTCGCGTGCCGGCACGGCACCCAGGTGCAGATCCGCCGGCCGCTCGAGGCTCAGGTCCTTGTAGGAATGCACGGTCAGATCGACGTCACCGGCGCGCAGCGCGGCATCGATCTCAGCGGTAAAGAACTCCTTGCCGTCGACCTGCGAGAGCGGTGTGCTGGTGATGCGATCGCCGCGCGTGTCGATACCGACCAGCTCGACCTTGAGACCGTGGTGGACTTGCTCGAGGCGGCGCGCGACCGCGCTGCTTTGCGCGCGCGCCAGAAGCGAACGACGAGTGCCTAGCCGTAGTGGCCGCTGCAACATCCGGACGGAAGCCCCTGTAGGAAAGCTAAGGGCTTATGGTGGCAAATGCCGCGAGATCTTCCCAGCCATGAGCCTGTGTGGCGCTCGGGCCCAGGGACCGCAGTACCGCCTTCTCGGCGCAGGCGCGGCGCGCCCGGGTGACCTGTACGCTGCGCAGGTCGGATTGCGCCTTCAGCATGTCGAACAGTGAAGCGAGGCTGGTCAGCCCCGGGACCTCAGCCCAGCTCGCATTGCCCGACTCGCCCAGCCCCAGGTGCACTATGCGGCCCTGGTGTTGCGGACGAGCCTTCCAGGCGCCAATGCGTGCCGCGTCGTGCGCCGGGTCGGCCGGCACGCACAGCACCACATCGCCGGCGGTCGACCAGGCGGCCAGTTCGGCCTCGTCGGTCGCCTCGAGCACCCGGCAGGCGCGCTGAGGATTGCGCTCCGACACCAGCCGCGCCAGCTCTACGGCCTTGTCGCGGGTCCGATTCCAAAGCAGCAGTTCGGGCGCCTGGATCCAGGGGGCCACGGCCTGCGCCAGCTGCCCGGCGCCGACCAGCAGGGTCGGCCCGGCGGAGGCTGTGCCGAGGAGCCGTCGAACCTGCGAACCGTAGGAGGCGCTGCCCAGCCCGGAGAGCTGGCGAGCCCGCACTTCCTTGGTGTCCTGGAAGAGCAGCTGCACCCAGCTGTCGAGCTGGCGTGAAAGTATTCCCGGGCTGGCGCAAAACTCACGCCAGGACTCCTTGATCTGGCCGAAGATCTCGGTCTCCCCCACCAGCCGGCTCTCAAGGCCGCAGGCGAAGCGCAGCAGGAAGGCATAGGCTTCGGCGCCGGCGTAGCCCTGCGCCCGCGCCGCTTCGGACAGCCGCCCGGTCAACGCGGCCCGCGCCTCGCGCCCCGCAGCGACGATCACAGTGCGCTGGCAGGTCGAGATTACCCAGGCCTGGTCGTGTCCGCCGGCGGCAGCCAGGTCGGCCGGCGTCAGCTGGAAGGCGGCGCCGTCGAAATGCAGGACCTGGAGTTCAGCCAGTTTCATGGCGGAAAGGCTAGCTGTGAGCCGTGCCGGCTGTGTCACGGGCGCGTCACGCAGCGACCAAAGGCCTGCCGGCCCGGGACCGGCGTCACATAATGCCTGCTCTTGGCGACAGGTTGGTGCCGGAAACAGGAGTCTCATCGGGCGAGCTGACTCGTCAATTTCGTCGCGGTTTAGCGCTTGCCCAGATGCAGATACATCGCGCCCGGAAAATCGGGGAAGCCCAGGCAACATCCCATCGGCCATAGGCACGCGCCGGTCTATACGTCTTTGACGTATATCCGTCAGAGCCGTACACTGGCCTGGTGTTTACGGTCATCGCAACACCGACCTTTAGCCGCTTCTGGCCGGACTATTGGACCGAGGAGCGTGGCGAATTTGTGGTCTGGCCGGCGGCCAATCCGGAAGCCGGTGACGTCGTAAGGGGCTCGGGCGGCTGCCGGAAGGTTCGCTGGTCGCGAGCAGGTAAGGGCAAGCGGGGCGGCGTGCGGGTGATTCACTACAACCGACTTGCCAAAGGTGTGATCTACCTACTGTTGATTTATGGGAAAGGTACTCAGGACACGATACCGGGCAAGACGCTGTTACTGATTCGGGAGACTCTACATGGCAAAGATGACTGAGCGCGCGCTGAGCGCGCGTGACAAGAAGCGAAATCTGGGCGCCGAGCTCCTTGCTTCAGTGCGCGAGATGAAGGCCGGGCAGCTCGGGCGCGTGCACCGGGTGCCCATGTCGGCCGTCACAGAGGCGCGTACGCGCGCCGGATTCTCGCAGCAGGAGTTTGCGCGCCTCATGGGCGTGTCCAAGCGTACTCTGCAGGAGTGGGAGCAAGGTCGGCGCAAGCCCACCGGGGCCGCCCGCACGCTGCTCGAAGTTGCCGTCAAGCGCCCCGAAGTATTGCGCGAGATAGTCGCTGCGGCCTGAAGGGCTAGGTCCTGTTCCCCTGATCCATCCACCTTGTGACACCCACTGGAGTGACGCTTTCGCGCTCGCTTCCGACACACGTACAGCAGGGCTGTGCGGTGAAAGAGGGTATGCGTCAGGCCGCGGCTGACTTACGAGCGGCAGAGCGAGGTGGTCCGCCGACTCGCTAGAAACTATGCCTGATGCTGCAAAACTACCAGGGCAGGACACCGTCGCAGTCACATAGATATTTGGTCCAAGGCGTGTTGGATTGATAGGCCGCAAGCCGCTGGCGCAGCTGCGCGTTGTTCCAGTGACGCTTCTTGGCCTGCGCCAGAGCGAGCGTTTCAGTGCGCACGGCGTCATCGAACTGTCCGTTAGCCGCCTGGGCAGCGGCGAGGGCTTCGGCAATATCCGGGTCTTGCTCTGGATTCTTGAGGGTGAGTGCGGATTGCAGGGCGAAGGTGGGATCACGAATCTCCGCCACCGGCGCTGTCGCCAGGAGCCCTGTGGCCCACAGTTGGGTGAAGGGGTCAGTGGCGTTGGCAGCCCCATGCAGCAGCGTCGCGATATCGTGATAGGTCGACGGATCGTGCAATCCCAGCAGTCGAGTGGCTTCGTTCAGAGCGACAGCGGACCCGCTTCGCCAACTCAAAAAATGATACAACTCCTGCATTTCCGGGTCCTGGCGACAGGCCGGTGGGTCAAGCAATCGCACTAGTCCAGCCCTTGCCTCGCGATATCCGCTCAGCGCCGCATGAACGAGAAAGTCCCGGCTCTCCGAGTTGGTCAGCTGCACTTCCGCGGGAACCAGTCTGTAGAGGTAGTGCACCACCGCCATGGAGGTTGCGTCTCCGTGTCGCGCCTTTGCCAGTATTTCCTGCAGTTTGGGTTGGCTCAGAATGCTGCCGAAAGGTCCCTGGCTATACTGCTGAAATCGAACCACTATGTATTTCCAACTCGCCACCGGGTGACCCTCGATTGTCGCCGGAGCAAAACTTGAGTCCCTCACCATTTCGCGGATCGCTTTATGGAACTCTGAGCGCGGGCTGGCCGGCATTGCTTTTTGGACATGGGTGAAGCGAGGGTTGCCCAGCGCATCGACCTGAAACGCCACTAGGCCAATGGCTTGATCGCCGTGGGCAATCAAGCTCTCGGGGTAGTAACGGCTGCCATCAGCGATTGATATTGTCTTGATAGGTGTCGAGGCAATGCGGGATTGGTCGACGATCGTTGGACTTGCCGGTATATTTTTTCGTGCGCAGCCATCCAAGGCCGCTTCGACGCTTGTGACGAGGTGGCCGAAAGTGTCGGCATCGACGCCACCCTCCGGCGGCGCGATCAGGAGCGCCCCATCAGAGTCTGGCGGCGCCCCGGTGGCGAAGGCTGCCGCGCAGACAAGGCTGGCGAGGAGCGCCCGTGTGTGGGCGATGCGAGCGGGGAGTGCTGTGGTTGAGCTACGCATGGACTCTATCTGCCGAGTGCCTGGAGGCCCGGATGGTGCCGGAGATAGGAATCGAACCTACGACCTACGCATTACGAATGCGCCGCTCTACCAACTGAGCTACTCCGGCAATCCGCGGCATTCTACCGGATCGGGCGCAGCCGGATCACCAGATCAAGGCCGGCGACTTCCATCCCCGCCGGCGGTTCCGGCAGGCGGCTGAACTGGACCTCCGGCAGCGCCACGTCGCTGAGGGCACCGGTGCGCTCGTCGTGAAAATGATAGTGCGGCTCGACGTTTGAATCGAACCAGCTGCGCGCGCCATCGACCGACAGCGGACGCAGCAGCCCGCGTGCCGCGAACAGATTGAGCGTGTTGTAAACGGTGGCCTTGGCGACCACCAGGCCACGCTGCTGCAGCGCCTCGGCGATCTGGTCGGCCGTCAGGTGCTGCGGGACGGCGAGCAGGAGCTCGGCAATCTGCAGCCGCTGGGCGGTGACGCGGATGCCGCTGGCCTGCAGCCGGGCGCTGATATCCGCGGCCGCGGCCGGCAGGTTTTCGGCTTTCCTGTCCATGTTGGCGACCGTTTTACCGCAGCGAGCGCGGCAACGCAAAAACCACGCTTTCAGGCCGGCCGTGGGATTCCGCCGGCGGCGCCCCTCCCCACTCGCGCAGGCGCTCCACCACCTGCTGAACCAGCAGTTCTGGCGCCGAAGCGCCGGCCGTCACGCCGACGGTATGGCGGCCCTCGAACCAGGCGCGCTGCAGGTCGGAAGCGCCATCGACCAGGTATCCGGGGACCCCGGCGCGGTCGGCGAGCTCCCGCAGCCGGTTGGAATTGGAGCTGCTGCGCGAGCCGACGACCACCAGCACTTCGCAATGCTCGAGCAGCTGCTTCACGGCATCCTGCCGGTTCTGGGTGGCATAGCAGATGTCCTCCTTGCGGGGTGCCTGCAGGGCAGGAAAGCGCTCGCGCAGCGCTTCCACAATCGCGGCCGTGTCGTCCACTGAGAGCGTCGTCTGCGTGACAAAGGCGAGCTGGCGCGGATCACGCACTTCCAGGCGCCGCGCGTCGGCGACGCTCTCGATCAGCAGGATCCGTCCACCGTGCGAGCCATCGAAGCGTCCCATCGTGCCTTCCACCTCCGGATGGCCCGCGTGGCCGATCAGCAGCACATCGCGCCCATCGCGCGCAAAGCGGGCGACCTCCATGTGCACCTTCGTGACCAGCGGACAGGTGGCATCGAAGACCCTCAGTCCGCGCCGCTGTGCTTCCTGCTCCACCGCGGTCGACACGCCGTGGGCCGAGAAGATTACGGTCGCCCCGTCGGGCACCTCATGCAATTCCTCGACGAAAATGGCGCCCAGGGCGCGCAGCCGTTCCACCACGGTCCGGTTGTGCACCACTTCATGCCGCACATGGATCGGCGCCCCAAACAACTCGATCGCGCGCTCCACGATCTCGATGGCGCGATCCACTCCGGCGCAGAAGCCTCTGGGGTTGGCGAGCAGGATGCGCATGGGCGAGGGGCCCTAGCTGTCCGCAGCAGCAGAGTCGCGCCGCGAGCCGAGGTACATATCGAGCAGCAGGCAAGTGGCACCGACGGTGATGGCTGAATCGGCGACATTGAAGGCGGGAAAGTAATGCTGCTGCCAGTGGAACTGCAGGAAATCGACCACGTAGCCGAGCCGCAGGCGATCGAGCACGTTGCCGAGCGCGCCGCCCAGGATGAGCGCCAGGCCTGAGGCCAACAGATTGGCGTGGCGCTGCAATCTCCTGAGCCAGATGATGAGCGACACGCTCACGATCACGGCCAGGGCGCTGAAGGCCCAGCGTTGCCAGCCGGAGGCTCCATTGAACAGGCTGAAGGCCGCGCCACGATTGTGTGCACGCACCAGGTTGAACACCGGCAGGTAATAGCGGTCCTCAAAGGGCTGCAGGACCGATTCGACCAGACGCTTGCTCCATTGATCGAGGCCAATGATCGCCGCGGACAGGGCCAGCCAGCGCCACTGTCCGGTGCGCCCCGCGCCCGCGGCCTGGGTGTCCCGTTCCATCAGGCGTAACGGCGCACTTCGCCGGGCCCCGCAATATTGCCGGCGCAGCGGGCACACAACTCCGGATGCGCGGGCACCTGTCCGACATCTTCGCGGTGGTGCCAGCAACGCACGCACTTCGCTGCCGCCGTGCGCCGCACGCTGATCCACACGCCGCCGCCCGGAACCAGCGCCGCTTCGACGGCGCCCGCGGGCGCCGCCACCACGCGCTGCACGCGCGCCTGCGAGGTGATCATCAGGAATCGAAGTTCATCACCGGGCACGTTGAGGCGCGGGTACTGGGCTTCAAGGCAGTAGACATCCAGTTCGGCCTGGAGCGGTGCGCCGATCTCTCCGGCGACACGCAGGCGCTCGAGTTCGCGGGCCACGTCCGTGCGCAGCGCAATCAGGGCCGCCCAATCAATGGCTGCGCCCGAGTCCGCGCCACCAGTCGCCGGGCTGCCAGCGGCAGCGGGGAGCGCATGCCAGGTGGCGAGAAACACCGACTGCAGGCGTGCCCCCGGCAACCGTCCCCAGATCTCCTCGGCCGTGAAGGACAGGATGGGCGACAGCCAGCGCACCATTGCTTCAGCGATGTGCCACATCGCCGTCTGCGCCGAGCGCCGCGGCCGGCCGGCCGCCGGCGTTGTGTAGAGGCGATCCTTGATGATGTCGAGGTAAAAGCCCCCCAGATCCACCACGCAAAAGTTGTGCACCTTCTGGTAGATCAGGTGGAACTGGTAGTCCCGGTAGGCCGCCTCGATCTCCCCCTGGAGTTCGCGCGTGCGCTCGATCGCCCAGGTATCCAGCGCGACGAGTTCGCCGGGTGGCAAGGCCTGCGAGGGTTCGAAGCCGTGCAGGTTGCCCAGCAGGAAGCGCACGGTGTTACGCATGCGGCGATAGGAATCGCTCATGCGCCGCAGGATCTCCTGCGACAGGCTCATCTCATTGGAAAAATCGGTCGCCGCCACCCACAGCCGCAGGATGTCGGCGCCGAGGGTCTTGATGATGTCCTGCGGCTCGATGCCGTTGCCCAGCGACTTGGACATTTTGCGGCCCTGCTCGTCCACCGTGAATCCGTGGGTGAGCACGCCGCGATACGGCGCGCGGCCGTACAGGGCCTCGGACATCAGTAGCGAGCTGTGGAACCAGCCTCTATGCTGGTCCGACCCCTCCAGGTACAGATCGACCGGTGCCTGGAAGTCCCCGCGCATCGCCGCGACGCATTCGAAGGACAGGCCTGAATCGGCCCACACGTCCATGACGTCCGTGGCCTTGTCGTAGTGCTCGGCGTCGGGGCCGAGCAGCTCGGCCGGATCGAGCGCGAACCAGGCATCAATCCCGTCGCGTTCAACCCGCGCCGCGACAGCATCGATCAGCTCGGCCGTGCGCGGGTGCAGAGCACCGTTGTCGCGCCGCGTAAATAGTGTAATCGGCACGCCCCAGGTGCGTTGCCGCGACAGGCACCAGTCCGGACGGTTATCGATCATGCCGGTGATGCGCGGCTGGCCCCATTCTGGGGTCCAGTGCACGTTCTTGATGTCGCGCAGCGTGCCTGCGCGCAATCCGCGGGTGTCCATGCTGATGAACCACTGCGAAGTCGCGCGGAAAATCAGCGGCGTCTTGTGGCGCCAGCAGTGCGGGTAACTGTGCAGATGCGGCTGCTGGTGCAGCAGGCGGCCGCGCTCCTCGAGCGCCGCGACGATGACGGGGTTGGCAGCATCGACTTTCAGCCCCGCCACCAGCTCGGTGCCGGGGGCAAAGCGACCGTCCGGCCCCACCGGATTGACCACCGGCAGTTCATAGGTACGGCCAATGACAAAGTCTTCCTGGCCATGTGCGGGGGCCGTGTGCACGGCGCCGGTACCGGCTTCCAGCGTGACGTGCTCTCCAAGAATGACCGGCACCTGCTTGGACAACCAGGGATGCTCGAGCTTCAGGCCCTCGAGCTGGGCGCCGCGGCAGCGGCCGAGCTCCCGGCCCTCCAGGCCAAAGCGCGCCAGCGAGGCGAGCGCGAGTTCCGCTGCCAGCACCAGCACTTCCGGTCCGCCCGGCCGCTCGACGCGCATGAGCACGTATTCGTATTCGGCCCGCAAGGCGACGGCCTCATTCGCGGGCAGCGTCCAGGGCGTCGTGGTCCAGATCACGAACGAGACGTTCGCGCCCTCGAGGGCGGTCACGGCTATGCCGCTGCGGCGCGCGATTTCGGAGCGATCGACCCCGCGGAATGCCACATCGATCGCGGTCGAGGTGCGATTCTCGTACTCGACTTCCGCCTCGGCCAGTGCCGAGCGGCAATCGAGGCACCAGTGCACGGGCCTGAGCCCGCGATAGAGATGGCCATTGGCGATGATCTTGCCGAGCGCGCGAATCTGCTGCGCTTCGTAGCGTGGATCCATCGTCAGGTAGGGACGTTCCCAGTCGCCCAGGACTCCGAGGCGCTTGAAATCGGCGCGCTGCGAATCAATCTGGCGGGTGGCAAATTCGCGGCAGGCGGCGCGAAAGGCGCGCGCATCGAGCTTGTGCCCCGGCCTGCCATGTTTCTTCTCCACGGCGAGCTCGATGGGCAGCCCGTGGCAATCCCAGCCCGGCACGTAGGGTGCATCGAAGCCGGCCAGTCCGTGCGATTTGACGACGATATCCTTGAGGACCTTGTTGACGGCGTGTCCGAGGTGAATGACGCCATTGGCGTAGGGCGGGCCATCGTGCAGCACGAATGAGGGGCGCCCCTTCGCCGCCTCGCGGATCCGCGCGTAGAGGTCCTGCGCGGCCCAGCGCTCCAGCTGCTTGGGTTCGCGCTGCGCCAGATCCGCCTTCATCGGGAAATCCGTCTGCGGCAGGTTCAGAGTGTTCTTGTAGTCGGTCACTTCAATTTGATCCCATCAAAGACGCCTCGCGAGGCGCTCCGCATGAGCGCCGCGTGCACTCGCTGCCATCATTTGCTAACTCGCCTACGCAGCAATTCGCGTCACGCGCAGCGACTTCCGACGCTTCTCAGCAATCCATAAATCGTACTGCACCTGCTGGTTCAGCCAGCTCTCCGCTGTCGTGTCAAACGCGATTGACAAGCGAACCGCCATTTCAGGGCTGACACCCGCGCGCCCATTCAGGACAGCAGATAGCGTCTTGCGACTGACGCCCAGCGCCTTGGCGGCATCTGTAACGGACAGAGCCAGCGGCTCCAAACACAGCGACCGCAAGATCTCTCCGGGGTGGGGTGGATTGTGCATCTGCAAAGCCATATCAGTGGTAATCCTCATAGTCGACCTGGACGGCATCCTTGCCAGAGAAAGCGAAGCTAAGGCGCCAATTCCCACTGACGGAAACCGACCAGCGGTCCTTTAGCTTACCCCTCAACCGGTGCAGTCGCAGACCGGGCAGGTCCATATCCCGGGCCGTTACCGCTGCGGCCAAACGGCCCAGGACGAGCCGCAAACGCTCCGCATGCTCCGGCTTGATGCCTGCCTTGGAACCCGACGAGAAAAATCGCTCCAGGCCGCGATGCCGAAAGCTGGCAAACATTTGTGAAGTGTAACGTAACGGGTTACGGAGTCAAGCTGGTTGGCCGTATCTTCAGCCTCACGCCGCCAGGATCGCCCGCGCCTCGGCAGCGTCGCGATGCATCTGCACCACCATCGCATCGAGCGATTCAAAGCGCCGCTCCTCGCGCAGATGTGCGACAAATTCCACTTCGAGCTCCTGGTAGTAGAGGTCGCGATCGAAATCGAAGAGGTGGACTTCCAGGAGCGGCACGACGCCACCGACCATCGGTCGGGTGCCCAGGCTCGCGACCGAGGGCCAGCCGCTGCAGCCGGCCCCGCTCACGCGCGCCGCGTAGATGCCCGCGAGCGGCGAGCGGCGGCGGTGCAGGGGCAGGTTAGCGGTCGGAAAGCCCAATTTCCGGCCCATTTGATTGCCGTGAACGACGCGGCCGCGCATCGTGTAGGCCCGCCCGAGCATTGCCGCGGCGCGCTGCAGATCACCACTGGCCAGCGCGGTGCGCACCAGGCCGCTGCTCGCGCGCTCCTCGCCCACCGGTACGGCGGCAACGATCTCCACCTCGTAGCCGTACGGCCGGGATTCGCCGGCAAACCATTCGGCGCTCGCCTCGGCGCCGCGGCCAAAGCGGAAGTCGTGGCCGACAATCACGGCGCGCGCGCCCAGGCTCTGCAGCAGCTGCATGAACTCTCGTCCCGACATAGAGCGCAGCCGGTTGTTGAAGGTCAGGAGTTGCAGCCGATCCAGGCCGCTGTGCTCCAGCAGCCGCCAGCGCTCGCGCAGGTTCGTAAGCCGCGTCGGCGGATCTTTCGGGCTGAGGAATTCGCGCGGCATGGGCTCGAAGCTGAGCAGGACCGCGGACACGTTCAAGGCGCGCGCGCGCGCCAGGGTGCGCGCAACGAGCGCCTGATGCCCGATGTGCAGGCCATCGAAAGCTCCAACGGTGACGACGCAGGGCGATTGCGCCCCGCTGGGTAAGCCGCGTATCAGGCGCAGGCTCATGTCGGCCGCGTCCGCAGGTCGCGGTAGCGCATGCCCAGTGCATACAGCACCACAAAATACAGGGCGCCCGCGGCACTGATGCCTCCGGCGCAGCGCAGCAGCCGCGCCACCGGCCGCAGCGCCATCCATTCCTCCAGGCTCCCGGACCACCACCACAGCAGCGCACCCATCAGCGCACTGGCCAGCAGCACCCGCGGCCAGAGCGTCGCCCAGGCCTTCGAGGGCTGATAAACCCCCGCGCGGCGCAAGCCGCGAAACAGCAGGTAGGCATTGACCGCCGATCCGCTGCAGGTCGCGGTGGCGAGCAGGATGTGCGGCGCGGGGAACCCCAGGCGAGAAGCAGGCAGCGCGACGCCGATGTTCATGGCCATGTTCACCGCGAGTGCCACCAGGCTCGCGCGCACCGGAGTGCGGGTGTCCTGGCGCGCAAAGAATCCGGGGGCCAGCACCTTGACCAGGCTGAACATCACCAGGCCCCAGGAATAGGCCATCAGCGCCCAGCTCGCCATCTGCACCGAGTGCGCGTTGAAATTGCGGTAGCCGAACACGGCCGCGGTGATCGGCCCGGCGAAGGCCAGGAGCCCGACGGCGGCGGGCATCACCAGCATCACGGTCAGTCGCAGCGCCCAGTCAAGGGTCAGGGAAAACTGCTCGGGCGAGCGTTCAGTGTGATGCGTGGACAATCCCGGCAGGATCACCGTGGCGAGCGCCACGCTGAACACCCCGAGCGGAAATTCCATCAGGCGATCGGCGAAGTACAGCCAGGACACGCTCCCCGTGACCAGCCACGAGGCGATGGTCGTGTCGAGCACCAGGCTCACCTGCGCCATCGAGGAGCCAACGATGCCCGGGATCATCAGCCGCCCGATGCGCCGCACGCCCTCGTGCGCGGGCCGCCAGCGCGGCCAGGACAACAGCCCCAGCCGCGCGACCGAGGGCAGTTGCATCAGCAGCTGCAGCACGCCCGCGACGAACACGCCCACCGCCAGCACGATGCCCGGATTGCGGCTGTGTTCGGCGATGCCGACCGCAAAGAAAATCATCACCAGATTCATCGCCACCTGCGTGAAGGCCGGCAGCGCGAAGCGCCGGTAGCTGTTGAGCACTCCCGAAAACAGCGCCGTGAGCGAGATGAAGAGCAGATACGGGAAGGTCCAGCGCAACATCTGCACGGTGAGTGCGAATTTGCCGGCATCGCGGGTGAAGCCGGTGGCGTACAGCAGGATGATCAGCGGCGCCGCCACGACCCCGACGGCGGTGACGGCCAGCAGCACGCCTCCGAGCGTCCCGGTGACCCCGCTCACCAGCTCCTTCACCTCGGCCTGGCTGCGTTTCAGGCGGTACTCGGAAATCACCGGCACGAAGGCCTGCGAGAAGGAGCCTTCGGCGAACAGCCGCCGCAGGAAGTTGGGGATCTTGTAGGCCACCAGGAAGGCGTCCTGCAGGGCGCTGGCGCCAAAGGCCTGGGCCAGGGCCACGTCGCGGAACAGCCCCGTGATGCGGGAGACCAGCGTGGTGGCACCGACGACGCTGGTGCTCTTGAGGATGGTGCGGCTCATGGGGCGGGAGGAACTATACCGGAGGCGCATTGACAACGAGAGGGCCGCTGCGCAGACTACGCGGCCCCTCGGGGGCCTTATTGCAGTTACAGACAGCGGAGCGAGCGCGTGGCTAATACGAAATCAGCGGAAAAAGCGGCCCGGCAGGCCATGGTGCACCGGGAGCGCAACGTCGCCCTGCGTTCGCGCATGCGCTCGGCGATCCGCAAGGTGGTCGATGCAGCCGCCGCCGGCAAGAAGGAAGAGGCCCGGACGCATTACCTGGCCGCGGTCCCTTTGATCGACACCCTGGTGAACAAGAAAATCATTCACCGCAACCAGGCCGATCGCCACAAGAGCCGGCTCGCCGCGCGCATCAAGAAGATCGCCTGAAGCTAGCCAGGCCGCCGCGTGGCGGTCTCCAGATCCTCCACCGCGAGCAGCAGCGACAGGCGCGATTCGCCGCGCGCGATCTCGCGCCAATGCGTGCCCTCGGGCCAGGGCTCGAGCGCACCGGCCAGCGCCCACAGCATGTTCAACGAGGGCCTGGAGCCGGCGCGCTTTAGCTCGGCGTAGGTGCGCACGGCGCCTTGCCGGCGCAGCTCGTCGGCGGTGCGAATCCCTATCGCTCCCAACACCTGCTCCGATCGGGCGCCCAGATTGCGCAGGTCCCGGATGCGCAGTTTCAGTTTGCCCGCGGCGATGCGCTGGCGCACCTTGCTATTGCGCATCGGCCGCCGCCCGCCGCCCATTGGCCCGGCGCTCATCGAGGAAATTCATGACCGCCTCGGCCAGCTCGCGCGTGCCGCGGCCGGTTGCCGCCGAAATCAGGTGCACCGGACCCTTGTAGCGCAGGCTCCGCACGATGCTGCGGGCGCGCGTCTCCGCCTCCGCATCGGGCAGCAGATCGCGCTTGTTGATCACCAGCCAGCGCGGCTTGGTGCCCAGGTCCTTGCTGAACTTTTTCAGCTCCGCGACGATGGCACGCGCATCGCGTACCGGATCGGCGTCCGGATCGCTCGGCGCCATATCGATCAGATGCAGCAGCACGCCCGTGCGCTGCAGGTGCTTCAGGAAGCGATGCCCCAGGCCTGCGCCTTCCGCCGCGCCCTCGATGAGGCCGGGGATGTCGGCCATGACGAAGCTGCGGTGCTGCCCGCAGTAGACCACGCCGAGATTGGGGTGCAGTGTCGTGAACGGATAATCGGCCACCCGCGGCCGCGCGGCGGAAACCGCGCGAATCAATGTAGATTTACCGGCGTTCGGGAGCCCCAGGAGCCCGACGTCGGCGATCACCTTGAGCTCAAGCGCCAGGGCCCGTTTCTCCCCGGGCAGGCCCGGTCCGAACTGGCGCGGCGCGCGATTGGTGCTGCTCTTGAAGCGCGTATTGCCCCACCCGCCCTTGCCGCCCTGCGCGACCTTGAACTCCTGTCCGGCGACCTTCAGATCCCCCAGCACCTCGCCGGTCTGCTCATCGCTCACCACGGTGCCCACCGCGACCAGAACGATCAGGTCCTCGCCGCTCTTGCCAGTGCAGCCGTTCGCCGATCCGCCCTCCCCCGAGGCCGCGCGATAGGTGCGGTTGATGCGAAAGTCCGCCAGCGTGTTGATCCCCTCGGCCGCGCGCAGCACCACGCTCCCGCCGTGACCACCGTCGCCGCCGTCCGGTCCGCCGAAGGGCACCGATTTCTCGCGCCGGAAACTGGCTGATCCGCGCCCACCGTTGCCGGCCTGCACGCGCAGGGTTGCTTCATCGACGAATTTCATCCGGCCAGCTTACCTGCAACGGTCCGGGGCGGAGGCCCTAAAACGAAAACCCCGGCCGGAGCCGGGGTTCAGTAGAGGTGAGACTGGAGGCCTTGCGATCAGAGAGCGACGCCCGCCGCGTCCGCGGCCGCCTCGGCCTGCACACTCACATACATCTTCTGCGCCTCGCCCTTGCGGCGGAAGACCACGCGGCCGTGCTTGAGGGCGAAGAGCGTGTGGTCAGTGCCGGTGCCGACGTTCTCGCCCGCCCGCACCCGGGTGCCACGCTGGCGGATGATGATGTTACCGGCCAGCACCCGCTCACCTCCGAACACCTTCACGCCCAGGCGCTTGCTGTGGGAATCGCGGCCATTGCGCGTACTGCCGCCTGCTTTCTTATGTGCCATGGATCGGTGACTCCAACAATCAGGCCGCGCTGATCCCGGTGACACGCACCTGGGTGTACTGCTGGCGGTGGTTCTTCATGCGCAGATAGTGCTTGCGGCGACGAAATTTCACGATCGCCACCTTGTCGCCCTGGCCGTGGGACTCGACGGTGGCCAGCACCTTGCTGCCCTTGAGCATCGGCCTGCCGACCGTAATCTTCTCGCCATCGGCGATCAGCAGCACGTCGTTGAACTCCACGGTGGCACCCGGCTCGGCACTGAGCCTTTCGATGCGCAGCACGCCGTCCTTCTCCACCCGATACTGTTTGCCGCCCGTGGCGATGACCGCGTACATTTGGCTAAAAGGCTCCGTATGATCAATACCCGCCGGGGGCGGGCACTCATGGAAAAGGCCGCGCATTCTACTCAAGCGTTGCCTTGTGGGTCAATCCGGGTTTTCCTTGGAGAAACAGCGAGTTGAATACTGTCCGAAAGGCTCTGGAAGCTCCGGCGGTGGCGGGCCCAGGTCCCGATAGCGGCTCGGCGGCGGCGCTGGAGCAAATCCGCGACCTGGTGCGGCCAGACCTCGAGGCGGTCGATGCGGCTATCCGCACCGGCCTGCACAGCATCGTACCGCTGGTCGGCCAGGTCGCCGAGCACATCATCGCCGGTGGCGGCAAGCGTATGCGCCCGCTGTTGGTGGTACTCGCCGGCCAGGCCTGCGGGATCCGTGACACAGCAGGGTCCGGTCCGATGCGCCCACATGTACAGGCCGCGGCCTTCATCGAGTTCATCCATACGGCAACGCTGCTGCACGATGACGTCGTCGACATGTCCGCACTCCGGCGCGGCCGCGACACGGCGAACGAGGTGTTCGGCAATCAGGCCACCGTACTGGTCGGCGACTTCGTCTATTCGCGCGCCTTCCAGATGATGGCAGCCGTCCGTTCACAGCGGGTGATCGAGATCATGGCCGAGGCCACCAATGTGATCGCCGAGGGCGAAGTGCTGCAGCTCATGAACGCCCGCGATCCCGACACCACGGAGCAGCGTTACCTGGAAGTGATTCATCGCAAGACCGCCCAGCTGTTCCAGGCGGGTGCCGAGGTCGCAGCGGTCGTCAGCGGCGCGGCGCCTGGCCTGCAGCAGGCCCTGGCGCGTTATGGAAAGCACCTCGGCACGTCGTATCAGCTCATAGATGATGTGCTGGACTACCAGTCGGACCCCGAGACCCGCGGCAAGAACCTCGGAGATGACCTGGCGGAGGGCAAGCCGACGCTGCCGCTGATCCATGCATTGCGGACGGCGGATCCCCGAACGGCGGCCCTGATCCGCGCCGCCATCGAGCACGGTGGCCGCGAGCAGCTCGGCGCCATCCTGGCCGCAATTGAATCGACCGGAGGCCTTCAGTACACTGCGCGGCTCGCGCAGGCCGAGGCCGATCTGGCGATTGCCGCCCTCGCGGCGCTGCCGGAGACGCCGTACCGCAACGGTCTTGCCGCACTGGCCCGCTTTGCCGTCGAACGCCAGCATTGAGTGAGTCGAGAATCGGGGTGTAGCTCAGCCTGGTAGAGCGCTACGTTCGGGACGTATAGGTCGCAGGTTCAAATCCTGTCACCCCGACCATTGAAAATAAAGCATTTTTATATCGACTTTAGCCTGTGGGAGCGACTCTCAACGGCAACTGGGGGCGAGGCTGACGGTGAGATTCGTCGCCAGATGAACATCAACGGCTCTAAAAAATAGATCATCGATCGGCTCGAGCTTTACCCTATTTATGTGCGCGACGAATAGCTCGGACCGTGTCGATGGCAACGCGCATTACTGGCGCGTTCACCTAGAAAGTCCCCCGGCTCTTGGATTCGACTACAGCTCCGCCCATCAAAACCCGCGAGCAAACGCCGAGGATGCCGGTCTCGATGAATCGGCGAGCTCGCTGGATAGTGCGAATCAATGCCCTTTCCCTGGAACCAGAACCTAACGATTTGGGTAGGGGGACTTTCGCACTCGCGCGATCAGCTCCTTCAGGTTGCCGGCCGTGGCGGAATATTGAGGCCGCGCTGCACCGCCACCCGGGCTAAGCCCCGTTGCAACCAGGCCGGGACGCTCTTCAGCTTGTCGTATTGCACGAGGTCGCCGGCGCCGAATAGGGTGTTCAGGTTGCGAACCCACCCGATCAACGAGATATCGGCGATGGTGTAGATGTCGCCCATGATCCACTCTCGGCGCTCCAGCCGCTGCTCGAGGACACCGAGCAGGCGTTGGGTCTCCGAGCGGAAACGTTCGAGAGGACGCTTGTCCTCGATTTCGCGGCCTGCGAACTTGTGGAAGTACCCGAGGTGTCCGAATGTCGGTCCGACACCCGCCATCTGAAAAAAGACCCACTGAATGGCCTTGTAGCGCTCGGACGCAGACACTGGAAGCAGCTTGCCCGTCTTCTCCGCCAGATACAGCAGAATCGCCCCCGACTCGAACAGAGCGATCGGAGCGCCGTCCGGTCCGTCCGGATCGATGATTGCCGGGATTTTCCCGTTCGGATTCAGCGTCAG